>NZ_JABDWI010000002.1:0-512873 GCF_019685235.1 Rhizobium sp. NLR8a
TGTCGTGGAAGTCGTAATCCATCTCGAAGGGCGCGGCGACGGCGGCAAAATCGGCGCTGATGGCGGAGCCCGACAGTCCCTCTTCCGAAATGAAGCTGACGCGCATGAAGAACCTGCCGGTATCGAGATCGTCGAACTGGCTGGAGTCGATGATGTTGCAGCCTTTGTCGGCCAGATAGCTCGAAATCGCCGCAACGATGCCGCGCGTCGATTTGCAGGATACGGTGAGTACGAAGCTCTTCATGCTGTCTCTTCCTTCACCCTTTCAGGTATAGAGAGTCCGGTCATGCCGAGCTGTCCAACCCGGCATGGCGAAGACGTCGGTCCGGCTGCTCAGATATCGAGCGTGCTGTCGCGTTCCCACTGGGTGAAATGCGAGCAGTAGGCATTCCATTCCCGGTGCTTGAGCTTGAGATAGGCGGAGGAAAACTCAGCCCCGATTGCCGCCTTCAGGCCTTCGTCGGCATCAAAGGCGCGCAGCGCATCGAGCAGGTTGAGCGGCAGGCGCGGCGCGTCCTTCACCAGGTGTCCCTCGGCATACATATCGATATCATAGTGCTGGCCGGGGTCTGCCTGGCTGCGGATGCCGTCGAGGCCGGCCGCGATGATGATCGCCTGTAAGAGATATGGATTGACCGCACCGTCCGGCAGGCGCAGCTCGAAGCGCCCGGGCCCCGGCACGCGCACCATGTGAGTGCGGTTGTTGCCCGTCCACGTCACGGTGTTCGGCGACCATGTCGCGCCTGAGGTCGTGCGCGGCGCATTGATGCGCTTGTAGGAATTGACCGTCGGATTGGTGATGGCAGCAAGCGCCGAAGCGTGCTTCATGATGCCGCCGAGGAAGGTTTTCCCCTGCGCGGAGAGGCCGAAGGCCATTTCCTTGTCGGCGAAGGCGTTGACCCTGCCGTCGATGTCCCAGACCGAGATGTGGGCATGGCAGCCGTTTCCGGTCAGGCCCTTGAAGGGCTTCGGCATGAAGGTGGCGCGAAGACCGTGTTTTTCGGCGACCGACTTGACCATGAACTTGAAGAAGGAGTGCTTGTCCGCCGTCTTCAGGACATCGTCATATTCCCAGTTCATCTCGAACTGGCCGTTCGCATCCTCGTGGTCGTTCTGATAGGGCTTCCAGCCGAGTTCCAGCATATAGTCGCAGATCTCGGCGATGACATCGTACCGACGCATCACGGCCTGCTGGTCGTAGCAAGGCTTCTCGGCGGTATCGAACTCGTCTGAAATCACCGAACCATCAGCAGAGATGAGAAAGAATTCGGGCTCCACGCCGGTCTTTACCCGGAGCCCCTCCTTCGCAGCTTCAGCCACCAGTCTTTTCAGCACGACACGCGGCGCCTGTTCGACAGGCTGATCGTCCATGACGCAGTCGGCGGCGACCCATGCGACGTCTCTCTTCCAGGGCAATTGGATGACGGAGGAGGCATCGGGAACCGCAAACAGGTCCGGATGGGCCGGCGTCAGATCGAGCCAGGTCGCAAAGCCCGCGAAACCGGCGCCATCCTTCTGCATGTCGGCAATGGCTTCCGCCGGGACCAGCTTGGCGCGTTGGCCGCCGAACAGGTCGGTGTAGCTGATCATGAAATATTTGATGCCTTTGTCTCTCGCAAAAGCAGCAAGGTCCAGTGTCATTCTCGTTCCCCTTTGGATTTCTTCGAGACACTTTGGTTATGGAGATGAGACGGCCGGGACTTTGGCCCGGCCGGTAGAAATCAGAAGCCTCCCTTGCCGGGAATCCAGTTGGTGCCGGCGAGCGGCACCTGCGCCATGGCCGATGCCTCGATCGTCAGCGCGACGAGGTCTTCCGGCTCGAGATTGTGCAGGTGGTTCTTGCCGCAGGCGCGCGCGATCGTCTGGGCCTCGAGCGTCATGACCTTGAGGTAGTTGGCGAGACGGCGGCCGGCCGCAACCGGGTCCAGGCGTTTTGCGAGCTCCGGGTCCTGGGTGGTGATGCCGGCCGGATCCTTGCCTTCGTGCCAATCGTCATAGGCTCCGGCCGTGGTGCCGAGCTTCTGATATTCCTCTTCCCAGCGCGGATCATTGTCGCCGATGGCGACGAGCGCCGCCGTGCCGATCGCGACCGCATCGGCGCCGAGCGCCAGCGCCTTCGCCACGTCGGCGCCCGAGCGGATGCCGCCTGATATGATGAGCTGCACCTTTCGGTGCATGCCGAGATCCTGCAGCGCCTGCACGGCCGGGCGAATGCAGGCGAGCGTCGGCATGCCGACATTCTCGATGAAGACGTCCTGCGTCGCCGCCGTGCCGCCCTGCATGCCGTCGAGCACGACGACATCGGCGCCGGCCTTCACGGCAAGAGCGGTGTCGTAATAGGGACGCGCGCCGCCGACCTTGACGTAGATCGGCTTTTCCCAATCGGTGATCTCACGCAGCTCCATGATCTTGATTTCCAGATCATCGGGGCCGGTCCAGTCCGGATGGCGGCAGGCCGAGCGCTGATCGATGCCCTTCGGCAGGTTGCGCATATTGGCGACGCGGTCGGAGATCTTCTGGCCGAGCAGCATGCCGCCGCCGCCGGGTTTGGCGCCCTGGCCGACCACGACTTCGATCGCGTCGGCACGGCGCAGGTCCTTCGGGTTCATACCGTAGCGCGAGGGCAGATATTGGTAGACCAGCGTCTGCGAATGGCCGCGCTCTTCATCGGTCATGCCGCCGTCGCCCGTCGTGGTCGACGTGCCCGCGATCGTCGCACCCCGACCGAGCGCCTCCTTGGCGTTGCCGGACAGCGCACCGAAGCTCATGCCGGCGATGGTGATCGGCGTCTTCAGCGTGATCGGGTTCTTGGCGAAACGCGAGCCGAGCACCACAGTCGTGTCGCACTTCTCGCGGTAACCCTCGAGCGGGTAGCGCGAGATTGAGGCGCCGAGAAACAGCAGGTCGTCGAAATGCGGAACCTTGCGCTTGGTGCCGGCGCCGCGGATGTCATAGATGCCGGTCGCCGCCGCGCGGCGGATTTCGGCAAGTGTGTAGTCGTCGAAAGTCGCGGACTTGCGTGGCGGGGTATAGGGGTTGTGATAGCTCATGAGTGTCCCTCGCCTCAGTATGCGTCGGCGTTGTCGATGTTGAAATTGTAGAGCTTGCGGGCCGATCCGTAGCGCTTGAACTCTTCGGGTCTGACGTCCGTCACCCCCGCCTTGTCGAGGAGTTCGGCAAGCTTCTCCAGATGCTCCGGCCGCATCTCTTTCTCGATACAGTCGGAGCCGAGGCTCTTGACCTCGCCGCGGACGAACAGCTTGGCTTCGTAGAGCGAATCACCGAGCGCATCGCCGGCGTCGCCTAGCACGACGAGATGGCCGGACTGGCCCATGAAGGCCGACATGTGGCCGATGCTGCCATGAACGACGATGTCGATGCCCTTCATCGAAATGCCACAGCGCGACGCGGCATTGCCCTTGATGACCAGCAGGCCACCCCGGCCGGTCGCGCCAGCATATTGGCTGGCGTCGCCCTCGATGACGACGGTGCCGGACATCATGTTTTCGGCAACACCCGGACCGGCCGAGCCATGAACCGTCACCTTGCCGCCGTCATTCATGCCGGCGCAGTAATAGCCGACCGATCCCCTGACAGCGACCGTCACTGGGCTGTCGATGCCGACGGCGACGGCATGGCTGCCGCGCGGGTTGATGACCTCGAACTCAGTGTCGTTGGCGCCTTTGGAAAGAGCGTGCAGCGCGCTGTTCAGTTCGCGAAGAGGGGTGCTGGAAAGATCGAATGTGGGCATTGATTCCTCGTTGGAAGCCTCGTTTGTCCGGGAGGCGGTCTGCGCCGCCTCTTGGCTTTCAGGCGCCCCTCAGGCGGCCTTGTCGTGATCCCAGAAGTAGACAGTTGCCGGCTCCGGCTCCCAGACACGGGCATTCTCGATGCCGGGAAGATTGACCAGCGCGCGGTATTCCGAACCGAAGGCGACGTACTGGTCGGTCTCGGCCATGACGGCGGGCTTGCAGGCGATGGGGTCGCGCACCACGCCGAAGCCGGACTTGGTGCCGACGACGAAGGTGAAGAAGCCATCGAGATCGTCAAGCGCGCCAGTCAGCGCCTGGCCGAGATCCTTGCCCTTGGCCATTTCGGCCGTCAGATAGGCGGCGGCGACTTCGGAATCGTTCTGCGTCTCGAAGGTCATGCCTTCGCGCACCAGTTCGCGGCGCAGATTGTTGTGGTTGGACAGCGAACCGTTGTGCACCAGGCACTGGTCGGCGCCGGTCGAGAACGGGTGGGCGCCGAGCGTGGTGACGGCGGATTCGGTCGCCATGCGGGTATGGCCGATGCCGTGGGTTCCTCTCATCGCGCGGACGCCGAAGCGCGCCACGACGTCCTTGGGAAGGCCGATTTCCTTATAGATCTCGACGCTTTCGCCCGAGCCCATGAGGCGAACTGCCGGGCGGATCCGTTCGAGCGCCTCGCGCACCTCTGCAAGCTTGGAAGCATCGAGCTCGATGACCGCATGCGTGCTTTTGATCCACACATGGGCCTTAATGCCGGCTTTCTCCAGGTCGCCGGCGAGGCCTTCGAAGTCCGCCCCTGGATTGCTGGACTGGACGGTGATCTTTGCCTTGCCCGCTGCGGAGCCGCCATAGATCGCGATTCCGGCCGAGTCCGGGCCGCGATCGGTCATGGTGATCAGCATATCCGAGAGCAGATTCCCGAGCTGGGGTTCAAGGCTCTTGTCCTTGAGGAACAGTCCTACAATGCCGCACATGGCGCGTGCCTCCGTTCATGTTGAGAAAGGAGTAGCAGGTCTCTATCGGGACATCAACTGGGAAGAATAAAGTTTTCCTCTAAGGCAATTCAGCTCCGCGAGCTCTGCTGGGGATAACTGATGATCGACAGGTATTTGCTCGGCAGTTTCACCAACTGTTCCGGCCCATGCGGCGCATCGGCGTCGAAGAACAGGCTGTCGCCCGGCTGCATCTGGAAAAGCTGGTCGCCGTGGCGGTAGACCACCTCGCCTTCGAGCATATAGAGAAACTCCATGCCCTCGTGCTGGAAGGTCGGGAAGATGTCGGAATCGGCCGTCAGCGTGATCAGATAGGGCTCGACGATGACCCCGCTGGTATTGTTGTCGATATGGCCGAGCAGATTATATTGGTGGCCGGCGCGGGTGCCGCGCCGTTCGAGTTCGACGCCCTGCCCCGCCTTGACGAAGACGGCATTGCGCGGCTCCTCGAAGCGGCGGAAAAAGGCGGTCAGCGGCACGCCGAGCGCCCGCGACAACGATTGCAGCGTCGTCAGCGACGGCGAGATATTACCGTTCTCGATCTTCGACAGCATGCCGAGCGAAATGCCGGTCGCGGCCGCGAGATCGGTGACGGTGATGCCGAGTTTCTTGCGGTAGGCGCGCACCTCATGGCCGATTGCCATTTCGAGGTTGTTTTCCTTCGGTTCCCGGACGGCGTGCGGGTCCTGGGAAAAGGCAGCACGACCGCCATGCGGCTGTTCCGGCTGCTCCGCCGCTTCTCGCTTGGATTTCATGGATTTTCCCCTGCCGCCTGCGCTTTTGTTCGGATGCAATCCTATCGTCATAGTGAAATTTCCTCAACCGTGAAGAAAACTATTCCCGCCGCGCCTCACGCGGAGTGACGCCGTAGGCGCTACGGAACATCCGGGAAAAATGGCTGAGGCTGGAAAAGCCGGTGGCAACCGCGATCTCCGAGACGGAAAGCGGGCTCTGCTTCAGCAGGCGATGGGCATGCTGCAGCCTGATCCTGTGGTATTGATCGAGGAAGCTGGTGCCGAGGTGGGCCGCAAACAGCCGGTCGAGATGGCGGGTGGTGACGCCGGCGATCCGCGCCATGGCGGCACGCTCGAGCGGCATCTCGATCGTCTCCTCCATTCGTTCGAGAACGCTGAGCAAGCCGGGGTGGTGGACACCGTAGCGCTCGGCAAGCGACGCACGCTGTGGTGCTGCCGGCTCGTTGACCTCCGTGTGAAGATACCAGTCGCTGACGCGACGGGCGAAATCCGGCCCCATGCGCTCGGCGATCAGCACATGCATCATGTCAAGTGGAGCGATGCCGCCGCCGCAGGTAATCCTGTTGCCGTCGATCACGAAGCGTGCCTGGCGCGGCGTGAGATCCGGAAAGGCTTCGAGAAGGGCTGCCGCATGCTCCCAATGGACGGTGAAGTCGCGGCCGCCGAGCAGTCCGGCGGCGGCCATTAGATAGGGACCGCCCGAGATGCCGCCGATCCTCACACCTTCGCGCGACAGCTGCCGCAAACAGGCAAGCACGCCGGGATATCGCCAGTCGCGCGGCGAACCGCCGGCGCAGACGAAGGCCGTTCCGAGCCCCGAGCCTCTGACGGGCAGAGGTTCGGCGGGTACGCTGATGCCGGAGGAAGAGAGTGCCGATGCGCCATCCGGCGAGAAGATCTGTAGCCGATAGATCTCGCGGCCCGCCAGCAAATTTGCCGCCCGCAACGGCTCCGTTGCCGAGGCATAGGACATCAGCGCAAATCCAGGAACCAGGATGAAGCCGATCGTCTGAACATTTCTGCTATCAAGTGAGGACATGTCCCTTTCTTAGCGATTCATGTCCCTATTGTGCAAGTCTGCCCGCTTCTTTCTGGCATCATGCTTCCGTTCTTTCCGGGTGACCCATGCGCTATTCCGCTCTTTCGATTTTTTTGAACGGCCTTCGCGGCAACAAAGGCTGGGCGCCCGCCTGGCGCGATCCGGCGCCGAAGCCGCATTACGACGTCGTCATCGTCGGCGGCGGCGGTCACGGCCTTGCCACCGCCTATTATCTCGCCAAGGAGTTCGGCATCACCAATGTCGCCGTGCTCGAAAAGGGCTATCTCGGCTCCGGCAATATCGGCAGGAACACCACGATCATCCGGTCGAACTACCTGTTGCCGGGCAACAATCCCTTCTACGAACTGTCGATGAAGCTCTGGGAAGGACTGGAGCAGGACTTCAACTTCAACGCCATGGTCTCGCAGCGCGGCGTACTGAACCTCTTCCATTCCGACGCGCAGCGCGACGCCTATACGCGCCGCGGCAACGCCATGCGGCTGCACGGCGTCGATGCCGAGCTGCTCGACCGGCAGGCGGTGCGCAAGAAGCTTCCGTTCCTCGATTTCGACAATGCCCGTTTCCCCGTCATGGGTGGTCTATACCAGCCGCGCGGCGGCACGGTGCGCCACGACGCGGTCGCCTGGGGTTATGCCCGCGGCGCAGACAACCGCGGCGTCGACATCATCACCCAATGCGAAGTCACCGGCATCCGCACCGAAAACGGGAAGGTGACCGGTGTCGAGACCAGCAGGGGCTTCATCGGCTGCGGCAAGCTGGCGCTGGCGGCGGCCGGCAATTCCACCGTCGTCGCCGATATGGCCGGCTTTCGCCTGCCGATCGAAAGCCATGTGCTGCAGGCCTTCGTCTCCGAAGGGCTGAAACCTTTCATCGACCATGTCGTCACCTTCGGGGCCGGGCATTTCTATGTGTCCCAGTCCGACAAGGGCGGGTTGGTCTTCGGCGGCGATATCGACGGCTACAATTCCTATGCGCAGCGCGGCAATCTCGCGACCGTCGAGCATGTGGCCGAAGCCGGGATCGCGATGATCCCGTCGCTGTCGCGCCTGCGCTACCTGCGCTCCTGGGGCGGGGTGATGGACATGAGCATGGACGGCTCGCCGATCATCGACCGTACCCATATCGACAATCTCTATCTCAACGCCGGCTGGTGTTACGGCGGCTTCAAGGCCACGCCCGCCTCCGGCTTCTGTTACGCCCATCTGATTGCCCGCAACACGCCGCACCAGACGGCGCGCGCCTTCCGGCTCGACCGCTTCGCGCGCGGCTACCCTATCGACGAAAAGGGCGTCGGCGCCCAGCCCAACCTGCATTGAGGACATTTAGACGATGGCAAGCCTGATTTCATGTCCTCATTGCGGCGTCCGGCCCAAGGAGGAATTCTCGATCCGCGGCGATGCGAACCTTGTCCGGCCGGCGCCGGATGCCGGCGCAGATGTCTGGTACGACTATGTCTATCTGCGTGACAATCCGAAGGGCCGGCATAGCGAATATTGGCACCATTCCTCCGGATGCCGCCGCTGGCTGATCGTCGAGCGCGATACCGTCACCCATAAGGTCCACGGCGTCAGGGATGCCGCCCTTGCCAAGCTCGGCGGAGAACCGGCATGACGAGCTTTCGTCTTTCCTCCGGCGGCCGCATCGACCGGGCCAGGACAATCGGCTTCACCTTCGACGGCAAGGCGCTGCAAGGCCATTCGGGCGATACGCTCGCCTCGGCGCTGCTGGCCAACGGTATCCAGCTCGTCGGCCGCAGCTTCAAATATCACCGCCCGCGCGGCATTCTGACGGCGGGGGCCGCCGAACCGAACGCGCTGGTGACGACAGGCAGCGGCGGGCGCACCGAACCGAACACACGCGCGACGATGATCGAGCTTTATGAGGGGCTGACGGCCAAGAGCCAGAACCGCTGGCCCTCGCTCGGTTTCGATGTCGGTGCGGTCAACGGCCTGCTCTCGCCTTTCCTCAGCGCCGGTTTCTACTACAAGACCTTCATGTGGCCGGCAGCCCTCTGGGAAAAGCTCTACGAGCCGGTGATCCGCAAGGCGGCGGGCCTCGGCCGCGCCTCCTACGAAGCCGATCCCGATGCCTATGAGAAATGCTGGGCGCATTGCGACCTGCTGGTGATCGGCGCCGGCCCTGCCGGCCTCGCCGCGGCGCTGACGGCCGGGCGCGCCGGCGCGCGCGTCATCCTCGCCGACGAAGGACCCGAACTCGGCGGCAGCCTGCTCTCGGACAATGGCGCCGTCGATGGCAAGCCGGCGGACGCCCTTCTCGGCGAGTTGCTGGCCGAACTCGAAGGGCTTTCGAATGTGCGCCGCCTGCCGCGCATGACCGTGTTCGGCTGGTACGACGACAATGTCTTCGGCGCCGTCGAACGTGTGCAGAAGCATGTGGCGCTGCCCGATCCCGAGGGCCCCGTCGAACGATTGTGGCGCATCGTCGCCCGCCAGGCGATCCTGGCGACAGGGGCCGAGGAGCGGCCGCTGGTCTTCGGCGGCAACGATATTCCCGGCGTGATGATGTCAGGCGCCATGCGTAGCTATCTCAACCGGCAGGCGGTCGCGCCGGGCCGAGGCACGGTGATCTTCACCACCAACGATAGCGGATATGACACCGCCGCTGACCTCGAATCCGCCGGCCTTCGAGTTGCGGCGATCGCCGACAGCCGCCCCGACGGCGGCAAGAACTGGCCGGGCCGCGCCGAGGTGCTGAGGGGCGCGCGGATTATCGATGCCCATGGCGGCCGGCGTCTGCGCGGCGTCAGCGTTAAAGCCGAAGACGGCATTCGCCGGATTGAAGCCGATGCACTTGCCATGTCGGGGGGCTGGAGCCCGGTCATCCATCTTGCCTGCCATCGCGGCGGCAAACCGCAATGGTCGAACGAGATTGCGGCGTTTCTGGCGCCGGCTGCGCAGGATGGTCTTGCCGTTGCCGGCGCGGCTGCCGGCCTTGCGCAGACTGCAGCCTGCCTCGGTGATGGAGCGGCAAAGGCGGCCGCTGCCCTGAACGCGATCGGTTTCGCAGCTGAACCGGCCTTTGCCTCAGCCACCGACACGGCTCAGCGCACGAAGTCGCTCTGGTCCGTCAAAGGTTCGAAGGGCAAGGCTTTCGTCGATTACCAAAACGACGTGCATCTCAAAGATCTCGGCCTCGCCGTCCGCGAAGGTTACGGCCATGTCGAACTTGCCAAGCGTTACACCACATCAGGCATGGCGACCGATCAGGGCAAGCTTTCCAACATCAACGCCATCGGCATTCTTGCCGAGGCGCGCGGCGTCTCGCCTGCCGAGGTGGGCACGACGACCTTCCGTCCCTTCTACACACCTGTCTCCTTCGGCGCTTTGACGGGGGCATCGCGCGGCAAGGATTTCCAGCCGGCGCGCAAATCGCCGTTGCATGGCTGGGCGAAAAAGAACGGCGCGGTCTTCGTCGAAACCGGCCTCTGGTACCGCTCCTCCTGGTTCCCGCGCGCCGGTGAAACGACCTGGCGTCAAAGCGTCGACCGCGAGGTGCTGAACATCCGCAAAAATGCCGGCCTCTGCGACGTCTCGACTCTCGGCAAGATCGAAATCTTCGGCAAGGATGCAGCGACCTTCCTCGATCGCGTCTATTGCAACGGTTTTGCCAAGCTGGCGGTCGGCAAGGCGCGCTACGGCATCATGCTGCGCGAGGACGGCTTCATCTATGACGACGGCACCACCAGCCGCTTCAGCGACGACCACTTCTTCATGACGACGACGACGGCGCTGGCCGCCGGCGTGCTGACCCATCTCGAATTCTGCGCCCAGACGCTGTGGCCGGAACTCGACGTCTACTTCGCCTCCTCGACCGATCAATGGGCGCAGATGGCCGTCGCCGGGCCGAAGTCGCGCGCGATCCTCTCGGAAATCGTCGACGAGGATCTTTCCGATGCGGCCTTCCCCTTCATGAGCGCCCGCAAGGTGTCGCTATTTGCAGGCCGCCTCGAAGGCCGGCTCTTCCGGATCTCCTTCTCGGGCGAACTGGCTTACGAGCTGGCGGTGCCGGCCGGCTACGGCGAAAGCGTTGCCGATGCCATCATGGCGTCAGGCGAGAAACACGGCATCTCAGCCTATGGCGCGGAAGCGCTCGGTGTCATGCGCATCGAAAAGGGCCACGTCACCCATGCCGAGATCAACGGCACGGTCACCCCAGGCGATCTCGGCTTCGGCCGCATGGTTTCATCGACCAAGCCGGATTTCATCGGCAAGGCGATGCTCGCCCGCGAAGGCCTGCAGGATCCCGAGCGCCCGCGCCTCGTCGGTGTCAAGCCGCTCAATCCGGCAAGCGGCTTTCGCACCGGCTCGCATATCCTTGCCGAGGGCGCAGCGGCGACGCTCGAAAACGACCAGGGTTATGTCACCTCGAGCGCCTTCTCGCCGAGCCTCGGCCATACGATCGGCCTGGCGCTCGTCCGGCGCGGGCCGGAGCGCATCGGCGAAAAGGTGACGGTCTGGAACGGCCTGCGCAACGAAATCACCGATGCGGTGCTCTGCCATCCCGTCTTCATCGATCCCGAAAACGAGAAGCTCCATGCCTGAACTTCCCCAGCACAGACCGGTTCTCGCAGGAGCCAGATATAGCGGCATGGCAGGACCCGGCCTCCGGCTGGAAGCTTTGCCGGAGGGCCATCTCCTGCACGTGCTCGGCGCAATCGAGCCGACCGCACTTGCCGCCGAACTGGCGAAGATAGGCCTTGCGAAAAGTTCGATCCGCAAGGCCGGCTTCCGCCAATGGTTCGTCGCCGGCGACGAGCCGCTCTCGCCTGCCGGTCTGGACGCGCTTGCGGCGGCCCTTGCTGGAAAGGCCTTCGTCATGGACCAGAGCCACGGTCGCGTCCGCATCGGCATTTCCGGAGGGTCTTCGCGCGTGCTTCTTTCAAAGGGCACCGCAGTCGATCTCGATCCCGCCGTCTTTGCGGAAGGCAGTTCGGCGATGACCATGATGGGTCACATCTCCGTACAGATCGCCCGCACCGGCGATGACAGCTTCGAACTCACCGTTCTGCGCAGCTTCGCCGAAAGCCTCTGGGACGAGCTTAATCATATGGCGGCGAGCGCTGAAAAGGACGGTGGCGCATAGGGCCGTACCGGCACAAAGATCGATTATTAACCCAAATTAGCTGGAAGGTTCAACTTTTCGGTGCGATGGCACGGAGCCGTTGACCATCGAGCCCACACGAGAATTCGCTACAGTGGAGAGGATGGCGGCGAAATTGTTAGGCCGTGGAGATCGAGTTCACGGGGTCGCCGGCAAAAAATCTGCTGTTTCGGTAAAGGTCCGTTCGGGGCGGAAGATGTTAGATGTGTGAACATAGCCGCTAGCCAACGAGCTCGTGTGTTACTTTGCAGATCTAAGCAAGTTGACTTGAGGTTTACACCGGAGCTAGGGAAGGTAGGGCCATCGTAAATCAGTCGCATCTACAGGCACAGTATGAACCTTCAGTCTGGTAAGACTCTATATCGCAGGATAGTAGTATCCTTCGTATTTTGTATTGTGGTTATTTATATATACGGCGGATCTCTCCAGTCACATAAGAGCCCGAAAGGACAGACAATAGATATATTAAAGAAATACCTTGCCGAATTTGGGGAGGTTGATCGACTACAGTTTGCGAATTGCTTCAGAATCGAAAAATCAGAAACCGATCAGCTTCCAGATGTGAGCTTCTTTATTGGGTGCGAGGTTAAGAAACCGCTTTCGGCGGCCCCCCTTGCTCTCTCAGTGGCGTTCGGTGCTCGCGGGCAGGTTGAATTTACGGATATGTCGAGGGGCGAGAAATGATGGGAGGCTTTTCTAACCTGAATCTAAAAGCCGCCGCTGGACATCCTGGCCGAGGCGCGGCGGCAGCTGGCGCGTTATCCCACGATCAAGCTCGTCAGTGCCCGGCCGAAAGTGTCTCCGGCGGCATCGACAACTTCTCCGTCCTCACTGGCGATGGCGAAAGCCTCACGGCGCGCCGCGTGATCCTGAGCTATGGCATCGTGGACCAGATGCCTGATGTTCCGGGCTTTGCCGAAAGCTGGGGCACCTCCATCGTGCCCTGCCCCTATTGCGACGGCTTTGAAGTCGCCGGCCAGCATTGGGGCCTCGTCTGGTCCGGCCGGCAGTCGCACAATCAGGCCAGGCTTTTCCACGATTGGACCGACAGGTTGACGCTGTTCGCCGATGGTCATGACATTCCGCCCGATATCCGGGCCGATCTCGCACCTCGCAACATACCTGTCGTCGAGGGCCGGATCACCGGGATCGTCCATCACGGGGGCCACAGCGCCGCCGTCAAACTCGATACCGGCCCCGATGTCGCGGTCGACATCCTGTTCGCCCATCCGCGCAACAAACCGTCCGCCAGTCTGCATGAATCACTGGGCCTCGCCACAGTCGATACGCCCAGCGGCATCGCCCTCAAGGTCGATGAGCGCCGCGAGACCAGCATGCCTGGCATCTACGCCGCCGGCGACCTCGCCAATCCCGGAATGCCCTCGGTCACCACGGCATCATGGCAAGGCGCGATGGCGGGTATCTTCGCCCAGCAGTCGATGCTGGTTTGAGAGCCGCGAATTCCTTCTCCGGGTTCTGGCGGGACGAGCGCGCCACCGGCGCTGGTTCCTCAGCCTCGAAATGTGTAGCCGCTGATCGAGGCCGGTTTCATCTCGATGGAGAAGCCCGGCAGGGTGGGCGGCATATAGGCGGCGTTGTCGATCCGGCAGGGGTCGAGGAAGTGTTCATGGAGATGATCGACATATTCGATCACGCGGCCATCCTTGGTGCCGGATACCGCGATGTAATCGATCATCGACAGATGCTGCACATATTCGCAGAGGCCGACGCCGCCGGCATGCGGCCAGACCGGCAGGCCGAACTTGGCGGCGATCAGCAGGACGGATAGGACCTCGTTCAGCCCTCCCATACGGCAGGAATCGATCTGGACGATGTCGATCGCGCCCTCGGCAATGAACTGCTTGAACATGATGCGGTTCTGGCACATCTCGCCGGTCGCGACCTTCACCGGGCTGATTGCCTGGCGGATCTTGCGGTGGCCGGCGACATCGTCGGGGCTTGTGGGTTCCTCAATGAAGAAGGGCTTGGCGAAAGCAAGCGCCTTGACCCAGTCGATCGCCTGATCGACATCCCAGACTTGGTTGGCGTCGATCATCAGGTAACGATCGGGACCGATCACTTCGCGGGCTATCCTCAGACGGCGGATATCGTCTTCGAGATCGCGGCCGACCTTCATCTTGATATGGTTGAAGCCGGCATCGATCGCTTCCTGGCAGAGCCGGCGTAATTTCTCGTCCTCGTAACCCAGCCAGCCGGCCGAGGTCGTGTAGCAGGCGTAGCCCTCCTTTTCGAGGGTGGCGACCCGTTCCGCCTTGCCGGCTTCCGCCTTCTTGAGGATAGCGACCGCTTCGTCACGCGTCAGCACGTCGGTGAGGTAGCGGTAGTCGACGATATCGGCGATCTCTTCCGGCGACATCTCGGCGACCAGCCGCCAGACCGGCTTGCCGGCCTGTTTGGCGAGCAGATCCCAGACGGCGTTGACGATCGCGCCGGTTGCAAGGTGAATGGCGCCCTTTTCCGGGCCGATCCAGCGCAACTGGCTGTCGCTGGTCAGATGCCGCCAGAATTTGCCGGGATGGGCAAGCACCTCGCCGAGGTCGGCGCCGACGACGAGGTGGCGCATCGCTTCGATCGCCATGCAGCAAATGTCGTTGCCGCGGCCGATGGTGAAGGTCAAGCCATGGCCGGCAAGGCCTGGGACATCCGTGTCGAGGATGACATAGGCGGCCGAATAGTCGGGATCGGGATTCATCGCATCGGATCCATCCAGGCTTTGCGAGGTGGGAAAGCGGAGATCGAAGACGCGAAGGTCGGTGATGCGGGTCATTGTTGTTCCTCCCGATTTATGGGGCCACTTGCGATAGCCGGATCGGCCGGTTATCTGCCGATCGACCGGCTGACGTCAGATCGTCCAGCCGCCGTCGATGGCGATCGCCTGACCGGATGTGTAGGTGGCGCCGGCGAGATAGACGGCGAGATCGGCGATCTCTTCCGGCGAGCCGAGCCGGCCCATGGGCTGGCGGGCGATAAAGGCGGCGCGCGCCGCATCGTAATCGCCCTGGGCTCGCATGCGGTCCTGCAAGGATGGACTTTCCACCGTGCCGGGGCAGATGGCATTGCAGCGAATGCCTTGAGCAACATAGTCGGCGGCGACCGATTTGGTAAGGCCGATGACCGCCGCCTTAGTGACACCATAGGCGAAGCGATTCGGCACGCCCTTGATGCTGGAGGCGACGGAGGCCATGTTGATGATCGACCCGTCCTTGCGTTCGAGCATGCCGGGCAGCACCGCCCGGATGGTGCGGATCATCGCCTTGACGTTTAGATCGAAAGCGAATTCGAGATCGGAATCCGGCATTTCCAGGATCGAGCCGGCATGGACGAAGCCGGCGCAGTTGAACAGAACGTCCACAGTGCCGATTTCGGCGACGAGCGCCGCGACCGCATTCCCATCGAGCACGTTGAGCTTATGCGTGAAGACGCCGGTTTCCGCGGCAACGGTCGCCAGCGCATCGGTATTAATGTCGGTTGCATGGACCTTGGCGCCGGCCGCGGCAAAGGCTGCCGCCGTCGCCCGGCCAATGCCCTGGCCGGCCGCGGTGATGAGAACGGTCTTGCCGGAAAGTCTGTTTGTCATGTCACGGGCCTCTTCTGGATTGTCTACATGAGACGATGCATGCGGTTATCTTGCCGAAGGCCGAGCGGTGATGGAATAGCTCGTCCGTCAAGGCCTGCCACTTTCTCTCTTTACGCGTTTCGGCCGGCCTAGGGTGGGCATGAAGCCTCGCCTCTCGTCGTTTCCGCTGATCGGTTGTCTTCAGTTATGATTTGTCTGTTTATAGACAAACAGACGATGGGCCAAGGGTCAAGCGTGAAGTTTTCCTTTTCCGGCCTTGGTTCTGCGTATATGCAGAATAATATTCACAGGAGGAAAGAATGGAGACCGACGAGTCAGACCGCTACCGCGCTCCTGCCCTCGACAAGGGTCTCGATATCCTGGAGCTGCTCGCCGGCGTCGACAGCGGCCTGACCCAGGCGGAGATCGCCAAGCGGCTCGACCGCAGCCCCAACGAATTCTATCGCATGCTCGACCGGCTGGTGCGTCGCGGTTACGTCACCCGGCTGGATGGCGATCGCTATTCGCTGACGCTGAAGCTCTTCGGCCTTGCGCAATTGCATGCGCCTGTGCGCCGGCTTGCCTCCTATGCCACGCCGCTGATGCGCGACCTTGCCCAGCGCACCCGCCAGGCCAATCATCTCGCCGTGTTCGATCGTGGCGCCGCGGTTGTCATCGCCCAGCAGGAAGCACCGGACTATTGGGGCTTCTCGATCCGCATCGGCGCCCATATCAGCCTGTTCGACACCGGCTCGGGGCATGTGCTGCTCGCCTTCCGCAGCGACGAGGAGCGGGAGATGATGATATCGGAACATGCGCGCAACCGCGCCGAGATCGACCTCGGTGCCGAATTCTACGATCGTCTCGACCAGATCCGCGAGCGCGGCTACGAGATGATGGCAAGCGCCCAGACATCGGGCGTCTATAATCTGTCGGCGCCCGTTCTCGGGCCGGATCGGCGTTGCATCGCCGCCCTGACCTGCCCCTTCATCGCCCTTGTCAACGCGCCGTCCGCCCCCGACATCACCCAGACGATCACGCTGGTGCAGAAGACCGCCACTCAGCTTTCGCTGCTGGCCGGGGCGGATGTCTTCAATTCCGGCTGAAAAGGTGGGAGGATCTCGGGAATTTCTATTTGAATAATCCATTCACGAGAAATAGGGTGCGGCAAAGCCAAGTTCTGGAGGAGGAAAACGTGCTCATCGACACGCACCTGCACATTATCGACCGGTCGGCGCTTCCCTATCCCTGGCTCTCCGGCGTGCCGGCTCTCGATCATGACTTTCTCTATGAGACCTATGCGGCCGAGGCGCGGCGCTGCGGCATTACGACGGCGCTGCATATGGAGGTCGATGTCGATCCGGCCGTCATGCAGGCCGAGACCGACCACATTGCCTCTCTCGCCAAAAGGCAAGGCAACCTGATTGCTGGGGCGATTGTCTCCTGCCGTCCCGAGGAGGAAGGCTTTGCCGCCTATCTCGAGCGGCAGAAGGCCGATCCCTTCGTCAAAGGCTTCCGCCGCGTGCTGCATGTCGTCCCCGACACCGTCTCGGAAAGTGTCCTGTTTCGAGACAACATCCGGCGCATCGGTGGCAGCGGCCTGACCTTCGACCTCTGCACACTGCCGCATCAGGCCGGTCACGTCACCGCTCTCATCGATCTCGCGCCCGACGTGCAGTTCATCCTCGATCATTGCGGCGTGCCGGATATCCGCTCCAATGCTTTCGAGCCATGGAAAGCCGGGATATCGGAGATCGCCCGCCGGCCGAACGTGATCTGCAAGATATCAGGCGTCGTCGCTTATGCGGATGCGCAGACATGGACAGCCCAGACGCTGACGCCCTATATCGAACATGTGATCGCAAAATTCGGCTGGGATCGTGTCGTGTGGGGCAGCGACTGGCCGGTCTGCACGCTCGGCGGCGGCCTTTCCACCTGGGTTGCCGCCACGCATGCGGTGCTCGCCAGCAGCAGCGAAGCGGAACGCTCCAAGCTGCTCTTCGACAATGCCCAGCGCCTCTGGTCATTGTAACATTTTGTTTAGGCCGTCCCGATCCTTTGGCTGGAAGGGCCGCAGCAAACCACCATGCTCGACACCCTGAAATCGGATGATGTACCCCCCAAAAGTGCTACTTTGGCATGTTTTTTGCTGCTGCTAATATGAAGCGATGCAATGTTTCGGTTTGGGACGACTTACAGCCAAACAATTGCTAGCTTTGTGTGTCTCAGGTACAAGTTGTCAGACACGGATATGGCGAATAACCTCATGTCCGTGTCCTCAGGAGGGAAAACAAAATGAAAGAAGAACCGCACGCAGTGGATGTTCATGTCGGAAAGACGATCCGCATACAGCGTCTGCTGCGCAAAGTTTCGCAGACGGAATTGGGCGACCGTGTTGGCGTAACGTTTCAGCAGATCCAGAAATACGAAAAAGGCTCCAACCGCGTTTCCGCCAGCATGCTGGTAGAAATCGCCGGTGCGCTGAATGTCGACGTCAGGACGTTCTTCGACGACCTGTCGACCCCTGAAACGGCTAACGACAACCCCGCTCCCAGCGAGGAATTCGTTATTTCGCGCGAGGGTGTCCTTTTGAACGCGGCGTTCTTCTCGATCAAAAACGAAGCGCTTCGCAAGAAGATCCTGAAGCTTGTTCAGGCAATCGCCCACACCGAACAGGCCGACGGTGAAGCGGCCGAATAGCCGGATCTCCTTCACGCGATCCTAACGGCGGCATGAAGGTCAATGGCGATCGATCAGGATCAGATTCTCGCTAGCGTCCTTCATTGCGATCTTGGCCTTGCTGCCGAGCAGTTTCTCGAGGTTGACGTCAAGCTCCCTGTCCGGATCTATGCCGTCCCAATCGATTACGACCTGCAGCAGTGCCATGTTCGTCAGGTGCATCAGATTACGCAGCTGAAGCTTTTCAGCCTCCTCCTTGGCTGCCGACAGCAGCCGGAAGATCCTTGCGTATTCACTGCCTGTACCTTCATTATGTTGTTCAAACATTGTTCCCGCCCCTTTGGCCGTGAAGCCTCAGATTCCATCACCACTGCATCATTTCGCCGAGACCGTTATTCTAGCGTTACAGGAGTCACATTGCGTGTGACTTCGGCGTGCAAAAGCTCCCAATGCGAGGTTGCGGCAAAGCGCCAGTCACGGTTGACGGGGGCGAATTCGTCGCGGTGCAGCCACTCCAGCACCAGCCGCGCGTCGTCGCGTTTGCGTTCGACGCGGTTCTTGCGCAGAGCGGCGAGGAGGTGGTCGCGGCGCGGCTTGCGGAAATGGCACTCGTCGAGCACGTGCGCATAGGTGCGTTCGGAGAAATGCAGGAAGCGGCCGGAGAGCAGCAGTTTCTTGCGCTCAGCCGTCGAAATCTCGCCGCAGGCATAAAGCGCATCGATCGTCGGCTCGAAATCGACCCAGGGTACGGAAAGCGGCAGCCAGCCAAGCGCCTGCGGCGCATGTACCAGCGCGACGGCCTCGTCGTCGAGCAGCCGCCCGGACTCGTAATCCTCGAAGATCGAGCCGAGGCCGACCATGCCGAACGGTGCGCATTCCGCGGCCCGCAACGCGCCCATGCTGGCGCCGCCGGCTACGGCGACATCACGTTCGAGCGCGTAGAGAATTTCCTTGTGCCAGACCGAAGGCAGATCGCCGAAATAGCCGTCGACGAGGCCGATCGCGGTGGCGCCATCCTCCACCGCCTTCAGGATGTCGCCGCGGGCGGCGGGCGGGCGGAAATCGATGCAGGGAGACATGTTTCTCGCTGCGGCAAGGCCGCCACCAAGGCTCGGACCGACGAACAGAACCTTCATGACTGCGCTCCTCTCATGGTGTTGACGGCGCGCAGGCCGAGTTGGACGTACTGTCCTGATATATCGACCTCCAGGCCCGGCACGATCACCCTGACGACCGAGACCGGCAAAGCCGGATGGGCAAAGGGCACGGCGACGATCTGCTCGATCCCGCTCGCCACCAGCCGGTCGGCTATGTGGCGGATGGTCTTCTGGATCGTCGCGGCACGGCGATGGCGGCTCTGGAAGGCGCGCATCCGGCCGTCGCTCTCGCAGAGTTCGACCAGCTGCTGCATCGCCGCACTCCGATCGAGCCGCTGATAGATGCGCGGCGAGAAATCGTCGCGGCTGCCGGCGATCGCGGTCAGCCGGCTCTGGGCCGCTTCGGTAATGGCGCGCAGCGCGGCGCGCACAGGATCGGGATGGCAGCCGCAGCCGCCGCAGACATGCGACCAGCGCGCGTCGACGCGGTCGGAAAGATTGCCCGGCATGATGACGGCCAGAAAAGCCGGAACGCCGATATCCGTGGTCATGTCGAGCAGCAGCAGCCGCATGCCAGCGCGCGTGATCCGGTCGGTCATGACGTCGATGACCGCATCGCCGAAGGAGGCGGGGTCGATGCGGCTCTCCTTGAGGCGCTGCGGCGATTTCAACTGGGTCAAAGCCCAGGCATCACGCTCCACCAGCTCGCAAAGTCCGTGCAGGACGGCTTCGGCCGGCGTATTGCCGGAGGCAAGCCCATCGCTCGACTGCTCGAAGCCCGGCGGCCGCTCGCCGCGATGGTCGAGGCCGACAAGCCACCAGGGGACGAAGACGCTGCTGCCGGACAGAATGTCGAGGCCGGAGCACCATGGGATGGGGTCGCCGCCGATTTCATCGGGCGCACAGCGTGCGACATTATCGAGATCGATCATGGCGGCGCGTTCCGCCCGCATGCTCTCCACCGTCGCCTGCGTCAGGTCGGCAGGCGCATTTTCCGCGATCCGCGTCTCGATCGCCTCCATGGCGGCCGAGGCCATGGCGGCATCATTATCGATGCCTTTGCCCTGGAAGACCGAAAGCGTGTGGCTGTTCGGCCTCGTTGCGAAGGCGACGGGGATGTTCAGCACGTCGAGAGCGGTCAGCAGACCGACGCGCGTAATACCGAATTCGCGCAGATGCGGCCTGATGGCTGCAAGTGTCTGTGCCGGCGTGACTGCACGGTCGTGATAGTCGCTGACGCCGGCCGATGATCGCTTGAGATCATCGGCTAGCATTTCAAGATCGGCGAAGGCGGACATACCGATCTCGCTCTTAGCGGAACTTCAGCGCATGGGTCAGGTTTTCGAGAGCATTTGCCGTGACGTTGAGTTCGTCCTGCTTCATCGCAGCCTTGGCTGCGGCCGAGAAGCGCGGCTGAGAGGGCATTGCTGCATGGGTTTCAACAGTGGTTTTCATTGTCCATCTCCAATGGGATAGGCAGCCGGCTGCCGTTAACCATTGCAGAGGAACACTGTCTGCGTCATTTAACCGTTACAGGCTTCGTTAAAAGGCCATGCAATCAGGGAAGTCCGGCCAGTTGGAGGCCATGAATCAGCGTTTCCGTGTAGCGGGGATCGCGGTCGGGAACGAAATGGCGGATGTCCTCGCTGCGGAAATCCGGGAAATTTTCCAGAACGACGTTGGCGTATTTGCCGGCTTTTTTCATATCGCCCGCCATGGCATGGGCAGCCGCCAGCAGTCGCGCGGTCGCCTGTTTCGACTGCACCGGCTCAAGCGCCTCGATCGCCTGGTTATATTCGCCGCGATCGAAGTGGATGCCGCCACGATTCCAGTAGTAATAGTCCGGCGGCAGCGGATTGAGCTTGAAAGCCGCGTTGTTCAGATCCAGCGCCTTGTCAAAGTCGCCGTAGTGGCAGAGCGCGTCGGCATAATCGGCAAGGATGTCGGCGTCGTTGGGATTGAGATCCTGAGCCTGCTGGAAATAGTCCAGGCTTTCGTCGAAACGGCGGCGATACAGCGCCACGAAACCGAGTTCGCGGTAGGCCCGGCCGCTGTTCGGGTCGGATTGCTGCGCCAGTCGGGCGGCGCCATTCGCCTCGTCGAGCAGTTCGGTGTCCTGCATGCCCCGGATCAGCCATTCCATGCCGAGCGCGCGCGACACGCCGGCATGGGCGGCCGAGAAATTCTCGTAGCGATTGAGCGAGGATCTGAACCACTTGCGCGCCTGGCGCAGATGCTGCAGGTCTGTTTGGGCGATCAGGCGCTTGCCTTCGAGATAAAGACGGTAAGCCGATGGCGGCGCCTCGCCGATCGGCATCGCCAGCTCGCAGCGTTCGACGGTGTCGGCGAGCGAGGAGACGATGCGCCGTGTCAGATGCGCGAAGGATTCACTGATCTTCTGCATGACCAGCGGCAGTTCCAGAGCCCAGATCACCTCTGAGGTCGCCGTCCGCGTCAGACGGCAGGTCGCATAGACATCCTCGTCGCGGCCCTGGATGGTGACGTAGACCGCATAGTCGAAGCTGAGGTCGAGCGCACGTGGCACAGCGCGAGCCGGATCGACCGAACGGCTGAGGATTTCAAGGCTCGTATGGGCTGCGATCACCTTGAAGCCGCGCTGCTGGCTGAGGCCGATGGTGACATCTTCAAGAAGGGCCCTGCCGACGCGCTCCATCAGCGGATCGGTGAAAATGCTTTCCGGCGGCAGGATGATGATCCGCGGCTGGCCGAGCAGATCGGCGAAGCCGCCGGGCGCTGCCGACGGACGTTCGGCCGCCGCGGGTTGAGCTGCCGGGATCAGGCCGAGTTCGCGGGCGAGCGCGGTGGTGCTTTCCTCCGGCTCGGTGTCGAATTCGTCCTTCAGCTGGCTCTTGCACTTCAGATAGGATTGGCGGGCCGCGGCCGGATCGTTCATCCTGACATAAGTGCGCATCAGGGCGCGATAGGCCGTCTCGCTGGCGGGATCGAGCTCCAGCAGGCGACGGGCAAAGGCCACCTGCTCTTCATCCGATCTGTCGTCAGCGGTTTCCACCAGCCGCGTCAGATGGGCGGCGCGCAATTCGTCGACGCGCTGGCGCTCGTATGTCAGCCAGTCTTCGGCGCCCTGCGTCGGCGACTTGGCGCCTTCAAGCAATTCGCCGTTCAGAATGTCGCCGTCTTCGGCTGCGATGGGCCCCTTCTGTTTCATTATATGGACGTCGACTTCCCAGCCGTCGGCAAGGCCGATATGGGTTCGGGTCGCTTTCAGCAGCGGCGGCAGGTCGGCGGGAATGCTTTGCTCGATACGCGCCAGCAGCTGGCGCAGACTGCCCGCGCGTTTTTCCGGGGCTTCCGATTGCCAGAGCTGCCGCCTGACGGTTTCGCGGTCGAGTTCGAGATTGGCTTCGGCGGCGAGCATGGCGAAGAGAAAATAAGACTTCTCCGGCAAGGGGAGTTCCCTCCCCGCTGCCAGCAATCGCGGTCTTCCGAGCAGGCAGAGCCTGTTCGTCGACATCTGTCCGGATGTCCGTTGCATCCCGCTTCTCACCCCTGAAGACCAGACGCGCATGCGCGCCGGCCACTCAGGAACATGTTAGAGCGATAATAAGCCCGCGCATAGCGCAAAAAGAAGTTTTTACACCGAATATTTGCATTTTCTCACATGAGCGGCCGGAAATGCTTGCCAACACTTTGCCCCCGACGTGATTTGGATCGATTATTCCAGCCGCTGCGGCCTCTACAGCCGCAACCAACAGCAAGCGAGCCTGATCGATCACAGCATCTGCGCGATCTATTTGGTGCTGGTTTGCGTCGCGCCGGCGGCCTCGACGAAATCGAGGCCGATATCCAGCACTGGTGCGCTGTGCGTTAGCCAACCGACCGAAATAAGGTCGACGCCGGAAGCGGCGATTGCGGCGGCCGTTGCCGGCGTCACCCGGCCGGATGCCTCGGTGATTGCCCGCCCGGCAACGATTGCGACGGCCTCGCGCAGCTGGTCCGGCGTCATATTGTCGAGCAGAACGGCATCGACACCGACGGCCATCGCTTCCTGCAACTGATCGAGCCTGTCCACTTCGACCTCGATCTTGACCAGATGACCGACGCCGGCCCGCGCCCGGCGGATCGCCTGGGCAACACCCCCTGATATGGCCACGTGGTTGTCCTTGATCAGCACTGCGTCATAAAGCGCGAAACGGTGGTTCACGCCGCCGCCGGCCCGCACTGCATATTTCTCCAGAGCCCGCAGCCCGGGCGTCGTCTTGCGCGTGCAGGCGACCGAGGCCTTGGTGCCGCTGATGGCTGCGGCAATCCCGGCCGTGACGGTGGCGACGCCCGAGAGATGGCCGAGGAAATTCAGCGCGGTGCGCTCACCGGTCAAGAGCCCGCGCGACGGGCCTTCGATCGTGGCGATGACGTCACCTGATTTGACTGCATCACCGTCGTTGAGATGGCGGCGCATGACGATCTGAGGATCGACGAGCGTGAAAGCGAGG
Organism: Rhizobium sp. NLR8a; assembly: GCF_019685235.1. Classification (NCBI taxonomy): domain Bacteria; kingdom Pseudomonadati; phylum Pseudomonadota; class Alphaproteobacteria; order Hyphomicrobiales; family Rhizobiaceae; genus Rhizobium; species Rhizobium sp. NLR8a. The sequence goes on from NZ_JABDWI010000002.1 coordinate 23,506, forward strand.
TCGGCCGCATCGAGGCCGGCGATCACGCCCGGTTGGCGAGCGGCCATCACCACCGTGGAGCGGTGATCTGAGGGAATGACCGACGCCGAGGTGATGTCGCCGGCAAGGCCGAGATCTTCGAGCAGGGCTGCCCGCACCAAGGGTTCGATAATCAGACGCGGAAGCGGAACGAGGCTCATGTCAGGCGCTCCTGGCCAGCGAATAGGGTGGTGTGGCGCGGGCAATCTCCAGCGCTTGGGAAAGGCGCATCCGGCGGCGTTGCGCATCGGCGAGCTGCAGGGGAAAATCGGTGCGGGCGTGGGCGCCGCGCGATTCCACCCGTAGGCTGGCAAAGACGGCGATCAGCAATGCAACAATGGCCGGATCGGAGCCGGGGCCGTCGCCCTCGGCAAGTGGCAGCAATGCGGCGATTGCGCCTTGGAGGGCATCCGCATTGCGCAGCACGCCGAGATGGCGCGAGACGATCGTGCGGATGGAGGATGCGTCGGCCGGCTCCGGAAGCTGTTCTGCGAAGATGGCACCGGCGCCGCCCGCCGGCATGGCCGATATGTCGCGCGCCGCCCGCATGCCCATGACAGCCGCCTCGAGCAGCGAATTGCTGGCAAGCCGGTTCGCGCCGTGCAGACCGGTCGAGGCGGCCTCGCCGGCGACCCAGAGGCCGGCGACCGAGCTGCGGCCATTCGCATCCGTCGCGACGCCACCCATTTGGTAGTGCACGGCCGGACGCACCGGGACGAGGTCTTTGGCCGGATCGATGCCGGCCTCGCCGCCAAGGGCAGCGATGACGGGGAAGCGCGCGGCAAAGCGACTGCCGAGCGCCTTGCGAGCATCGAGGAAGACGCGGCCGCCGCGGGCGATCTCGGCACTGATGGCGCGCGCCACCACGTCGCGCGGCGCAAGTTCGGCGCCCGCTATGCCGGCCATGAACCGTTCGCCGCGTTCGTTGACAAGCAAGGCCCCCTCGCCGCGCACCGCCTCGCTGACAAGCGCCAGGGGCCTGCGGCGTGAATCGAGCGCCGTCGGATGAAACTGCACGAATTCCATATCGGCAAGCTCGGCACCCGCCCTTGCCGCGAGCGCAATCCCCTGACCAAAATTGCCCATCGGATTGGTCGTCGCATCATAAAGTCCGCCGATCCCGCCGGTGGCGAGCACCAGCCTTGTCGTCGAAAGGACGGCGGCCGCGCCGCTTGCGGTCGCGCAGAGCAGCCCGGCGACGCGCTCGCCGTCCATCAAAATCCGTCGCGCCTCGAGGCCTTCGAGCACGGTGATGGCCGGCGTCCGCGCCACGGCCCGCACCAGCGCTGCGATGATCGCCGCACCTGAGCCGTCGCCTTCGGCATGGACGATGCGGCGGCGGCTATGGGCAGCCTCCAATCCGAGCGAGAGTTCCCCGGAGTCATTGCGGTCGAAGCGGACCCCGGCTTGTTCCAGTGCTGCAATGGCCGCCGGCGCCTCCGCAATGATGCCGGCGGCGACCCTTCGGTCGCAGAGCCCGTCGCCGGCGGCAAGCGTATCGGCAAGATGCAGTGCGGCGCTGTCGTCGGCGCCGATACTGGCGGCAATGCCACCCTGCGCCCACGCGCTGGAAGTCTCGGCGCCGAGGCCGGCGCGGGTGACGATGACCGAAGGTTCCGGCGCCAGCGTCAGCGCCGTCATCAGCCCGGCAAGGCCGCTGCCGACGATGACGGTGCGGCCAGTCAACTGCTCAAGGATCTCGGTCATATCGAAAGCATCCTCTCGACGGCGCGGCGCGCGGCCACAGCGATTGCCGGATCGACCGTCACCTCGTGGCGGTTTTCCTCGAGTGCGGCGCGGATATTGGCGAGCGTGATCCGCTTCATATGCGGGCACAGATTGCAGGGGCGGATGAATTCGACGTCAGGGTGGTGGACGGCGACATTGTCGCTCATCGAGCACTCGGTGAGCAGCACCACCCGTGCCGGCTTCTGCCTGCCGACATAATCGGACATGACAGCGGTGGAGCCGGCAAAATCGGCCTCCGCCACCACGTCGGGCGGGCATTCCGGATGGGCAAGCACCGTCACGCCGGGATGGTTTTCACGCAGCTGGCGGACATCGTCAGCGGTGAACAGTTCATGCACTTCGCAATGCCCATGCCAGGCGATGATCTCGACATCGGTCTCGCGGGCGACGTTGCGGGCGAGATATTCATCGGGAATCATCAGCACCTTCGGCACGCCGAGCGACTCCACCACCTGTTTGGCGTTGCCCGAGGTGCAGCAGATGTCGGAGGCGGCCTTCACCGCGGCCGAGGTATTGACATAGGTGATGACGGGGACGCCGGGATGGGCCTGGCGCAGCAGCGCAATATCCTCCGGCGTGATCGATTCCGCCAGCGAGCAGCCGGCGCCGAGATCGGGGATCAGCACGGTTTTTTCGGGATTGAGAAGCTTGGCAGTCTCGGCCATGAAATGCACGCCGGCCAGCACGATGACATCGGCATCGACCTCAACCGCCTTGCGGGCGAGCGCCAGGCTGTCGCCGACAATATCGGCCACGCCGTGAAAAATCTCAGGCGTCTGATAATTGTGGGCGAGAATGACGGCGTTGCGGCGGCGCTTGAGCTCGAGAATGGCGTTGACGTCATCCTCGAACGACATCCATTCGGCTTTGGGAATGACGCGGCTGACGCGGTTATAGAGCGAGGATGCGGAAACTGGGTGGTTCATGGCCGGCTCCTAATTATGCTCTACTTGAGCATATCATAGGCAAAGACATATTCTCGCTGTGAGCATATGTCAATTGCGGGAGAGCGGTAATTTCGTTCCTGCAAGCGCCCGTTCTTCGAGCACTGTATGGCGGAAGCGGAAGAGCTTGGCCGGCCGGCCGCCGGTTTCGCTTTCCGTTCCGCCGGTCTCCTCAACCAGGTCCTGCTGTTCGATGAGGCGGCGGAAATTCTGTTTGTGCAGTGTCAGCCCCGCCAGGGCCTCGATCGTGCGCTGCAGCCGCAGAAGCGTAAAACTCTCCGGCATCAGTTCGAAGACGACGGGGCGGTATTTGATTTTGGCGCGCAGCCGGGCAATCCCGGTCGCCAGAATGCGGCGGTGATCGGCAAACATCGCCCGGCCGAGATTGGCCTCCACCCGGCATCCGGCTTCGGCCACGAGGCCGGCTTCATAAAGCAGTTCATAGCGTTGCAGGGCGAGATCCTCATTCCAGCCGCCGCCGTCGAGGCCGAAGGTGAAGTCGGCGCGGCGGTGGCGATGGTGCCGCCGGGCCGGATCGGCATCCGCCCAGCGTCTGAGCCGCGCGACGATCTCGTCCAGCACGGCCGGCCGGCCCTGCCGGTGGTCTTCCCAGGGAAAATAGTCGTACCAGCCGTGCCATCCCGGCCGACCGGCGCCCGCCTGCTCGTGGACGAGGCCGAGATAGCTGATCGAGATCGTCCGCCCGCCAAGAATCTCGTTGTTCCGGTCTCGGTCGGCGAAGGTATAGAGCTGTTCGAGATAACCGACCGGGTGCTCGGTCTGCTCCTGCACCCATTCGCGCAGGCCCGATTGCAGGGTTCGATGGCCCATTTCGAACGGTCCCGACGGCAGCGCGCTGCCGGAGCGGATGGTCATGACGCGCGGCTCGTCCCCCGTCACCGCGACGAGCACCGCAATCAGTTCCGCATGCGCAAAGCCGATCGTCACAGGGGGCCGAATACTCCGTTCCGAATGAATCGAGCGGATCATTCCTGCCACAGGCGGCGGCGGAAGCCAATGGAACTTTCCCCCTTTCCCGCTGGGAGAAGGGAAGTCCCCGGGCACGCGTCAGCGCTTGCCCGTCTCGTTAGTCAGCCGGTCGAGGAAAATCTTCAGTTCGGCGTCGTCGATACCGACGCAATGACGCTTTTCCGGATAGGCGCCGGTCCTGACGTCCTCGGCGAATTCGGTGAAGGCGGCGATGCGTTCGCGCTGCAGCCGGTCATGTTCGGCGGCGAAATTGCGGTAGACCTTGGCATGGCGCGGATAATGGTCTCGATTGGCGCCGAGCACGTCGTCGGCGAAGAGATATTGGGCGTCGCAGCCGCTGCCTGCCCCCATCGAGATCATCAGCATTGAGGTGTTGCTGCTGATGGCGGCGGCGACATCCCCCGGCACGACTTCGATTTCGGCGGCAAAGGCGCCGGCCTCTTCCAGCGCCTTAGTCTGCCGCCAGATATCGGCCGCGCTCGCCGCCGTCTTGCCGACGGCGCGGAAGCCTCCGGTCCAGGTGGCTTTCGAGGGGATCAGCCCGAGATGGCCGCAGACCGGGATGCCCTCGTCGCGCAGGCGCCGGATCGTCTGCAGGCTCGCGGCACAATAGATCGCATCGCCGCCGGCCTTTAGCGCCGCGAACGCGGCGCGCAGATAATCTTCCGCCGAGACATGGTCGCCATATTCGAGACCCGGAATGGCAAAGGGCGTGGGGGCGATCTCGCGGAAAACCGGTCCGAGCAGCGATGGCGGCACTGAGACGATGTCAATCCCGGCCTTTTCGGCGGCTTCGGCCTCCTCGAGCGAGGTGACGCGCAGCATGGTCAACTGACGCTTGCCCTTTTCTGCAAGCAGATCGGCAACGGTTGCACGCTTATGTTTTTTCATCGTCAATTCCTTTGAAAATATCGGGAGGCTCAAGCGGCCAGAAGGGATTTCAGCTTGACGTTGCTTGATGTCAGCGCCGCAGGGTCCGGATGGGCGCCAGCCGCGATCAACATTTCAGCAAGCCTGATGTCGCGCGCCACGGCGTTGCCCGGTCCGATGCCGCTTGCGGCGATCAACCGGCCATCGGCGTCGAGGTGGAAGAGAATGAAGGCGCCCGGACCGAGGTCGCGGCGCATATGCAGGATCGCCCCTTCGGCGAGGCCTGATATCTGCAGCGTCAGGTCGTATTGATCCGACCAGAACCACGGCACGGATGAGATGGCTTGGTCGCGGCCGAGCATGTTGGCTGCGGCCAATGTGCCCTGCTCCTGGGCATTGCGCCAGGATTCAAGCCTGATACGCCGGCCGCCGTAGATCGGCAGCGGAAAGGAGCAGCAGTCGCCGGCGGCAAAGACATCCGGCGCCGAGGTCCGGAGATAGGTGTCGACGGCAATACCGTTTTCGATTGTAAGCCCCGCCCTTTCGGCGATGTCGACATTCGGCCGCGCGCCGATGCCGACGAGGGCGAGGTCGGCCTCTACCATCTCGCCCGTCGACAGTTTGATCACGGCCTTCCCGCCTTCCTCGGTCAATGTCTCGATCGAGACGCCGCAGCGGATATCGACACCTTCGGCGCGGTGGCGTTCGGTGAGCAGATGGGCGATCTCCTCCGGCACGCCGCGTTTCAGCACCCGCTCCAGCCCCTCGATAACGGTGACGTCGGCGCCAAGCAGGCGCGCCGTCGCGGCAAGTTCCAGCCCGATGAAGCCGCCGCCGATAATGGCGATATGGCGTCCCGGCTTCATCGCCTTGCGCAGAGCGGCCGCATCGTGATGGGTCCGAAGCGAACGGATATGCGGATTGCCTTCCGGAGCGCCGGGGAATGATCGCGCGGCCGCGCCCGTCGCCAGCAGAAGCTTGTCGTAGGAAAGCGCGGTGCCATCCGAAAGCATGACCCTCCGCGAGGCAGGATCGAAATCCCTGGCTTCAAGACCGGTCAGCAGCCGGATGTCGCTTTCGGCGTATTTTTCCGCAGCGGCGATGAATTTCGGATCGCCGGCATCGGCGGAGGCAGCCTTGGAAAGCGGCGGCCGTTCATAAGGGTGAAGGGGTTCGGCGCCGACAAGCGTTATCTCGCCGGCAAAACCTTTTTCCCGCAGAGCGAAAGCGGCGCGGGCACCACATTCGCCCGCACCGAGAATAACGAAATGTGCCACATCGACCTCCGTCAGACCGAGATGAAGACGGAGCCGCCTTCGACCTTGACCGGATAGGTCTTGAGATTGACGCAGACCGGCGCACCCTTGGCTTCGCCTGTCTTGTAGTTGAAGCGGCCGTTATGTTTCGGGCATTCGATGATTTCATCCATGACAAGCCCGTCGGCGAGATGGATCTGTTCATGCGTGCAGAGCCCGTCGGTGGCGAAGAATTCGTCGTCGGGACTGCGGTAGACCGCGAAGGTGCGCCCGCCATGATCGAAGCGGATGACATCCTCTTCATCGATCTCGTCCTTGCCGCAGACTTCGATCCAGTTTCCGCTCATCTCTAACCTCCCTCGATTGTGATTATTGCGCCGCCGGGGCGAGTTCTTTGTGGAATTCTTGGCGATAGGGCCGCGCGGTGTCCGGCAGTTCCCGCTTCAGGAAATAATCCTCGTTGCGCAGCTGGCGCAGGAAAGCCGGGATCATCTCGCGGTAGCCCGACCAGATCGACGGGTTCGGTGCCGGCAGATCATGCTTGATCATTGCGTGCAGCCGGGGCAGCGCGTGATAGGGCACCATCGGGAACATGTGATGTTCGACGTGGTAATTCATGTTCCAATAAATGAAACGGCTGATCGGGTTCATATAGACCGTACGGCTGTTCAGCCGATGATCGATGACGTTATCGGCAAGGCCGCCATGTTGCAAAAGCCCCGTCAGCACGTGGTGCCAGGCGCCGTAGAGGCGAGGCAGGCCGATCAGCATCAGCGGCAGGATCGAGCCGGTGGCGACCGCGACGGCGATTGTCGCGAGATAGATCGCCAGCCAGATACGGGCGAAGCGGATCGCCTTCGGCTGCTCCATCTCCGGAATAAAGGTTTTTTCCGTCGCGCTGATGACGCCGAAGGCGTTGCGCAGCATGTCGACGACGGCATGCCAGACGTCGAGGATGCCGAAGAAATTGAGGACCAGCCGGAAGAGGTCCGGCGGCCGCATGACGGCGATCTCCGGATCGCGGCCGACGATGACCGTATCGGTGTGGTGGCGCGTATGGCTCCAGCGCCAGGTGACCGGATTGCGCATGATCATGAAGCAGGCGATCTGGTAGACGACATCGTTCATCCAGCGCGTCTTGAAGGCGGTGCCATGGCCGCATTCGTGCCAGCGGCTGTCGGAGGCCGAGCCGTAGAGCACGCCATAGGCGAGAAAGAAGGGCAGCGCGATCCAGGAGCCCCAGAAATAGATGCCGAGACCGGCAAAGACCATCATGCTGCCGAGCCAGATGACCGTGTCACGGATCGCTGGCGCATCGGAGCGCTGCATCAGCGCCTTCATCTCCTTGCGCGAAATCTCGGTGTGATACCATTCGGCAGCCGCCAGTCCCGTCTCCACCGCGATGCGGCCGCTTTCCCCGAGCAGGTCGTAGTCACGTTTCTTTGTCTGGGTCGCCATTATCCGCCTCCCTATGCCGTTGTCGGAAGAATAGGTTGACTTTGGGCGACGCTCAATGCAGGCTTGATGTAATCTATCAAAAGCCATCATGAATGGCTCGCATCCATGAGCGAATACATCACCATGCGCCGCCCCACCATTTCCGATCTCGCCCGCGCCTCCGGCGTCAGTGTCGCCACCGTCGACCGCGTTCTCAACGCTCGTCATCGTGTGCGGGAGGAAACGGCGCGGCGGGTCTATGATGCAGCGCAGGAGATCGGCTATCATGCCGTCGGCCTCATCCGGCAGCGCGTCTTCGAAGATTTGCCGCAATACAAGCTCGCCTTCCTGCTGCAGAAGCCGACGCAGGCCTTCTATCAGAGCTTCGCCCGGGAAATCGAAGCAGCGGCACGCGCCGTCACCACCGCCCGTCTCCAGATCCAGATCGAATACCCGTCTGCGACGACTCCTGCCGCCATCAATGAGAAGATCAAGTCGCTCGGCGCCCGCAACCAGGCCGTTGCCGTTGTCGGCCCCGACTACCCCGCGGTTACAACGGCGGTCGAGGAATTGAAGGAGCGCGGCATCCCCGTCTTCTCGCTGCTCTCGGACCTCGCCACCGGCGTGCGTGACGCCTATGTCGGCGTCAACAACCGCAAGGTGGGACGCACTGCCGCGTGGATGATTGCGCGTACGGCGCACAGGGCCGGCAAGGTCGCCTGTTTCGTCGGCAGCCACCGCTTCCACGGCCATGAACTGCGGGAGATCGGTTTCCGCTCCTATTTTCGCGAGAATGCGCCTGAATTCGATGTCGTCGAAACATTGATCAACCTGGAGACCGCCGAAATCACCCATGAGGCAACGCTGACGCTGCTGCAGAAACATCCCGACCTCGTTGGGCTTTATGTCTGCGGCGGCGGCATGGAGGGGGCGATTTCGGCGTTCCGTGAAGAGGATGTCGGCGGCCGGATCGTGCTTGTCGTCAACGAGTTGACGCCAGAGAGCAAGGCGGGTCTCGCCGACGATATCGTCACCATGGTGGTCGCCACTCCCCTGCCCGCTCTCTGCAAGGAGCTTTTATCGCTGATGCTCGGCGCGATAGAGCACGGTGAGGCCACCGTTCCCGGCCAATCCTTCCTGCCTTTCGATATCTATATTTCCGAGAATATCTGAGCAATGATGGAGTTCTATCATCGCGCCTGAAATTCTTTCAGCAATGAAGGCTGGCGCCGGCAATGACGGATGGATTGCCCCGTAAATTCGGATAGAGATTCGCTCGCCCATTCACGAGTACCGCTCCGCTCATGTCGCGGAGACGAGGAGGATATAACCGTCATGACTTCGATCCGCTTTGCCCTCAACCATATGGCCGCGCCATCGCTTGCCGTCGACGATTTCTTCGCGCTGGCAAAGTCGCTCGGCATTGATTCCGTTGAGATCCGCAACGACCTTTCCGGCAATGCCATTCTCGACGGCACCAAGCCCGAAGCGATCAGAGAAGCAGCCGCCCGCCACGGGCTGACGATCATTTCGATCAACGCGCTGCAGCGCTTCAACGAATGGAATGAAGCACGCGCCCGGGAAGCTAGGGAATTGATCGATTATGCCAGCGCATCGGGCGCCAAGGCGCTTGTCCTCGTTCCGAAGAATGACGGCACCGGCTGCGCCGACGGCGAACGCCAGGCCAATCTGCGCGAGGCTCTGTCCGCGCTGAAGCCGATGCTCGATAAGGCCGGCATCATCGGCCTCGTCGAGCCGCTCGGCTTCGAGATCTGCTCGCTGCGTTCGAAGACCGAGGCGGCCGAGGCGATCAAGGAGCTCGGCGCGCAATCGACCTTCAAGCTCGTTCACGACACCTTCCACCATCACCTTGCCGGCGAAGCAGCGACCTTCCCGGAATTGGCCGGCCTCGTGCATATTTCCGGCGTGAGCGATCCCTCCGTGTCCGTTGCCGATATGCGTGACTCCCATCGCGTGCTCGTGGACGGCGACGACCGGCTCGACAATGCCGGGCAGATCAAGGCGCTGCTGCAGGCGGGCTATAGGGGCCCGTTCTCCTTCGAACCTTTTGCTGCGGAAGTTCATGCGGTCAAGGATCCGGCCGCTGCGCTGCGCGCCAGCATGGATTACCTGACGGCGCGGGTCTGAGACCCGATGCACGCTTCTCTTCACGATCGGCCGCCGGCGAGCGGCCGATCGTGAGACACTATTCCCGCCCCCTGAACCGGCGCTGATAGGCCGGATCATAGAGCGAGCTCTCGCGAAAATCCTCCGCCGCGAGCGACGGTCCGACGAAGATGATCGCGGTGCGTTCGATCGGTTCGGCCGCAACTCTTGCCTCGATATCAGCGAGAGTGCCGGAGAGGATGCGCTCGTCCGCCCAGGAGGCTTTGACGACGATGACGATCGGGCAGTCTGCGCCGTAAAGTGGCGTCAACTCGTCGACCACCTGCTTCAGAGCATGGATCGCCAGATGGATCGCCAGCGTAGCACCCGTCGCGCCGAATTTTGCGAGCCTCTCTTCGTTCGGCATCGGTGAAGCGCGACCGGAAACGCGGGTCAGCACCAGGCTTTGGGCGACGCCAGGGATCGTTAGTTCGCGCCCCAGTGCTGCGGCCGCGGCCGCAAAGGCCGGAATGCCGGGGGTCATCGTATAGGCGATGCCGTGCTTCTGCAGCCGGCGCGCCTGCTCGGCCACGGCACTCCAGACGGAGAGGTCGCCGGAGTGCAGCCGGGCGACGTCCTGGCTGGCGGCAGCGGCACGGAGATATTCCGCCTCGATCTCATCGAGCGACATCGGGGCAGTATCGACGATGCGCGCGCCAGGCGGGCAATATTGCAGCAGTTCCGGCGAGACGATGGAGCCGGCATAGAGGCAGACCGGGCAGCGGGCGATGAGATCGCGGCCACGCACCGTGATCAGATCCGCAGCGCCCGGCCCCGCGCCAATGAAATGCACCGTCATCCCGTTATCCTTTCGTCCAGCGCCATTGCGTTACCGGCATCGCCGGCCGCCAGCCGCTCATGCTGCCGAGCGGCGCAGCGCGCGATATTTCGATCCGCGTGAGGGAGCCGCCGCGTTTGCCATGTTGGGAGATCAATAACGCTTCCATGTCAAGCGTCACGGCATTGGCGACAAGCCGCCCTCCCCGCTTCAGCGCGGCGGCGGCAATGTCGATGACATCGGCTTCGCTGCCGCCGCCGCCGAGGAAGATCGCATCCGGTTCTGGCAGGCCTCGCAGCGCATCGGGCGCTGAACCCTCGACGACGGCGAGATGCGGCACGCCGAAGGCGGATGCGTTGCGGGCAATCCGCGCCGCCCGCTCCGGCGATTGCTCGACGGCGATCGTCTTCAGGCTGGGATCGGCCAGCATCCATTCGATGCCGATCGATCCCGAGCCGGCGCCGACATCCCAGAGCAGTTCGCCATGACGTGGCGCAAGCGCCGAAAGCGTCATCGCCCGGATCTCCCGTTTGGTGATCTGGCCGTCGTGCTCGAACAGATCATCCTCGAGACCTGCGGCAAAAGGCAGGATGCGAGCCCGCTCCCCTGCCGCAATCTCGAGCGCGCAGACGTTCAGGGGATCGATGTCAGCGAGATCGAAATCCGCCGCCACGACGCATCTCTGTCGTTCCCGCGCACCGCCCAAGGCTTCGAGCACGGTAAGTCTCGACTGCCCGAAGCCGATGGTGACAAGCAGGGCAGCGAGCTCGCGGGGTCCTTTCTCATCAGAGGTCAGAGCAATGATGCGCCGCCCGGGGTGCAGATGCGGTCGGACCAGGTCGAGCGGCCGTCCGTGCAACGAGATTGTCGTCACGTCCTGCTGCGGCCAGCCGAGCCGGGAGGCGGCAAGGCTGAAGGCCGAAGGCGCGGGAATGACACGCATCTCTTCGGCCGCGACACGGCGGCAGAGGGTTGCGCCGACGCCATAGAGAAACGGATCGCCGGAGGCGAGCACGACGACAGGCGTGCCGCGCCTTTCAAGGACGGCGTCGACCGAGCGCTCGAAGGGGCTCTGCCAGGCAAGCATTTCGCCGGATATCAGGGATGCGGCAAGCGCATGGTGCCGCGTTCCGCCAAACACGGCGGGTGCAGTGGCGATCAGCCTCTTGGCCTCCTCGCCCAGGGCGGCTGGACCATCTTCGCCGATGCCGATAATAGTCAGCCAGCGCTTGTTGCAAGTGGAAAAGACATCAGACATGGGAAGACTTCGCATCCTGATCCTCGGTGGCACCGGCGAGGCGCGCCTGCTCGCCGAAGCGCTCGCGGCGCGTGATGATTGCGATGTTCTGCTGTCGCTCGCCGGACGTACCGAGAAACCGGCCGTTCAGCCTGTTCAGGTCCGTATCGGTGGTTTCGGCGGCGCCATGGCACTGGCTGATTTTCTGAAAGCCGGCAGCTACGGGCTGCTGATCGACGCCACGCACCCTTTCGCCGAGCGAATTTCCAAAAATGCCGCGGTCGCGGCCGAGACCGCCGCTGTCGCTGCAATCGCTCTGCGCCGCCCCGAATGGCAGCGCTTGCCGGGCGATCGCTGGCGGGAAATACAGAGCATCCCGGCGGCCATCGAGGCGCTCGGCCAATCCCCCCGCCATGTCTTCCTGGCGACGGGCCGGCAGGGTGCTCACCACGCAGAAGCGGCGCCGCAACATCACTATCTCATCCGCAGCGTCGACCCCGTCGAACGGCCGCTTAGGCTTGCGAATGCCGAATATATCCTCGATCGCGGCCCGTTCACGCTGGAAAGCGAATGCACTTTGCTGAGGCAGCATCATATCGATGTCATCATTGCCAAGAACAGCGGCGGCACGGCCACCTATGCAAAGATCGAGTCGGCGCGGCTGCTCGGCATCGAAGTGATGATGGTGGCGCGCGCGCCGACGATGGTCGCATCGGTCGAAACCGTCGAGGCGGCGCTTGCGGCGATCGATCACCTCTTCCCCCCCGCCATGAAACGTGGCGTGTAGATCAGGTCCGGCTTGCCGGGGCGCGTGACGATCCGCGTTTCGGCGGAGCCGATGATGATGCAGGTCGCCATATCGGCGATCAATGCATCCGCTTGCGATAGCGGCTGCACCGCAATGCGCTCGTTTGCCCGCCCGGCCGCGCGCCCGAAAATCACGGGGGTTGTTGCCGGCAGATGGTGGCGCAGCAGCTTGAAAGCCTCACCGAGTTGCCACGGCCGCGACCGGCTGATCGGATTATAGAGCGCGATGACGAAGCCTGCCTTTGCCGCCAATGCAAGCCTGTTTTCTATGACATTCCAAGGCTTTAGGTTATCTGATAACGATATTGCGCAGAAGTCGTGACCCAGCGGCGCCCCGGCTCTTGCGGCCACCGCCAGCATCGCCGTGACACCGGGCAGAACGGTGAGATCGACGGCGCGCCACGCCGCCGGCCCATTCTCGATCGCCTCGCAGACGGCAGCGGCCATGGCGAAGACACCGGGATCGCCGCCGGAGACAATGCAGACGTTGGCGCCATCCGCTGCCATGGAAAGCGCCGCCCCTGCCCTGTCGAGCTCCTCGCGATTGTCCGACGCATGCCGCAGCTGATCGGAGCGGAGCTGCAGCCGGTCGAGATAAGGTCCGTAGCCGAAGAAATCCGTCGCCGCCTCGACGACCGCCAGCGCTTCCGGCGTCATCTGCTCGGGATTGCCGGGACCGGTGCCGATGACGAAAAGCCTGCCACTCATCGGCTGCCCTCCCAGCCCGGCACCAGCACGAGCGAGAAGTAGGGCGCATCGCCGTCGTTCCTGTCGGCAAGCTTTTCCATCGCCGCATTCGACATGGTGCCGCGCTCGACATAGAGGGCGTCCGCAAGCCGGCCGGCTGCCGAAAGCGCCCGGCGTATTTTAGGCAGATTGCGACCGACCTTCATGATGACGGCGGCTTGCGTATCGGCGAGCCGGCGCGTCAGCTCTGCCTCGGCCATTGTACCGGGCAGTACGGACAGCACGTCGTCCCCCTGGACGATCGCCATGCCGGCCAGCGACCAGCAGCCCGACATGGCGCTGATGCCGGGGATCACTTCGGTGGGGTAGTGCTTGGAGAGCCGGACATGCAAGTGCATGTAGGAGCCGTAGAAGAGCGGGTCGCCTTCGCTGAGAACAGCGACGGTCCGCCCGGCCTCGAGGTGCCCGGCGATGTCTCTTGCAGACCGGTCGTAAAACTCGGTGATCAGGCTTTGGTAGCGTTCGTCACCTTTGTCGATCTCAGTGGTGACGGGATAGTAGAGTGGCAGCAGAGTGACCCAAGGTTTCAGCAGCGGCTCGACGATCGCCTTGCCGTTACCGCCCCTGCCCTGCTTGGCAAAGTAAGCGATGACATCAGCGCGTTCGATGGCGCGCACGGCCTTGAGGGTCAGAAGCTCCGGGTCGCCGGGACCCGTGCCGACGCCGAAGAGACGGGGTGTCGTCATAGGCCCGGCCTCGCCAGCGCATTAATGGCGGCAGCCGTCATGGCGCTGCCGCCGAGCCGGCCGCGCACGATGGCGAAGGGGACGCCATAGGAATTTTCCGCCAGCGCATCCTTCGATTCCGCCGCGCCGACAAAGCCGACCGGCATGCCGAGGATCGCAGCCGGTTTCGGCGCGCCGTCGCGTAGGAGTTCGAGAAGATGGAAAAGCGCCGTCGGGGCATTGCCAATGGCGACAATGCTCCCGCCGAGCCTTTCGAGCCAGAGATGCATGGCGGCGGCCGAGCGTGTATTGCCGATCTCGCGTGCGAGCTCCGGCGTTGCGGGATCGCGCAGTGTGCAGACCACCTCGTTCAGCGCCGGCAGCCGTGCTCGCGTGACGCCGTGCGATACCATTTCCGCATCGCAGAAGATCGGTGCGCCGGTCCTGAGTGCGTCGCGCGCGGTGCTGACGAAATCTGTGGAAAAGACGAAATGCTTCGCCGCTTCCACGAGCCCGCAGGCATGGATCATGCGAACGGCGATTTCAGCCTCGTCTTCGGTGAAACGCGAAAGATCGGCCTCGGCGCGGATGATCGCAAACGAACGCTCGTAGATCGCGTCGCCACTGCGGATATAATCGTAGTCTGGCATTCCTATTCCTGTCGCGGCGCCTTCGAAACGCTGGTTGCGCCAAGCCGTCTAAGGCAGGCGGCGGCCGATTCGCCAGCGCCCCTGTTGTCTTCGATGGACCGGGCGAGCCTCTCTATAGCGAAATCGATCCGACCGCCAGCGATCCGTTCATCCGGCAGATCTGAAGCAAGGCCGTTGAGGATGAGACCGAAACCATCCGCCGATCCGGTCAGTGTCAGCGCCGGCCCGGCGCGGGCGCAGCCTTTCGAACAGCCGGAGAGATGGATCGTCAGAGATCCGTCGAAGAGAACGGGTGCTGCGGCCATAAGGCAGCGCGCCAGGGCTCTCGTCTCGTAGAAAGCGGAGCCGCAGGCGCCGGCGCCGGCGCAGGCAGCGACATATTCGCTTTTCTCGCCGGGTTGCACGGTAAAGCCATGGTTGCTCGCGGTGATCAGCAGAGCCGGCGCCGCATCTGCCGGAAAGCCGGTGAAAAAGAAGCCGCGGCCGGGCGCAAGTCTGATGGCTGTTGCGCCGTCAGCTTTGGCGACGTCGAGCAGGGCGGTCAGATCGGACGCGCTCATCTGGCCGAATTCCGGCCGCACGCCAAGCACGTGTTTTCCGTTCTTCAGCCGGTGCAAGCCGGAAAGCGGCGTCTGTTCTTGGTGGGACGGATGAAATCGGATGGCGTCCATAGCGGGAAAGCGCGCCCGCAGAAGGGCCGGATCGATATCCCTTGCCCGCTTGCTCTGCCCGACCGCCAGAAGATCGAGGATGTCGCCAACGGCTGATATCGCCGCCTCCGCGGGCCCCATTGCGACGGGTGTTGCCGTCTCGCCGTCGCCGTTGATCGCCACGAGCCATTGTGCGGCGGGCTGTGCGACGATACGGATATCGGCCGAGAGCGCCGATAAACCGAACGCTCCGCCGCCGTCGATGATGAGCGAGAGTTTCGGCGCGAGCCGCGGCGAGGCGAGTAGTCCTACGAGCTTGCTGCGCAATGTCCTTTCCAGCGCTGCCGGATCGCCCGTTTCCTCGGGATCGATGCCGTGCAGCGGCGATACTTCGATTGCCGGACCGTCCGGCACGGCGATCCCGGCGGCATCGATATCGGCGGCGAGACGCTTCACGGTCTCAGCCCGCAATCCGCGGATCTGCAGGTTGCCGCGCGCGGTGATTTCCACGATGCCGTTTCCATGCTCCGCGGCCGAGCGGGCAAGGGCTGAGAATTGCGATAGCGTCAAGGCGCCGCCGGCAGGACGCAGCCGTACGAGCAAACCATCGCCGGTCGGCATGGGTGCGGCAAGGGCCGGGCAGGCGCCGCGTGGGCGTGGCTTCGCCGGCGGTCGATCATCGAGATCCGCCTCGCCTGTCCTGTCGATTGCCTTGGCGGCCTTCGTGCCCATTCTCAATCCTCTGATCCTCTCTTACATGATCGCGGCCGGTGCGGCAAAACCTGACGGTGACGGCTATTCCTCGAACTCGCGTCCCTTGCGCAGCAGATATATGTCCATGATCCAGCCGTGCCGCTGTCTTGCCTCGGTCCGCAGCGCCTGAATATCGGCCGCGATGTCTGCGAGCCGTCCCGATCGGATAATCTCGTCCCCTGTCCCGAGATAGGCGCCCCAGAAGATCTCGGCGTCGGCATCGTCGATCTTCGCGAAAGTCTGTTCGCCATCGAGCATGACGACCGTGCTGCCGCCCCGAAGTCCATCCCGCGCCAGCCGCCGCCCGGTGGTAATCTCGACCGGCTGGCCGATGAGGTTGAGCGGAATTTTGTGGCTGGCCGCTAAGGCCTGGATGCTGGTGATGCCGGGAACGACGCTGAAGTCGAAATCAATGCTGTTTGCTTGGTGCACGCGTTCAATGATGCGGATGGTGCTGTCGTAAAGGCTGGGATCACCCCAGACGAGAAAGGCGCCGGTGGCGCTGTCCGGCAGGCCAGAGATCAACTCTCCATAGATATTGGCGATCTCGCCGTGCCAGGCATCGACACTTTGTTTGTAGGTCCTGTCTGCGGTCTGCCTTTGCGGCACCTCGAATTCCGCGATCCGGATATCCGGCCGGGTGACATAGCGCTCGCAGATCTCCCGCCGGATCTCGGCGAGCTCTTCCTTGCCGGTGCCCTTGAGCGGCAGGAAGATCACCTCGGCGGCGTTCATCGCCTTGACCGCCTGTATGGTGACGTGCTCCGGATTGCCCGTGCCGATTCCGATGATAGTGATATGTTTCAAGCGGATGTTCCCCGTGAGTCCAGGCGGTCTTGCCGAAAAACTGGGCCGGTCGCAAGGGCAGGGCAGGGAGTTGGCCGCGGCCAACTCGGCCCGCCACGACGGCTAGACCCCTATTGTTGCCGTAAATCCCGAATCGTGTCACTTTCGATACGCTTTTTGACGCTATGTTGACAGAAAAGCGCATCGAAAAGGATTGGGTGTTTTGGACAACATTAGCGTATCGACGACAGACGTGCGGATCGAGCGGCATGCGAGCCAGCTTTCGCGACAACTGAAGCTCCTCCGCGACAAGCTGTTTCCGCCGCTTGCGCAGAAGACGCTGCGCACGTTCTCTTCCGGCGAAGCCGCGCAGATGATCGGTGTTTCCGACGGTTATCTTCGTCAGCTTTCGCTGGACGGCAAGGGGCCGCAGCCGGAACTTTCCTCGAATGGTCGACGCTCCTATACGCTCGGTCAGATCAATGAATTGCGCCATTATATGGCGAACCTCAAGCCGAAGGACGCGCTGAGCTACCTCCCGTGGCGTCGCCCCGGCGAAAAGTTGCAGACGGTCGCAGTCACCAATTTCAAGGGCGGTTCGGCCAAGACGACGACGACGCTTTATCTGGCGCAATATCTGGCGCTGGAGGGTTACCGGGTGCTGGCAATCGATCTCGACCCGCAAGCCTCGCTCTCCTCCATGCTGGGCGTTCAGCCGGAATTCGATCTTTCCGACGGCGATACGCTTTACGGCGCCATCCGCTACGATGCGGCTCGCAAGCCGCTGAAGGAGATCGTCCGCAAGACCTATTTCGACGGCCTCGATCTGGTGCCCGGCAATCTCGAGCTGATGGAGTTCGAGCATGAGACGCCGCGGGCGCTCAATGATCGCCAGAAGCCGGCCGAGCTGTTTTTCCGTCGCGTTGGCGTCGCTATTGCCGAGGTCGAGGCCGATTATGACGTGGTGGTGATCGACTGCCCGCCGCAGCTCGGCTACCTCACCCTCGGCGCCGTTTGCGCCGCCACGTCGCTGCTCATCACCATCCACCCGCAGATGGTCGATGTCGCCTCCATGTCGCAGTTCCTGTTGATGACCTCGGATCTTCTCTCTGTGGTTCGCAGGGCTGGCGGCGACCTGCAGCACGACTTCATCAAATATGTCGTCACCCGCCACGAACCCTTCGATGCGCCGCAGTCGCAGATCGTTGCGCTGCTGCGCAGCCTGTTCGGCGACGACGTGCTGACGGCAACCATCCTCAAATCGACGGCAATCGCCGATGCCGGGCTGACAAAGCAGACGCTTTACGAAATCGAGAAGGGGCAGGTGCGCCGCTCAACGTATGACCGGGCGCTGGAATCGGTCAATGCTGCCAATGGCGAGGTTCTTGCCGGCATTCACAAAGCCTGGGGCCGCACATGAGCAGACGCGACCGCCTGAAAGGTCTTTTCGACGATACGGCGCAGGAGTTGGCCGCGGCCAACTACGAGGAGCCTTCTTCGCGCGGATCGGCCGGTCCGGTTCGGACAATGGCGTTGACCCTTGGCCGCATGGAGGAAGAGAGCAGGGCGATGCAGGAGGCTTTGCTCTCCGGCGAGCGCATCGTCGAACTCGATCCCGATCTGATCGATTCTTCCTTCGTCCGCGACCGCCTTGCCGACCAGCCGCTCGATTTCGAGGACGAGCTGGTGCAGTCGATTGCCGATAATGGCCAGGAAGTGCCGATCCTTGTTCGGCGCCATCCTGAAGACGGCGAGCGTTACCAAATTGCCTACGGCCATCGCCGCCTGCAGGCCGTCAAACTGCTCGGCCGCAAAGTGCAGGCGATCGTCCGTCAGCTCGACGATACCGATGTCGTCATTGCACAGGGCATTGAGAATTCGGCGCGCCGGAACCTTTCCTATATCGAACGCGCCGTCTTCGCTCTCAATCTCGAGCTCAAGGGCTTTGAGCGTCCCGTCATCATGAAGGCGCTGTCCACTGACAAGACGGAGCTATCGAAGCTGTTGTCGGTCGCCAAGGCCATTCCGGCCGAAATCATCAGGTTGGTGGGGGACGCGCCTGGTATCGGACGGCGCAAGTGGATGGCGCTTGCCCAGGACTGGAATGGGACGACGGCGGCGCGGCTTGCAAAGCTAGTCGACTCGGAAGGGTTCAGGGCGCAGGAGAGCGACCGCCGATTCGAGCTTCTGGTCGCCGAGCTTGCCAGGAAAGAGGCCAAGCCCGTGCCAACCGAATATGACTGGATGCCGAAGAGCGGCGGCAAGATTGCCGGCCGAATCAGGAGCGCCGGCAATTCCTTCACGATCGCGTTGAAAACAGGCGATGCGCCGGATTTCGGCGCTTACATTTCACGCCGTCTCGATGAGCTTTACGAAGCCTATCAGGCCGGCAAGTTGCAAGCAGGAGAGTAGACCGCAAAAGAAAAAAGCCTCCGAACGTTGCCGCCGCGGAAGCCTTTCTCATATCTGGACAATCTGAGAATCGCACTTCCTCGAATCAGTGTCAAGCATCTTCGGCATCCTTTTGGGTGGTAGATTTCTTTTGCCTTGAAAAAAGGTGAGGGACATGGAGCCTCAATATGTATCGACGCCTTTTGGGCGGCGATCGATGACGCTTGGCATGCTGGCAAATCAGGAAAATGCCAGCAAGGTCGATCCGGATGCATCGGTCGACAAATGGAAGATCTTTCGCGCGCTCTGCGAAGCAAAGGAGATGGTCGGCGTATCCGATCGTGCGCTTGCCGTTCTCAACGCGCTGTTGACCTTCTATCCGAAGAACGAGATTGCCGAGGCCAACGGTTTCGTCGTCTTTCCTTCGAACGAACAGCTGTCGCTGCGCACGCATGGCATGGCCGGCACCACGCTGCGGCGAAACCTGGCGATGCTGGTGGAGTCTGGCCTGATCATCCGGCGCGACAGTCCGAACGGGAAACGTTTCGCCCGCCGTAACGGCGAGGGCGGGCTTGGGGAGGCCTTCGGCTTCAGCCTGGCGCCACTCCTCGTGCGCGCTCGCGAGATCGAGGCACAGGCCGCCCAGGTGCAGGCCGACAAGCTCGAATGGAAGCGCCTGAGAGAGCGGCTGAGCCTTTGCCGGCGTGACATCGCCAAGCTCATCGAGATCGCGTTGGAAGAGGAAATCGCCGGCGAATGGATCGAGATGCAGCAGCATTTCAATCGCCTGTCGGCAAGCCTGCCGCGCCGTCCGTCGGCAGCGGAGATTCAAAGCCTGCTGACCGATCTCGAAGCTTTCCGCCAATTGATCGTCAAGACGCTGGAATCGAAGACGAAAACAGAAAAAACGGACGCCAATGACAGCCGAAACGGTTGGCACATACATAATTCAAACCCACACCCCACATCTGAACTTGAACCAAGCTTCGAAACGAAGCAGGGCGCAAAGTCGGAGGAAGAGCCGCGGCCGTGGCGGGAGCCGCCGAAATCCTTTCCCCTTGCCATGGTGCTGCAGGCCTGCCCCGAGATTGTTGCCTATGGGCCGGGCGGCGGGATCGGCAGCTGGCGGGATTTGATGGCCGCCGCGGTCGTCGTTCGTTCCACCCTCGGCGTCAGCCCCAGTGCCTATCAGCAAGCCTGCGACGTCATGGGGCCGGAAAATGCTGCCACCGTGATCGCCTGCATTCTGGAACGCGGCGGCCATATCAATTCGGCCGGCGGCTATTTGCGTGATCTGACGCGGCGGGCGGAGCGCGGCGAGTTCTCGCTCGGTCCGATGCTAATGGCATTGATGCGGGCCAATGGTCCGATGGCGAGAAAAACGGGATGAAGGGCTCAAAAGCTTCGCGCCAGTCGCAGCGGTTTAAAGGGATTGTGGATCGGCAATCGCCATCTTCTTTGCTTGCTTCTCCGCGCTTTTGTTGAAACAAACCGTTAACCATGTCATAGATGGCGGAAGAAAATAGCTGTTTTGCTTCCATTTGTGAAAAACCGCAAAGCTTAACAATGCGCTATGATATCGACGGTACGATGCTTCAGACCCTACTTCCATTGCTCGCTGCGGCGGAGGATGCGTTGGCGCGACTGGACGAGCGGGTGTTGCGCTCGCCGGTGGGTGAGGGGTTTGCTGAACGCAGCCATTTCTTCGATGCCGCCGGCGCATTATGGGTTGCCGGCGAACTCGTTCATGTCGAGGATCTCGTTCTGCACGACGCGCATATGGATAGCCGCGCTCCGAGTCATGAATTGACGATCGCCCATTCGGTGCTGCGGACGCGTCGGCGCATCTGGACCGGCGAGCCGTCCTGGGCGCTCGGCGCCTCGGGGCTGGCGACGCTGACGGCGACCACGGGGGAAGGGGAGGGCCTCACTCAGGAGGCCAAGAGCCCGGCCGCTGCGGTCGAGGCCGACGATGAGGGCGAGGATGGAGACGCGCCGCTCGCCGCCGAGATGGCCGAGATCGATGCCATTCTTGCCCGCTCGCAGAAGCTCATCGACATCCATACGGGCAAAGCGCCGTCCGGCGAGGCGGCGGCAATATCTCCGGCCAAGCGCAACGATGACCCCCTCGGCCTGCTGGGCGACGAGGAATGGGATGAGGAGCAGCGGCTTGCGGAGTGGCGAGGCGTGCTGCCCCTGGCCGACAGCCTGCCGCCGGTTCTCGGCGCCGTCATCCTGTTCGAAACCTGGGACAGGATCGAGCCGTTGCGGCGTCAGCATTGGCTCGGCGGACTTCTCGTCGAAAGCTACCTGCGCGCCCGCGGCAAGGTCGCTTCCCATCTCTTTTCCTTTTACGGCGGGCTGAAATTGGTGCGCCACGAGCGGCGTCGGGCCCGTGACCGGGCGACGCGGCTGCAAGCCTTTCTTGAGGCGATGCAGTTGGCTGCGGCGGCCGGCCTCAAGGAAATCGACCGGTTGTCGCTGGCTCGCACGCAAATGGAGTTGCGCTTTCGCGGCCGCCGCTCGAACAGCAGCCTGCCGGAACTTGCCGACTTCATCCTGTCGCGGCCGATGGTGTCGGCAGCGATGATCGCCCGTCAGCTGCGCATCACGCCGCGTGGCGCGCTGAACCTCGTCAACGAGATCGGCATTCGTGAAATCACCGGCCGCGGCCGCTACCGCGCCTGGGGCATCATCTGAAACAGAAAAAACCGGCCGGGTCGACGTCCGGCCGGGTCTTTGCGAGTGAGTGCCCGGTCTGCCATCCTGTCACAGATTGCAGACCGGACGCTCTTGCGCTTCCATTGCCCCCAGAAGCGCAGTTCTATTCCCGCTCGCCCGTGAAGTTGAGCAGAAGCTGGAAGATGTTGACGAAGTTCAGGTAGAGCGAGAGCGCACCGAAGACGGCGAGCTTCTGGTTCGATTCCTGATCGTAGTTTTCCGAATACTGTTCCTTGATGTTCTGCGTGTCGTAGGCGGTGAGGCCGACGAAGACGACGATGCCGATCACCGAGATCGCGAACTGCAGCGCGCTCGAACCCAGGAAGATGTTGACGATGCCGGCGATGATGATGCCGAACAGACCCATCATCAGGAACGAGCCCATCTTCGACAGGTCACGCTTCGTCGTGTAGCCGTAGAGGCTGATGGAACCGAACATCGCGGCAGTGATGAAGAAGGTCTGTGCGATGCTCGTCTTGGTGAAGACCAGGAAGACGGAGGCGAGCGACAGGCCCATCACGGCGCAGAAGGCCCAGAAGGTGACCTGGGCGGTGCTGGCCGACATCGTCTGGATTTTGAACGAGAAGAAGAAGACGAAGGCGAGCGGCGCCAGCATCACGACCCACTTCAGCGGCGAGCCGAAGATCGGGACGTAGAGGGCCGGCGTCGAGCCGACGACGAAGGCGACGATGCCTGTGATGACGAGGCCGAGAGCCATATAATTGTAGACGCGCAGCATATGCTGGCGCAGGCCCTCGTCGAACAGGGCCTGGGTGCCGGCCGCGGCACCGTAGCGGGAATTGATCGGGTTCATGCTGATCTCCTCGGTTTGAATTAATAGAGCGAGCGGGCGAGCCGTTCGGCCGCCTGGTCGAGATTGAGACCGCTGTCGTCGGCGATCAGCGCATAGGCGACCTCGCCGATCTGCCAATAGGCGGCTTCTGCTTTTTCCAGCGTGAGATGACTGACCGGCTTGACCTCGAAGGCCCCGGGACGGACCGCGAAAAGCGACAGCCGCTTTCCATCCGACTGCTCGATCGCCATTTCGACGCTGGGGCCGAATTCGGACGGGAAGATCTGCACGTCGGCGACTTTCCAATCCCCAGGCAGTTCGGGCATGACGATGGCGGTGGCGGAGCGAATATCGTCCGCGCTGTAGGTGGCCGGCGTCTGCGGCGGCATTGATTGGCGCAGTGCCGCGGTCTGATAGGCGCGGACGGCATCCTCGACATAGGCGGGTGCGGGCACCGACGCCGATACCTCGGTCGCCGAAAAGGCGCCGAACGAATTATGCGCCACCCAGCCGGCGGTGACCAGAATGCCGACGGCGGCGATGCGCTGCATGGAATGGAAGATGCGGCCATAGGAAAGGCCACGTTCCAGCCGGCGGGCGGCATCGCGGGTCTCGGGACGGCCGAAGGCATTTTCGCCGGCAAGCGCCAGGCGCAGCTCACCCTTCATGCTCAGATCGGCCATGACTTTGGCGGCAATCGCCGGATTCTCCGAGAGATAGGACTCGACCTGAATGCGGCGGGCGACATCGAGCTCGCCATCCACGTAGGCGTCGAGATCGGCATCGATGATCGGATCAACTGCTTTCATTGCCGCTCCCTCCGATTAATTTGAGATGCGAAACGCGCGGCGACCTCTCCTCGAATTCGCGCAGCTGCGCCCGGGCGCGGGAAATGCGCGACATCAGCGTGCCGATCGGAATACCGAGCGCATTGGCGGCTTCCTGATAGGAAATGTCTTCGATGGCAACGAGATGCAGCGCTTCGCGCTGCTCCTCCGGCAGGTCGAAGAAGGCGTCGCGCACCTGCTGCAGGCGCACCGCATGTTCCTGGCCGGCCGGCAGCGACTGCTCGGCGTCGACAGCCGCTTCGTCATGGCGACGCGCCAGCGACCGGTTCTGGCGAAGACGATCGATGTGGGCATTGTGCAGGATGGAAAGCAGCCAGGTACGCAGGTTGCCACCGCTTCGGAAGCTCTTTCGCTTCTCGAAGGCGCGCACCAGAGCATCGTGCACCAGATCCTCCGCCTCATCCGAGTTGCGCACCAGCGCGCGAGCATAGCGCCTTAGCGCTGCAAGCTGTCCGATGACATCGAAGGGGCGGTCTTTGCGTTCCATGCTTGAGTATACGTAAGCGCGGCTGATTTTATTCCCGGCGGCATAAAAAAATCATGCCAGCCGGAAATCGCCGCCGCCGAACCGGGGAAATACCGCAAACGCATATGTGCCTTAAATCGGCGATTGTTTATGACAATTACATGACGGATCATCACGCCGCTGATTTGGAGGGGAAGGTAAAGGATGAAGGAAAAGAAGCGGGTCTACGAAGCTCTCGTGGACGGCGCCATGGAAGGGCTGACGGGTGAGGCACTCTATGAATTCGTCAAGGCGCGATGCCCGAAGGCCACCAGCAAGAAGATCGTCAGGGCTTCGCTTCTCGCTCTGACCGATCCTCATCTCAAGGACCGCAATATTCTCGACGTGATTTACGCGCTTGCGATCAAGCATCGCCTCGATGAGGGCGTGTTTGAGGACGGAGACGAGGACGAGCCCGCCGAGCCAGCGCCGTTCCAGACGGTCAGCTAGACCCTCCCGGCTTTCCCAGAATGGTCAGGGACCGTCCGAGAGCTCCTCGAGGATTGGACAGTCCGGCCGGTCGTTGCCATGGCAGGCATGCACGAGATGCTCGAGAGTGTGGCGAAGTTCCGTCAGTTCGCGGATCTTGCGGTCGATCTCCCCGAGTTTCATCTCGGCAATGTCCCTGACATCGGCACTCGCCCGGGCTTTGTCCTCATAAAGCGCCAGCAATTGCCGGCATTCCTCGACGGAAAAGCCGAGGCCGCGTGAACGCTGCAGGAAGCGCAGCTTGTGAACATCGGCCGCAGCATAGTCGCGATAGCCGTTTCCGCCCCTTTCGGGGCGGATCAGGCCGATATCCTCGTAGTAGCGGATGGTCTTCGAAGGCAGGCCGGACCGCTCGGATGCTTCGCCGATATTCATGGCCGTCTCCTATAATTTTGCAAAGCGCAGTCTCAGCGCATTTGATATCACCGATACGGACGAGAGGCTCATCGCCGCCGCCGCGATCATCGGCGAGAGCAGCAAGCCGAAAACCGGATAGAGGATGCCGGCGGCGACCGGCACGCCGAGCGCGTTGTAGCCGAAGGCGAAGCCGAGATTCTGGCGAATATTGTGCATCGTCGCCTCCGCCAGCCGCCGCGCCCTGACGATCCCGTTGAGATCGCCTTTAACCAATGTAATGCCGGCGCTTTCCATCGCAACATCGGCGCCGGTGCCCATGGCGATGCCGACATCGGCGGTCGCAAGAGCCGGGGCGTCGTTGACCCCGTCGCCGGCCATGGCGATCACCGCACCTTTGGCGCGCAGTTCCTCAATCAGCGCCTTCTTGCCTTCCGGCAGCACGTCGGCACGGACCTCGTCGATGCCGAGGCTTTTCGCCACCGCCCGCGCCGTGCGCTCGTTGTCGCCGGTCGCCATGATGATCTTCAGCCCGCTGTCGTGCAGCGCCTTGATGGCGGCTGATGTCGTCGGCTTGACCCGGTCGGCGACGGCGACGAGACCGGCAAGCTTGCCGTCGAGCGTCACGAACATCACCGTCTTGCCATCGCCACGCAGGACTTCGGTCTTCTCCGACAGCGCCGACGGATCGACGCCGAGATCGGCGAGCAGCGCCGCATTGCCGAGCGCCACCTTTGCACCGTCGGCTATGCCCTGGACCCCCTTGCCGGTTTTCGCCTCGAAACCGGTCACCTCCACGAAGGCGGCACCGCGCTCTTCGGCGCCGGCAACGATCGCTTCGGCCAGCGGATGCTCGGAGCCGCGCTCGAGGCTCGCGGCCAGCGACAGCAGCCCGTTCTCCTCGACGCCGCCGACGGCGACGATGTCGGTGAGCACAGGCTTGCCTTCGGTCAGCGTGCCGGTTTTGTCGACGATCAGCGTGTCGACCTTGGAAAAGCGCTCCAGCGCTTCGGCGTCCTTGATCAGCACACCTTCGCCAGCGCCGCGCCCGGTCGCGATCATGATCGACATCGGCGTTGCAAGACCGAGCGCACAGGGGCAGGCGATGATCAGAACGGCGACCGCGGCAAGCAGCGCGTTTGCCAGGCTCGGCTCCGGTCCGATGGCCGCCCAGATGACGAAGGCAAGGATGGCGACGGCGACGACGGCGGGCACGAAGAAGGCCGACACCCGATCGACGGCGCCCTGAATAGGCGCCCGCGAACGCTGCGCCTTGGCGACCATGTCGACGATGCGCGACAGCACCGTGTCTGCGCCGACCTTCTCGGCCGACATGACGAGGGAGCCGTTCTTGTTGATCGTGCCGCCGGTCAGCCCGTCGCCCGTCGTCTTCTCGACGGGCAGGGGCTCGCCCGATATCATCGATTCGTCAACGGTCGACTGGCCCTCCAGCACGGAGCCATCCACCGGTACGCGCTCGCCCGGGCGCACGCGCAGCCGGTCGCCGGTCTGGATCTCCTCCACCGGCACGTCCCTCTCGTTGCCATCGGCATCGATACGCCGCGCCATCTTCGGCGCGAGGTCGAGCAGAGCGCGGATTGCCGAGCCGGTCCGCTCGCGTGCCTTCAATTCCAGCACCTGGCCGACGAAGACCAGGGCGACGATGACGGCGGCCGCCTCGAAATAAACAGGCACCGAGGCGCCATGGCCGCGAAAGCTCATCGGGAAAAGACCGGGCGCAAGCGTGGCGACGACGCTGTAGACATAAGCGGTGCCGACACCGATGCCGATCAGCGTCCACATGTTCGGGCTGCGGTTGACGAGAGAGGCCCAGGCGCGGCGGAAGAACGGCAGGGCGGCCCACAGCACGACCGGTGTTGCCAGCGCTAGCTCAATATAGGTCGCCAGCGGTTCGCCGATCGCTTCCCGGAGCGGCAGGCCGAGCATCGGTCCCATCCCGAGCGCCAGCAGCGGCAGGGCAAGGATGGCGCTGACCCAAAGCCGCCTGACGAAATCGACAAGTTCCGGATTCGGTCCTTCGTCGGCCGGAGGAATGCCCATCGGCTCCAGCGCCATGCCGCATTTCGGGCAGTCGCCGGGCCGGTCGCTGACGACTTCCGGATGCATTGGGCAGGTATAGAGCGTACCCTTCGCCGCCGGTTTTGCCGCCGGACGGGCGCCGTTGCGATAGGCCGAGGGGTCAACCTCGAATTTGGTTTGGCAGGCGGCCGAGCAGAAGTAGAATTTCTCGCCTTCGAATTTGGCGAAGTATTTTGCCGTCGAACGATCAACGGCCATGCCGCAGACCGGATCCTTCGCCGTCAGATAATCCTGCGGCTGCGCCGCAAACTTCGTGCGGCAGCTCTCGGAGCAGAAATGATAGAGGCGGCCCATGTGGTCGAACGAGGGTTTGCCGGCTCGCGGATCGACCGTCATGCCGCAGACAGGATCACGGATCACCGCTTCGGCAGCCTTCTCCTGATGATCATGGCCGCAATGGCAGTGACCGTCGCCGTGGCTGTGATGATGATGGTCGTCGTGTTCGTGCTTGGTATCCATGGCTATCTCCTGTGCCCCAAAGGGCAGTTGGAGAGGCTTATCCACCTTCCAGCAACTGGAAGGTCAAGTGCTAATCTTGACGACATCGATTTTTTCGAAACCGCCGCGTTGCGCAGCGCGACGGCGATCGTCGCCCGATCCTCAAATCGCGCCCGAGGCTCAGATCGGACTGATCAGCCCGAGCGGCTGGCTCCCGAGCAGTGCGGCGACCGAAATGCTGCCTCCCGGCTCGATCGTTTTTCCCGTCACGAGATCCGCCTTCAAGCCATGGAGAGGGGAGGGGACCGCGATCGCCGTGTCTTCCCAGAATTCCGGACCGGCAAAAAGCACGCCGGGATCGAGCCAGCCGAACATCAGCCGCGGGGCGGCGGTGATTGCGAATTCGCTGTTGTGCACGCGGGCGAAAGCAAGCACATGATCACGGCGGCTGCCCGTCGTCTTCAACGGCAGATAGTCACCCCCGGCAAAGAGAACCGGATGCCGCTGGCGCAGCTGCAGGCCGATTGCGATGATGCGCTGCTTCAAGGCCGCCGCCTGGAGCTTGGCGATGGGTCCGGCTTCATCCAGCCAGGCCGTCAGGCTGGCGTGATCGACAGGCCGGCGATTGTCCGGATCGACAAGGCTGAAGTCGAAACCTTCCGCGCCCTGGTAAATGTCGGGAATGCCAGGCGCCGTCAGCTTGAGCAATGTCTGCGACAGGCTGTTGACGTAGCCGGCCGCAATAAAGGGCTGCAGCACCCTTTCGAAATCTTCCAGGAAGGCGTCATTGTCCGGCAACACCAGCGCCGCCGCATAGACTGTGATCGCCTCCTCGTAGGCGCCCTCCTGGTCGGTCCAGGCGCTGCGCAATTTCGCCTCGCGCACCGCCTTGACCGCGTAATCGGTAAAGCGGGCGCGAAGGTTTTCCATCTGTGCTCTGTCGAATTCCTCCGGCCAGACGCCGGCGAGCGCCTGATACAGCATCCATTCGGTATTGGGCTCCGGCGCCGCCCCATCTGGCAGATCCTTCAGCCAGGGCCGGTTCATATCACGCCAACGCGCTACCGCCTGGGCAAACACATCCGCACCCTCGCTCAGGACATAGAGCCGCGCGCGCGCATCCTCGCCACGTTTGGTATCGTGCGTGGAGCTTGCCGAAAGCCCATGCGGCTGCAGCCGCGCCCGCTCGGCCATGCGACGATGGAAGCCATCCGGGCCCTCGGGCGCCTTGCCCGGTTCGCCGCCGACCTCGTTTGCGGCAAGCAGCCTGTTATAGCGGTAGAACAGCGTATCCTCCATCGCCTTCGCCATGACCGGCCCGCTCAGCTGTTGAAAGCGGATTCGGAATTCGTGTGCCGCATCGCCTTCGATCTTGCCTTCGAGAAGCTTCAGCACGTAGTCGAGCGCGCGCCGGTCGTCGAGCCGCGCCATCACTTGCGATGCGGTTGCGGCAAGAACGGCCGAATCCTGCCAGCTCAGCTGACCACCGTCGCCATAGGTGCGGTAGACGGGGAATGCGATCAGCAGCTCGCGTATGGCGGTGGCAATCTCTTCCCGGCTTATCTCGGGAAAGATGCCGGCCGCCATCGCTACCAGCCTGCCGGTCTCACCGGCGAAATTGCGCTCGACCATCTGTCGCTTGGCCTGCCGGCGGCCCTCATCGAGATCGCCCGCTTCGCCGGCGAGGCTGCGATAGGCATCGTCCAATATCCGCAGGCCGCCGGCGTCGATGAGGAGCTCGCCGAGGGCGGCGATGAATTCATATCCGGTGGTGCCGGCGACCGGCCAGCTCACCGGCAGGACCTCGCCCGCCCCGAGGATCTTTTCGACGACGATATAGGTGTCTGTCCCGACTGCTGCCCTCAGCCTGTCGAGATAGGCCTTGGGTTCGGCGAGCCCGTCGACATGGTCGATGCGCAGGCCCTGCACCTTGCCATGGCGCACGAGTTCGAGCACCAGCCGGTGCATGTCGTCGAACACATGGGGATCCTCGACGCGGGTGCCGACCAGTCCGGTCACCTCGAAAAAGCGGCGGTAACTCAGATGCCGCGCCGCTTCCTTCCAATGGATCAGCCGCCAATACTGCTCGTCATGCAGGCTCCTCAGGAATTCGCGATCGGACGAGACGTCCTCGAGTTTTTCCTGAAGGACCGCCCGATCGCCTCCCTCGAAGAGGATGTCGCGCAGCGCGCGGGCGAAGTCCTCGCCTGAGGTCGCGGCCGCGGCCTCGGCCATTCGCATTGCGACCGGATCGTCAAGCCGGTTGGCGATCGCGCCGTAGCTGCTCGGGTTCACCGGCAACAGCGTCTGAAAATAGGCCAAGGCGAAATTGCCGTGCGTCTCGTCGAGCACGAGGCGCAGTTCGCCTGATGCCAGCGCCTCTTCGAAATCCTGGCCGAGCTGCGGCAGGGTCAGCGGTTCGCTCCAGTCGATGTCGAAATGGCTGGCATAGGCGCTCTGCGGGCCGAAGGCCAGCACGTCCCGCCACCAGGCGTTGTCAGGCGAAGCGGCCATGTGGTTCGGAACGATGTCGAGAACCAGTCCCATGCCCGCCGAGGCGAGGCTTTCCGTCAGCCGGTCGAACCCGGCGCGACCCCCAAGCGCCGGATCGATCTCATTGGCGTCGGTGACGTCATAGCCGTGAGTCGAGCCGTTGACGGCGGTGAAAATCGGCGAGGCGTAGAGGTGGCTGATGCCGAGCGTCTTGAGGTAGGGAACGAGGTCGCAGGCACGATCGAAAGTCATGCCGTTGCGGAACTGTATCCGGTAGGTCGCTGTCGGAAGAGTCATGAGGCCGTCTGACGTTGGAGGGAGACCTTTTCCAACGGTTGTGCCCGGTCTTTGGTTCCCTCAGTCGATGAAAACGCCCACACTTGCGGCGCGTCCGGCTGAATCGATGACGGTCAGTTTCGAATAGCCGCCGCCGTCGGGTAGCCATTGCTGGGTGCGCCGGCGCGAGAGATCGGGTAAGGGCTTACCGTTGGCGAGCCAGCGGAAGGGCGCGCGGCCGCCCTGCAGCTTCAGCATCAGCGGCGATAGATCGCCAGCTCCAGCGCCGAGATCGATATGGGCGCCCTCGGGCGGATAGACGATCTGCGGCGCGGGCTCGCGGCCGGAGGCGACGAGCAGGCCGCTGGCATTCAGTGCAAAACGCCGCTGGCTGATCGGCAATTCGGACTGGGCGATGCGCACGGCGCCTGCCGGCGGGCGGGGCAGGGGCGTCGTGGCGATGCCGGATTTGGCGAAGGCCTCGAACAGGATCGGCGCGGCGGTGCCATAGCCGGTCAGACCGGGCACGGCGCTGTTATCAGGCCGGCCGGCCCAGACGCCGAGCACATACCGGCCGTCATAGCCGACCGACCAGGCGTCGCGATAGCCGTAGCTGGTGCCGGTCTTATAGGCGATGCCGCGCTGCGGTGCGCCGGCCGGTGGAATGACACCGGAGAGAATATTGGCAACGTTCCAGACGGCGACCGGCTCCAGCAACGGTTCGCCGTCGATTTTGCCCGGCGTGCCGGTGATGCCGTCGCCAAGCCTTGCCGGTTGGCCGCGATTGGCGAGCGCCGTATAAAGCTGCACCAGATCCTTCAGCGTGAGGCCGACGCCGCCGAGACCGATCGCCAGTCCCGGCGTCTCGTTCGGCGGCAGGACCGGGCGCACCCCGGCGCGGCGGAAGCGCACCATGAGCCGCGACGGCCCGACGGCGTCGAGCAGCTTGACGGCCGGCACGTTCAAGGAGAGCTGCAAGGCCTCGCGCACGGTGACGTCGCCCTGATAGCTCATGTCGAAATTGCGCGGCCGGTAGCCGAAGAAATCGGCCGGCCGGTCTTCGATGATCGTCTCCTGGGAAACGAGGCCCAGCTCAAAGGCGAGCCCGTAGATGAAAGGCTTCAGCGTCGAACCGGGCGAGCGGTTGACGCGGGTCATGTCGATCCAGCCGGAGCGGCTGGCGTCGAAATAATCGGCCGAGCCGACCTCGCCGACGATCGCGCCGGTCTGCGCGTCCGCCATTACCATGGCGAGCGAAAGCTTCGGCCCGAGTTTCATCGCCGCGGCGCGAGCAACGGATTCCAGCCCCTGCTGCACCTGCTTCTTCAACGTCGTCTGGTGCTTGAGGACCAGAGGCTCCTTGCGCAATGCGGCTTCGCCGAGATGGGCGGCAAAGGCAGGCAATTGCAGGCGTCGCGGTGGAATGGCGACAGCTTCGGCCCGTTCCGCCTCACCGTCGCCGACGGCCTCGGCCACTGCGACGCGGTCGAGCACGCGCTTGCGCGCCTCCTGTGCGGCCTGGAGATCGCGGTCCGGCCGCCGCCGTTCCGGCAATTGCGGCAGGGCGACCAGCAGCGCCGCCTCGGCCACCGTCAGGCGGCGCGGCTCCTTGCCGAAATAGGCAAGGCTTGCGGCGCGTACACCTTCCAGGTTGCCGCCATAGGGGGCATGTGTGAGATAAAGGTCGAGGATCTCTTCCTTCGACAGCCGCCGTTCGATCTGCGCGGCGCGTGCAAGCTGCCGAAGTTTTGCCGAAAACGAGCGTTCCGCGCGCGGCTCGATCAGCCGGGCCACCTGCATCGAAAGCGTCGAGGCGCCGGAGACGATGCGGCCGTTGCGGACGAACTGCAGGCTGGCGCGCCCGAGCGCCCAGACGTCGATGCCGGCGTGATCGTAGAAACGCTGATCCTCGTAGGCAACAAGCATGCGCAGGAATTGCGGATCGACGTCGGCGACCAAAGTCTTCAGCCGCCAACGGCCCTCCGGCGTCGCAAAGGCGCGCAACAGCTGCCCATCGGCATCCAGCACCTCGGGTGAAACCACCGCTGCCTTGTCGAGCGGCGGCGGAAAGGCCCGGTCGGCCGCGTCGAGCGCGACGAGAGCCGCGCCGGCAAGAAGGATGCCGGCGGCGGAGCCGATCGCGAACTTGTGCCACAGCCTCATTATTGTGCTGCTATGACCTCCATCTTGCCGGTCGCCGTGCGGGCCGAAAGCTCCGGCCGGTACATGTCCTCGACGCTTGCGGCCGGATGGTCGTACGTGCCGGGGGTGACGGCGCGTACGACATAGGCGACGTTGAATTCACGCTCCTCGCCGGGCGCGCGGTTGAAGGCGGCGACAAAGCGGTCGTAACGGAATTCCGTATGGGCGGCTGATATTTCGCCGATCCAATCGAAATTCGTCATCTGGGCGCTGTCGACGAGGTTCGGATTGTCGATCTCGAAGCCGGCCGGCAGAAGGTCGGTAATGACGATGCGCGACGACCAGTCATTGGTCTCGCGCACATGGATGACGACCACATAGCGCTCGTTCTGCTTCGCCTCGCTGACATTGGCCTGCTCGCCGTCGAGCGTGTAATAGCTGCGCTCGATGAGGAAGCCGTCGCCACCGGCTGGCAGCGGCACGGTGGGAGCGGCAACGGTGGTGACGACAGCCGAGACGGAGTCGTTCGTCTGGTTGGTCAGCGTCAGCGGGTGACCGGCGAGCGCATCGCCGGTCATGCGCGCCATATAGGCGCCGCTATGCGCCGCGCCATTGACATCGATCTTCAGACCGTCGTCACCGCCCTGGAGGGCGCGCGCGGCAAGCAGCATCCAGGCTTCTTCCTGAGTGCTCTTGTATTTGCTGCGGCCCCATTCCTTGGCGACGGACTTGGCGAGATCTGGGATGACAGGCGGCACCGGCCGGCTTTCGGCGGCGAGCGCCAGGATCGCCGCACCATCGCGCAGTATAGTGCCGTAGTCGGTGCGCGAGAGATTGACGCGCGACACCATCGATTGCTGCGACATCTGCAGCGCGTCGATGAAAATGTTCTTCGAACGCTGGGCGTCACCATAGAGCGCCAGAGCGGCGGCGATATGCGCCTTGGCGAGCGGCGTCGGGAACTGGTTGATCATCGTATCGGCATAATAGCGCAGATCGCTGATCGCGGCCTTCTTGTTGCGGGCAAGAACATAGATGGCATAGGCGATCTGGTCGCCCTGGCCGTTGATGTCGGTGGTATAGGACAGCGTGTTCTGCAGATTTTCGAGCGCCTGCACGAAGGCCTTTTCCGGCACGTCATATTTCATTTCGCGGGCCCGCGTCAGGAAATCGGTGACGTAGGAATCGAGCCAGACATCACCGGAATCCGGTCCCCAGAGGCCGAAGCTGCCGGCCGAGGCCTGGTAGGAAAGCACGCGATAGATCGCGTCCTGCACGCGCTTGTGCACGTCCTCGTCGTTTTCGATGCCGGCCTGCTTCGCCACTTCGGCGAAATAGAGCAGCGGCAGCGCCCGGCTGGTCGTCTGCTCGGCGCATCCGAAGGGGTAGCGGTCGAGGGTCATCAGCAGCGCCGGAATGTCGAAGGCCGCCGAACGGGTGACGTTGACGCTGATTGAGGCGCCGGGCAGCACGCTGTCGGCCAACAGGTTCTTGTCCACCGTCAGCTTGGCCCCCGGCTTCAGCGCCAGCACCCTGCGTTGGGTGATCGGCAAGGATGCCGGACGGACCGGCACATCGATGACCTGGTCGAGCGAGATGCCGGAGGCGTCGGACAGGTTGATCGAGACGCTGCCGGCGCCCGGCTGTTTGCCGATGAGCGAAAGCGTCAGTTCGGATTTCGCGCCCGCTTCGAGGCGGATTGTTTGCGAGGCTGAAGCCTGCTCGATGCCGACCGCATCATTGCCGGTCAGCTGCAGCTTGTAGTCACCGGCCGGCGCATCGGTATTGGCGATGTCGAGGCGCAGATTGGCCTTGTCGCCGGGTGCGAGGAATTTCGGCAGGCTCGCCGTCACGACGACGGGATCGCGGATGATGACGTCCTTGACGCCGTGGCCGACACCCGTCTTCGACCAGGCGACCGCCATGACGCGCGCCGTGCCGTTGAACTGCGGAATGTCGAAGGAGACCTTCGCCTTGCCCTCGGCATCGAGCTTGACCGGACCGGAGAAGAAAGCGACGAGCTTCTGCGTCGGCGGGCTTGCCTGCAGCGCAATGGCGCCGCCGTCGCCGCCGGTCCTGAGCTTACCGGTCGCGCCCAGGGAGCCGTCGATCAGCCGGCCGTAGAGGTCGCGGATCTCGAGACCGAGCTGACGCTGGCCGAAATACCAGTCTTCCGGATTCGGCGGTTCATAGCGCGTCAGGTTGAGAATACCGACATCGACGGCGGCAACCGTCACGTAGGCATCCTCGTTGGCGCCGGCGCCGGTCACCTGCAGGCCGATCTCAAGCGGTCCGCGCGGCAGCATCTTTTCTGGTGTGTCGAGCTTGACCTGCAGCGCGCGCTGCTCGGGATCGACCTTCAGCCACTTGATGCCGATCGATCGCATCGGCATGTGGCTGTCCTGCGCGGCGCCGGGGCGGAAGAGCGTTGCCGTGACATAGGCGCCGGCGCCCAGGTCCGCGGTGACCGGGATGTCGATCTCGCCGCCGGTCTCGCCGATCGTGGCGTTCTCCACGCCGACGAGCTTTTCGGTTCCGGCCGTCACCATCAGTTCGCCGCCGTAGCGCGACGTGATTTTCAGCTTGGCGGTTTCGCCGATCTTGTAGCTGTCCTTGTCGAGGGCGATTTCCAGGCCGTCCGGCGTTTCGGTCGACGTCGAGGCGACGAACCAGCCGGCGTCGAATTCGACGCTGGAGGTCGGGCCGTCGGCATCAGGGCTTTCCACTTCGAGGCGGTAGCGGCCCCAGGTCACCGGCACGGAAATCTTGCCGCCATCCATCGTCGCGTCGACGCTGCCGTTGGAAATCTGCTCGGCGGTATAGACCGGCTCGTATTTCCAGGCGGTCCCCTCGCGATACCATTGGTACTCGCGGTTGAGGCTGTAGAATTTCCAGCGCAGGCTCTTCGCCTCCTGCTTCTGCCCCTCGGCATTGACGCCGATCACCGTGAAGTTGGCGATGGAATTCTCGGGCAGCTCGTCGGAAAATTCCGGCTTGATGCCGATCGAAGCGCGATCGTTCTTCACGGGAAGGACAAGCGAGCGCTCGATGGCGCGACCGCCCGCTTCCTGCATGCGCATATAAATGGTGGCGTTGAGCAGCTGCGTCGTTGCCGGCAGGTCGCCGACGGTGAGGTCCGTCGAAGCTTCGCCGTTTTCGTCGAGTTCGGGCAGCCCCTCGATCGGCAGACGCGAATCCTCGTTCGCCTCCTCGTCGGCAAGCCCGAAGAGGAAGCCCTTATAGGCGGCGCTCTCACGCGTCGGCTTGACGACAACATCGCCCTCGAGCGTCAGGCCGACGGCCGGGGCGCCATAGAGATATTTGCCTGAGATGGTGATGTTCGCCGGCGTATCCGGGCCGATCTCCGTGGCCTCGGTCTTGATCTCCATGTCGGTGCGATCGGGCACGAAATCGTCGACGAGGAAACTCTTGCTGGCGATCGCGCTGCCCTTCGGGTCGGTGAAGATGTTCATCGTCCAGGTGCCACGCATGGCGTTTGCCTGGGTGGCGAAATCGACGGAATAACCGCCGAGATTGCTGGTCTGGCTGACGATCCGGCGGTCTTCGACGCCATCCGGCCGGCTGAAGATGAAAGTCAGCGGCAGATTCTCGATGGCATTGCCGTCGGTGTCGCGGGCAAGCGCCTGAGCATGGACGGTTTCGCCGGCGCGGTAGATGCCGCGTTCGGTAAAGGTCAGCACGTCGATCGCGCCGGGTGAGGCGCGGCCGGTAACACCGCGGTCGGAGAGATCGAAGCCGGCCCGCGTCATGTCGAGGAACACATAGTCCGCCGTGCCGTTCCTTGCGGCGATGACGGCGGGCGTCAGCGCCGCCGTTCCGCGGATCAGGCCGGCGGTGAAGGTGGCGCGGCCGTTTTCGTCGGTCGTCGCCGTGCCGAGCACCTCGTTGTTCTTGGCAAGCAGCTGCAATTCGACGCCTGATATCGGCTTTGCCGAGGCAAGCGAACGGGTGAAGACGTTGAGCCCGTCGGTGCCGGCATAGGTGCTGACGCCGATGTCGGAGACGAGGAACCATTGCGTCGCCTGCGAATCCCACTCCTGCGCCGGCGCATTCGGCGCCGTCGCCGTCATCACGTAGATGCCGGGCTTGCGTTCGGGCAGCGCCTCGTCGACGGGGAAGCTGGTGATGATGTCCTTGTTGAGCTCGTTGGCGATGTCGATCGACCCCTGCCAGACCAGCTCGCCGCTCTGTTCCTCGATGTTCTGGGCGCTGTAGCCGTCGAGCTGGGTCAGGAACTGCGAGTTGGTCAAGAGCGGCGCGATGGCGCGGTCGCCGATGCGGTAGAGTTTGAGGTTGGCCGAGGTCAGGTTGACCGAAACGATCGGGATGCCGCGGCGCGCTGTCGAGGGCAACACGAAGCTGTCGCCGGTGAAGCGCACCATCTGGCTGCGGTCCTTGATATAGACGTCGATGGAAACAGGCGCGTCGAGCGTCTCGTCGACCGATGACGGCAGGCCGGTGCGGAAGGCGATCTTGTAGGTCTGGCCGTGCGTCAGGCCCTCGACGCAGATCTGTTTATCCTTGGTCTCGACCGCCTTTGGCGCCTCGCCGTTCAGCGTCACGAAGGGCGTATAGTCGGTGGTCTTGATCAGCGCCTCCGAGAAGGTGGCACAGGCCCGCGGCGTGGCGCTGTCGGCGTCGACCGTGTGTTCGGTGATGCGGAAGCCCTGCGTCGATTTGAGCTGCAGGTAGGCGGTCTGCACCTCGTCGGAGGCAACCAGCGCCAAGCTCGCCTTGTAGGCGTCGAGCGCCGGGCGGTAATTGGCGTTTCGTTCGAGAGCGGTGGCCAGCACGGCGAGCGCCTCGGCGCGCTTGGCCTTGGTGCGGGTCAGCTCGTAGCCGTTCAGCGCGTCGACCACGGCCTGACCGGTGACGCTGCTTTCCGTGCTGCCGAAGGAAATTGCGGCGCGGGCAGTTTCGAGCCAGAGATCGGCATCATCGGGCGTGAGCGACAGCGCGCCGTGGAACGCGATCAGCGCGTCCGTCAGGTTGTTGGCCGTCATGTCGAGACGGGCATTGGCCGTCAGGCTGTCGGCGCCCTGGCCCTGCTGGCCGTCTGTCAGGGCAAGATTGTCCTTGAAGTCGTGGGCCTGCTGAATGAGGTCGTTGGTTAGGAAGGTCGGGCGCGGCGCGGCGCCGATATCCGGTTCCTTCTGGGCTGCCGTCTCGACGATCTTGCCGGCGATGGCGCCGGGGAAGGCGTTCATCGTCTTGAAATCGGATTTCAGGAAGCACCATTTCACCTTGGGATTGTAGGTGAAGGCCTTGCAGCTCTTATCGCCGATGCAGGAGGTCTTGCACTGGTCGAGCGAGACGTTCTGCTCGGTGCGAAGATCGAAGCCGAAGAAATCGGCATCCTTGATCGTCTGGATGTCACGCTTGGTCTCCGCAGCGGCGGCTGGAAGGCCGATGGCGATCGCGGAAAAAAATGCGATGGTGGCGAAAGCAAAGAACGAGCGCACGGACATAGGTTCCCCCCGGAATGCTGGCTCAGACCGGCGGCACTCTCCTCACTCCTCATGAGATTGTCAACTCAACTTGGGCGCTGTTTCGCCTTCAAACACACGCTTTCATTTAGTTGTCACATCGGCGTGAGTGAACGGCTTGTGATTTGCCGCTTTGGCAAGGATGAGCAAGGATTTGAGCGACCGCCAGGAGGTAGCGCACATGTCCATGTCTTCCAACCGCTGGAGCCTTGCCGTGCTCCTTGCCGCCACTGCTGTCTTGCTCGACACGGGCATAGCAGGCGCCGCCGAGAAAGCGGTCGTCATTCCGCCGCCGGCCATGGACGAAGCCGTCAGGTCGAGCACCGAGACCGCCATTTTTGCCGGCGGCTGTTTCTGGGGCGTTCAGGGTGTCTTCCAGCATGTGAATGGGATCGAGAGCGCCGTCTCCGGTTATGCCGGCGGCGAGGCTGAAACGGCGCAATACGAAACGGTCAGCACCGGCTCGACCGGCCACGCCGAAGCCGTCGAGGTCAGGTTCGACCCGAAAAAGGTGACCTACGGCAGGTTGCTGCAGATCTTCTTCTCCGTGGCGCACAACCCGACGCAGCTGAATTTTCAGGGACCGGACCGCGGCACCCAGTACCGCTCGGTGCTGTTCGTCACCGCCACCGGGCAGCGAGAGGTGGCCGAGCGCTACATCGATCAGCTCGACAAGGCCCATGTCTTCCCGAAGCCGATCGTCACCAAGGTGTCCGATGCCGCCGGCTTCTATCCCGCCGAGGCCTATCACCAGGATTTCCTGACGCGCAATCCGACCTACCCCTATATCGTCTACAACGACCTGCCGAAGATCGAGAATTTGAAGGCGCTGTTTCCCGCCGACTACCGCAGCCAGCCGGTGCTCGTCGGGAAGACCAAGGGCTGAATTGAGCCTGCTCAGTTTCGGCGGTTGATCCCGGTACGGATCGCAGTCGCTCAAGGCATGATGTCGATGGGCGTATGATCGGGAACGCGGGCCCAAATTTCCCGCATCTCCCTATCGGTGACCGCTATACAGCCATCCGTCCAATCCCACAGGCGATGCATCCCTCCGAGCAGGCCCCAGCCATTCGGCAGCCCGTGGATCATGATGCTGCCGCCGGGCCGATAGCCGTTCACTTCAGCCTCATGTTGCTCTTTCGGATTCGGATAGGAAATGTGCAGGCTGAGATGGGCCACGGATTTTGGATTGCGCCAGTCTATTTCATAACGCCCTTCCGGTGTTTTCTCGTCGCCTTCGCGCTGCTTGGGGCCTGCATCGGCAGCACTTCCAAGTGAAATCTGATAGGTCGAGATCGCAGCGTCGCCTCTGAAAAGGACCATGCGGCGTTCGGACTTGTAAACGCGAATGAGGTCGGCGCGTTGCTCCGGCGGTGCATCCGCGGGCGGCAGGCCCGAGCCGATCCTGGCCATCACTTTGGTATAGGCAAACAGGCTGACGGCCACGATGACCAGGACAACAAATTTAGTTCGCAACGTGATCCTCAATCGCCGAGCCCGATGGAATAATCCGATCGTATCATTGCCCGCTCTCATCCAGAAGTAGGCGGTTGATTCAAGGTGATTGAGCGGCAGGTTTTTGCCTTGCCGGCGTCGTGTTAAGGATTTGTCAACGTTAACAATGCGTTAAGCGGCAAAAATCGCGTTTCACCCCGGAACATATCGTCAGGTTTCCCGTTACGACAATGAGTTTCGGGCAGGGAAGACTGCCGAGCGGCTCCTTCTTTCGAAGTATGTGCGTAACAAGAGGACGAATCATGGCCACCAACGTCGTGCGGCGCTGCCAACGAGATGATCTCATGAAGCAGAGAGTATTGATCGTCGAAGATGAATTCCTCATCGCGCTTGATCTCGGCGCGACCGTGGAAGGCATTGGCATGCAGGTCGCGGGCCTTGCGAATGACCGCGAACAGGCGCTGCGGCTGGCGCCGTCCGCCGATATCGCCTTCGTCGACGTCAATCTCGCCGATGGCCCGACCGGGCCTGAGCTCGGCAGGCGGCTGGCG
The DNA here is from genome assembly GCF_019685235.1 of Rhizobium sp. NLR8a. Taxonomy (NCBI): domain Bacteria; kingdom Pseudomonadati; phylum Pseudomonadota; class Alphaproteobacteria; order Hyphomicrobiales; family Rhizobiaceae; genus Rhizobium; species Rhizobium sp. NLR8a. Next base: position 63,072 of record NZ_JABDWI010000002.1, read on the forward strand.
GAAGAGCATGGGATCGCCGTCGTCTTCATGACCGGCAATCCCGAGATCGTCGCCGGCGGCGTCAAGGGAGCGGTCGGCGTCGTCCAGAAGCCGGTCGTGCCTTCGCTTGTCGAACAGCTGGTGACATATCTTGCCGCGCGCCGCGTGGGCATGTTTGCGGTCGTGCCGGCGCAGATGACTGTTTTTACATGATCGCAAGGGGTGATCCGGACATGGCCGCAAGCTGCGGCTCTCCGCCGGCCTTTTCGGCCTTCGGGCAGCCATAGGCCTTCAGAAAGGTGCGCACGGCATTGCGCGCCGCCTTTTCCAGGTCTTCATTGGTGGGTGTGCCGCCGAACAGCGTCATCATCTGCAGGTCGGCATTGGCGAGCGCCACGAACTGCCGGGCGGCGACGTCGTAATCATCGATAGCAAGCGCTTGACTGTGGGCAAGGCGGGCGAGAAGCGCGGAAAGCGCGGTGGTCAGTTTGCCCGGCCCCTGCTGGCGCCAGCTTTCGAAGAGGTGCGGATATCGCTCGCCCTCCGTCTGCACCAGTTTGCGCAGGAATTTTCCATCATGATTGCAGATGCAGTTTTTATTGAGGCGCACGGCAAATGCCGTCAGACCGTCCTCCAGATTGTCGGCGCTGTCAGGAAAGGTCGACAGCACGGAGAAGAGCATGGCATTGGCGCGGTTCATGACGTCCTCGACGACGGCGACGAACAGTGTCTCCTTTTCACGATAATGATTGTAGATCGTCTGGCGGGAGACACAGGCGACGGCGGCGATCTCGTCGATGCTGGCGGCTGAAAAACCCTGGCGGCAGAAGACATCGGCGGCGGCGTCGAGGATCGACATACGCTTGGCGCATTGTCCACGCTGCGTGTGCCCCGCCATCCGGTCTGCCGGTGTCATGCTGTCTTTCATGGAGCGAAGATAAGATGTCTTGACGGTTTAGACAATGGCGTCTAATTTTACAGGCGTGTCCAAATTTATTGACACTCTTGGTTCCGCCGCTGGAGATATGAGCTCCCAACTTCGTCTTCGCGCGAACGATCATCATTGAACCCAGCGCATCGGCGCGAAAATCGGACTGATTTTCGGAGAGCACGATGCGTCGATTCCAAAGAGTGCGGAGCGACGATCCGGCGCATCCGCTGCGCTTTTACGAAAGATCACCATTATGACGGCTTCCTTCTTTCGCATTGCCCTCATTCTCGGCCTGTTGTCGGCCATCGGTCCCTTTGCCATCGACATGTATCTGCCTGCGCTGCCCTCCATCGGCCAGGACCTGCATGCCGACAACAGCGTCACGCAACTGACCCTGCTCGCTTTCTTTATCTCCTTTGCGCTTGCGCAGCTCGTCTACGGGCCGCTGTCGGACATGTGGGGCCGCAAGCTGCCGCTCTATCTCGGTATCGGCCTCTTCGCCGTCGCGTCGATCGGTTGCGCATTTGCGACCGATATCGAAACGCTGATCGCCTTCCGTTTCGTCCAGGGCATCGGCGGTGCCGCCGGCATGGTCATTCCCCGGGCCATCGTCCGCGACATGCATACCGGCGTCCAGGCCGCGCGGCTGATGTCGCTGCTGATGCTGGTCTTCTCGATCTCGCCGATCCTGGCGCCGCTGACGGGCAGCGCCGTCATCGAGCTCTCCGGCTGGCGCGGCGTATTCTGGGCCGTGACCGGCGCCGCGGTGATCGGCCTTGTCCTGCTTTCCACCCAGCTCGAGGAAACCCGCCCGGCCGAGGAGCGCAACGGCAGCGGCCTCGGCAGCGCCATGAAGGCCTATCGTCTGCTGCTCGCCGACCGCAATTTCCTGACGCTGACTTTCATCGGCGGCCTCGGCATTTCGAGCTTCCTCGTCTATCTCGCCAACTCTCCTTTCGTGCTGATCCAGCATTACGGGCTCACGCCGACCGAATACAGCTTCGCCTTCTCGATCAATGCCGTATCCTTCTTCGCGGTATCGCAGGCGACGGGCTGGCTCGGGGAGCGGTTCGGTCTGGTGCGCGTCATGCGGATTGCCGTCAGCGCCTTTGCGCTGGCCATGATCGTCATGGCGGTGGTGATGGCTTCAGGCTTCAACCAGCTGCCTGTTATGGCGACCTTCCTGTTCATCGGCTACGGCTTCCTCGGCCTCGTCATTCCAACGAGCGCGGTGCTTGCCCTTGAAGATCACGGCGCGATCGCCGGCACCGCCTCGTCGCTGATGGGCACGCTGCATTTCGTGATTGCCGCCGTCGCCATGGTTGTATCGAGCCTGTTCTTCGATGGCACCGCCGTTCCAATGGCCGCGGGCATCGCGCTTTGTGCCTTCTCGGCCTTCGTGCTGACCCAGGCGACGATCGGTCGCCGCGTCGCCGCCGCCGCCGCCGCCGAATAGCCGGAAACAGGCCGCACCCGGCAACGAGTGCGGCCATGCCATCTTTCTACAATGCCCATTGTCGGCGAGCCGATCGAGAGCATCAGGCAGCCTCAAGCCGGCCCTGCTGAATCTTTGCCTATAGACGGGGTTCAGCCCGCCAGTGTGAAGGCGTCGCTTTCGCCTGGAACGAGTTCCATCGGCCAGATCCTGTTGCGCGCGCCCTGCGGATAATGGTCGGCATAGGCCGGCATGGTGGCGAGCAGGGTTTCGCCGAGTTGGGCGCCGAGATCGCGCAGCGACATGCGGAAGGAGGTCAGCGTCGGCTGCAGGAAATGTGTGCGCGATTCTTCGCGGAAACCGACGACGGCAAGGTCGCGCCCGGGCACGATGCCGGCTTCCGCAAGCCGCCGGTACAGTCCGATCGCCATCAGTTCGTGGATCAGGATGATTGCGGTCGGCCTCTCTTCGATCATCAGCAATTCGTGGCCGGCCTGATAGCCGCCCTGTTCACTCGACTTCACACGGATGACGAGGGCGGGGTCGAAGGGAATGCCGTGCCGTTTCAGCGCCTGACGGTAACTGTCGAGGAAGATGTAGCCGAGATTGATGTCGGAGGAGGGGGCCGCCACCGCAATCCGCCGGTGGCCTTTGGCGACGAGTCGGTCGACGCCGCGCGCCGCCACGCCCTCGAAATCGAGATCCATCCAGGTATAGCTGCCGCCGGACGCACTGCGGCCGAGCGCCACGAATGGGATGCGGGCCTTTTCCAGAAACTCGATGCGCCGGTCGGTGCGCCGCGTCGCCGAGATGATCAGCGCATCGACGAGCCGGCGCGCCACCATGCGCTTCAGATATTCATGCGGGTCCTCGTCATCGGGGCAGGGCAGCATGACCAGATCGAGCTTGTGGCGGGAAAAGACGCTCTGCAGCCCGTCGGTGACGCCGAGGAAGAAGTCGTCGCTGTTCTCGACCGTCTCGCGGCTGACCTCGAGCATCAGCCCGATGACGTTGGTCATGCCCTGGCGCAGGCTGCGGCCCGACTGGTTGGCGACATAACCGAGTTCTTCGGCGGCGGCCAGCACGCGCCGGCGCGTGTCTTCATTGACATCCGGCTTGCCGTTCAACGCCCGGGACACCGTCCCGATCGAAATGTCGAGGTGCTCGGCGAGCTGGCGAATTCCTTTCATCTGCAGCGATCTTCCTCCCTGACGACGCCGCCCAAATGCGCAAAGAACGTAACGCCTCGATCCCAGTGTCCGGTCCTTCTTGCCACAGGATTGCGCCCGCGAAAAGCCAGGGAGAGACGTCAGGGCTTGAAGCTCTGGCGGATGATGAGTTCCGGAATGACGCGTTCGTAAGCCGGGGGCGAGTCCGGGTTTTCGAGCCGCCGCTCCATCAGATCGACGGCGCGCTGCGCCATGACCACCGGGTCCTGGCGGAAGGTGGTCAGCTGATAGCTCAGCCAGGAGGATTCCGGCACGTCGTCGAAACCGATGACGGCGATATCCTCCGGAATGCGCAGCCGCGCTTCCAGGCGCGCGACATCCATCAATCCGAAGGCGATCAGGTCGTTGGCGCAGAAGATGGCGTCCGGCTTCATTCTTTTGGATAAGAGGGCGCGGCCGGCGGTGACGCCGCCCTGATAATCCGAATCGTCGCCGCGTGCGACGACGACCGATGCACCGAGCGACTTGGCTGCCGAAACGAAGGCGCTTTCGCGCTCCATGATAGCAGGCGTTCCCGAGTTGGAGCCGATCACTGCCAGCTGACGCCTGCCGCTTTCATAAAAGGCCGTCGCCGCCTTGCGCGAGGCTTCGGAATTGCCGGCGCGCACATGGTCGGCGTCGGGCTCCGAGCGGCCGATGACGACGAGCGGCTGGCCGTTGCGCTGGGCGAGTTCGAGGAAACTCGCCGGCGGCGAGCCGGACAGGATGATGATCGCCTCGGCGCGGTGGCCGATCAGCATCTTCTGGGCGGCGAGCAGTTCGTCTTCCGTCTGGCCGGTGTTGATCAGAATCGGAATGCTGCCGCGCCGGATCAGGGCTTTGGCAAGGGCGGCGGCCAGATGCGCGCGAAAACCCACCTCCGGCCGTGTGGCGACCATGCCGACGAGGCGGCTTTGATTGGCAAGCACGCCGCGCGCCAGATCATTGACGTGATAGCCGAGCTCTTCGGCGGCCCGCAGCACTTTCTCGCGCGTTGCAGGCGCAACGCTCGCGCCTGGCGTAAAGGTGCGCGAGACAGCCGAGCGCGAAACGCCCGCCATTTGCGCCACCTGTTCGGCGCTGACGAAACGCATGCGCTCTTTTCTCAGCACCTTGCCGCCGTTCACGGGACCATCATCCATCGGCTCTCAACTATTGCGCGTCTCTGACAGCCGGATGACAGGCGGCGGGATGGGCGGGATCTTTTGCGTGCTGTTCGTTGGCGTGCCGGCTCACGCTAAGACCGCTCCCCACAAGGGGGAGGGGCTAAGCCACGGTCTCGGCGGCGATCAAAGAAGAGATCTTGTTGGACTTTTACGTGAAACGGTGCGGCATGGAGGGGGTCTTCGGCCCGGACGAGCGGCCGGGATGTCGCACAAAAAACCGAGGCTGCGGGACGCAGCCTCGGCTGGAGGCAAACCGGCGGCGATTAAAACCAATGCCGCTGCAAGAATTCAGGGGCTATTCGCAGACCCGCACGGTTTCGGTATGGTAATAGCCGTCATAGCGGTTGCGGACGTCGCGGTCCTCATACCAGCACCTCGGCGCCGGCTCGACATAACGAGGGCCTTCATCGACGTAGCGAGGGCCGCCATTGGCGAGTGCGCCGCCGATCAGGCCGCCGACGACACCTGCCGCGACGCCGCCGGCGATGATCCGGCCGGTATTGTCGTGATGATGGTGGTCACGCGCCGCAGCAGGCTGAATAGCCGATCCAACAAGGGCCGTCGCGATCAACAGGCTGCTAATAATTCTCTTCATGACATTCTCCTCAGTGGCACTTGCCCCGGATAAGAGGGAAATGCGGCAGGAACGCGTTTGTTCGTTCAATCTTTACGACACGCGTTAACGCAAGTCATCCCCATCAAGTTGCCGGCCCCGCCGCCGTCGTCTCTTCCAGCACGTCCTCGGGAATATCGTCGAACGAGGCGTAGTTGAGATTGTAGAGTCTGGAATAGAGCTTGCCGTTCTTCATCAGCTGGCGGTGGTCGCCGCTTTCGATGATTTCGCCGTTCTGCAGCACGATGATGCGGTCGGCTTCGCGGATCGTCGCCAGGCGATGGGCGATGACGAGGCCGGTGCGGTTTTCGAGCAGCTTCACCAGCGCCTTCTGGATCAGCATCTCGGTATAGCTGTCGATATTGGCGGTTGCCTCGTCGAGCACGAGGATCTTCGCATCCGCCACAAGGGCGCGGGCAAAGCTCAAAAGCTGGCGCTGGCCGAGCGAGAGATTGCCGCCGCGCTCGCCGAGAATGCTGTCATAGCCATCGGGCAGGCGCATGACGAAATCATGCGCGCCGACGGCCCTGGCCGCCTCGATCACCTGTTCGCGCGTCGCTTCCAGCTTATGGTAGCGGATGTTTTCGAAGACGGTGCCGGTGAAGAGGAAGGGTTCCTGCAGCACCATGGCGATCTGCGCTCCGAGCGAATCCTGGGTCAGGTCACGCACGTCGTGGCCGCCGACCAGCACCTGGCCTTGCTGCACGTCGTAGAAGCGATGGATTAGCGACATGCAGCTCGATTTGCCGGAGCCCGTCGGCCCGACCAGCGCCACCGTCTCACCGGGATTGACCTTGAAGCTCACATGTTTCAGCACCGGATGCTTCGGATTGTAGCCGAAGACGACATCCTTGAATTCCACCGAGCCGTCCATGTCGCGCGACAGGGTCTTGGCGTCAGGCGCGTCCTTGATGTCGACGGGGACGTCGAGCACTTCGGTCAGCCGCTGGCCCGAAGCCATGGCGCGCTGCATCACCGAATATTGCAGGGTCAGCGAGCGGATCGGGTCGAAGAAGCGCTGGATATAGAAGAGGAAGGCGACGAGCACGCCGACATCGAGCGCCTGGTTGAGAACGCGGGCGCCGCCGACGACGATGACGAGCGCCATCGCCACGCCGGTCAGGCTGTCGACGATCGGCACCATCACCTGGGCATAACGCGCGGCCGTCAGATGCGTTTTGAGATTGGCATGCGCCTTGTCGTCGTAGAGCGTGAAGTTGACGCCCTGCCGGTCCATGCTCTGGACGGCGCGCACGCCGTGGATCGCTTCGGCAAGCGCGCCGTTGGCGACCGAATTGGTCTCGTGCGCGGCCATGAAGGACTTGCGGGCGAGCGGCAGCCAGAACAGCCGGACGACGAACAGCACCGGCAGCACCGAAAGCGTCAGCAGCCCCAGCTTGAAATCGAGATAGAGCATCACGAAGACGATGCCGAAGAGCAGCACGATGTCGCCGACGGACAGCACCGAGGTTTCGAGGAATTCCTGCATCGAGTTGACGTCGCCCTGCAGGCGCGACATCAGCCGCCCCACTTCGGTCTTGTCCATGAAGGAGAGCGAGACGCGCTGGAGATGCGAAAACATCGCCTTGCGGATGTCGAAGAGCACCTCTTCCGCGACATTGCCGACCAGCGTCTCCTGCGCGTAGCTTGCCGCATAATTGATAAGGATGGCGATGGTGAAGGCGGCAACAGCCCAGATCAGCGCCGCATGATTGCCGCCCGGCGACATGCCGTGATCGATGGCGTAACGGATGATCAGCGGGATCAGCAATTGCATCGTCGTGAAGGTCAGCACGGCGACAACAGCCCAGAGGACCTGGGTGCGGTAGGGGTGAACGAAAGCCCAGATGCGCTTGATGATGTTGCCGTCGAAGGCCTTGCCGAACATTTCCTCCTCGACGCGATGCGAACCGACCACCGCCCGCGGCGGACGGCGCCCATCCTCGCGAACGTCGGGACGCTCTGTTTCCAGTTCCTCGGCCATGTCTTTCCTCCTGCGGCCATCATGTCAGGTGGCCAGCACGTTCATTGCGTGTCCCCTTCTCCCCAGCGGGGGGTCCGAAGGACGGTGCCCGAAGGGCGGATGGGGGGGCCGCACGGCACGCCCTCTTTGCCCTTCGCTTCCGCTCAGGGCACTCGTCGCTGTCGCTCCTCGCCCTCTTCGCCTCGCTTTGCTCGGCACTTCTCCCCAGTGGGGAGAAGAGAGGCATCTCATCACGCGCTCAACACCTCGTCGCCCGGCCGCACCTGCAGATCGTAGAGCGCCTTGTAGCGCCCGCCGAGCGAAAGCAGCGCCTGATGCGTGCCGCGCTCGACGATCCGTCCGTCTTCGACGAACAGGATCAGGTCGGCATGCATAAGCGAGCTCAGGCGATGGGCAACGATGATGGTCACCCGGTCGGCGGCGTAGCGGCGCATGGCGCTGCGGATGCGCTGCTCGGTGGCCGCGTCGATTGCCGCCGTCGAATCGTCGAACACCATCACCGCCGGCTTCAGCATCAGGGCGCGGGCGATCGAAAGACGTTGGCGCTGTCCGCCGGAGAGCGACACGCCGCGCTCGCCGACGACGGTGCCGTAACCGGTGGGAAGGCCGAGCACGTAATTGTGCAGTTGAGCGCTTTCGCTGGCGCGTTCGATGCGGCTTTCCTTGGCCCAGGGGTCGCCATAGGCGATGTTGTTCTCGATCGTCGTCGTGAACAGGAAGGAATCCTGCTGCACGACGGCGACAGCCCGGCGCAGCGACTGCAGTGTCGCCTTGCGGATGTCCTGGCCGTCGATGGTAATCCTGCCGCCGCTGACATCGTAGAAGCGCGGGATCAGATGGGCGATGGTCGACTTGCCGCTGCCGGGAGGGCCGACGATGCCGATCGTCTGGCCGCGCCTGGCTTCAAGGGAGACATCATGGAGCACGGTGCGCTTTTCCGAGCCGGGATAGGCGAAGCTGACATTCTCGAAGCGCAGCACGCCCTCCGTCACCGCCAAATCCGTCGCGTCCGGCGCATCCTTGATCGCGATGTCGAGGTCGAGCAGAGCAAAGAGCCGCGAGCCGCAGGTGGAGGCGCGGGCAAAGGCATTGACCATCAGGCCGAGCTGGCGCACCGGCATCTGCAGGATGGTCATGAAGGTCAGGAACGAGGCGAGCGTGCCGACGGTGATCTCGCCCGACATGACCTTGCCGCCGCCGACCCAGAGCACGAGGCCCATGGCGGCGAAGAAGGAGAAGGTCATGGCGCTGGTGTTGACGACGCGGATGCCGACCCGCTGATGCGCAAGCGCCAGCGCGTTCTTCGAGGCGGCCTCGAACTTCGACAGTTCGTGTTCCTGGGCGGCAAAGGCCCGCACGACGCGAATGCCGCCGAGATTCTCCTCCATGATCCGGGTCAGCACCGACAGCCGCTCCTGGAGGTCGAGCCAGGTGGCCCGCAGCCTGAGCTGCGTCACCGAGGAGCGCCAACCGACGAAGGGCACGAAGGAGAGCGCCAGCAGCCCGAGCACGACATCTGTCGACAGCAGCATATAGGCGCCGATGCCGATCAGGATCGACAGCAGGACCATGCGGACCAGCGCGGTGGAAAAATACATGCGCACGCCCTCGAGATCGAGCAGGCCGACGGTGATCAGGTCGCCGGAATGGACCGTATCGTGAAAGCTGAAGGAGAGGCGCTGGATTTTCTCGTAGCAGGCCAGGCGCAGCTCGTAGCCCATGTGGTGACCGACGGATTCGCTGAAATAGTTCTGCACCATGGTGAAGAGACCGCGCAGCACGCTGGCGCCGAGCAATAGCAACGCCGTGGTCAGAAGCGCGTCTTGCGCCGCCTGGCCGGCCGCACCGCCGCCCATCGCCATCTGCGTGTGGTCGACCGCCCGGCCAAGAAGGCGGGGGATCATCAGCTGGAAGGTGGAGGCGATGAGGGTGGCGCCAATCGCCAAGCCGGCCTGCCAGGGATGGCGGAAGGCCATCACGGTGATGCGCACCAGTGTATAGAGGCCTCGGCCCCAGCCTGCCGCAGTTGCAAGCGCCATCGAAGCCGAAGGCTTCGTCGCGCGTGTTGACGCATCGCTGCTCACGGTATTTTTCCAATAGATGTGGTGCTCGGACGCTGGCCCGAAAAGACGGCAAATCCATGAAGGGATTGATAGCACCGTCATTTTTGCCGATTCCAACTGGGCGTTCAAGTAAAGAATTCACCAACTGGTTATTTTTGCGTGAGGCCCTCACGCATCCCTCTCGGGAACTATCGGCGCGCGGGTGGGTTGCAGCAGCAAGGCCCGAGAGGCGCCCGTTACGGAGAGACCCATGCCGCTGAAAGCCCTTGCTCTCAACGCGACGCTGAAGACCAGCGACGCCAAGGATCCGTCATCGACCGACCGGATGATCGCTCTCATCGACAAGGCGATGTCCGAATACGGCGTCGTGACCGAAGTGCTCCGCCTTGCCGATTTCAACGTCAAGCCGGGCGTGAGCTCGGACGAGGGCGCCGGCGACGACTGGCCGGATATTCGCGCAAAGCTGCTCGACGCCGATATCCTGCTGATGGCGACGCCGATCTGGCTCGGCCAGCCGTCCAGCGTCTGCAAGCGGGCGCTCGAGCGCATGGACGCCTTCCTCGACGAGACAGACGATCAGGGCCGTATGGTGTCTTACGGCAGGGTGGCAGCCGTTGCCGTCGTCGGCAACGAGGACGGCGCCCATCATATCTCGGCCGAACTCTACCAGGCGCTCAATGATGTCGGTTTCACCATTCCGGCCAATGCCGTCGCCTACTGGGTCGGAGTAGCGATGGGTTCAACCAATTTCGTCGATCTCGACAAGGTGCCGAAGGTCGTGACCAAGGCCGTCAACATGTTGGCCCGCAACACGGCGCATTTGGCAGGTCTGTTGAAGGCGAAGCCATATCCGGGCGAGGGCGGCTGAGGCCAATCGCGGGCAGCGCTTCAAATATGCATTCAGTTTAACGCGTTAGATCGATTCGGCAATAAAGCTCTTGCCAGGGAGAATTGCCGCATGACCTACCTTCATCGACGCGTGACCGGCCGTTTATGCGTTGAAACTTCGATCAACCCCAGGTGCGGATGAAGCCGCAAAGGAGTTGCGATGACGGTTCAGGGACTTTTTGTGTGTCCGACCGATCGGATGATCTATCTCGTCGACAAGGCAACGGCGAATATTACGTTTCGTTCGAAGTCCTCTCGCTCAGAACGCTTGCGTTCTCCCTTTCTTGTGTAAGGGAGAACGCGTGCCGGTAGTTCTTTCGGTTGCCGCGACGATCGTCACGCCGGCCGTTCAGAAGCACTTGTTCGCCACTTGATGAGATGCTTCTCGGCGATGTCCAGAATGCTGTCGATGATCAAGACAAAGATCGCGAGGATCAGGATGCCCGCGAAGACGCCGACCGCATCAAAATTGCCTTCGGCCTGAGCGATCAGATAACCGAGCCCGGCGGAAGAGCCGAGATACTCGCCGATGATGGCCCCCACAACGGCGAAGCCCACCGAAGTACGCAACGACGACAGAATCCAGCTCGCCGCTGCCGGGAAATAGACATGGCGAAGCAGGTCCCTCCGATTGCCGCCCAAAATGCGGGCGTTCGACAGCACCACCGGGTTGACTTCGCGCACGCCTTGCATCGCGTTGAAGAACGTCACGAAGAATACCAACGTCACGGCGAGCGCCACCTTGGACCACAGCCCAAGGCCGAGCCAGAGCACGAAGATCGGCGCGAGCACGACGCGCGGTATTGCGTTCAGCCCCTTGATGAAGGGGTCGAGAATGCGCGCAGCCGAACGGCTGAGACCAAGCCACACGCCTGCGGCGACGCCGAGTGCCGTTCCGACGAGGTAGCCGAGCACGGTTTCTGTCAGCGTGATGGCGACGTGGCTGTAGAAGTCGACGTCGGCCACCCAGGATAAGACCTGGTCGAAGATGTCGAGAGGAGCCGGGAAAAAGAAGACGTCTATGACGCCTGCCGCGACACCGAGCTGCCAGCCGCCGACAATTGCCACGAGCAGCACGATTTGAATGAGGCGTTCAGTCATGACGTTCATAGCTTTTCTCCACTTCACCGCGCAGCGATGACCAGATGTTGCGATAGAGATCCAGGAAGCGCGGATCGAGCTTGATTTCGGCGACATCACGCGGGCGTTCGAGGTTGACGGGGAAGCTGTCGATGACGCGCGAGCGCGGTCCGGCGGCAAGCACGACGACCCGATCGCCAAGGGCGATCGCCTCCTCGAGGTCGTGCGTTATCATCACCACTGCGCGCCGTTCCTCCTGCCAAAGCCGCAGCAGCTCGTTCTGCATCAGGTGGCGGGTATGGATATCGAGCGCGGAGAAAGGCTCGTCCATCAGGATCACCTTGGGGCCGGTGATCAATGCCTGTGCCATCTGCACACGCTTGCGCTGGCCGCCGGAAAGTTGATGCGGATATCGATGCTCGAACCCCTTCAATCCGACCTTCGCCAGCCATCTCATCGAGTGCTCCCGACGTTCGGCAGCTCCGACACCCTTGAACATGGGACCGAGTTCCACGTTCTCGATTGCGGTCTTCCACGGAAGCAGTGCGTCCTGTTGGAACAGGTAACCTATATCGGTCTGGACCCCGCGGACCGGCTGACCGTCGATGGAAACAGTGCCGCTGGCAGGCTTCAGAAGACCGGCAATTGCGTTAAGTATGGTGCTTTTGCCGCATCCAGTCGGTCCGACGATGGCCAGGAATTCGCCATCGGAGACGCTTAGATTAACCTCCTGCACCGCCACATAAGCACCGAAGGACATGGTGATTGCGTCGATGGAAACCATCGGCTTCGAATGATCCGGACGGTTGGTCGGGGGTGCAGTTTTCACGACGGCCAATTCCATGACCTCCTCCTATCAGTTGGCAGCGGCGTTCGGGACCTTGCCGACGAACTCGTTCGTGTAGGTTTTCGCTAGGTCGATTTCACCCGCGGCGACTTTGTCGTTAAAGCTCTTCAGGACGGCGAGCGGGATCTTGATGTCCTCCTCGTTAATGCGCCCGTCCTTCGAGAAGATCGCCTTGGCGTTCTCGACCGCCTTGACGTAGGTGTCACGATCGCCGGAAATGAACTCCTTCGGGAGCTTCTCCACGATTTCTTCCGCGGAGTGGCTGTTCATCCATTCGAGCGCTTTGACCGTCGCATTGGTGACCTTCTGGATCGTCTCGGGATTTTCCTCGATATAACTTTGCGTGGCATAGAGGACGGAGGTCGACGGTTGCCGCGAGGGCGAGCATAAGCTTGCGCATGATGATATTCTCCTCCTGTTGTTGGCGCCCTCCTGGCGGCCAGAGCTATTATGCCGCGCAACCCAGTTGCGTGACAGGTTTTGCTAGCACATGTCCCTCGAACAGCCGGCGGGCGGTGCGAAGGATTCCGGCGACGGTCTTGCCGTCCCGTTCATACAGCTTGACGTCCAGGTGGCCGCTGGGGTGCTCGATGGAAAGAACAAGCGGAGGGGCCCTCCGGCCGATCAGAAGCGAAGCGACCGTATCCTTGGTGATGCAGGCTGTGGCAATTCCGACGGCGCCCGTGGTTGCCAGCGACGGATGACATTGATGCGGCATGAAATAACGTACGCTGAGGTCGCCTCCGGCCTTTGGCCGCGATATGAGCACCGGCTTTGGCGTTACCTGGTTGCGCACGTTTCCAAGGCCCATTCGTTCGCCAGCCGCAATCCGCAGCTCTTCCAGCCGTTCCAGCAATTCCCTGTCAGCATTGAGTTCGGCTGCCGATTCCAGGCCGGTTGCGCCGATCGAAACTGCCTCGATCAGGATCATCGGCATGGCGCAGTCGATGCAGGTGACAGCCACGCCGCCGATCAGGTCGATGGCTTTGCCGGTGGGAAAGAGCCGTCCGGTACGAGCTCCGGCTGCGTCCATGAAAGTAAGCGCAATTGGCGCGGCGCGCCCGGGCACTCCGTCGATTGCAGCTTCACCGAGATAGGAGACGCTGCCATTCGGAGTGGGAACTTCGGCCTCGATCAGCTTGCTGGTGTTGACGTTATGGATCCGAACGAGCGTCGTCTCTCCACGCACCGGAACCAGTCCAGCCTCGATGGCAAACGGGCCAACTGCGGCGAGCATGTTGCCGCAGTTCGGCGAGGTATCGACGATCTGTTGGTCGACTCGCACCTGGGCAAAGAGATAATCCACGTCTGCGCTGGGAACGCTGGCAGGTCCGATGATGGCGACCTTGCTGGTAACCGGGTTGCCGCCGCCAATTCCGTCGATTTGCAACGGATGACCCGAGCCCATGATCGACAGCAGAATCTTGTCACGCTGGTCGGTGTCCGCGGGAAGATCCCTGGCGAGGAAGAAAGGGCCTTTCGAGGTGCCTCCTCTCATCAGAACGCAGGGAATAGCCATCAGATCGTTCATCGGTTGTGCTTTCGCCGGAATTATGCCATCACCGTATCAATCGGCGTTGTTTGATCCGATTATTGGAAGAATTTTTTATTTGTAAAATGCTAAGATTTGAAGGATTGATGCGAAATGAGCATTAATTGTGAGATCCTCGACCTAAGAGCCTTCCTGAGCGTCGTAGAACTGGAGAGCTTCAATCGCGCGGCCGATGCCCTGCATATGTCGCAGCCTGCGTTGAGCCGCCGCATTCAAAAACTGGAGCAGGCCATCGGGGCACCGCTTCTGGAACGCACAACCAGGCATGTGTCAGCGACGGCCCTCGGGACGGAACTGGTGCCCCTCGTCCGACGCATGCTGGAGGAGTTCGATGGCTCCCTCTTTGCTGTGCGTGACGTTGGAGCCAATCGAGGGGGGTTGGTGACTATCGCATGTCTTCCAACCGCGGCATTCTACTTCCTGCCTACGGTCATTCGCCAGTTCAATGAAGAATATCCGAACATCCGCTTTCGTATCCTCGATCTGCCTGCCACCGACGGGCTTCAAGCCGTGGCAAGCGGGGAAGTGGAATTCGGAATCAATATCATGGGCACCTCCGACCCGGACCTTACCTTCGAGCGGCTTGCGGAAGACCCATTCGTACTTGCAGCGCGCAAGGATCATCCTCTTGCAGCAAAACAATGGGTCGAGTGGGCGGAGTTAGAGCCTTATCACGTGATCACCGTTCATCGGTCGAGCGGCAACAGAACGCTGCTCGACGCGGCACTGGCAAAATCGAACATTAAGCTGCGCTGGTTCTATGAGGTAACTCATCTGTCTACCTCCCTTGGGCTGGTGGAGGCGGGCCTTGGGATTTCGGTGCTGCCTCGAATGGCAACCCCGCGAGAAGATCATCCGTTCCTGATCACCCGCCCTATTCGCAACCCCGAGATATCTCGAACGATCGGTGTGGTTCGCCGCCGCGGCGGCACGTTGTCGCCTGCGGCGGAGCGGTTTCTCAAGATGTTGATAGGCGTATGGGGAGCCTGATTGAACGGTGCCTTCAGGACCGTCCGAGCAGGCCGATCAGACTTGGCAAGCACGACCGCGGCGAAGGCAGCGGCATGGCCACTTCGGGAGAAGTCAAAAATCTTCTGCGGTATCAATGACTTAATCGCGTGTCTAACAAACCTCTTGCCACTTCCGGTTTTTGGCGCTTTCATACACGACTAGTTTAATAGACTATGGCGAGGGATCATGCCCTCGTTTTCTTGGGGGGCCCCGGTGAGGCCCGAGCTGCGGCGCGAATGGCCGCGTAACCCTCATCAACGCGTAAGCCGCTGTTTATGCGTTGAAACCTCGATCGAGCCCAGGCTGCGAATGAAGCGCAAAGGAGTTGCGATGACGGTTCAGGGACTTTTTTCCGGAAGGGCCAAGGCGGCGGCGCAGATCTCAGCCGTGCCGCGCATTGCGATCGTCGGGCGCGGCTTCTCCGGAATGATGACGGCCATTGCGCTGATGAAGACGCTGCGCGCACCTTTCCATCTGCAGTTGTTCG
The DNA here is from genome assembly GCF_019685235.1 of Rhizobium sp. NLR8a. Taxonomy (NCBI): domain Bacteria; kingdom Pseudomonadati; phylum Pseudomonadota; class Alphaproteobacteria; order Hyphomicrobiales; family Rhizobiaceae; genus Rhizobium; species Rhizobium sp. NLR8a. The sequence continues at coordinate 78,316 of NZ_JABDWI010000002.1, forward strand.
ATCCGAATTCGTCGGTCAGTGGCGGCCAGGCGCTGGCCGCCGCCCGCGCCTCGACGATCCTCAACACCCGCGTGCGTGATCTCTCGGTTTCGGTCGGCGACAGCGACGATTTCAACGACTGGCTCTGTAGCAACGCCGCTTTCCGCGCTGCCGTACCGGCCGCCATTCCCGGTTTCCGGCAGATCTTCGTGCCGAAGGAGATCTTCAGCGATTACGTCTATCAGCGCTTTTCGGAAGCGCTCGCCGCACGCCGGGACATCACCGTCCAGGTCTGCAACGATCCTGTGGTGGCGATCCGCCGGAGCCATGGCAACCGCTTCCTGCTCGAAAGCGCCAATCCGGCCAATCCGCTGTTCGATACCGTGATTCTCGCCACCGGCTACGGCCTGGGTGAACCGGACGCCGGCGAGCCGGATCCTTCGCCGGTCAGGGCTCAGCGCCTTGTCGCGCGGCCGCATGCCGTGTTGCTCGGCAGCGGCATTCGCGTCGTCGATCAGTTGCTGCAGCTGCGCGATTCCGGTTTTGCCGGCCAGGTGACGATCATTTCGCGGCGCGGCTTCCTGCCCCAGAGCCATACGCCGAATTCCGCCGATCCGGTGCTTCCGGCCGAAGCGCTGCCGGAGAGCCTGCCCGACATCGTGCGCTTCATCCGCCAGGCCTGTCGCGAGGCGGAAGAGGAGGGGCGAAGCTGGCAATCGGTGATGAACGGGCTGAGGAAACATGCCCGCTCCCTGTGGAGATCGCTGCCGGCCCGCGACAAACATCAGTTCAACCGCCATTTGCGGGCAATCTACGACAGTCACCGCAATCGCCTGCCGGAGGCCATGCACCTGCGCCTGAAACGCGAGCTTGCCGAAGGCCGCACGGTGCTGCGCCGCGGCCGGGCCGGCCGCCGGGGCCTGAGCGGTCTGTTCTTCACGCCGGCCGGCTCCTCTGTCGAGGAGGTCATCCATGCCGAGCGCATCATCGACTGCCGCTGCCGGGCGCCGGATCTTTCCGCGCCGCTGATGCAGAGCCTGTTTTCCGCCGGCCTCGCCATGCCGGACGAACTTTCGCTCGGACTGGCAGTCAATGCGCGCGGCGAGCCTTTCCTGGAGGACGGCTCGACGGTCGCCGGACTTTTTGCCGTCGGCCCGCTCGGCCTCGGCAGCCTGCCCGATATCGATCTCGTGCCGGAGATCGTCTCGCAGGCTTATGCAGCCGCCGAGCGTATCGGTGAGCGGTTCCATCCGCAGGTCAGGGCGGTGTGAAAAAGTGTGATATTTTGGAACCTTCTGCCTGATGCCGCGTTATGAGCGCTGGTAACCGAGAGGGGCAGATGGAAGTGCTGGATCGACATGATACGTCTCTTGACGAAGAGGGGCGCTTTCGTCTTCTGGTCGATGCCATCACCGACTACGCCATCTACATGCTGAGCCCGGAAGGCATCGTCACCAGCTGGAATACCGGCGCTCAACGTTTCAAAGGCTACAAACCTTCGGAGATTCTCGGCGAGCATTTTTCCCGTTTCTATGTGGATGAGGATCGCGCCGCGGGTATCCCCGAGCGCGCGCTCGCCACGGCGATGGAAGAGGGCCGGTATGAGGGGGAGGGCTGGCGCCGGCGCAAGGACGGCAGCCGCTTCTGGGCGCATGTGGTCATCGATCCGATCCGCCACCCCTCCGGCGAACTGGTCGGCTTTGCCAAGATCACCCGCGATCTGACCGAACGCAGGGCCGCCGAACACGCGATCCGCCAGAGCGAGGAGCAGTTTCGCCGTCTGGTTCAGGGCGTTTCGGACTATGCGATCTACATGCTCGATCCCGACGGCAATGTCAGCAGCTGGAATTTCGGCGCCGAGCGCATCAAGGGTTATCGGCCTGATGAAATCATCGGCCGGCATTTCTCGACCTTCTATACGCCCGAGGATCGCGCGGCCGGCCTGCCGGAGAAGGCGCTCCGCGTCGCGCGCGCCGAAGGCCGGTTCGAAAGGGAAGGCTGGCGTGTCCGCAAGGATGGCAGCCGTTTCTGGGGCAGCGTCGTCGTCGACGCTATCCGCGACGAAGATGGCGAAGTGCTCGGTTTCGCCAAGATCACCCGCGACATCACCGAAAAGATGGAAACGCAGCGGGCGTTGGAGCAGGCGCGCGAAGAGCTTTTCCAATCGCAGAAGATGGAGGCGATCGGCCAATTGACCGGCGGCATCGCCCATGATTTCAACAATCTGCTGATGGCCGTGCTCGGCAGTCTCGAACTCCTGAAGAAGCGCATGCCACAGGACCGCTCGCTGACTTCGCTGGTCGACAATGCCATGCAGGGCGCCCAGCGGGGTGCTGCCTTGACGCAGCGCATGCTTGCCTTTTCCCGCCGGCAGGAGCTGCACATAGAGCCGATCGACGTCTCGGGCCTGGTGCGCGGCATGATGGACATTCTGAGCCGGTCGCTCGGCCCCCTCACCACGATCGAGACTTCCTTCCCGATCAGGCTGCCGACAATCCTCACCGACCCCAACCAGCTGGAGATGGCGATCCTCAATCTCGTTGTCAACGCGCGCGACGCCATGCCTTCCGGCGGCCGCATCATGCTTCGCGCGTCCGAGGAAACGATAACCGCAGGCAAGGGGCCACTGTCGGCCGGCCACTATATAAGAATAGCAGTGATCGATGAAGGCGAGGGCATGGATGCGAAGACGCTGGAGCAGGCGGTCACACCGTTCTTCACCACCAAGGGTGTCGGTAAGGGCACCGGCCTCGGCCTTTCCATGGTGCAGGGTCTCGCAAGCCAGTCCGGCGGCCGGCTCCTCCTCAAGAGCACGCTGGGCGAAGGCACGACGGCCGAGCTATGGTTTCCTGTCGTCATTGCCGAGCAGACTGCCGAAGCACCGGCCGACACGCCGCAAAAACCGGATAACCCGCCGCAGGGGCTGCGCATCGTCGCCGTCGATGATGACGGGCTGGTCCTGATGAATACGACGCTGATGCTGGAGGATCTCGGCCACACCGTTTTCGAGGCCATGGCCGGTCCAGAGGCGCTCGACATTCTGCGCAAAGAGCAGGTCGATCTGGTCATCTGCGATCATGCCATGCCGCGGATGACGGGAGCGCAACTCGCCGAGGCGATCCGCAGCGAGTGGCCTGAGATGCCGATCATTCTCGCCACCGGTTACGCCGATCTGCCCGACGGCGACGGCGCCGCCAATCTGCCCCGCCTGGGCAAGCCCTTCTCGCAGGCGCAGCTTGCCGAAGCGATCAGCCGGATCGCTTGTTGACCGCTCTAGGCGCGAAGCTTCTCGTCACCATTATCCTGAAGGGCAGTGCGGCCGGCTCCGAGTTCAGAGGTCGTCGGAACTTGCTGTTTACCCGTCGCGCCCGGAGTTGCGCCGTCCAGCAGGCGCTTTTCGGTCTCTTGCAGGTCGACGATCGCCTGTTCGATCGTCTCAGCCGGAGTTTCCCGCGCGGCTGCGCGCCACCGATGATGCTGCCACAAGCCGACGAGCAGGCGTCGGCTCGGAACTTCTATCGTCTCATGAATGAACCATGCTCCTGCCGCCACAACAAAAAGCGCCACCAGGATGAGCGCCGGTTCCGGCATCAGAGCCTCGAAAGCCCGGCCTACAAGGAACATGATGGGGACGTGGAAAAGATAGAGCGAAAAGCTGATCGCGCCGAAGAACCGCACGGGTGGCGCTGCCAGGACATGGGCTGCGATGGGAGGCTGTCGAGCGACCAGCGCCACGATTATGGCTGCGGCGGCCGCGCTTTGCAGGCTCCAGAATTCAGGGGAGAAATCAGGCAAGACATGCCTGTAGGTGAAGAACACCGCCAGAAGGAACAGGGTGAAAGCGCCCGTGAGGGGGGATGGCGTCCACCTATCCCAGTGGGGATGCATCGCCCCGGCAAGGGCGCCGAACAGAAAATAGGGGAGCTTGGAAAGAAGCAGTATGCCTGGTCCCGGCAGCTCAAGCATACCATCCACCACGACCAGCACCGCCAAACCTGCGATCCCACCGCTATAGCGCTGCGGGCAGGTCAAGCAGAGCCAAAGGATCGGGAAGAACAGATAGAATTGAATTTCGGGTGGAATTGACCAGAAAACGCCGCTTGAGCCTAGAAGAAAGACGTGGCGGAGAAATTCCGTGCCGCCGGTGATCGGCTGAACGAAATTGAGATCTTGCGTGCTCGACAGCATTGCCACGAGCAGGACGGCAACCAGATAGACCGGATAGATACGGGCAAAGCGGCTCACCAGAAAATCCAGGACATTTTCTCTGGTCACCGGCCGCGCGCCATAGAGATGGGCCATCAGAAAGCCGCTGAGGGCGAAGAACAGGCCAACGGCTTCGCTGCCCATCGTCATGTTACGCAAGGCTGTATTCGGAAAGATGAGCCCGATATGCGCCTGCACGACCAGAAGCGCGGCGACACCGCGCAGACCATCGAGACTGGGGATGTAATCCGGCCGGCTCATGTGCAACTTTGAAATGTTCTGTTGAGGCAAGCAGTATCGCACACCGCTTTACAAGAGATTAAGCCGGCGCGCGCAAACTGCCGGCGTGCAACTGTTGCTTGCCGGAGCGCTCGCGCCCTTGAAAAGCGACAGCGAGGCCGGCCTACGCTCGGCCTCTTCCGATCTCGCCGCGAACAACAAACACCAGCAATGCCAGCACCATCACCGCCAGTCCGTACCAGGTGATCGCATAGACGAGATGGTTGTTGGGAAAACGGATGACGGTGAGGCCGCCGACGGGCAGGCCCCCGGGATTTGCAGCGGCGTCGGCATCGATGAAATAGGGCGCGACCGCGCCGAGGCCGCGTTTTTGGGCGATCGCTGCGACATCGCGTGAATACCAACGGTCGGCGGCGACGTCGTTGGATTGGAGCAGCGATCCCTTCGGCTCGGTCATCCGCATCAGTCCGGTGATCTCGATCAGGCCCGATATCTGACCGTCGCGGCGCGACGCGGGGTCGCGCCTGTCCGTCGGCACGAAGCCGCGATTGACGAGGATGGCGGTGCCGTCGGCGAGCATCAGCGGCGTCATCACCCAATAACCCGGGCCGAGCACGGTCGAGGCGTAGACCAGCGTCTCCTTGCCGTTTGCCAGCATTCCCTCGACGGTCACCCGGCGATATTCGTCGCTGCCGGCATTGACCTTCCCCCAGTCGGCGCGCGCCGGGGCCGGCACGGCGGCGTCGTGCACGCGCTGGTCCACGCGGGCGATGAGGTCGCGCTTCCAGCCCAGGCGTTGAACCTGCCAGGTGCCGAGGCCAAAGAGGATGGCGGCAAGCAGCGTCAGGCAGACGGCGAAAAGCGCACGTTTTGCCCGGAAACGCTGTCTTTCCGATTTTTGCGTGGGGGCTTCGCTCATCGACTTAGGGCGGCGCTGCCGCCGCCCCTCATTGCTGTCACGGCATGTTCTTCATCATCTCGGGGCTCATCGGCATCATATTGGAATTGAGATGATGCATGACCCAGAGCGAACCGGAAAGCGCGATGGCGACGATGATGAGGGTGAAGATCAGCGCCATCATCGTCCAGCCGCCTTCGCTCCTGGGGTTCATGTGCAGGAAGAAGACCATATGGACGACGATCTGGATGGCGCCGAGGCCCATCACCAGCACCGCTGTCAGTGCCGGGCTGGCGACGACGCCGGACATGACCGCCCAGAAGGGAATGGCGGTCAGGATGACGGAAAGTGCGAAGCCCGTCATGTAGCTTTTGAACGTACCGTGGCCGGCCTGGTGACCATGGCTGTGGCCGTGATGCGCCTCGTGGGCATCCTCATGGGTGGGTGCTTGCGAACTCATCCGAGAACTCCGAGCAGATAGACGAAGGAAAAGACGCCGATCCAGACGACGTCGAGGAAGTGCCAGAACATCGAAAGGCACATCAGGCGGCGGCGGTTGGCCTCGACCAGCCCGTGCATCGACACCTGCACCATCAGCGTGATCAGCCAGATGATGCCGAAGGTGACGTGCAGCCCGTGTGTGCCGACGAGCGTGAAGAAGGAGGAAAGGAAGGCGCTGCGGGTCGGTCCGGCGCCCTCGTGGATCAGGTGGATGAACTCGTAGAGTTCGAGCCCGATGAAGGCTGCGCCGAACAGGCCGGTGACGGCAAGCCAGAACAGTGTTTCCGCCTTGGCGTTCCGCTCCATCTGCAGCATGGCGAAGCCGTAGGTAATCGAGGAGAAGAGCAGCATCGAGGTGTTGAGAGCGACGATCGGCAGATCGAAGAGATCGGCTGGCGACGGCCCGGCGGCATAGTTGCGGCCGAGCACGCCGTGCGTGGCAAACAGCACCGCGAAGATCAGGCAGTCGCTCATCAGGTAGAGCCAGAAGCCGAGATTGGTGCTCCCTTCCGGATGATGGTCTTCGGTCAGATAGAATTCAGGCTTTTCGGCCGTGTCGATGGTTTGATCGCTCATGGTCATTACACCTGCTCGGCAAGCAGCGCCGTGCGCTTGCCTTCCGTTTCGGTCACCTTGCCGGCGGGAATGTAGAAGTCGCGCTTGTAGTTGAAGGTATGGCCGATCGCCACCACCAGCAGCGCGACGGCTGAAAGGATCACCAGCCACCACATGTACCAGATCAGGCCGAAGGCAAGCGCGACGCTGATGGCCGACAGGATGGCGCCGGTGCCGGTATTCTTCGGCATGTGGATCGGCTTGAAGCCGCCGAGCGGGCGCTCGTAGCCGCGCCTTTTCATGTCGTACCAGCTGTCATAGTCGTGGACCACGGGCGTGAAGGCGAAGTTGTAGTCCGGCGGCGGCGAGGAGGTCGACCATTCCAGCGTCCGGGCATCCCAGGGATCGCCGCTGTCGTCGCGCAATTCCTCGCGTTTCATGAAGCTGACGACGATCTGGATCAGGAAGGCGGCGATGCCGAGCGCGATCAGGCCGACGCCGAAGGCAGCGATGATGAACCAGATCCGCAGCGACGGGTCCTCGAACTGGCTCATGCGCCGGGTGACGCCCATCAGGCCGAGCACGTAGAGCGGCATGAAGGCGAACCAGAAGCCGATCTGCCAGAACCAGAAGCTCATCTTGCCCCAGAAGGGATCCAGCTTGAAGCCGAAGGCCTTCGGGAACCAGTAGTTCACGCCGGCGAACATGCCGAAGAGAACGCCGCCGATGATGACGTTGTGGAAATGGGCGATGAGGAACAGCGAATTGTGCAGCACGAAGTCGGCCGGCGGCACCGCCAGCATGACGCCGGTCATGCCGCCGATGACGAAGGTCACCATGAAGCCGACCGTCCACAGCATCGGCACCTCGTAGCGGATGCGGCCGCGATACATGGTGAAGAGCCAGTTGAAGATCTTCGCTCCCGTCGGGATCGAGATGATCATCGTGGTGATGCCGAAGAAGGAATTGACGGAAGCGCCCGAACCCATCGTGAAGAAGTGGTGCAGCCAGACGATGTAGGACAGGATCATGATCACGCAGGTGGCGTAGACCATCGAGGCGTAGCCGAACAGGCGTTTTCCCGAGAACGTGGCGACGACTTCCGAGAAGATGCCGAAGGCCGGCAGCACCAGGATGTAGACCTCCGGATGGCCCCAGATCCAGATGAGGTTGATATACATCATCGGATTGCCGCCGAGGTCGTTGGTGAAGAAATTCGTGCCGGCATAGCGGTCGAGCGATAGCAGCGCGAGCGTTGCCGTCAGGATCGGAAAGGAGGCGACGATCAGCACGTTGGTGCAGAGCGCCGTCCAGGTGAAGACCGGCATCTTCATGAAGGTCATGCCGGGCGCGCGCATCTTGACGATGGTGGCGATCAGGTTGATGCCGGACAGCGTCGTTCCCACACCGGCCACCTGCAGGCCCCAGATATAATAGTCGACGCCGACGCCCGGACTGTAGGCGGCGCCCGACAGCGGCGGATAAGCGAGCCAGCCGGTCTGGGCGAATTCACCGATGAACAGCGACAGCATGATGATGATCGCGCCGGCTGTGGTCATCCAGAAGGAAAAGTTGTTGAGGAAGGGGAAGGACACGTCGCGCGCCCCGATCTGCAGCGGCACCACGAAGTTCATCAGACCGGTGACGAAGGGCATCGCCACGAAGAAGATCATGATGACACCGTGGGCGGTGAAGATCTGGTCGTAATGGTGCGGCGGCAGGTAGCCCTCCGAGCCGTTGAAGGCGATCGCCTGCTGGACGCGCATCAGGATCGCGTCGGAAAAGCCGCGCAGCAGCATGATGACGGCCAGGATCACATACATGATGCCGATCTTCTTGTGATCGACGCTGCAGATCCAGTCGTGCCAGAGCGGACCCCAGAACTTGAAATAGGTGATGGCGCCAAACACGGCGAGACCGCCGATGACGACGCCGATGAAGGTCACGACCAGAATTGGCTCGTGGTAGGGAATGGCGTCGAGGGTCAACCGGCCGAAGATCAACTTCAGGAGGTCAGGATTGGAAAACATGGAACAACCCGTTCATTATGTCTTGCGACGCAAAGCGCCAGGTTAATTGTTGTTGTTGAGCTGCGCCGGCGCCGGATCGGCGCCGTTGCCCGTGTCGGGCATGGAATGGCCGTCATGCTGCATGTCCATTCCGGGCGTGCTGTGCATGCCGGGCATGTCGTGCTGCATGCCGTTGCCATCGCTGCTCTTGGGCGGCTCGACCTGTGCCGGAACGCCCGTTGCCGGCACAGTAGCTCCAGGCTCGACGACGTCTTCGGCGGCATGGCGGTTGTCGTATTGCAGCTTCTCGCGGTTTTCGGCGCTTTCCTTGCCGCCGCCGCCCGTCATGTCGATATGCATCATTTCGTTCATGCACATCTTGCCCGGGGTGGCGCACATGTTGAGGATGGCGTCGTAGAGATCGGCGTCGGCGCCGGCATAATAGCGCACCGGCTCCTTCTCGCTCGGCTTCTCGAGCTTGAGATAGGCGTCGCGATTGAGCATCGTGCCCTGCTGCTTGACCTTGGCCACCCAGGCGTCGAAGCCTTCGCGGGTGAGGCCATGGAACTTGAAGCGCATGTGCGAGAAACCGGCGCCGCTGTAATTGGCGGAGAAGCCTTCATATTCGCCCTCCCGGTTGATGACGGCGTGCAGCTTCGTCTCCATGCCGGGCATGGCGTAGATCTGGCCGGCAAGGGCGGGGATGTAGAAGGAGTTCATCACTGAAGATGCGGTGATCTTGAAATTGACCGGCATGTCGACGGGGGCGGCGAGCTCGTTGACGGTGGCAATGCCGAGTTCGGGATAGAAGAACAGCCATTTCCAGTCGAGCGCCACGACCTCGACGGTCAGCGGCTTTGTATCGGCCGGGATGGCGCGCTCGGCATCGAGCCGGTCGAGCGGGCGGTAGGGATCGAGCTTGTGCGTGGAAATCCAGGTGACGGCGCCGAGCGCAATGATGATCGCCAGGGGTGCCGCCCAGATGACGATTTCGAGGCGGGTCGAATGATGCCATTCCGGCGCGTAAGCGGCGGCCGTGTTGGAGCGGCGGTAGCGCCAGGCGAAGAGCAGCGTCAGGAAGATCACCGGGACGATGATCAAAAGCATCAGCACCGTCGAGATGACGATCAGATCGCGCTGTTGCACGGCGATGTCGCCCGAGGGCGCCATGACCACCATGTTGCATCCTGCCAGGAAAAGCAGCGGCAAGACGGATAGAAGGCGGGAAAACTTCATGAGTTTTTGCACGTCTCTAAGCTCTTGTTGTTTCGTTTTGACCGCGACTAAAGCACTGAACCCGATAGCGACATGAGGCGGAAAGTCGCAGTGCAGCAAAGATGCCGCAGTGCGGCAGAATCGTGTTGCGCTACCGCCTTGAAATCCTGATGAAATTAAGAAGGATTTTTTGCGCGCGCATGTCCACTCAATATATCCGCAAGAGCCGGGCCGGCCAGCTTTAGCAGGGGAAAAATCACCGCCGGGATCACGCAATTTTTCCCGGCCCGGCTCAATTTAAGCCGCGATGATGAACTATTTGCATCTTACGGACTTGATAAGCCTGCGGGTTTGATCAAGATCAGGTTGAGGCGCCGTGCCGAAAGCGCCTCAATGAGGGAGGCATTTCATGGCCACAGCATCGCATTACGGACCGTCATCGTCGTCGCTGGAACGCGACGCGCGGCGCATTCACGACGACAAGCCGGTTTCGCCGGGCAGCATCGCCATCGGCGTGGTGATCGGCCGCATGTCGGAATTCTTCGATTTCTTCGTCTATGGCCTCGCCTCGGTCCTGGTCTTTCCGCAGCTCGTCTTTCCCTTCGCACCGGACCGGCTGACAGCGACGCTCTATTCCTTCGCCATCTTCTCGCTCGCTTTCCTCGCCCGTCCGGTCGGCTCCGTCGTCTTCATGACGATCGACCGGATGTACGGGCGCGGCACAAAGCTCACCATCGCGCTCTTCCTGCTCGGCGGCTCCACGGCCTCGATCGCCTTCCTGCCGGGTTACGCGGAGATCGGCGTCTGGTCGATCGCCCTGCTGGCGCTTTTCCGTCTCGGCCAGGGTTTTGCGCTCGGCGGCGCCTGGGACGGTCTTGCCTCGCTGCTCGCGCTCAACGCGCCGCCCAATCACCGCGGCTGGTACGCGATGATCCCGCAGCTCGGCGCGCCGATCGGCTTTGCGCTGGCAAGCACGCTCTTCGGTTATTTCGTCGCCAACCTGTCCAGCGAGGATTTCCTCTCCTGGGGCTGGCGCTATCCCTTCTTCGTCGCCTTCGCGATCAACGTCGTGGCGCTGTTTGCGCGTCTGCGGCTGGTCATGACCAAGGAATTCGGTACGCTCCTGGAGCAGCATGAGCTGGAGGCCGCACCGATCCTCCAGGTGCTGCGCGTTCACGGCCGCGACATCCTGATCGGCGCCTTCGTGCCGCTCGCCAGTTTCGCCATGTTCCACCTGGTCACCATCTTCCCGCTCGGCTGGATGAGCCTTTACGGCAATCAGCCGATCGGCGCCTTCATGGTGGTGCAGGTGATCGGCGCCCTGGTCGGCGTCGTCGCCATCGTCGCCTCGGGGCTGATCGCCGATCGCATCGGCCGGCGTGCCCAGCTCGCCATCTGCGCCGTCATCATCGCCATCTTCAGCTTTATCGGACCGATCCTGATCGCCTCGGGCAATAACGGCCACGACGCCTTCGTCATCATCGGCTTCGGCGTGCTCGGGCTGTCCTTCGGCCAGGCGACCGGTTCGATCTCGTCGCGCTTCGGTCGCGGCTATCGTTATACCGGCGCCGCCTTCACCTCCGACCTTGCCTGGCTGATCGGCGCCGGCTTTGCGCCGCTGGTGGCCCTCAGCCTCTCCAGCCGCTTCGGCCTGACCTTCGTCGGTTACTACCTGCTCTCCGGCGCCATCTGCACGCTCGCAGCACTCGCCTTCAGCAAGGCGCTGGAGCAGCGGGAATAAGATCGAGACAGTCCGCCGGGAAACCGGCGGCCGTCTTATTCATCTATCGAAGCGAAGAGCGGCATCGTCGAAATGCAACATCTGGTCGTTGGCGATATCCACGGCTTTCCCGAAACCTTTGTCGAGTTGCTGGATGCTGGCAGCTTTCAGCGACATGATTTGCAACTGGCCGACCTGAGCGGGCGTCCCGATCTGCGTGGAGACGCGCTTCACGACCATCTTTTCAACCGTGACGGCATGCGGCATGCGGTCCGGGCACTTCGTGAGATCGACGGACGCGGGTGCTTGGGGATCGGTTTTAGCGCCGGTGGAACGGTCCTGTGGAATGCGGTCAAAGAGGGTCTGGAACTCCAGGCGCTGATCTGCGTGTCATCAACCAGATTGCGCTTCGAAACGTCTCCCCTCGCTATACCCACCATGGTCTTCTGGGGAGAACTCGATCCATACCGGCCAACTGAAAGCTGGAACAACGCTGTTCCCCAGTGCTGGAAAATCTACGCCGGCAAGCAGCATGATTTTTATCGGCTCGATGCGCATACCGCTCAATCTCCGTTGAGGTCGGATATTGCCGCCTTTGTCGAAGGCAGAGTCCCGTTTGAATAGGATGTATTCTGTGTCGCTTGGCCGCTTCGGCCTGACTTTCCCTTGCCGGCGTTGCACCCTGTAACGACGATCGTGGAAGATATCATGGCAGACACCGCATCCAGGGTGGTCGCGAACGCCCGCGAAAGAGTCTGTTCATGTGCATATTCCCTCCGTTCCCCGCCAGCCTCTCGCAGGTCACGTCCCCTCGCCCCGTTTACCGGGAGAGGGTTAGGGTGAGGGGCAGCCACGCGGCACAAAGGCTGCAGCAGCCGTGGCCTTGCGCCTGACATCTGCTGGACCATTGCAAATACAATGTCAATTATTGAATGCATTGCAATCTATAATTAAATGCGCCAGTCTTCGGGATCAGCGAGGATTTGCCATGACCGCAGAAACCATCGATCATTTGACGCTTTCCCGTCTTGTCGAGGCAGGGGCGGTCGATGCTGCTCACGTCGTCGGCAAAACCGGCGGCTGGTCCGTCGTCATCCGCTACGGCAAGGCCGAACGCCCGCTTGCCGCCCAGCGCAGCCGCAAGGTGCGCCTGTTCAAGCGCATGGATACCCTGGTTTCCTATCTCAAGGATGTCGGCATCTCCCAGTTCGATGTCGATGCGGCCGAGTACGCTCCCGAGACTGTCTCTCGGCCGGATCGTGCGGCAGCCCTGCGCCGCACCCATGAGGCAGCAGAATACGACAAGTGGTTTCGCGAACAGGTCGAGGAGGCGATCCGGGAGGCCGATGATCCTGACACGGTCGGGATTCCGCACGAGACGGTCAAGAAAGAGATGGCGCGCGAACGAGCAGAGTTGGTGGCGCGCCTTGAGGGTAAAGCCAAGTGAAGCTCATCTGGCGTGCGAAAGCTGCGTCAGATCGCAAGCGAGCAATACAGTTTATCGCCGATCAGAATCTCAGCGCCGCGATAAGCCACCTTGACGAGATCGAGCGCCAAACGGATTTGCTCATCGATCAGCCCGAGATCGGCCGGCCCGGACGAATTGACGGAACGCGCGAACTCGTCATTTCGCGCACGTCCTTTATTGTGATCTATCGTGTTCGTCAGAAAATCAGACGGGTGGAGATTTTGCGCCTTCTGCACGGCGCTCAACAATGGCCACCGAAACGCTGAATATTCTTACTGCGCCATCTGCGGCTGCTTGGCAGCCCGCGCTGCCGTCAGTTCGGCGGTCGTGTGGTTCAGGCGGTCGGCGAGCACGCGCATGATTTCCACGGCCATCTCCGGGAAGTCGCTGAGCAGCTTTAAAAAGTGCTCCTTGCTGATGCGCAATACTTCGAGCGGCGAGGTGGCGCGCACCGTTGCCGTGCGCGAGACATCGCAGAGAATGGCGATTTCGCCGACGATGGAATTGAGCTCGACGTCGGCGACCTTGATCTCGCCGGCCGGCGAGGAGACGATGATATCGGCGCTGCCGGAGAGGATGACATAGGCGGCGTCGCCGACATCGCCCTGATGGAAGAGATCCTGACCGGCCTTGTAGGTCATGCGGTCGGAGGTGAAGGCCAAAAGCTTGAGTTTCGCTGGCGCAATCCTCGAAAAGATCGGCACCCGGCGCAGCATTTCGACTTCGTCTCTCAATAACATGAGCGTTTCAATCCCCTGACGCAGGGTTCTTGGAACCAGGCGCCTCAATTCGGGGCGTTCCCCCGGGAACGCCTACCATCGCCGCCCCAATAGAATATTACGATAACAGTTCCTTGAACATACCGTTTTTCTCGGAAAGTTCCGGATAGTTTCCGGCCTCCGCCAGCCCGCCGCGGTCGAAGAGCAGGATTCGGTCGAACATTTCGGCCATCCGCGCATTCGAAAGCACCCAGATGATCGCCGGGCGCTCACCTTCCTTATGCAGGTCTTCGATGATGTTGCGGGTGATCTGATCCTGAACGCGTTGATCGAGTGCCGACAACGGCCGATTGAAGACGAAATAATCCGAGCGCTTCAGAAGCGCGCGGGCCAGGTTCAGCTTCTGGCGCTGCACCATGGTCAACCGCTTGCCGCCGGAGCCGACGTCGAATTCGAGGCCGATCGACAGGACATCGTCATAAAGGTCGAGTGCGTCGAAGAGCTCGCCCATGATGGCGCGGATGCGGTCGGAGGCGTCGGCCTGCTGATAGGCGATGCGGCCGAAGAGCACATTGTCCATCAGGCTGGCCGACGGCGTGAAACGCTCGGCGTCGTAGCGCTCGATCAGCTCGGCGAGATCGGCCGGAATATGCGCGTGGAACTGCTTGCGGGCGCTGACGATCTTGTCCATCAGCTCGTTGGTCAAAAGGCCGAAGCGGTGGCGCGGCTCGATATAGGCGAAGCTCAGCCGGATGATGGCGGAGCGCTCCTCAGGCGTGGCGTCCTCGAAGCGGCGGCTTTGCAGCTTCTGCAGGAGCGCCTGATAGGTCGGAATGTCGTCCGCCGTCATGAAGGTCAGCTGCTGGAAGAAAGGATGATCCGGCGGCAGGTCGTGGAAGAGTTCGACGGCGTTTTCGGCAATCTCGAGGCCCATGGCGTAGAGATCGGTGCTGAGGCCCGTCTCGCGGAAGAGCTGCTGGAAATAGGGATGGGCGGCGAGCCGGCGGTTGGTCATCAGCGGCCGCTTCATGGTGCCGAAGAGCAGGTTCTCACCGACCGTCGCCTGGGCGTTGTAGGCGTCGAAATCGAAAGGCACGACGATGCCGTCGAGACCTTCGTCGCGCAGCCGGTCGCGCAGCGACGCGCGCAGCGCCACGACATGGTCGCTGACCGCCACATGCACGTTGGTATTGACGTTCGAGCGCAGCGCCAGGTCGAGGATGTCCTGCGAGATCAGCACGGCGTCGAGCACCGGCCGGATCGCTTTGAGGAGATCATCCGGTCCATTGGCGCCGGCCGCCTGATAATCCACCCAATCGCTGTTGAGGTCGAGCGTCGGGTTGCCGGCCTTCACCGCCTCGATGGAATGCCATTTATACTCCTGCGCTTCTTTCTCGTCGTAGACGGCGTCGATCATCGGCGCGTGCTTGAGGCCGTAGAGCAGATTGCTGGCGAGCGTGCCATGGAAGAAGAAGGTGTCGGCCGAGGCATAGGAGATGCGGCGACCGGTGATCGATTCCGGCAGCTCGAGCAGGTCGCGTCCGTCGATGGTGATGCGGCCGGAGTCGGGCCAGACCATCCGGCCGAGCGCTTCGGCGAAGGCTTCGGCGCCACTGCCGTTCGGACCGACGATCGCAACCGTCTCGTTCGGCTTGATTTCGACCGAGACGTGGTCGACGAGGCGGGCGCCGCTGTCATCGGAGAGCGTGAGGTTGGTGACGACCAGCGCGCTGGTCAGTGCGCCCACGGGTGCGGTCGCCAATTCCTGGATGTGGCTCTCGATCAAGGGCTCGACGTTGAACTGCTCGTAGACCTGCTGGTATTTCACCTGCACGTCCTGACGCATCTGGTCCCAGTCGATCAGTTCCTTCAGCGGCCCGGGCAGGTCCTTGTAGGCCGAGATGACTGCGACGAGCTGGCCGATGTCGAGCCGGCCCTGCAGCGCCAGATAACCGCCGATCGCGTAGAACAGGAAGGGCGTGACCTGGGCGAGGAAGTTGTTGATGAACTTCACCAGGAATTTCCACTGGTAAAGGTCGTAGCGGATCGAGAAGATGCGGCCAAGCCGCCAGGCGATGTCGGCGCGTTCGAGGTTGGACGTGTCGTTGCCGTGGATCGTGCCGATGCCGTCGACGATTTCGCCGACGCGGCCGGAAAGTTCGCGCGCCGTCAGCTGCCGCTGGCGGCCGAGATCCAGCAGGCGCTTGCGCATGCGGGGAATGACGACGGCCTGGACGCCGACGATGGCGGCGGCGATCATGCCGAGCCAGAAATTCTGCACGATGATGAAGGCGAGCGCGGTGATCGCCTGGCCGCCGAGCAGGGCGGGCGAGACGAAGGCGTCGCCGGTGAAACCGCCCATCGGCTCCACTTCGTCCTTGATCATGGTGGCGATCTCGGCCGATTTCACCCGCTTGAAATGAGCCGGCGGAAACCGCAGCACCCGGTCGATCAGTTCGAAGCGGATGCGGCGCAGCATGCGTTCGCCGAGCCGGCCCTTATAGGTGTTGATGTAGAACTTGAAGAGCCCGTTTAGCACCACCAGCGCCAGGAACACGAGGCTCAGGGCCATCAGCATCTGGAAGCGGTCGAGCTGCACGCCCTTGAAGAATTCGACATGGCCGATCAGCGGAATGTCATAGGCGATGTGCATGAAGGTCTGGGTTGCGCCGGGGCCTTCAAAGCCGTCGCCCTGGATCGGTCCGTTGACGATCTGCTTCGGCAGGTCGAAGGACAGGAAATAAGGGATCATCGAGGCCGCGACGACAGCCAGGATCCACAGCTGCTGCAGCCGCGTGTTCTTCCAGATATAGCGGGCGAGGCTCTTTTCCATTGGCTAACCGTCAGCGTGCTGGGAAATTTCGAAGGCGCGATCCTGGCGCGGGACGGGAGGAATTGTCGAGAACAGGACCATGCAGCCGGACCGCCGATATCGCAATGAAAACAAGGCGAAGGGACCGGCTGCAGAAAGGCCGATTCTCGCCGGAACTCTGCTTATATCACAGGATTTTTAAATTAGGCGAGCGATTCGGCAATCATCGAGCGAATGATGGCGGCCGTCTTCTCCGCCCCGTCGAGATCGAGCGAAACCGGCTCCTGCCGGGGCGCTGTCAGCGCCTTTTCGACAGCCTCTTTCACATGTGTGGAGGTCAGCCCCCGTTCCGGCAGGATGTCGGCAAGACCCAGCGCCTGCAGCCGTTCGGCGCGCACTGTCTGTTCGGTCTCGCCGCCGGCGACGAAGGGGATGAGGATCGGCCGGCACTCGGTGCGCAAGAGGTCGCCGACCGTGTTGTAGCCGGCCTGCGAGATCGATACCCTGGCGCCGCGCAAGAGCGAGGGAAAATCCTTGCGAAAGCGAACCAGAGTCACATTCGGGGCTGCGTCCCGCGACAGTCTGGCGAAATCGGCCTCCGGCAGGTTGGGACCTGAGATCAGCAGCCAGCGAAGATCGCCCGGCAGCAGCGCCGCCGCCTCCTTCGCCGCGCCGATCAGCTCGGCGCCGACCGCGCCGCCGCCGGCCGATGCGATAATGTCGAAGGTTTCCGTCGGTTCGGGCGCCGGCGGCGGCGTAACGAGGCCGGTATAACGCAGCCTGTCGGCGATTTCTGGCGTCAGCGGGAAAGTATCTTCGAGCCTGACGAAGCCGGGATCGCCATGGACGAGCACAGCGTCGAAGTGATGGTTGACCAGGGCGGCGGTCTCCGCGTCGCGGCCGGCCTTGCGGTTTTCCTGCAGGATGTCGCGAACCGAGCTTAGGAGTTTCGGCCGCGGTTCGGTCTTCTCGATCGCAGCGAGCAAGGGCAGGAGTTCGAAGCGCATCTGCCGCCGGCCGAAGGGGAAGGCCTCGATGATGACGACATCGGGCCTTGTGGCATGGAAGGCATCGAGCAGCAATTGCCGGCGGGCGGCCAGGAATTCTTCGCCGGCCGGCTGGCCATCGGCATCGGCGAGGCCGGAGAAACCGGCATTGCTGGCGACGACCGACGGCAGGGCAACGGTCTTCACACCCTCGCCGGGAAAGCCCGGTACCGGCAGGCCGCCGGTGACGACGGTGACGTCGAAACCGTCCCTGACCAGCGCATTGGCGATGCGGCTGGCGCGGGCGATGTGGCCGATGCCGAGCAGATGCTGGACATAGAAGAAGATACGCGGTGCCGTCATGACGCCTTCTGCCATTCGGCCTCGAACAGGCCGGCGAGCTGTCTGATGCTGGAGTGATAGTCGAAGTCCTCGCGCACCCGCCTTTCGGCGGCGTCGCCGAGGCGCTGGCGCAGCGCCGGATCGCGGATCGCCACCTCCAGCGCCCGGGCAAGCAGCGCCGGATCCTCCGGCGGCACGACGAGGCCGTTCTCGCCATCCGTCAGCAGTTCCGGCACGCCGGATACTGTCGTGGAGACGCAGACGAGACGCTGGCTCGCGGCCTCGACCAACACGTTCGGCAGGCCGTCGCGGTCGCCGTTGGCGGCGATGCGGCAGGCGAGCGCAAAGACGTCGGCGCGGCGGTAGTGGTCGAGCACGTCTTCCTGCGCCATGGCGCCCTTCCAGATGATGCGGCCGGAGAGGCCGAGCTCGGCGGCGAGCGCCTTCAGCCTGGCAAGCTCGTCACCGCCGCCGATATGCTCCATGCGCCAATGGAGGTCCGCCGGCAGCAGCGCCAGCGCCCGAAGCAAGACGTCGTAGCCCTTCTTCTCGACGGCGCGGCCGACGCTGAGGATGAAGGCCGGATCAGCCGGGTTGTTGCCGGTCCTCTGCGAATGCGCGCCGGAAAAATGGCCGAAGCGGGCGAGATCGAGGCCGTGATAGCTCAAATGTACCGCCTCCTTGCGCGATGTCAGCACGCGCATGTGTTCGTAGCCAGACCGAGTGCAGGTGACGGTCCAGCGGGCGCGCTTCAGCTTCTCCTTCAGTTCCCAGTCGGGCGAGGTCCATATGTCCTTGGCATGGGCCGAACAGGTCCAGGGCGTGCCCGTCAGGATGCTGGTATATTCCGTCACCGAGGCCGGCGTATGGATGAAATGAGCATGCAGCCACTCGCCTCCATCAGGCCATTCGCGCGCCAGCACCAGCGCCTGGCCGAGACGGCGGAAGCGGTTGCGGGAGAGGTCGCGCTTGAGGTCGGCGAAGAAGCGTTTGATCAGCGCCTTGAAGCCGGTTTTACCGAAGCCGGCGACGAGGCCTTTCAGCACGCGAATCGGTTCCTCATGCAGATATTCCGGCAGATAGACGACACTCGCCTTGATCTCGTCATGCACCGGATGGCGCTTCTTGTCGGTCGGCCGGCGCATGGAAATCAGCGTCAGGTCGAAGCCGGCCCTTTCGAGGCCGAGCAATTCCTGGGCGATGAAGGTTTCCGAAAGGCGGGGATAGCCTTTCAGCACGACGAGTATCTTGCGGCGTGGCGGCAAGGCTGTGCCCTATTCTGCGCCGACAACGGCTAGGTGGGTGGCCCGGCCGTCGAGCCATCGGCCGACGGTCTGCGAGATATGGTCCAGCCCTTCGAGATGCATATTGCTGCCGCTTTTCGACGGCGGCAGGCGAGAGGGCAAGCGCTTCAGCGCCGCGGCCATGATGGCGGGATTAACCGATTGCTCCGGCAGCAGCATCTCGACGAGGCCGAGTTCGCTGGCCCGCTTCGCGCGCAGCAGCTGCTCCTCGCGCGGCTTGACGCGGGGCACGATGAGGGCCGGCTTATCGAAGGAGAGGATCTCGCAATAGGTGTTATATCCGCCCATGGCGACGACGCCGGTGGCGCCGGCGATCAGCTCTTCCATGTGATTGTCGAATTCGATCACCTCGATATAGGGAATGGCTTCGCCCTTCTGCACCAGCTTGGCGCGCTCGGCGGCCGGCATATAGGGCCCGAGCACGACCAGCGCCTTCTGCGTCAGCGTCGGATCGGCCTCATAGGCGTTCATGACGTCATGGACGAGATCGGAGCCGTCGCCGCCGCCGCCTGTGGTGACGAGCAGATAATTGTCCTTGCGGGCGTTGATCGAGCTCTTGCCTTTGGAGACGCTGCGCTGCAGGAAGCCGACAAAATCCATCTTCCGGCGCAGGCTGGCCGGCACGTCGAGACCAACAAGCGGATCGTAGAAATCCGGGGGGCCGTAGACCCAGACGCTGTCGTAATATTGGTCGATCTTCTGCATGACGCTGTTCTTCTTCCACTCGGCCTCGAGCAGATGCGGCGCGTCCATGATCTCCCGCAGCCCTAGCACCAGCACGGTGCCACGGGCCTTGAGATAAGCGAGCGTATCCTCGACCTCGCCCTTCAATCCCATCGGCTCCTTGTCGACGATGAAAATGTCGGGCTGGAAGGTCTCGGCCGTGTGGCGGATGCTCGATTCGCGCATCTTCAGCGTTTCGTGCAGATCGATGTGGCTGGCAAGCGACGTATATTCGCCGTTGCGCAGCTTGATCACGCTCGGGATCTTCACGAAGTCGACGCGGGCGCGGTAATCGAAGGCGCCGGCGATCGTCGCCCCTGAAATGATCAGGATGTTGAGGCCGCGATAGTCTTCGACCAGCGCATGGGCGATGGCGCGACAGCGCCTGAGATGGCCGAGGCCGAACGTGTCGTGGCTGTACATGAGGATGCGAGCATCTTCGAGACGTCTGGCCATGGGTGTTCCCTCCGGGGTGAACATCATAGTTAGCACCCCCACCATCCGGAGGCCAAGAGGCGGGCGCGATGCCGGACGGCGCCGCCGAGCTTGCCGCTATTTGTAGGGATCTGCCGCATCGCGCAAGCCGTCTCCCAGAAAGTTGAACGCCAAAATGACAAGAACAACAGGAATGATCGGAAAGAGCAGCCAAGGATAGAAGGCGATGACGCTGACGCTTTTTGCCTCGGTCAGCAGAATGCCCCAGCTGGTGATCGGCGGTCGAAGGCCGAGGCCGAGGAAGGAGAGCGCGGTCTCGCCGAGGATCATGCCGGGGATCGAAATCGTCGCCGAAGCGATGAGATGCGACATGAAGCCCGGCACCAGATGGCGGCCAATGATGCGCGGCGTGCTGGCCCCCATCAGCTGCGCGGCCTGGACGTAATCCTCCTCGCGCAATGCCAGGAGCTTGGAGCGCACGGCCCGCGCCAGCCCGGTCCAGTCGATGATTCCGAGGATGACGGTGATGCCGAAATATATGACGATCGGGCTCCAGGTCACCGGCATGATGGCGGCGAGCGCCATCCACAGCGGCAGGCTTGGCAGCGATTGCAGCACCTCGATCAGGCGCTGGACGATGAGGTCGAAGACGCCGCCCCAGTATCCGGCAAGGCCGCCGATGACGATGCCGAGCACGAAGCTGATCGAAATGCCGATCAGGCCGATCGTCAGCGATATACGCGCGCCGTAGAGGATGCGCGACAGCACGTCGCGGCCGAGCCGGTCGGTGCCGAGCAGGAACATCTGGCCACCGATCGCCGGGCAGATGAGATGGTAGTTCGAGGCGACGAGACCCCAGAATCTATAGGAATCGCCGGGGCAGAAGAAGCGGATCGGCTGCACGTCGTTCGGCCTGTCGGTATAGACGCGGTGCAGCGTGTCGAGATCGAGCGTCATGCTGCGGCCGTAGACGAAGGGACCGACGAACTCGCCCTTGTCGAAGAAATGGACGCGCTGAGGTGGTGCATGGATGAAGTCGACGTTGCGCGTGTGCAGGCCGTAAGGCGCCAGGAACTCGACGATAAGGATCATCAGGTAGACGGCGGCGAGAAAGATGCCGGAGATCAAAGCGAGCCTGTGCTGCTTGAACTTCCACCACATCAGTTGCTTCTGCGAGGCGAGATGGATGCGCGATTGCGCCGCCGTCATGCTCTCGGTCGCATGCGGATCGAAGGGAGCGGTGGAGACGTAGTGCGGCAGCGGCGCGCCGGGTGCGGGGAGGGGCGACATTATTTGGTGCTCCTGCCTTGCAGACGGATGCGGGGATCGAGGAAACCGAGGGCGATATCGGAGATCAGCACGCCGATGACGTTGAGGAAGGCGAGGAACATCAGGAAGGAGCCGGCGAGATACATGTCCTGGCTCTGCAGCGCCTTGATCAGCATCGGCCCGGTCGTCTCCAGCGACAGCACGATGGCGACGATCTCGGCGCCCGAGATGATCGACGGCAGGATCGAGCCGATATCGGCGATGAAGAAATTGAGCGCCATGCGCAGCGGATATTTGACCAGCGCCCGCATCGGATGCAGGCCCTTGGCGCGGGCCGTCGTCACATATTGCTTCTGCATCTCGTCGAGAA
Source organism: Rhizobium sp. NLR8a (assembly GCF_019685235.1). NCBI lineage: Bacteria > Pseudomonadati > Pseudomonadota > Alphaproteobacteria > Hyphomicrobiales > Rhizobiaceae > Rhizobium > Rhizobium sp. NLR8a. The sequence goes on from NZ_JABDWI010000002.1 coordinate 100,067, forward strand.
GATTGGCGCGCAGCCGCCGGATCATGCCGGCCGTGCCGGCCGTGCCAACGATGATGACGGGGATCCAGAGATGGGCGAGGATCGACTTCGCCTTTTCCCAGCTCATCGGTGCGTTGAGATATTGCTGGTCCATCAGATGGCCGATCGACAGCCCGAACCAGACATTGGCGAAATACATCAGGATCAGCGCCAGCATGAAGTTCGGAATGGCGATGCCGAGCAGGCCGAGAAAGGTCAGCCCGTAATCGCCCCAGCTATACTGATGCGTCGCCGAATAGATGCCGATCGGAAAGGCGATCAGCCAGGTGAGCAGGATCGTCGTGAAGGAGACGAGGATCGTCAGCCACAACCGTTCGCCGACCACGTCCGAGACCGGCAGCTGGTATTCGAAGGAATAGCCGAAATCGCCGTGCAGCATGCCGCCGACCCAGTAGAAATAGCGCACGATCTCCGGCTTGTCGAAGCCGTATTGCTGGCGCATCTCCTCGATTTCCTGGAGGTTGGCGGCCTCACCGGAGGCGCGCAGCTCGGCGATCTGGCTCTCGAAGAAGTCGCCGGGCGGCAGCTCGATGATGGTGAAAACAAGCGCCGAAATGACGAAGAGCGTCGGCACCATGGCGGCGATGCGCCAGAGAATGTATCTGAGCACGCCTCAGGCCTCCTTGTACCAGAAAACATCCGGCATGTAGACGCCGAGATAGGAGGTGGGATCGAAGCCGTAGAGCGCTTTCTCCGGCAGGTTCTGCAGCTTGGCGGCGCGCAGGATCGGCTGCAGCGTGCTGTTGATGAGGCCGATTGAGAAGACCTGCTGCGTATAGAGCGACAGCATTCTGTGCCAGATCGCCTGGCGCTCCTCGAATTTTGCCGTCGAGCCCCATTGGCCGAGCAGGTCCACCAGCTCTGCCGCCTCCGGCAGGTCGGGAGCGACACCTTCCTGGCCGGCGGAGAGATAATGCATGCCCCAGAGCGGCCATTGCAGCTGATCATCGAGCGTCGGCGCAAGACCGGACGGCGACATGTCGGCCGTCGGCACGCCATTGTCGAGGCCGTACCAGATCGACATCATGATCGTGCCGCTCATGGCGCGGTTGCGGAAGACGTCCCGCTGCGAGGTGCGGGTATAAAGCGCAAGGCCGATATCGGCCCAGTGATCGTGCACCAGTTCCAGCACGTCGGTGTCGAGATTGCTTTCGCCGGCGGTCTCGACGGTGATCTCGGCGCGTCGCCCGTCCGGCAGCAGCCGGATGCCGTCGTCGCCGCGGCGGGTCAGGCCGAGCTCGTCGAGCAGGCGGTTGGCCTCGTCGGGATCGAACTTGACGAAGGCGTCGGCATATTCCTGCTTGAAGAGCGGACTGTCGGGCAGCACGGTATCGGCGCTCGGCGTGCCCAATCCATAGAAGGCGACCATATTGATCTCGTGCCGGTTGATCGCCAGCGACAGCGCCCGGCGCAGGCGCACGTCGCGGAAAAGGCCGCGCCACACCTCGTCGGCGCAGTTGAGATTCGGCAAGAGCGTGATGCGCGAGCCGCGCGCGACCTTCCAGAGATTGACCTTCACCGGAAAGCGCTTCTCCGCCTCCTTCAGGAAGGTGTAGTCGTTGAAGTCGATGCCGGTTGCCTGCAGGTCGGCCTCGCCCGCGCCGGCCTTGGCGGCGATGATCGACGAGGAAGAGACGTTGAGGATAAAACGATCGAGATAGGGAAGCTGCCTGCCGTTTTCGTCGACGCGATGGAAGAACGGGTTGCGCTCGAAGACGAACTGCTCGGCCGGCAGCGCCGTCGTGTTGCGCCAGGGATCGAGCGTCGGCAGGTTGGGATTTTCCGGACGATAGGAGCGCGCCATCTTGATGTGCAGGTCCTGCCATTTCTTGACGCGGAAGGTCTGCATCATCTGTTCCATCTTCGCCTGGTCCGGCTGGAACTTCTTGTGGAACTGCTTCAGGTAATGCGCCGGCCCGAAGATGACGAGCGGCTGCGGGCCGGCCAAGCTCGGCAGGAACATCGGGTTGGGTTTATCCCAAGTATAGCGAACGGTCAGCGGATCGAGCATCTCGAAGCGCGGCAGGCTGCCGTGTGGGCGAAGCTCGAGTGCGCCGCCGCCCGGCGTCAGCTTGTCATTGAGGATGACGTCTTCCCACCAGTAGCGGAAATCATCGGCGGTGAACGGCGCCCCGTCCGACCATTTATGGCCCTCGCGCAGCGTGAAGGTGAAGACCGTGTCTTCCTCGGAACGGAAATCGGCCAGAATGTCGGGCCGGAACTGCAGGTGCTTGTCGTAGCCGATCAGGCGGGCATAGCCGTAGATCGTCATGAAGCGGATATCGCGCTGGCTGCCGATGATGGTGCGCACCGTGCCGCCATAGGCGCCGGGTTCGAGCCCCATCTCCTTCAAGTTGACGATGCGCGGGCGGGCGGGAATGCGTTCGGCCATACCAGGCAGGCTGCCTGATGCCAGCCGCTCCTTCAGGAATTCCGGCTCGCCGACCTGTTCGGCCCGCAGCACCGCCGGCGCGATCGCAGCACCGACGAGGCCGCCGAGAAAGGTGCGACGCGTCACCATCAGCGCAACTCCCGGATATCAGCGCCCTTGCGGGCGCGCACCAGATGGCCGTCGCCGAGATCGGCATAGGCAAGCTCGGAGGCGTCGTCATGCTCGGCGGTGAAGGTCTTGCCCCAGTTCTGCTTGTCGGCGGCGCCGTTTTCCCGAAGCGCCTTGAAATCGAGCGGCCGGTCGAGATCGGGGAAGGGGACGGCGGCGAGCAGTGATTTCGTATAGGGGTGCACCGGATCGCGCAGAATGATCTCGCGCGGAGCGATCTCGACGATGCGGCCCTTGCACATGACAGCGATACGGTCGGCCATGTAATCGACGACGGCGAGATTGTGCGAGATGAAGAGATAGGTCAGGCCCAGCTCCTTCTGCAGATCCTTCAAGAGGTTGAGGATCTGCGCCTGCACCGAGACGTCGAGGGCCGACACCGGCTCGTCGAGGATGACGAGCTTCGGCCCGAGCGCCAGGGCGCGGGCAATGCCGATGCGCTGGCGCTGGCCGCCGGAGAAGCTGTGCGGGTAACGGCTGAGGTAACGCTTGTCGAGGCCGATCGCGCCCATCAGTCCCTCGACCTTGCGCTTGCGCTCGGCGCTGTCGCCGCGGTCGTGGATCTCGAGCGGCTCGCTCAGGATGTTGCGCACCGTCATGCGCGGCGAGAGCGAGGAGACCGGGTCCTGGAACACCATTTGGATCTTGGTGCGCAGCTCCTGCAGCTCGGCGCCCTTGACGGCCAGCACGTCGATGACCTCTTTGCCGTCGTTGAACACCACCGAGCCGCCATCAGGGGTGACGGCGCGCATGAGGATCTTGCTGAGTGTCGTCTTGCCGCAGCCGGATTCGCCCACCAGGCCGAGACATTCGCCGCGGCGGATGTCGAAGCTGACGTCGTCGACCGCATGCACGACGGCGGCTTCGTGCTTGCCGAACAGGCTGCGCCTGCGCGTCCTGTAGGTCTTCGACAGATTGGCGACGGAAAGCAGCGTGCCCGGCGTTTCAGCCTGCAGCGGCTTCTTCTTGCCGACCAGCGTCTCGAGATTGACCGGCACGTCGCGCAGCGCCTTCAGCCGTTCGCCGGGTTTCATGTCGAAATGCGGAACGGCCGCCATCAGCGCCTTGAGATAGGGATGCTGCGGATTGCGGAAGATCGCCTCGACCGGTCCCGCTTCCATGATCTCGCCGTGATAGATGACGACCACCTCGTCGGCCATGTTGGCGACGATGCCGAGATCGTGGGTGATCAGCAGCATCGCCATGCCGAGCTTGGCCTGCAGGTCGCGCAGCAGTTCGAGGATCTGCGCCTGGATCGTCACGTCGAGCGCCGTCGTCGGCTCGTCGGCGATCAGGAGAGCCGGCTTGCAGATCAGCGCCATGGCGATCATCGCGCGCTGGCGCATGCCGCCCGACAGTTCGAATGGATACATGTCGTAGGTGCGGTGCGGATTGGAGAAGCCGACGAGGCCGAGCATTTCCTCGGTCCTTTGGCGTGCTTCCTGCTTGTCGACGTCGGTATGGATCAACAGCACTTCGCTGATCTGGTTGCCGACGGTATGCAGCGGCGACAGCGAGGTCATCGGCTCCTGGAAAATCGTCGCCATGCGCTTGCCGCGCAGATCACGCATCTCTTCACTGTCGCGCGGCAGCGACAGGATATCGGTCGTGCTGCCGTCGAGCGGATCGGTGAAGAGGATACTGCCTGACGCCCTGGCCGGATTGGGCAGGATGCCCATCACCGACTGGCTGATCACCGATTTACCGGAACCGGACTCACCGACGAGGGCGGTAACCTTACCCGGAAGAATGCGGAGATTGGCTTCCTTTACGACACGCAGGCGGTCGCCGAAAACGGAGAAGGAGACGTCGAGATTCTCGATACGCAACAGATCGGCAGCGGACGCCATACCAATGAAATTCCCCAGTCTTCTATGTTCCCGTTAAGGCAACACTATCGTACCGCAAACGGGGTGTCTAGCTGATGACAAGCAAGGGGAAATTGCCGCGGTTCACCATCTCTGTAACGCGCAGTTCTGGCGGCCGCAACCTGGCGTTTTACTGAATGAACTTCTCCATGCTTGTGCGCTTGACCTGTTTCTTGGCGTCGCGGTGCAGGAGAATGACCTGTTCGGCTTCGGAAAGTCCGTTCTGCACGGCCTCGCGGAAATGTTCGTCGACATGGATATCCGGGGCCGGGGCGCGTGGCTGCAGTACCGTCACCTTCTGGCGGATGCCGCGCAGCTTCTCCTCGCCGAGGGTTGTCCATTCGCCGCCGCAATAACCGGCGAAGGCCTGGCTGGCGACGACCTCCCGGCCGTATTTTTTGGTCAGGATCTGCAAACGCTGCACCTCGTTGACCGCCGATCCGAAGGCGGAGAAGGTCAGCCGGTCCTTGAGGCCGACATTGCCGAACATGACGTTGCCGACATGCATGCCGATGCCGTAGCCGATCCTGGATAGACCCTTCTCCTCGCGCTCCCGATTGAGCTCGGCCACCCGCGCCTGCGCCTGGTGGACGGCCGAAAGTGCTGCCTCGCAGGCGATTTTCGATGGGTCCTTGTGACGCCCGCAGGGATAGACGGCGAGAAAGCCGTCGCCGAGGAAGCTCAGAATCTCGCCGCCATTGCGGTTGAAGGGAGCGGCGATCGCGTCGAAGAACTGGTTCAGCGTATCGATATAGGCCTGGCGGCCTTCCTTTTCGGCATACATGGTGGATTCGCGCATGTCGCCCATGACCAGCGCCGCCCGGATCGTTTCGCCGTCGCCGCGGCGAATCTGGCCATTCAGCACCCGTTTGCCGGCGTCGCCGCCGAGATAGGTGGTCAGCATGTTGTTGGCGAGCTTGCCGAGCACCGCCATCTTGGCGGCCACCGCCAGATGGTTCTGCATCCGGAGCAGCGCGTCGATCATGTCGTCGGTAAAACCGTTATGATGGTCAGTCGACCAGGAGCCCATCATGCCCTGCACCGAATCGTCGCCGAAGGGCTGCACGAAGGCGAGGTAATCGGTCATCCTGTCCTTGCGCAGATCCTCGAAGATCGGGAATTCGGCCGGGCCTTCCTGCATCAACCGCCGCCGAATATGCTGCAGGTTGTTGTCGAGCAGGTAATAATAGGGGCTCTGCAGGAAGCGGTCCGGCTTCTGCCCGGCCGGCATGCGGAGGCCCTCGATAGTGACGCCGCTGGCCCGCCGCCAGGTGAAGCTCAAGGCATCGTAGAGCGGATGCAGCATCGAAAAGGTCAGGTGCACGCGGGCGATCGGAAGGCCGGCGGAAGCAAGTCTTTCGCAGAAGCCGCGCACGATGTTTTCGAGGTCGTCACCTGCCAGCGAGGAATGTGTCAGCCATTCGGCGACCCGGTCCAACAGGATGGAGGACACGCTGGATTCGATCGTGCTCATTCTCGGTATGATCCTCATAAGGCACGCCATCCCCAAGAGCCAAAAGTCCCCCGGCCGACGCATTTTCATGCGCAGGTCACAAGGAAATCAGGATGTACGAGCGGTAATATTTGTCAACGATCTGCCGAAAGCCCGGCAGCAGCGCCCTCAGTTCCCCGGAACGCGGATCGGAGGGGAAGTCCTTTCTCGATGGTTCAATATCAAACTCACATAGGGGTGCTGCAGATGCGAAACAATGGGACCCGGATTCTTTTGTGCGCTCAGGTTGCGGCAAAGGCCGCCGCCGGGGCATTTCGGCCACACCCCGGAGAGGTGGTGCTCTGGGATATCGGCGAGACCAGCCCTCCTGCGCTCTGAGGGCACGGCGTAAACAGGGGTGGCACCGTGGCGAGAAGAAGCTCCGGGTTTAATTCCCCGCCATGATGCATTAGATCAGCTTTCTAAATTCCCATTCGAAAGATCCCGCCTTGGCCACCTCCACCTTCGACACGCTCCTGCAGAAGATCGAAAGCCGCGCGGCGCGTGCCGGCATTATCGGGCTCGGTTATGTCGGCCTGCCGCTGGCGATCGCCGTCGCGCGCAGCGGTTTTGCGGTCACCGGCTTCGACATCGATCCCTCAAAGATGGTGGCGCTCGATGCCCGCCGCTCCTATATCGACGCCGTCAGCAACGAGGCGCTTGCCGCCGAGATCGATGCGAACCGATTCCAGGCGACGACGGATTTCGCCGGCCTTGGTGAATGTGATGTCATCATCATCTGCGTGCCGACGCCGCTCACCAAGCATCGCGACCCCGATCTTTCCTTCGTCGAGGCGACCTCGCGCTCGATCGCTGAGCATTTGCGCCCCGGCCAGCTCGTCGCGCTGGAATCCACCACCTATCCCGGCACGACCGACGATATCGTCAAGGTCATCCTCGAAGGCACCGGCTTGAAGTCCGGCGCGGATTTCTTCGTCGGCTTCTCGCCGGAGCGCGAGGACCCCGGCAACCAGCATTACCACACCGCGACTATCCCGAAGGTTGTCGCCGGCGACGGGCCGGAGGCGCTGGCTCTGATGAAGGCCTTCTATGGCGCGGCGGTGTCGACCGTCGTTCCGGTTTCCTCGAATGCGACGGCCGAGGCCGTCAAGCTCACCGAAAACATCTTCCGTTCGGTCAACATCGCCCTAGTCAACGAGCTGAAGACGGTCTATGCGGCGATGGGCATCGACGTCTGGGAAGTGATCGACGCGGCCAAGACCAAGCCGTTCGGCTACATGCCCTTCTATCCTGGCCCCGGCCTCGGCGGCCATTGCATCCCGATCGATCCCTTCTACCTCACCTGGAAATCGCGTGAATATGAGCTTCCGACCCGATTCATCGAGCTTGCCGGCGAGATCAATTCGGCGATGCCGCGCTATGTCGTCGGCAAACTGGCCGAAGCGCTCGACATCCGCGCCGGCAAGGCGCTGAGCCGCAGCCGCGTGCTGGTGCTGGGGCTCGCCTACAAGAAGAACGTCGCCGATATAAGAGAGAGCCCGTCGCTGCGGCTGATCGAGATCATCGAGGAGCGCGGCGGCAGCGCCGATTACCACGATCCCTTCGTCGCCGAGATCCCGCCGACGCGCGAACATCAAGCGCTGAAGGGGCGCCAATCGGTGGCACTGACGGCGCAGGCCGTTGCCGGCTATGATGTCGTGCTGGTCGCGACCGATCATGACGGGGTGGATTATGCGGCGCTCGCCGAAAGTGCGGCGTTGATCATCGACACGCGCAACGTCTTCGACCGGCTCGGCCTTTCCGCCGATCACGTCGTCAAGGCGTAACGGAAACGGCCGAAAGCGACTTGCCGGTCATCCGGCTGGCGGCCACCGCATAACCGCCGGCGGCGCCATCGATGAAATGCATGTGGTCGCGCGAGATCGGCGTCGGCACAAAGCAGGTCATCAGCGCCGAGGACTGGCGATGCAGGCCGTAGCGGGCGATGCCTCTCGCCCGCGCGTCTTCCAGCAGCGTCTCGATCCGTTTCAAGCGCGCGGCGTCGACATCGACTGTCATCTTCAGCCCGTCGTCGAACTTGCGGAAATCGGAATTGCCGGCGACGTCGCCCTTGTAGCGGCGGGCATCGAAGCGGCCGAGCGGAATGCCGAGTTTGTAGCAGAGAACGGTGATCGCGAGCTGCAGGAAGATGATCAGCTTCTGCCGCAGACGTTTGCCGGCCGGCGCGGTGGCCTTGGCCTCGCGATTGATACCTTTCAGCGAGAAGGCGAATTTCGGGCCGTCGGCCGGCACCGGATGGCTGCCGCGGCTCTGCTCGGCGGTGATGGCGACGATGCCGTTGACGAGATCGCGGAACTCTTCGCCCGGCCGGCCTTCGCCGGGCACGGCGATGATCGAGACGATCTCGCCATTCTCGGCCTCGATCGGGCTCCATCGGCAGGAAAGGCCGGTGAGATCCGGCCGCGTTCCGGGGGCGGCGCGGCCGACGCCGTAGTGGCCAAGCTTCATCTGTCGTTCCGCCCAGCTCGTGCCGCCGCCCCAGAACATTGCGTAAGTGACATGCGGGCTTGCGGAATAGCGGGCGACACGGACGTCGAGGCCCTCTGCGCGGGTATCGGCGACCGGTACGATGGCGATGCGCAACATCAGGCCGAGATCCTCCTCGACCCAGACCTGCACGGCGGCCAGCGCATCCCGCGCCGCCTTCTCCAGCGAACCCGGAAGCGCAATCAGGGCGCCGTCACCACCGAAGACGAAGGGATAGTCGCCCTTGCCGACCGCATTCAGCACCGCCGAAATGACGCTGGCGCCGGCCATGTTGACGTCCTTGTAGCGGCCGCCGGCGATCGCCTGCGTCGAACCGACGATATCGGCAAGCGCCAGCACCCATCCCTCCGGCAGCGGCCGGTAATTGCCGGCATCGGTCACGCCCTCGAAGGCGCTGAAGCGCGGCACGTTCGCAAAGAATTCTTCGTCATTCACGATTGTCATGGCATCGACCTTAGCACAGACCCATATCGCTGCTGCAACGCCAATTCCCATTTACGGCAATCGACTTGGCAAGGTTTCATGTGTTAGCACGCGCTCACGATTTTCATCACGGATACGGATTTCGATGAGCCGCCTCGACAGCTTCATTCGCCGCTTGACGGCCCAGCGCGACATTCTGAACGCAATCACCGATCTGGTCGAGGACATCGAAGGCCCGGTGCTGGAGTTCGGCCTCGGCAACGGCCGCACCTATGACCACCTGCGCGAAAAATTCCCCGACCGCCGCATCATCGCCTTCGACTGGGAGGTCCGTTCCTATTCGGCCTCGACCCCGGAGCCGCAAGATATGGTGACCGGCAACATCCGCGATTCCGGTCAGGCCTTCCTCGGGATCGGCGCAGCCCTTGCCCACGCCGATATCGGCACCGGCCATGACGAGATCGACGCGGTGACGCTGACCTGGCTGCCGCAGCTGATGGCCGGCGTGCTCGCCCCGAACGGCATTGCGGTCAGCGGCTTGCCGCTGGAGCATTCGGAGCTTGCGGCGCTGCCGCTGCCGGAGGGAATCAAGGAAGGGCGTTACTTTCTGTATCGGCGGGTGTGAGGGGGAGAGTAGGCCCCGGCCCCACCCGCCTGTTGAAGGAGGAGAAAATGAAACGCATCGAGATGGAAGTGAGCGGCGGCTGCCAGTGCGGTGCCGTGCGCTACCACGCCACCGCCATGTTCGACAATTCGCATCTCTGTCATTGCCGCATGTGCCAGAAGGCCTCGGGCAACATCTTTGCCGCGCTGGTCGCCGCTCCCGATGATGCGCTCAGCTGGACACGCGGCAAGCCGAGCGTCTGGAAGAGTTCGGAGCTTGTCGAGCGCGGCTTCTGCGCCAATTGCGGCACCCCATTGTTCTTCCACCACCTGGAAAACGGTCGCACCAACCTGATGATCGGTTCGCTCGACAATCCGCACCCTTTCTCGCCGCATGCCAATACCTGCACCGAGAACATGGTGACATGGTTCGACACGATCACCGACATAGAAAATACCGGTGCAACCGAAAATAACGGCGCCGACTGGGCGGCGGCGATCAAGGAGAGCAGCAATCAGCACCCCGATCGCGATACAACCTCCTGGACGGTGAGGGGGGCGTGACGGCTGATTTCTAGGAGCTTCCGCTCACGAGGCACAGGAATAAGCCGCAGCCGAGCGCGCCGTCAGTTTTGCCTCGAATTCAGCCGCGATTTCCTCCAGCGTCACGCTGCCCAGCCGCCTCAAAAGCAGCGCCTCCGCCTCCTTCATCGCGTCGGCCAGCGCGTTATTCACCGCCTGCTCGACCAGACATTTGGGCTGATCGTCGGCGGGGCCGATGGCAAAGACGTGCGGTTCGCCAAGCGCGTTGTAGACGTCGAGCAGGGTGATCTCGGACAAGGGTCGCACCAGCGTCCAGCCGCCGCCATGGCCCTTTTCCGAACGCACATAGCCCTGCTGGCGAAGCCCGGCCATCGTGCGGCGAACGACGACGGGATTGGTGTTCAGCATCTTTGCAATCATTTCGGAGGTCGCCGCATGCTGATGCCGATCCATGTGGATCAGCACGTGCAGCATGCGGGAAAGGCGGCTGTCGTTGCGCATGGTTCTGTCCTGTCGAGCGAGCGCGCCATTATCGCAGCCAGTTTGTAACAAGACAAGTGACATGAGTCTTGACCGCCTGGTTTCATGTAACTTATGATGATTCATGAACCAATATCGAAGGAGTCAGCGCATGTCCTACGAAGTCATCGTCATCGGCGGCAATTTTGCCGGCCTGTCGGCAGCCATGCAGCTCACCCGGGCGCGGCGGCGGGTTCTGCTCGTCGATGCCGGCGCGCCGCGAAACCGGTTTTCGCAAGCTTCGCACGGTTTTCTCGGCCAGGACGGCCAGGCGCCGGCGGCGATCATGGGTGAGGGGAAGAGGCAGCTTTCGCTTTATCCGAACATAACATTTCGCGACGGCAAGGTTACCCGCGCCCGGAAGGAGGGTGAGGAATTCGTCATCACCATCGAAGGCGGCGGTGAAGAACGCGCTGCCCGCCTCATTCTCGCGACCGGCGTCAGCGATACGCTGCCCGACATCCCCGGCCTTGGGGAGCGCTGGGGCCGCTCCGTGCTGCACTGCCCCTATTGCCACGGCTACGAGGTGAGCGGCGGCGAACTCGGCGTCCTTGCAAACCACCCGCATTCGGCCCATTCCGCCATGATGATCCCGGACTGGGGCGCGACCACCTTCTTCACCCAGGCACTGTTCGAGCCCGATGAAGAGCAGCTGGCGCGGCTGACGAACCGCGGTGTACGCATCGAACGCAGCCCGATCGTGGAATTGCTCGGCGACAGTCCGAAACTCCAGGCGGTACGTCTCGCCGATGACCGCATCGTGCCGCTCGACGCCGTCTTCGTCGCGCCGAAGACCGCGATGGCGAGCCCGATCGCCGAACAGCTGGGCTGCGCCTTCGACGACGGCGCTTTCGGGCCGGTGATCCGCACCGGCGAAAACAAGGAGACCAGCGTCAAGGGCGTCTTCGCCGCCGGCGATGCGGCGAGCTCCATGCACAGCGGCACGCTCGCCTCCGCCTCGGGTGTTCTCGCCGGCGTGCATTGCCATCAGTCGCTGGTGATGCCGCCTGCCAGCTAGTGTTTGGCGGCGGTGCCCGCGGCAAGGGCGTTGAGGATCTGTCGTCGTTCCAACAAAGCGCGAGCGTGTCAGCAGAAAAATGGACCGCCCGCCTTGCGCCTCCGCGGGTAACGCCAGCCAAAGCTGCCCGTCAGCCACGCTCCCCAACCAGTTCCCATAGATCAACCTTCTCAGCCCGCCCCTTCACCTGCACCAGCCCCAACGGCCGAAACTGGAAGCGGTCGCCGACGGCATTGTGGACTGCGGCGCTCACCAGGATCGAGGTGCCGTAATCCTTGTTCAATCCTTCCAGCCGTGAGGCGACGTTGATCGTATCGCCCATGGCCGTGTATTGCTGGCGCGAGATTGCTCCGAAACTGCCGACGACGGCGGGACCTGTGTGGAGCCCGAACCGCGTGAAGAGTTCGGGGCGGTCATGAACTCTGTTTTCCCGATTGAGGTCGTCGATCGCGGCTTTCATCGAAAGCGCGCAGCGACAGCCGTGTTCGACATGCCCGCCATCTTGAACAGGGGCATTCCACATGACGAAAATGGAGTCGCCGAGATATTGCACGACCGTGCCCTCATGACGCTCGGCGATGGTGTTCAGCAGCTCGAAATAGGCCGACAGCGTATCGACCACGTCCTCGGGTGAATTCTGCTCCGATATGGTCGTGAAGTCCCTGATATCGGTGAAAAGCACGGTCACGTCCTGCCGCTTCGCCTTGACCACCGTTCGCCCGTCAGGGCTGACGATACGGCGAACCACTTCGCGCGGTACATAGAGGGCAAACTGGCCGATGGCGTGACGGCTTGCCGAGAGCGCGCTCGCCAATGTGTTGATTTCGGTTATCCAGGAGTGCGACGAGGCTTTCTCACCGACATCGAGATCACCGATCCTGCGCGCCTCGTCGGCGAGTCGGTAGAGAGAGCGGCTGACCATCCGCGAGAGAATGACCGATGCCGCGACACCCGCGAGCACTAAGGCGCCGGCAATCAGCAGATTGCGCACGAGCAGCCGGTGGGCATCGGCCACGAGGTCTTCCAACGGCACGACGATCGCAGCGCTGCTTCCCTGGAACAGACCGGATATGCTGACGGGAGCGATCTGCACGAGATAGCCTTCACCATCAAGATCGAACCGCGCCAATCCGCCGCCTGCGAAGGCGGGATCTCGCCGCAGCCTCGCAACCGTTTCCAGACTGGTATCGAAAGCGTTCGCCGTCATGGCGAAAGAGCCTGAGGTCCTCGACCAGATCGAGATGATCCTGCTCATGATGTCAGGGTCGGAGTGAGCAATGAGATTGTCGCTCCCGTCGATGACATAGGCTCGGGCATGCGGCGAAATTCCCTGCGCATCCAACAGGCGACCGATGGTCTGCAGGTGAACGTTGATGCCGACGACCACCCGCCCATCGTCCCTCGTCGGTGCCGCGATCGTCAGGGTCGGAACCTGGAGCGTTCCGGTCACATAGGGTCCGACCGAGACCGGAACTCCATCCTGGACCACCGCTTGATACCAGGGGCGTTGCCGCGGATCGAAAGATGCATTTTCGATCTTCCGCTCGCCGATGGGTCTCGCCTTGCTGTCGAGAAAGCGAAGCGTCGATATGACGCTCGCGCTTTGTCGCTCGGCGATCGTTCTGATCGCGAAAGCCGCATTGTCAGGCGCCGAGAGGGTCTGGCGGACATCCCTCCTTGCAGCGTTGATGACCTGCAGGTACGAGCCGTCGGGATAACCGGTATAGATGCTCGTTGCCTCGGGGACGTTTCGCAGAATTTCGAGAAAGAGTTCCTGTTTTGCCTCGATATCCTGAGGCGGCGGCGAAGCGAGCTGCGGCAGGGTCGCTGCCAGCGCGACCGCCTCGTAGCCTCCTTCCAGCGTGTTGCGGTATCCCTCGATCAGCCGCAGGCTCATCTCGCGCATCTGCTGCGCGCCGGCACTCACGGCAGCATTGCTTCCCTGCCTGAACGCCATCCAGATAATCGGCATCGACGTGCAAAGCAGCGATGCAACGATCAGGACCCCGAGATGTACTCTGAGCGGTTTGGACCAGCGCACGAGACTTCCCTCGAATGCGGAAACGTCTCAGCACACCTATCGCCCACGGGTCGTCTAACTGTGCATGAAGAGCGTCCCCAACGACGGTAGCTAACTGCTTTTTTCGGGCTTGCACAAGCCGGTCCCGCGCGCCCGGCTCCGGGCGTCAGTATGTTTTTGAGAAGTAAGCCTAAGGCAAAAACAGCACGTTGTACTGATCGAACTCTTCAGGCAGGTCCCGCACCTTCATCTCTTCCTCGCGGTCCTCGAAGAGCACGAGACAATCCTCGTAGAACCCTGACAGCATCGCTATGAAGGCCTTCGTTCCCTCGCGCCCGTAGAACAGCGGCGTGAATTCCATATGAAGCGGCACGCGGCGGGAAAGCAGCGGCTGCATCGAGCGGCAGGCGACCGGCTCGTAGCCTTCGATATCCATCCACACAAGGCCGATTGCGGCCGGATCGATCGAGAGGCCGGCGAGGATTTCGGAGACCGGCTTCACCGGCACGCTGATCTTCCGGTCGATCGGGCTCTGGCGGATGGCGCTGCTCTTGCCGTGATTGTTGAGGTTGAGAAAAAAGTCGATCTCGCCTGCGTGCTCGCCGGCGGCGCAGTTGACGAGCCGAACCTTCTCCTCCAGCCGGTTCTGGCGAATGTTGAGTTCAAGCAGCGGGAAATTGCGCGGATCGGGCTCGACACTGACGATGTTGGCGTAGGTGCCGCTCAAGGCGAAATAGACGGTCTGGGTGCCGATATTGCCGCCGATCTCGAGCAGCGTCGCATCCTTTCTGAGCAGGCCGCGCTCGCGCAGGATGACGATCAGCCGGTCGACGGCGTCGCGCTCGAAATGGCCCTTGCGGAAGACCTTGCGGCCGATATAGTCGGCGGGCGAGAAGGTCATCAGATGATCACCGGCATCGACCGTCATGGAGACGACGCGCGGGCCGATATTCTCGATCAGCAAGCGACGGCCGAGGCGAGTGTCGAAGAACCGCGAGGCGGTTCTATTGCGCGCCTTGCGCAGCCGGCGGCTCCAATATTTGGCGGTGAGCCAGGGCTTGCCGGGCATCAGACATTTCCTTCGAGCGGTTCTGCCGCTTTCTCTCTCGGAATGACATAAACTTTCAAGGGCAGGGCGCGGCCGCGCACGCTGATTTCACGGCTTTCGACGTCGGCAAGGTCGGCGCCGGCAAGCCGCGCCACCGGCTCGGAGAAGACGATCGCCGCGTCGAATTCCTTGGCCGCGCTTTCCAGCCGGCTCGCGACATTCACCGTATCGCCGATCGCCGTCATGCTGCGCACCCGGCCATAGCCCATCGTGCCGACGACGGCCGGCCCGGCGTGGATGCCGATGGCGATCCGCAGCGGCAGCGTCAGCTCTTCGGCCAGTTCGGCGGCGAGTTTCTCGATCCCCGCGACGATCGCCGCGGCGGCGTCGAGCGCCTGGCGGCATGCTTCTTCCGGCGCGGCGTTGAGGCCGAAGAGCGCCATGGCACCGTCGCCGATGAACTTGTCGAGCCGGCCGCCGGCCTGTTCCACCGCCTTGCCGATGATGGCGAAATAGCGGTTCAGCAGGAAGACGACGTCGAAGGGCAGGCGCGTTTCCGTCAGCGTGGTGAAATGACGGATATCGACGAAGAGCACGACGATCTCACGCTCACGGCCGGGGCTCGTCTCCTGGCTGTTGGCAGGCAGAGCCGCCTCCTCCGCCGGAACCAGGAGAGGCGCGACCGCGATCTCGGCATTCGGCCGAAGCTGGCAGGCCAGCCGCACGTCAGGGCCGGCATTGATGCGTTTCAGTGTCGTCTGCTCCAGCTTGTCGGGCGGCGGCAGCTTCTGGTAATCGCCGAGGATCTGCACCCGGCAGGTTGAGCACTGGCCCTTGCCGCCGCAGACCGAATAATGCGGCAGGCCGCCGAGGCGGCTCGCCTCCAGCACGGTGAAGCCCCGCGGCACGCGGATCACTTCGCCACCCGGATAATGCACCGCGACCTGATCGAGACGCTCCTTCAGCCTGCGCTGGGTGCGGGCGGCAACGACGATGATCAGCGAGGCCGAGAAGGCGCCATAGAGCCCGGCGCGAACCATGGCGATCTGACTGCGAATCTCAGGATCGGAGACATAGTGAGAGTTCACGGTCGTCGCGTAAGGCTCGATCGCGGTCAGTTGGTAGGCGGGGTCGGCGAGGGTGCGGCCCATTTCGACAAAACCGAGCAGCGACAGCACCGGCACAAGGATCGCCAGCGCCAGCAGCAGCGGTGCGAAATCGCCGTACCAAGGGCGGTAACGCAGCCAGTAATGGATGCCGATGCAGCCATGGACCCACACCGCGAGAAGGCCGAATGCCTGGCGCACCCCCGTCGCCGGCGTCCGCAGCCACAACATGCCGACGATCGTCTCGTAATTGTCGATATAGCCGTAGAGTTCATGCGCGATGCGGGTGCCGATGACGTGATCGATGAGAAGCAGCGGGATCAGCAAGCCGAGCACCATCTGAGCTGCTTCTCCCTTGGGCATGACCAGGCTGCGCCTGATGTAGATGGCGCGCAGCACCAGGGCCATATGGACGAAGACGGATCCATAGAACAGAACGGTGCCGACGGGATTGCGCCAGACAGCCAGGAAAAGATGGCGGGCCTTATCGGCTGCGGCGATCGAGACGAGTCCGAGCGCATGGTTCGACAAATGCAAGAGAACGAAGACAAAGATAACCAGCCCGGAACCGAGCCTTGCCCTTCTGATCGAGCGTTCCGAAAAAATCCCTGTGACCGAGGCCGTCGTCATTCATTCCCGTTCTTGTCGATGCAATCGCAGGCCCATAGAGATGGGGAAGGAGGCGGAATTGCTTCCATTGCGATCACATTGCATATGCTTATGCGCAAGTTTTCGGGAAGGCAGCAATAAGGGATTTTTTCGCCTCCGGGCACGATGCCGCGCACCATGGGAAGGTTCAAGGCGACCGCATGCTGCATGTGCCTGATCTGGTTATGAATTCGAATGATCTATGATGCCTGTGAATACCGATTGGAAACAGTGTGTCTATGTGAGGGATCGCATGCGGGTCGCCTTCTATGCGCCGATAAAATCACCGAACCACCCGGTGCCCTCGGGCGACCGGCTGATGGCGCGGCTGCTGATCCGGGCATTGCAGCTTGCCGGGCATCAGGTCGAGGTCGTCTCCGAATTCCGTACCCATGCTGCGACGCCCGAGGCGGCGGCAGCGCTCGAACCCGCGATCTCAGCCGAATTGGCGCGGCTGCGGGCGAAATGGCAAGAAGAGCCTCGGCCGGATCTCTGGTTCTGCTACCACCCCTACTACAAATCCCCCGATCCCTTCGGGCCGGCGATTTCGGCCGAATTCGCCATTCCCTATGTCACCGCCGAAGCTTCTTATGCGGCAAAACGCGATAAGACCGATTGGGCGGCCCGGCAGAAGCGCGTGGGCGAGGCGGTCATGCAGGCGGCGGTCAATATCGGCTTCACCGAGCGCGACCGGGCCGGGCTCCGCTCCGCCTTTCCGCAGGCGCGGCTTGCGGCTCTCAAGCCGTTCATCGATCCGGCGCTGTTCGAGGCGGTGCGCCCGGCGCCCGATCGCAGCCGGCTGATGACGGTCGCGATGATGCGGGCCGGCGACAAGATGGAAAGCTTCGCGATGCTCGCGAAAGCATTGCGGCTGATCGGAGACCGGCCATGGACGCTTTCGGTCATCGGCGATGGGCCGATGCGCCAGGAGGTGGAGGCGCTGTTCGCCGGCCTTTCCGGCCGCATCGAATGGCTGGGCGAGCAAGGTGAGGCTGAGATCGCCGGCCTGCTCGCGCGTGGCGGCATCTATGTCTGGCCCGGCTGCGGCGAGGCCTATGGCCTTGCCTATCTCGAAGCCCAGGCCGCCGGCCTGCCTGTCGTGGCGCAGCAGACGGCGGGCGTGCCCGCCGTGGTCGAGGCCGGCGTCACCGGCCTGCTGACGCCGGAGGGCGATGTCGCCGCCTATGCCGCGGCTGTCGCGGCCCTGCTCGGCGACGGGCGGAAACGCGACGCGATGGGGCAGGCAGCGCGGCGCTTCGTGCTCGGGGAGCGCTCGCTCGCGATGGCTGCCGGCGCCCTGGACGGGATTTTGCGCAAGGCGCAGGAACAGGAGTGAGATGATGAGCCGAGGGATGAGCTGGGAACCGCTGCGCCGGGAGCTCGACCGCTGGCGCGCCGCCGGCCGCGTGGCGCGGTTCTGGCTGCGCGACGACGATGCCGTCGAGCCGACGCCGGATCTGGAGCGGCTGCTGTCACTGACCGGCGCGAACGGAATTCCGCTGACGCTTGCCGTCATTCCCGGCCGGACCGGCGAAGCATTGGCGGCGCGGCTGGCGGCAGAGGCGAGCGTCGCTGTCGCTGTGCATGGCTGGTGGCATACGAACCACGCCGGACCTGAGCGCAAGAAGCAGGAACTCGGCGGCGAACGCCCGCCCGAGGTGGTGCTCGGCGAGTTGCGTGAGGGACTACAGCGCCTGAAGCGGCTCCATCCGGCTCGCTTCCTGCCGGTGCTGGTGCCGCCGTGGAACCGGATCGACGCCGCGCTCATCCCGGCATTGCCCGACCTCGCCTTTGCGGCGCTTTCGGTTTACGGGCGGGCAAGAGAGGGCGGGCCGATCCCGCTTCTCAACACCCATGTCGACATTATCGACTGGCACGGCACGCGCGGCGGCCGCGACGAGGAGGAGCTGGTGGCCGAACTCGTCGCCGAACTCCGCGACCGGTTTGCCGGCAGCGACGAGCCGATCGGCGTGCTCACCCACCATCTCGTCCATGATGCGGCCGCCTGGGATTTCCTGTCTGCCTTGTTTGCGCTGACGGCCGATCATCCTGCCGTCTCCTGGTCGTCGCCGGGCGCACTTCTCAGCTTAGCGCGAAGGAGCGATCAGCCGGCGTGAACGCGCCCGAGGAAGTCCCGCATCAGGGCTGCGACCTCTTCGAGATGCGTCTCGAGCAGCCAATGCCCGCCATCGAGCAGATGCAGTTCGGCATCCGGCAGATCGCGGAGGTAGGCGCGTGCCGACTCTTCCGGCATATAGTGGTCGTTCGGTCCCCAGACGATCAGGGTCGGCGGCCTGTTTTGCCGGAGATATTTCCGGTACTCGGGAAACCAGGCGCGGTTCTCCTTCAATCCGGCGATCAGGTCGATGGCGATTTCCGTGCGCCGCGGCGTGACCAGCGACCAGTGCAGCCTCCAGAGATCCGGCGGGATCGTTTCGGCCAGAGGCGGCGGCAGGTCGTTGAGGAATTCCTCCCGGAAGGTCTCCTCGCTGATTGCTTCCGCCAGCGCCTTCCTCATCTCCGCGCGCGGTAGCGCCCAGGTCGCCTCGATATCTGCATATTTCGGGCCAAGCGCATCCTCATAGGGAATATCGCCATTCTGGATCATCAGCGCCACGATGCGGCCAGGGTTTCTGATTGCCAGCCGCGCTCCGATCGGCGAGCCGAAATCGTGGAGATAGAGGGCGAAGCGGTCGACACTGAGCGCGTCGATGAAAGCCTCCAGCCAGGCGGCATAGCCGTCGAAGCTGTAGTCGAAATCGTCGGGCGTGTCGCTATAGCCCGCGCCGGGGAAATCCGGGGCTATCAGGCGCCAGCGGTCGGCAAGGCGCGGCATGAGATTGCGAAATTCGTAAGAAGAGCAGGGATAGCCGTGTGGCAGAAACAGGACCGGTGCGTCCGGCGGGCCGGCCTCGCGGTAAAAGGTCTCGATGCCTGAGATCGTAACGAACCTATGCCGGACGAGCGTGGCGAGGCTCACGTTCGGTCCTCCTCATACTGCTCGGCGCCCTCCACGGGTCGCAGCCACGTTTCGCGGCGTTTGATCCACAGTTCATAGCGCGGCACCAGCGGCGTCGGCGCCTGCGAGAGGATGCCGAGCTTGATCTCCGCCTCCTGGTCATCGGCGGAAAACAGCCGCGAACCGCAGCCGGTGCAGAAGCGCCGGCCGTGAAATTCGCCCGTTTCTCCGGAATGTTCGAACCGCCCGGCGGGCCAGATTCCATAAAAAGTAAAGGCCGAACCGCTTTCCTTTCGGCAGTCGGTGCAATGACAGATGCCGACACGCAGCGGTTCGCCTCGCACAGAAAGCTGCACCTGCCCGCAAAGGCATTGTCCGGAGAGCACGGTCATGGCTGATACCCCGTTTCATCGATCTTGCGCTGCCGGGGAAACGGTCGGACCCGGCATCTGTTCCGTCAGCAAGGCGCGAACGGACGTCGTCTTGCGCGCCCGCAGGAGACTCGGTGTCCTAGATCACCACGGTCTGGTTGTCGCGCGCGGCGAAGGCGCCGGGGAAGGCGGCCTCAGCCTGCGCTTCCATCTCGGCCAGCTGTTCGTCCGTGCGGGAGGGCGCATGGTGGAACAGGGCGAAGCGCTTGGCGCCGGCCATTTTGGCGAGCTCGGTGCCGTGCTGCCAGGTCGAATGACCGAAGCCCTTGAAGCGCTGCATCTCATCTTCATTGTAGGTGCAATCGTAGACGACGAGATCGGCGCCCTGCATCATCTCCAGCGAGACCGGATCATAGCTGCCTGGAATATGCTCGATATCGTAGATGAGAGCGATGGAACGGCCTTGCCATTCGATGCGGTAGCCGATGGCGCCGCCTGGATGGTTCAGCGTGAAAGTCCTGATCTCGATGCCCTCGTGCGGGGTCAGAACCTGGCCGGGATGGAAATCGCGGAAGTTCATCGTCGCCTGACAGATATCTGTCTTGACCGGAAACCAGGGCGGGCTGATGAACTGCTCGACCATTTCCCGCGTGCTCATCTTGCCGTCGAGATGGCCGGACCAGATGTTGACGTTGATCGAGGGATAATAGATCGCCTTGAAGAAGGGCAGGCCGATGATGTGGTCGTAATGGCAGTGGCTGAAGAACAGATCCACGTCGCTGACGCCGTCGGCGAGCAGCGACAGTCCCGCCTCGCGCAGGCCCGAACCTGCGTCGAAAAGCAACCGATGTTTTCCGCAACGAATCTCGATGCAGGAAGTGTTACCGCCGTAGCGATCGAACTCGGGGCCCGATACGGGAATACTGCCGCGGACGCCCCAAAATTTTATCTGAAACAGTTCTGTCGTCATCGTTTTTCAAACCGGCCTTCCCGCATCGCCATCGTAATCATAGTTTATCCCGATGCGAAGCAGCAGAATTCCACGAGTTTGCCTGCGCCCCCTTTCGTTCTCCTAACCGCTAGCGGAAGAAGAAGTATATTCTCCTAAGCAATCGGCTTTCGCTTCGGAAAGCAACCCGGTATGGTTGGTTTTCGGTAAATGGGCTGCTCGGGCGGGGCGTTTTCCGCAAGTCATGCCTATTAGATGGTTGCGCGCGATCGAAAATGCAAATCGCCGCGCTCGCGCTGGAGCCCCTGACGAACGGGCTTGCCACAGCGCTGGCCGCGGCTGCGATCTCAGGCCGTCCCAAGCCGCTTGATATTTCCGATCAGCTCTCCGGCAAGCCGCAGGCTGGCGGCGGTTGCCATGGTCATCTGCGGCAGCAGCAGCCATTCCAGCGTCCAGGCCGCTCCGGAGCGTTCCTGTTCATGGACAAGCGACTGGTGGATGCCGGAGAGCGCCGTGGCGTTGAAGCGGGCGAGCGAGACCAGGACTTCGGCGGCAACCGGATTCTGCTTGTGCGCCATGGCCGACGAGGCGCCGCCGCCTGAGATTTCGATCTCACCGCCCATCTCGGCAAGCAGCGCGATATCCTGCCCCATCTTGCCGAGGCTGCCCGAAATCGAAGCGAACAGGCCGGCGATATCGGCGATCGGCAGGCGCGCGCTTTGCCATTGCCTGATATCGGTGAGGCCGAGCTCCTGGGCGAGCGAAGCGCGGATTGCGGTGGCCTGTGGCCCGAGCTTGTCGAGCGTGCCGGCAGCACCGCCGAACTGGACGGGAAAACTCTGCTCGGTCAGGCGGTCGCGATAGGTCGCGAGCGGCGGGCGCCAGGCATCGAGACGGTCGCGGACGCTGATGGCGATCGCCGCCTGCATGCGGGTATGCCCCATCAGGCGGTTGCGGCCGAACCGCCGGTCGAGCCCGTCGAGCGCTGCGAGGATCGAGGAAAGCCGGCCGGCAAACAGGAAGACCACCGCCTTCAGTCGGATCATCAGGCTGGTGTCGATGACGTCCTGGCTGGTGGCGCCGAGATGCAGGTTTTTGCCGGCTTCCTCGCCGACCTTGGCGCGCAGCTGCTTGACGAGGTCGGGGACGATGACGCCGTCCTTCGCCGTTGCCGCGCGAAGGCTGGTGAGGTCCGGAGAAAAACCGGCGCAGGCTTCGGCGATCTTCCTTGCGGCTTCGCCGGGAATGACACCGTGCGCGGCTTCCGCCCTGGCGAGCGCGGCTTCGAAGGAGAGCATGGCGCGGATATCGGCTTCGGCGGAAAAATAGGGCGCGATTTCGATATCGCCGAGAAGGCCGGAGAGGAAGGGATGGTCGAAGGGCGATGCGGTCATGGGGGTCTCTATTCGAGCATTTCAGACAAAGTGCAGGGGTGGGCGCCGACCCGACCCATCCTTCGAACCCCCCGGAGAGAGGGCAGGGTGAGGGGGCTGCTTGCTAAGAGCTCTCCTTACAAATAGCCGTCGACCTTCAAATATCCAGAAACACGGTCTCCTTCGGCCCCTGCAGGTGGATGTCAAAACGGCAGATCGCGCCGTCGCGGCCGGCGACCATGGTGGCGACGCGTTCGCGATGTTCGATACGGGCAAGCAGCGGGTCGCTGGCGTTGGCCTCCGTCTCCTCCGGAAAATACATCCGCGTATGCAGGCCGATATTGATGCCGCGGGCGACGATCCAGAAGGTGATGTGCGGCGCCTGTCTGCGGCCGTCCTTGAAGGGAACGCGGCCGGGCTTGATCGTCTCGAAGCTGTAGACGCCATCGTCGGCGCTGGTCGGGCAGCGGCCCCAGCCGGCGAAGTTCGGGTCGGCGGCGCCGCGCATTTCCGAGGGGCTGTTGTAGAGGCCGGCGCTGTCGGCCTGCCAGATCTCGACGACGGCATCGCGCACCAGCGCGCCCGCCCCGTCGAAGATGCGCCCGGTGACGGTGATGCGTTCGCCGAGCGTTTCGTCATTGAGCATCGCGGCGCCGAGATCGCTGTCGTAGACGCCTGTGATGTCGCAAAAATTCGGCGTCAGGCCGATATGGACATAGGGGCCGGCGGTCTGCGACGGGGTTTCCTTGAGATAGCCGAGCTGCTGCATGGTCAGTTGCCCTCCAGCCTGTTTTCGAACATCGTCGAGCGGCGGCCCCGCAGCACGATGTCGAATTTATAGGCGCGTGAATCCATCGGAATCGTATTGCCCCAGTCGAGCGGCGCGATCAGCTGCTCGATCGCCGCCTTGTCCGGGATCGTGCCGACGATCGGACATTTCCAGATCATCGGATCGCCCTCGAAATACATCTGGGTGATCAGGCGCTGTGCGAAGCCGTGGCCGAAGATCGAGAAGTGGATATGGGCGGGGCGCCAGTCGTTGACGCCGTTCGGCCAGGGATAGGCGCCCGGCCGCACGGTGCGGAAATGGTAGCGGCCTTCCTCGTCGGTGATGGCACGGCCGCAGCCGCCAAAATTCGGGTCGATTGCCGCCAGATAGGTTTCCTTCTTGTGGCGGTAGCGGCCGCCGGCATTGGCCTGCCAGAATTCGACCAGCGCGCCGGCCACTGGCTTGGCGCGTTCGTCGAGCACGCGGCCGTGGACGATGATGCGCTCGCCGATGGCGCTTTCGCCGGGCCGCGCATAGTTCAGGATCAGGTCGTTGTCGAGTTCGCCGATCAGCGAATGGCCGAAGACCGGCCCGGTCGTCTCGGAGATCGTGCCGTCGAGCGACAGCAGTGCCCGTTGGGGCGCGCGCAGCACCGAGGTTTTGTAGCCGGGGGTCAGGGCCGGCGCATGCCAGGCGCGGTCGCGGGCGAAGAAGGCGCCGGTCTCCGGCTTTTGGTTGGGTCGTTCGGACATCTCTCTCCCTCAGGCCGCCTTCTCGGCGTCCATCTCTGCAAAGGCCTGCTTGGCAATCTTGATCGCGTGGTTGGCGGCGGGGACGCCGGCATAGATCGCCACATGCAAGAGCGCCTCGCAGATATCCTCGCGGCTTGCTCCCGTATTGGCAGTAGCGCGCACATGCATGGCGACCTCGTCATCCTGGCCGAGTGCGGCGAGCAGTGCGATGGTGATGATCGAGCGCTCGCGCTTGGTCAGCGCCGGGCGCGACCAGACATGGCCCCAGGCGGCTTCGGTGATCAGCTCCTGGAAGGGACGGTCGAACTCGGTCGTTGCCGCTGCGGCGCGTTCGACATGGGCGTCGCCGAGCACGGCGCGACGGGTCGCCATGCCCTGTCGGTAACGCTCGGAGGAGGCGGTCTCGTTCATCGGTTGGTGTCTCCAGGTGGGATGCCAGGGGGGATGGATGTGAGGAAGGCGCGGATGATCGCCGTCAGCGCTTCCGGCTGCTCGACGCAGGGAATATGGGCGCAGTCGGCGATCACCTCGTAGCGGGCGCCGGGGATAAGCCGCGCCGTGGAGAGCACCAGATCGGGCGGGGTCGAGCCGTCCTGGTCGCCGACGATGCAGATTGTCGGCACAGCAATCGACTTGGCCGCTTCGGTGAAATCTGCGTCGCGGATCGCTTCGCAGGCGGCGAGGTAACCCTCGACCGGCTGGCGTGTCAGCATGTTGCAATAGCCGGAATAGGCGGTGTTCTCGGGCCGGCGGAAGGAGGGCGTGAACCAGCGCTCCATGACGGCGTCGACGATGCTGCCGATGCCATCTTTCTTGACGGCGGCAATGCGGGCGTTCCAGCTCTCAGCCGTGCCGATCTTGTGGGCGGTGTCGCAAAGAATAAGGGCGCCGACGAGATCCGGCCGGCGCTGCGTCAGCGACTGGGCGATGAGGCCGCCGACCGACAGGCCGCAGATGACCGCATTTTTCACTGACAGCAGGTCGAGCAGGCCGGCAAGATCGGTCGCATGGTCCTCGATCGACGAGGGGAGCTGGCCGACGTCGGAAAGGCCGTGGCCGCGTTTATCGTAAAGCACGATGGCGTGATCGCCGGCCAGTCGTACGACGACGTCGCGCCAGATGCGGAAATCCGTCCCGAGCGAATTGATGAAGACGATCACCGGTCGGTCGGCGGGCGCGCTGATAAGCTGATAGTGGATCGTCACGTCGTTTATGCGGGCGAATTGCACGTTACGTCCTCCTTGTTCAAGTCCGAGCACCCCACCTCCGTCATCCTCGGCTCAAGGCCGAGGATGACGGAGTGTCGGCTTGGCTTTCCCGTCAAACTCGCCACACCTCTTGGCGTCAAGACTGAATGGTTGATCCGGTTAAGTAAAATGATATTTTAAGGCATTTCGATAACCTTGGAGTTAAGTGATCGATGGTCGACAGCCGCGTCAAGTTTCGCCATCTGCAGACCTTTGTCGAGGTGGCGCGGCAGAAGAGCGTCATGAAGGCGGCGGAGTTGCTGCATGTCAGCCAACCGGCGGTGACGAAGACGATCCGCGAGTTGGAACAGGTGCTCGGCGTCGACGTCTTCGAGCGCGACGGCCGCGGCATCAAGATCACTCGTTATGGCGAGGTTTTCCTGCGGCACGCCGGCGCGGCGCTGACGGCGCTGCGCCAGGGTCTCGATTCCGTCTCGCAGGAGCAGTTCGCTGACGCGCCACCGATCCGCATCGGCGCCCTGCCGACGGTCTCATCGCGCATCATGCCGCGGGCGATGGAACTCTTCCTCAAGGAGAAAACCTGGAGCCGGGTGAAGATCGTCACCGGCGAGAACGCCGCGCTGCTGGAAGAGCTTCGTGTCGGCGACCTCGACCTGGTCGTCGGGCGCCTCGCCGGCGCTGAAAAGATGGCGGGCTTCTCCTTCGAGCATCTTTATTCAGAACAGGTGGTGTTTGCCGTGCGCCGCGGCCATCCGCTGCTGAACGGCCGGCAATCGCTGTTTGCAGGTTTCGCCGACTATACGGTGCTGATGCCGACACGCGGTTCGATCATCCGGCCGGTTGTCGAAAATTTCCTGATCGCCAATGGCGTCTCCAGCCTGCCGGACCAGATCGAGACGGTGTCGGATTCCTTCGGCCGCGCCTTCCTCAGGTCAAGCGACGCGATCTGGATCATTTCGAACGGTGTGGTAGCAGGCGATGTCGCCGATGGACGGCTGGCGCTGCTGCCGATCGACACCGGCGAAACCAGGGGGCCGGTCGGGCTGACGACGCGCGCCGATGCCGTGCCGTCGGCGCCGCAATCGATCCTGATGCAGACAATCCGCGAGGCGGCGCGGGAGGTTTCCTGAAGCCCCCTCCAACGCTTGCTATTTGCCCAGATCTGGACTAAATCTAGTTCAAGACAGGAGTTTCCTATGCAGCAGGCAAGACGCAGAGAGCAAGAGCCGGAGCGGCTGGACACGGAGCGGTTTGCACCTGCCAATCGAAGGCGGCTGAGCCCGCCGGCGTTGCGAACCTTTTTGGCGATCGCCGATCTCTGGGGGCTCACCGAAGAGCAGCGTTTGCTCGTGCTCGGCTATCCCTCCCGCTCGACCTATCACAGCTGGGCAAAGCAGGCGCGTGAGCACGGCGCTTTTACCCTCGACGTCGATGCACTGACCAGGATCTCCGCCGTGTTCGGCATCCATCAGGCGCTTGGCGTGCTGTTTGCCGACGAACGCGCCGGTATCGCCTGGCTGCGCACGCCGCATCAGGCGCCGGTTTTCGGCGGCCATCCGCCGCTCGATATCGTCACAAGCGGAACTCAGGACGGGCTGATGACCGTGCGCCGGTTTCTGGACGGCGCGCGCGGCGGGCTCTACATGCCGCCCAATAGGCTCGACGAGGCCTTCACGCCTTACGAAGACGCGGACATCGTCTTCCGGTGAGCGATCGTTTTGCCGAGGCGCCGCATCCGTCCCATCGGCTGATCCCGTCGCAATTTCCGCCGATCGGTCTGTTCGATACGGTGACGAGGGCGGCGGATCTCGAAGCCGTGATGGAACTTGTGGGATGGACCAATGATCGGCTCGTGGCCGACCGCCTTCGGCGGCTTCCCGAAAACGAGTGGGTCTACGGCAGTCCGAACGCCAGTATCGTGATGGCGGCGTTCCTCCATGTCGCACCCGGCGGCATGCGCTTCAACGGGCCCGATCTCGGCGCCTGGTATGCCGCCGACAATCTGAAGACAGCCGCGGCTGAAGTCGGCCATCATCTCCGGCGCGAGGCTGTGGCGCGCGGGGCGGCGACGATGGCGCGCACCTATCGCAGCTACGCCGCCACCCTGATCGGCGACTATCTCGACATTCGCGGCGAACAGGCGCTGCGACCGGATGTCTATGACGGCACGAGCTATGCGGCGTCGCAGGTGCTCGGCGAAGACGTGCGCTCGAGCGGCGGTGCCGGCATCCTCTATGACAGTGTGCGGCTGAGAGGCGGGGTGAACGTCGCGGCGCACCGGCCGAGGAATATCCGCGATGTGCTGCAGGCAGATCATTTCGAAATCACCGTTTTCGCCGCCGACCGGCGCATCGATGTCAGGAAGCTGGCAGTCCGGCGGCGACCGACTGCCGCAAGGTAGACGTTAAACCGGCAGGCGCTCGGCCCATGCCTTTGCCGTCTTTGCCATCGTCGCGAGGTGATCGGCAGCGGAGAAACCGGAAATTTTCTTGCGCGGCTTCAGGTCGTGATCCCCGTCCTCGAGCCAGAGGACCTCGATCCTGTCGGAGAGGTCGTAGCCCGGCACTTCGTCCTTCGTGCCGAACTCGTCGCGTGTTCCCTGGCAGATCAGTGTGGGCGTCTTCAGGCCCAAGAGATGGCTGGTGCGCAGCTTGTCCGGCTGGCCGGGTGGATGGAAGGGATAGCCGAGGCAGAGCAGGCCGGCGATCCTTCCCCTGTCATAGAGACCGTCGGCGACCATGCTCGCAACCCGTCCGCCCATCGACCTGCCGGCGATGATGAGAGGACCGCCAGCGTCGAGCGCGGCAATCGCCGCCTCATATTCGGGGTTAAGGGTTTCGGCGCGCGGCGGCGGCTTGCGCCCTTCCGCAGTGCGGCGGGCGGCCATATAGGCGAATTCGAACCTGGCGACGCGAAAGCCGACGCCGGCAAGCGCGTCGGCCGCCGCTGTCATCGAAGCCGAATCCATCGGCGCGCCGGCGCCATGGGCAAGAAGGATGGTGAAGCGCGCATCCTGCGGCCCCTGCAGCAAAAACCTTTCAAGCATCGGCAATCCTCCATCCGCCGCCGGAACCATGTCGGCAGCCCGGGCTTCTTCCCTGGAAAGGAGACAGACAATGTCGACGAATGATGAAAACGTAAAGCCCGAGCAGCGCCGTCCCAAGGACGTCAATGCCGTACCCGGCAAGCCGGAACCCGCCGACGCCGAATCGATGGCCCCGCCGGCCGTGCAACCGGCTGGGGAGGGCGATAAAAGCGAGCGGCCGGTGGTCAATCCGGTGACCGGCGCCGCCCTTTAGCGGCCGCTCGCTAAAGATGATGCAAAAACCCCTTGAAACGGCGAATGCAAGCGTCCATATAGCGGCTCTGCCTGAAAAATGGATGCGCCCGGTATCGACGTCGTCGAGCTGTTCGCTGTCCGACAGGATAAGGGCGCTCCCCGCAAGGGTCGAGCGCCCTTTTTGCTTTTCCGACGTCGCGTGGAATCACGGCTTGGGTTTGCATTGGTGGCGATAGCGAGCAACTCCCACCATAATCTATAGAGCACTTCGGAATCCCGAAATTGGCTGCGTCGTTGAAATCGTTCAATTTTATTCCACGGGCACATGGCTGAAAAGGCGTCGAATTTCGGAATCCCGAAGCGGGCGGATTTCGGGAGTCCGAAGTGGGATTTTTTTCGCGCCGGTGTTCTCGCTGAGCGAGGATTATCCCATCTCCCGCGTGCTCGCCGTCAGAAAATCGATGAAGGTACGGACCTTGGCCGAGAGATATTTGCGGCTCGGATAGACGGCGTAAAGCGTGCTGTTGAAACCGAGCATAATGGCCGGCAGCACGATCTCCAGGCGGCCTGCCTCGATATCCTGCTCAGCCATCCATGTCGGCAGGAAGGCGAGGCCCATGCCGCGCAGGGCCGCCAGGTGCATAATTGTCTCGTTGTCGCTCTGCATCACCGTGCGGAAGGTGATCTTGTGTGGTCCGTCCGGACCTTCCAGCGACATGCTTTCCCCAAAATTGACACCGGAGTAGCGAAGCAGTGCGTGGCCGTTGAGCTCGCCGACGTTTCGGGGCCGCCCGGTTCGCTCGAGGTAATCCGGCGAGGCCATGAGACGGAACTGCACGTTCGTCAGCGGGCGGGCGACGAGGCCCGGATCGAGCCGGTCCTGCGACGTTGCCCGCAGCGCCAGATCGAAACCTTCGTCAACCAGGTTGACCAGCCGGCCGCTGAGATCCAAGTCCAGGCAGACATCGGGGTAGCGCCGGTTATACGCTGTCAGCATGTCGGTAAAATAGTTGGTTGCCGCCCAAACCGGCGCACTCAGTTTCAGCATGCCGCGGGGAGCGACCGTCACATTCCCGATGGCGTCTTCCACCTCGTCCAGCCGTTCGAGCATCTCCCTGGTCTGGTTGAAGTAAAGCCGCCCTGTCTCCGTCAGGCTGACGTGCCGGCTGGTTCGGTTGAGCAGCCGCGTGCCCAGCCGGTTCTCGAGCTGCATCACATGCTTGCTCGCCATTGCCGGTGAAACGCCCAGGCGATCGGCAGCAGCGGTGAAGCTTTTCAGTTCGGCGACGGTGCAAAACACCCGCAGGCTCGTCAACGTATCCACTGATCATCAACACCCAGGAAATGGTTCTTCAATATCTGCCACGTTGATCAATAATGGAGAAAAAATCAAAATCTTCCTATCGAAGCGCTGCCCAATGCTCGCGACAATGATGCCCAAGGACAATTCCGGTGACAAATTCCAGACTCCCGACTTATTTCGTCAGCCATGGCGGTGGTCCCTGGCCCTACATGACAGGAGAATTCCGTCGCAACTTCGACGTGCTCGAACGGTCGCTGGTCGACATGCGCGCTGAACTCGGCGATGCGCCGAAGGCGATCCTCGTGGTCTCGGGGCACTGGGAAGAGGAAGGTTTTGTCATATCGTCGGGCGTCAAGCCGGGCATGGTCTACGACTATCACGGCTTTCCCGAACACCTCTATCACATCACCTACAATGCCCCCGGTTCGCCTGATCTCGCAGACCGCGTGCAGCATCTGCTGCGGGCGAGCGGCATCGAAGCGGCGCTCGATCCGACGCGTGGTTACGATCACGGCACGTTCAGCATCATGAAGCCGCTCTATCCGGAAGAGAACATCCCTGTCGTGCAGCTTTCGCTGGATGCGGGTTATGATCCGGCGCTGCACATCAGCGTCGGCCGGGCGCTGGCGCCCTTGCGTGACGAGGGCGTCCTGATCATCGGCAGCGGTCTCAGCTATCACAATCTTTCGGCCATGCGCGGCACCGGCGGATATGAGCCGTCCCGCCGCTTCGACGCCTGGCTTCAGGAAACACTGGTTCACGCAGCCTGCGACAAGCGCACCGAGCGGCTGATCGAATGGCAGCAGGCGCCGGCCGCCCGGGCGGCGCATCCGCGCGAAGACCACCTCATCCCGCTGATGGTGGTCGTCGGCGCCGCCGAGAACGAAGCCGGCGCCACCACCTATCACCAGAAGGATTTTGCCGGCGGGCTCACCGCATCGAGCTTCCGTTTCGGCCGCGCCCCCTCAACCCCCCGATCACATGGAGATGCGCAATGACCGGCGAAATCTTCAAGCCGTCTTCGCCATGTCGATAAGGCTCTGGAAAGAAACCAGGAACTCAGAAGGCGGCCTCCGCCGCCTGACCTCCCATCAACCTCTTTGGAGAAACTCGATGATCAATACCGGCAAATGGACGCCATACATTCTCGCACTTCTGCGCATCATGGCGGCCTTACTCTTCCTCGAACATGCCACAATGAAGTTTCTGCAGTTTCCGGGTCCGATTCAAGGCGTACCCTATCCGCTGCCCGCCCTCCTGCTGGTTGCGGGCGCAATCGAGGTGATCACCTCTGCTCTGATGCTCGTCGGATTTCAAACGCGCATCGCCGCATTCATCGCTTCGGGCGAAATGGCTGCCGCCTACTTCATGGGCCACACGCCGTATGGCTTCTGGCCGGCGCTGAACATGGGCGAAGGTGCCATCCTGTTCTGCTTCATCTTCCTCTACATCGCCTTTGCCGGCGGCGGAGCCTGGACGCTCGACAACGCGCGTCCTCCCGCCACGGCCTGAGACGGCCTCATCCGGGAATCGCACCGGCATGACGTTTTTCATGCCGGTCGTTTCGGTCGCTTAGATGGTTTTCTGTTCCATGCCTCCTCAAGTGCGGAATTTTCCCGCCGGTCCTGTCGATTTTCGCATCTGAGGATCGTCTTCCTAACGATGTGCTGGAAATCCGTTGCGATCGCGGCACATCCTTTGAGCGCCCCGAGACGCGCGACGACAGAAGGAGGATATGTGATGGATGATCAGCAGCTGGTACCCGCCGCCGTGCTCGCGGCAAAAAACGGCGTCCGTTTTCCCAATGAGAGCGAGGAATATCGCAATGCCCGCGACGCGTTGCTGGCCGAAGAGATCGAATTGCGCCGGCACATCGAGCGCGTGGCGAGACAGCGCCGGGCGCTGCCGCCGGGCGGGGAGGTGAAGAAGGATTATCGCTTCGAAGGCGCCGGCGGGCCGATCTCGCTCAGTGAGCTCTTCGCCGACAAGGACACGCTGATCGTCTACAGCTACATGTTCGGGCCGGAGCGCGAGCGTCCATGCCCGATGTGCACCTCGCTGCTGTCGGCCTGGGATGGCGAGGTGCCGGATATCCAGCAGCGTGCCGCCCTTGCTGTCGTTGCGCTTTCGCCGATCGGCAGGCTGCTCGCCTTCAAGAAGGAGCGCGGCTGGCACCATCTGCCGCTTTATTCCGACCCGTCGGGCGATTACAGCCGCGACTATCATGCCATCGGCAGAGGCGGCGGCGATGATGCGGCCTATAACGTCTTCACCCGGCGCGACGGCACCATCCGCCACTTCTGGAGCCAGGAAATGGGCGGCGTGACGGCTGATCCCGGCGAGGATCCGCGCGGCGCGCCCGATCTGATGCCGCTCTGGACCCTGATCGATACGACGCCGGACGGCCGGGCGCCGGATTGGTATCCGAAGCTGTCCTACTGACGGGTGTTGCGTCAGCCGGTGGAGCGGTTTCTGGAGGTCTCAATCCATTCGAGGTTGGTGACCGAAGCCTCAGGCAGCAGCGATGGATCGAGATCGTAGACATAGCCGCTCAGCATGTCGGCGGCGCGTTCGGCCGCCTTGATCTTCGCCTCTGTCTCCGCGACCGCCTTGGAGATCGCTTCGATGCGGGCGCGGAACATATGGGCGAGCACATCGCGGCCGGACTGTTTTTCCAACCGCTCCAGATGCAGGCCGACGCGTGAGGCGTGGCGTTCCAGCTCGCTCTTGCTGAAACGCGCCTTGCGCAGTTCCTCGGAGAGGCTTTCCTGCATGACGGCGACCGGATCAAAACTTCCCGGCGCCCGCTCGTCGAGAACAGCGTCGGTCACGAGCTTCTCGATCATCACAAGCGCCTGCAGCTCGGCCGCATCGGCGAACTCGACGTCATAGCCGGTATCGTCATAGACCTTGCGCCGGACCGGATCGAGCAGCAGTGCATAGGCCTTCTGCAAATTGTCGAAGGCTTCCGTATCGCCGCCCGAATCAGGATGGGCGACTTTGGCAAGGCGCCGATAGGCAGCCTTCAGCTTCGCCTCGTCCGCATCGCGTTCAACGCCGAGAATATCGTATGGATCCGTCACACCTGCTCCCTTGCCGCCCTGGATGTCACGGGCAGTCTAGGTCTTCTTCTGCATCAGAAGGGCAAAGTTTAGACCGAAAGCAGGAATGGCGTCCATGGCCTGATATCGCGACCGGCGCTGCGAGCGCCCCGATTTGTTCCGAAATCGATTGAGTTCTCAAACCATTAACGTAAAATCAGTGGGTGGCGATCGAGATAAGATAACATCCGGCCTCGCCGTCGATATCAAGCGCGATTGCCGTCATATCCTCGATCAGCAGCGCGTCGCCGGCTGCAAGCGTCCCGGTCTCGCCGGACCGGCGGAATGACACCGTGCCGCGATGGCAGAGGAACAGGCATGTCGGCGATGGCAATGGCACGGGTGTGGCGCCGTCGATGTCGATTCGCGTGAGGCTATGGGTGAGACCGCCCCGGCGCGTCATGACGTTGAGGTCGGTGATCGCGCCGTCTTCGAGCCTCGCGGTGACGGGGATGTCAGCCGGGAAGGCAAGAGGAGCGCTTTCCGTCGTAAGCAGCGCCGGCGTGCGGCCGTCGATCTCGAGCAGCATGCCGTTGCCGTCGAGGACCGCCAGCGTCCGGTCGATGCCCGGGAAAATCGAAAATGGCCCGTCCTCTGCGACCGCTGCCATGCTGACGCGCCAATCGAAATCGTCGATCGAGGCAGCAGCCGGAGAGGCGGCGATCTCCACCGTCTCTCCTTTGCCGTTCTTCCACGGCATGCGTTTGTAATCGCCGGCGCGCAGGATCTTCACGAGGCTCAGTTCCCGAGAATGCCGGGCAGGCGCAGACCCTTGTCGCGGGCGCAGTCGAGGGCGATATCGTAGCCGGCATCGGCGTGGCGCATGACGCCGGTCGCCGGGTCGTTCCAGAGCACACGCTCGAGACGCTTTGCCGCATCGTCGGTGCCATCGGCGCAGATGACGACGCCGGAATGCTGGGAGAAGCCCATGCCGACGCCGCCGCCATGGTGCAGCGACACCCAGGTGGCGCCCGAGGCGGTGTTGAGCAGCGCGTTCAGCAGCGGCCAGTCGGAGACGGCGTCGGAGCCATCCTTCATCGCCTCGGTTTCGCGGTTCGGCGAGGCGACCGAACCCGAATCGAGGTGGTCGCGGCCGATGACGATCGGCGCGGAAAGTTCGCCGTTCTTGACCATTTCGTTGAAGGCCAGAGCCAGGCGGTGACGGTCGCCGAGACCGACCCAGCAGATGCGCGCCGGCAGGCCCTGAAAGGCGATGCGTTCCCTGGCCATGTCGAGCCAGTTGTGCAGGTGCTTGTTATCGGGCAGCAGCTCCTTCACCTTTGCATCGGTCTTGTAGATATCTTCCGGATTGCCGGAGAGGGCCGCCCAGCGGAAGGGTCCGATGCCGCGGCAGAACAGCGGTCTTATATAGGCCGGCACGAAGCCCGGGAAGGCGAAGGCGTTTTCGAGACCCTCGTCCTTGGCCACCTGGCGGATATTGTTGCCATAGTCGAGTGTCGGGATGCCAGCATTCCAGAAGGCGATCATCGCCTCGACATGCTCGCGCATCGAGGCGCGCGCGGCCTTTTCCACCGCCTTCGGATCGCTCTCGCGCTTGGCCTTCCACTCGGCCATCGTCCAGCCCTTCGGGAGGTAGCCGTTGATCGGATCATGCGCGGAGGTCTGGTCGGTGACGATATCCGGGCGGATGCCGCGGCGAACCATTTCCGGCAGGATTTCGGCGGCATTGCCGAGCAGGCCGACGGACTTGGCTTGCCCAGCCTTGGTCCAGGCGTCGATCATCGCAAGCGCTTCATCGAGCGTTTCGGCCTTGGCGTCGAGATAGCGGGTGCGCAGGCGGAAGTCGATCGAATCCGGATTGCATTCGACGGCGAGGCAGCAGGCGCCGGCCATGACGGCGGCGAGCGGCTGGGCGCCGCCCATGCCCCCGAGGCCGCCGGTCAGGATCCATTTGCCCTTGAGATTGCCGCCGTAATGCTGGCGGCCGGCCTCGACGAAGGTCTCGTAAGTACCCTGGACGATGCCCTGCGTGCCGATATAGATCCACGAGCCGGCCGTCATCTGGCCGTACATGGCAAGGCCCTTCTTATCGAGCTCGTTGAAATGATTCCAGGTCGCCCAGTGCGGCACGAGGTTGGAATTGGCGATCAGCACCCGCGGCGCATCCTTGTGGGTGCGGAAGACGCCGACCGGCTTGCCGGATTGCACCAGCAGCGTCTCTTCTTCCGTCAGCGTCTTCAGCGTCGCGACGATGCGGTCGAAGTCCTCCCAGGTACGGGCGGCCCGGCCGATGCCGCCGTAGACGACGAGCTCGTTCGGATTTTCGGCGACGTCGGGATCGAGATTGTTCATCAGCATGCGCAGCGGCGCTTCGGTCATCCAGCTCTTGGCATTGAGCTCGTTGCCGCGGGGCGCACGGATTTCGCGGATATTGTGGCGTGGATTGCTCATGGCGGTTCCCCTGTCGAGTGATCGTTATCGTTTCAGGCCTGGCGCGATCTGCTCGATGCGCACCAGAATGTCTTTGAGATGAACGCGAAGCCTGTCGGCCTTGGCCGTGTCATAGGCGAAGGGCGGCGCCTCGGTCTGCAGATGGGTCGATTGCGCGAGCTCCATCTGTATCGCGTGCACGCCGGTCTCGGGCCGGCCGTAGTGGCGGGTCGTCCAGCCGCCCTTGAAGCGGCCGTTGAGCACGCTGTCGTAACCTTCGGCGGCTTGCGTGACGGTCAGCGTCGCCTGCTCGATGGCGCTGTCGCAGGTCTTGCCCAAGTCGGTGCCGATATTGAAATCCGGCAGCTTGCCTTCGAACAGGAAGGGAATATGCGAGCGGATCGAGTGGCAATCGTAAAGTATCGCCACACCGTGGATTGCTCTGACGCGCTCGATCTCGGCGGCAAGGGCGGCATGATAGGGCGCATGAAAGTCCCGCAGCCGTGCCGCGATATCGGCCGCGTCAGGCGCCTGCCCATCCTTCCAAATCGCCTTGCCGTCGAAGTCGGTTTCCGGGACGAGGCCTGTGGTGTTCTGGCCAGGATAAAGGCTGATGCCCTGGGGATCGCGGTTGGCGTCGATCACATAGCGGTGGAAGGTGGCGCGCACGGTCGTGGCGTCGGACAGCAGGCCATCATAGAGCTCATGGATGTGCCAGTCGGTATCGGCGAGGATCCGGCCATTGTCGTTGAGGCGATCGTAAATCGCCGGCGGCACGTCGGTGCCGGTATGGGGGAAGGCGAGGATGACGGGGGAGGTGCCTCGATG
Source organism: Rhizobium sp. NLR8a (assembly GCF_019685235.1). Lineage (NCBI taxonomy): Bacteria > Pseudomonadati > Pseudomonadota > Alphaproteobacteria > Hyphomicrobiales > Rhizobiaceae > Rhizobium > Rhizobium sp. NLR8a. The sequence continues at coordinate 135,746 of NZ_JABDWI010000002.1, forward strand.
GATTTCATATGGTTCGGTCATAAGCAAAGAGCTCCGGCGTCTCGGGGTACCGAGTGCAGATACATCGCGATCAGCCCTCCAAAACCGGCAAGATGCCTGACGAAACCGAGGCGTTCAGCGCGCCCGTCGCCACCAGTTCGGTGGCGGCGGCGAGGTCGTCTGCCATGTAGCGGTCGACGTCCAGGCTCGGCACCTGCCTGCGGATTGCCGCGATCGCCTTCAAAAGCTCCGGGCTCGTTGCGAGCGGCGCGCGCAGTTCGACGCCCTGGGCGGCGGTCAGCGCCTCGATGCCGATAATGCCGAACAGGTTTTCAGTCATCTGCAGGAGGCGGCGGGCGCCGTGGCAGGCCATCGAGACGTGGTCTTCCTGGTTGGCCGAGGTCGGCGTCGAATCGACCGAGGCGGGGTGCGACATCTGCTTGTTCTCAGACATCAGCGCCGCCGAGGTGACCTCGGCAATCATCAGGCCGGAGTTCAGGCCCGGCTTCCTGGCGAGGAAGGCCGGCAGGCCGTAGGAGAGCACCGGGTCGACCAGCAGCGCGATGCGGCGCTGCGAGATCGCGCCGATCTCGCAGACGGCGAGGGCGATCTGGTCGGCGGCGAAGGCGACCGGTTCGGCGTGGAAGTTGCCGCCCGATACAACCGAATTGTCCGACAGCACCAGCGGATTGTCGGTGACCGCATTGGCCTCGATCTCCAGCGTGCGGGCGACCGAGCGCAAGAGGTCGAGGCAGGCGCCGTCGACCTGCGGCTGGCAACGGATGCAATAGGGATCCTGCACGCGCTCGTCGCCCTCGATGTGGCTCTGGCGGATGACCGATTGTTCGAGCAGGGCGCGAAGGGCTGCAGCCGTGTCGATCTGGCCCTTATGGCCGCGCAGCGTGTGAATATCCGGATGGAAGGGCGCCGAAGAGCCCATGGCGGCATCGGTGGACATGGCGCCGGTGATCAGGGCCGCCTGGGCGGCGCGATGGGCGCGGAAGAGGCCGGCGAGCGCCAGTGCGGTCGAGGCCTGGGTGCCGTTGATCAGCGCCAGACCCTCCTTGGCGGCGAGCACGACCGGCTTCAGCCCGGCTCTTTCCAGAGCTTCAGCGCCGGAAAGGCGATCGCCGGCGAAGAAGGCTTCGGCCTCGCCCATCATCACGGCGGCCATATGGGCGAGCGGCGCAAGATCGCCAGAGGCGCCGACCGAGCCCTTTTCCGGGATCAGCGGGATGACGCCCCTATCAAGCATGCCTTCGATCAGCCGCACCAGTTCCAGCCGCACACCGGAGGCGCCGCGGCCGAGTGAGACCAGCTTCAGCGCCATGATCAGCCGGACGACATTTTCCGGCAGCGGCGCGCCGATGCCGCAGCAATGCGACAGGATGAGATTGCGCTGCAGCGTGGCGACGTCGGCGCTGTCGATCTTGATCGAGGCGAGTTTGCCGAAGCCGGTATTGATGCCGTAAACCGGCGCATTGCCGGCGGCGATCTCGGCGATGCGGGCGGCGGCCTTGGCGATACCGGCATCGAAGGCGGGATCGAGCCTTGCCGGCTCGCCGGTCCAATAGATGCTTTCCAGATCCTTGAGCGAGACGGAGCCCGGGTGGAGCGTAATGGTCATCGACCGTTCCTTTCGCCTTTGAAGACGCGTGTATGAAGCGGGTTGAAGCCGATGCGGTAGACGAGCTCGGCAAGGCTCTCGATATTCCAGACGGCGAGATCGGCGGATTTGCCGGCTTCGAGCGTTCCGGTCTCGCCGATGAGGCCGAGCGCGCGGGCTCCTTCGCGGGTGGCGCCGGCGATGCATTCCTCGACGGTGAGGCCGAACAGCGTCGCCGACATGTTCATCGTGAGCAGCATCGAGGTGAGCGGCGAGGTGCCCGGATTGCAATCGGTGGCGATCGCGATCGGCACGCCCGCCCGGCGCAGCGCCTCCACCGGCGGCTTCTGCTTTTCATGAATGGCGTAGAAGGCGCCGGGCAGCAGCACGGCGACGGTGCCGGCGGCGGCCATTGCCGCAACGCCTTCCTCGTCGAGATATTCGAGGTGATCGCAGGAGAGCGCGCCATAGGCGGCCGCCAGCTTGGCGCCGCCGAGATTGGAGAGCTGCTCGGCATGCAGCTTGACCGGCAGGCCGAGCGCCTTCGCCTTGTCGAAGACGCGGGCGATCTCGGCCGTCGAAAAGGCAATGCCTTCGCAGAAGCCGTCGACGGCATCGGCAAGGCCGAGATTATACATGTCGTCGAGACCGAGCAGCACGACATCGTCGAGATAGTCGCCGTTGCGGCCCTTATAGTCGACAGGCGTCGCATGCGCGCCGAGATAGCTGGTGGCGACGCGGACCGGCCTGACATGGCCGAGCAGGCGGGCGCTCTGCAGCATCTTCACTTCGCCGGTTCGGTTGAGACCATAGCCGGATTTGATCTCGATCGTCGTCACGCCTTCGGCCAGCAGCGTATCGAGCCGCGGCAGCGCCGTGGCGACAAGCTCCTCGACCGACAGGGCATTGGTTGCCTGAACGGAGGAGACGATGCCGCCGCCGGCCCGCGCAATCTCCTCATAGGTCGCGCCTTCGAGCCGCATCTCGAATTCGCGGGCGCGATTGCCGCCGTGAACGATATGGGTGTGGCAGTCGACGAGACCCGGTGTCACCCAGCGGCCTTCGAGATCGATGATGTCCGAGCGTTCGATCGCCGATGCCGGCAGCTCGCTTTCGGCGCCGGCAAAGGCGATGCGGCCGTATTCGATCAGAACGGCGCCCTTTTCGATGATGCCGAGCCCGGCTTTGTCAGGTGCGAGGGTCGCTAGGCGCGCATTGCGCCACAGCGCCGGCCTGACGTCGGCGGATGCGGCCTCTTCAGAAAAATTGTTCCCGGTCATCAGCTTTGCGCCTTTCCTTATGCTGAAACATGTATATACATAATAAGCAGGTGACAAGCGAAATTTTGCGCGCTCTTCTGGAAAAGAAAGATCGGCGGCGCGGCAGAAGGGGAGAAAAGTCCATGACTACACTTCACGCAGGCACGGCGCTGACGCCGCAAGGCTGGCAGAAGGACGTGCGGCTGACGCTCGAGGCCGGGCGCATCGCCCGGGTCGAGGTGGGGGTTGCCGCTGCGCCCGGCGATGAGCGCCATGCTCTGATCGTCCCGGCCATGGGCAATCTGCACAGCCACGCCTTCCAGCGGGCAATGGCCGGTCTTGCCGAGGTGCGCGGTCCTGCAAACGACAGCTTCTGGAGCTGGCGCACGGTCATGTACAAGTTCGCTTTGGCGATGACGCCGGAGCATGTCGAGGCGGTCGCAGCCAAGCTCTATGCGGAGATGCTGGAGGCAGGCTTTTCCCGGGTTGGCGAGTTCCACTATCTCCATCATGATAAGGACGGAGCGGCCTATGCCAATATTGCCGAGCTCGCCGAACGTATCGGTGCGGCGAGCCTGGAGACGGGCATCGGTCTGACCCTGCTGCCGGTCTTCTATGCCCATTCCGGTTTCGGTGGTACGGCGCCGATCGACGGCCAGCGGCGCTTCATCAATTCGCTCGAAAGCTTCGAGAGGCTGATGGAAGGATGCCGGGCGGTGATCGGCCGGCTCGATGGCGCCGAGCTCGGACTGGCGCCCCACAGTTTGCGGGCGGCAACCCCGGAGGAACTGGCCAGGGTCGTGCCGTTGGCGGGCGAGGGCCCTATCCATATCCATGTTGCCGAGCAGGTGAAGGAGGTCGAGGACTGCGTCGCCTGGTCGGGCGCGCGGCCGGTCGAATGGCTGCTCGATCACATGCCTGTGGATGCGCGCTGGTGCCTGATCCATGCGACGCACATGACCGAGGACGAGACGCGGCGGATGGCGAAAAGCGGCGCGATTGCCGGCCTCTGCCCGATCACCGAGGCCAATCTCGGCGACGGCGCCTTTGCCGCGCCACTCTTCCTTGAGGAGGGCGGGCGTTACGGCATCGGCTCGGATTCCAACGTGCGGATCTCCCTGCCGGAGGAACTGCGCCAGCTCGAATATTCGCAGCGCCTGGCGCTGCGCGCCCGCAATGTCGTGGCCGCGCCCGGCGGTTCGACGGCGCTTTGCCTGTTCAACCAGGCGCTTTGCGGCGGCGGTGCGGCGCTGAAGGCCCCGGCGGGTATCGCCGAGGGCCGTCATGCCGATTTCGTTTCGCTCGATACGTCGGCCGTTTCCTATCTCTCGGGTGACCAGATCCTCGATCACTGGCTGTTTGCCGGCGGCATTTCCGTCGATTGCGTCTGGGCGCGCGGCCGCAAACAGGTGGAGGGCGGTCGCCATCTCAAGCGTGACGCCATCGATCGTCGCTTCCTTGCTGCGATGGGTGAGTTGCTGGCTGCCTGAAAAAGCGCTTTTCACGGTGGCGCATTCGATCTAGATCGGGGAACCAAATCGGAACGTGGCGATGAATCAAAGCAGGGATCCTACCTTGCATCAGCGCATCCTGGGCGACATCGAGGGCCGTATCGTGTCGGGCGAATGGCCGCCGGGGCATCGCATTCCCTTCGAGGTCGATCTCGCCACGCAGTATGACGTCTCGCGGATGACGGTGAACAAGGTGCTGACCCAGCTCGCCAAGGCCGGCCTGATCGAGCGCCGCAAGAAATCCGGCAGCTTCGTCACCCAGCCGCAGGCGCAATCGGCGGTTCTCGAAATCCACGACATCAAGGCCGAGGTGCAGTCGCTGAACCTGCCCTATTCCTATGCGGTGTCGAAGAAGGCGAGCCGCAAGGCCAAGGCGGAGGACAGCCGCCGGCTGGAGCTGCCTCTGGGGTCCTCGGTCGTCGAAGTCGTCTGCATCCACAATGCCGGCGCACGGCCCTTCTGTTTGGAGGAGCGGCTGATCAGCCTTGCGACCGTGCCGGAGGCGGCCGATGCCGATTTCCTGACGGTGGCGCCGGGGCCGTGGCTGCTCAACCAGGTGCCGTGGAGCACCGCCGAACACCGGATTCACGCCGTCTCCGCCAGCGCCGAAGTGGCGGCCGCCCTCGGCATCGCCCGCAACACTGCGTGCCTGGTGGTCGAGCGCCGCACCTGGAGTGGCGCCGGCCCGGTGACCCACGTGCGCTTCACCTATCCCGGCGATCGTCACGCGCTGATGGCGCGATTCACGCCGGCGTCGCAATAATCGTAAGTTCCATATACAAGGTAACGAGTGTTTTAGTCTTCGAACATCTTGCCGCTGCGCGCCTCGAGCCGGTAGCGATAGCCGGGATAGACAAGGCGGGCGGTCGAGACGACCTGTTTTGCCGACCATGTGCGCCGGCGGATCGTCAGGCAGGGCTCGCTCTTCAGGATGGTCAGGAGCTTGCATTCCCATGCCTGCGGCATCGCCGCCTCGACGACATGCTCGGAGCCGCTGAGCGGGGCGGCCGCCGTCAGATAGGCGTTCGGCGTCAGCGTCGTGAAATCCTGCTCGAGATATTCGGGAGCGGCCTCCGGATGGACGAACCGGTCCTCGATCTGCACCGGAACGCCGTTTTCGCTGTGCACGATCAGCGAGTGGAAAACGGCCGCGCCGATTGCCAACTCCAAGGCGTCGGCAATCTCGGGAGAGGCGGTTTCCCGGGCCAGAACGACGACAGTGGCCTCGTGGATATGGCCGCGTTCGGCGATCTCCTCGGCGATGTTGCGCACCTCGAACAGCGCCGAATATCCCTTGCGCTCGGCGACGAATGAGCCGACGCCCTGGATGCGGACGAGTTCGCCTTCGTTGGCAAGTTCGCGCAGTGCCCGGTTGGCGGTCATCTTGCTGACGCCGAGTTCGACGACCAACTCGTTTTCCGACGGCACGCGGTATTTCGGCGGCCATTCTCCGCTGTGGATGCGGTCGAGGATCACCTGCTTGACGCCGGCGTAGAGCGGCGTGCTGTCATTTCCCGCCAGGTCGCGCTTCATTTCGCCGGACCGCTTCATTGCCTATTCCTTTTGCACGGATGCAATTTGCCACATAATCGACTTTCCTCTTGCATATCACAAAATATCTCATATGGTACCATATACAACCTCTCAATCGGTCCTGGACACAAAAATAGGACGGAAAGGGCAAGCCGGCGAAGATCGGCGTGGCGCCGCAAGGTCTGTTTCAACTCCAGAGGAGAATTCATCAATGAAATTCAGCACAATCCTGTTTTGCGGCGTCGCCGCTCTTTCCGCCTTTGCTGCCCCCGCCTTTGCCAAGGACTGGACGAAGGCGACCATTACGCTTGAAGGCGCCTATGCGCCGTGGAACCTCACCAATGCCGACGGCACGCTCGGCGGCTTCGAGCCGGAGCTTGCCAAGGTGCTCTGCGAACGCGCCAAGATCGAATGCACGCTCGTCGCTTCCGACTGGGACGGCATGATCCCGGCGCTCAACGCCGGCAAGTTCGACGTCATCATGGACGCGCTGTCGATCACCGAGGAGCGCAAGCAGGTCATCGACTTCACCGTTCCCTATGCCGCGACACCCGCCGCCTTCGCCACCGCCAAGGACAGCCCGCTGGCGAAAGCCGCCGGCACCGGCGCCACGATCAAGATGACGCCCGGCCAGACCGGCGTGAAGGAGATCGACGCGCTGAAGGAGGCCTTCAAGGGCAAGACGATCGGCATCCAGGCGGCGACCGTCTATGCCAAGTTCGTCTATGACAATTTCGGCGACATTGCCGAGATCCGCGAATACAAGACCGGCGCTGACCGCGATCTCGACCTGCAGAACGGCCGCATCGACCTCGGCTTCGATGACGCCGTCTATTTCGCCAATGCCTTCCAGGCCGCCAACGGCGCGCTCGACTTCACCGGTCCCGAGATCGTCGGCTCGATCTGGGGCGAGGGCGAAGGCCTCGGCGTCCGCAAGGCCGACACCGATCTGCGCGACAAGTTCAACGTGGCGATCAAGTCGGCGCTGGCCGATGGCACGGTCAAGAACCTTTCGATGAAGTGGTTCAAGGTCGACGTCAGCCCGCAGCAGTAATCGCTTCGGCCGTTTGGCCGCAGGCGCCGGTCTCCGGCTTTATCGCCGGAGACCGCGTGTTATTCTCGATCGACAAAACACTGCCACGGACGGGGAACGGACGCTATGGCAACCTTGGAACTGCTTGGCTTCGGCTCGACGGGATGGGGCGCGCTGCTCATTCTCGCCGCCTTGATGACGCTGGCCGTCACCGCGACGGCGCTTGCGATCGGCGCGGTGCTCGGCGCCATCGTCGCGGGTGCGAAGCTCTCCGGCAATCCTCTCCTCGTCGCCTTCGGCAATGTCTATACGACCGTCTTTCGCGGCGTGCCGGAATTGCTGATCATCTATCTCATCTATTTCGGCGGTTCCTCCGCCGTCACTTCGATCGGCAAGGCGATGGGCTACGAGGGTTTCCTCGGCCTGCCTTCCTTCGCCGCCGGCGCGCTTGCCGTCGGCATCATCTCCGGCTCCTATCAGGCGGAGGTGTTCCGCGGCGCCTATCTGGCGATCGCCAAGGGTGAGCTCGAAGCCGCTTCGGCGATCGGCATGAATCGCGGCATGCGCTTCCGCCGCATCATCATCCCGCAGGTGCTTCGCTTCGCCATTCCCGGCCTCGGCAATGTCTGGCAGCTCAGCCTCAAGGATTCGGCGCTGATCTCGGTCACCGGCCTTGCCGAGCTGATGCGCACCAGCCAGGTGGCGGCGGGTTCGACCCGGCAATATTTCCTGTTCTTCATCGCCGGCGGCTGCCTCTACCTGATCCTGACCAGCCTTTCCGACCGCATCTTCAACGGGGCGGAACGCCGCGCCAATCGCAGCATGCCGGCCTCCGCCATGGGCCAGGCGTAAGGGGACGACGATGGATTTCACCTTTCTCGCCTCGACCATGGTGACGCTGCTCAAGGCTGTGCCGACGACGCTGATCCTGTTTTCGCTGTCGATCTTCTTCGGTGGCCTGCTGGCGCTCGTCATCGTCACGATGCGGGTCAGCGGCAACCGCTATCTGTCGGGTTTCGCCAAGGGCTATATCTTCGTCTTTCGCGGCTCGCCGCTGTTGATCCAGATGTTCCTGGTGTTCTACGGCCTCGGCCAGTTCGGCGTCATCCGCTATTCCTTCCTCTGGCCGTTCCTGCGCGAGCCGATGGTCTGCGCCGTGCTGTCGCTGGCGCTCTGCACCGCCGGTTACACGGCGGAGATTTTTCGCGGCGGCATCCGCGCGGTTTCGCCGAAGGAGATCGAGGCGGCCCGTTCGATCGGCATGTCCGGTTTCCTGATGGTGCGCCGCATCCTGGCGCCGATCGCCTTCCGCCATGCGCTGCCGGCCTATTCGACCGAGATCGTGCTGATGATGAAATCGACGGCGCTCGCCAGCCTCGTCACCGTCTGGGAGGTCACCGGTGTGGCCCAGCGGCTGATCTCGCAGACCTACCGCACGATGGAAGTCTTCCTCTGCGCGGCGATCATCTATCTCGTTTTGAACTTCATCATCCTGCAGGGCATGGCTCTGCTCGAATATTCGCTGTCCCGACACCGCCGTGCGATCCCGCAGGCGCTGAAGGCCTAGGCGGAACCTGAATCGATTGGAGCAACCATGCCAGGCGTAACCCGACTTTCGGTCCGCAATATCCGCAAGAGCTTCGGCACGCACGAGGTGCTGCGCGGCATTTCCCTCGATGCTGAGGACGGCGATGTGATCTCGCTGCTCGGCGCCTCCGGCTCCGGCAAATCGACCTTTCTACGCTGCATCAACCTGCTCGAAACCGCCAGTGACGGTGAGATCTGGGTCGATGGCGAGCACATCGAGATGGTTCACAAGAACGGCAAGACAAGGCCGGCCAGCCAGAAGCAGGTCGACCACATCCGCTCCGAACTCGGCATGGTGTTCCAGTCCTTCAATCTCTGGTCCCATATGACGATCCTGCAGAACGTCATCGAAGGGCCGATCCATGTGTTGAAGCGGCCGCGCGCCGACTGCATCGCCGAGGCCGAAGCGCTGCTCGAAAAGGTCGGCATCGCAGACAAGCGCCATGCCTATCCCGCCCATCTCTCCGGCGGCCAGCAGCAGCGCGCCGCAATCGCCCGCGCGCTGGCGATGAAGCCGAAGGTCATGCTGTTCGACGAGCCGACCTCGGCGCTCGATCCGGAACTCGTCGGTGAGGTCCTGCGCGTCATGCGGGCACTTGCCGAGGAAGGCATGACCATGCTCGTCGTCACCCATGAGATGAGCTTTGCCCGCAACGTCTCGAACCGCGTCGTCTTCATGCGCGAGGGGCTGATCGAAAGCAGCGGCAAGCCGGACGAGATGTTCACAACAGGCGCGACCCCCGCCTTCCGCCAGTTCATCGGCCATTTCGGGACAGGTCAATGACGATCATCATCGATAGAGTGCTGACCTGGCGCGATGTCGCGCGCGTCGGGGCAGGGGAAGCTCTTGCGCTGTCGCCGGCCGCCTGGGCGCGCGTCGAGCAGGCAAGCCGCATCGTCGCCAGCATCGTCGAAACCGGCGTACGCGCCTATGGCGTCAACACCGGCGTCGGGGCGCTGGCCGATACCGTGGTCGATCGCGCCTCGCAGAGCCTGCTGTCGCGCAGCATCGTGCTCAGCCACGCCTGCGGTGTCGGGCCGTTGCTTGATGCCCGCGCCGTGCGCGCCATCATTGCCGCTCAGATTGCCAATTTCGCCCATGGCCATTCCGGCGTGCGGCGCGAGATCGTCGAGCATCTCACCGCCCTGCTGGCGCATGATTGCATTCCCGACGTGCCGTCGAAAGGCTCGGCGGGTTACCTCACCCACAATGCCCATGCGGCGCTCGTCCTGATCGGCGAAGGCAGCGCCATGCTGGGCGGAGAACGCATGAGCGGCCGCCAGGCACTTGCGGCGATCGGCCTCGAACCGCTGGTGCTCGGCGCCAAGGAGGGGTTGAGCCTCGTCAACGGCACGGCCTGCGCCACCGGCCTGGCCGCCACGGCACTTATGCGCGCCGAACGGCTGCTCGACTGGGCCGATGCCATCGCCGCGCTGACGCTGGAAGCGGCGGGTTGCCAGATCGCCGCCTTCGACGAGGCGGTGCTGGCGCTGCGCCCATCGGCGGGAATTGAAAAGGTGGGAGCGTCCCTTCGTGCCCGCCTTCGCGGCAGCGGCCTTGTCGCCGCCGCCTTCGGCCGGCGCACCCAGGATGCGCTCAGCCTCCGTTCGGTGCCGCATGCGCATGGCGCCGCCCGCGACGTGTTCGACAATTCGGCTCGCATCGTCAACCAGGAGCTTGCTTCAGTGACGGACAATCCGGCCGTCTCGGGCACGCCGGAGCAGCCGATCGTCTCCTCCGAAGCCCATGCCGTCGCCCCGGCGCTCGGGCAGGCGGCTGACAGTCTCGCCATTGCACTGGCGCAGATCGGCGCGATCAGCGAAAGGCGCATGGACCGGCTGGTCAATCCGCTGGTGAGCGGCCTGCCGCCGTTTCTCGCGAGCGACGCCGGCAGCCATTCCGGCTTCATGATCGCGCAATATACCGCCGCCGCGCTGAGCAATGAAAACCGCCGCCTTGCCGCGCCCGCGGCGATGGACGGCGGCCTGACCTCCGGCCTGCAGGAGGATTTCCTCGCCCATCCCACAGCCGCCGCCGGCAAGCTGCTCGCGGTCATCGACAATGCCGAATATATCCTGGCGATCGAGCTGATGACCGCCGCCCAGGCGCATGATTTTCTGGCGGCGACAGCGCCCCGGGCGGCCGGGACGGATCTGGTCTATCAGGCCGCGCGGGAGCATATCTCCCATTATGGCGACGAGCGGCCGCTCAACGGCGATATCGAGGCGGTGCGCAGCCTGGTCCGCGAGACTGCGCCGCCACCGATGAATTGAATCGGGCTGACCGTCAGAACGGCTTGCTGGTGTCGGAATCCTGCTTCAGCTTTCCGCCAGCCTCGAGGCGTTTGAGGCATTGGGCGAAGGTGGGGTAGAGCTGGTCTACCCGCGAGAGTGGCAGCGTCCAGTCGCCCTCGTCGCCGGCAAAGGTCAGCTGCACATCAGGGGTTCCGGCAAACGAATTCTTGATGATCTTCTTCAGTCCAGCGCTTCCCTTGCTGCCCACTGGCCAGAGGCGAAGCGTATTCTTGTCGAAAAACTCGGCCGCGACCACCTTCGTCACTTGGCGATCGGTGAGCGTCACCTCGGTTTTGGTATCGGCTGGAATGTCCCATGTAGTCTTGGCAACGAGCCAGAAGGTCTCGCTCGCGCTCTGGCGGAATTCCATGGTCTTGCCGATCTCGCTGTCCCAGCGCAGGCGGCAGTAGGCAGGCTGTTCGTTGGCATAGCCCACCGACCATTGTCTTGCGCCGCCCATCCATTCGGTCTCGCCGGAGGCGGAAGCCGGCTGCAGGGCGGATGCCAGCAGAACCATCGCGGTCAGAATTTTCATCGCCGAAACCTCCAGGCCAATCGGCTTCAGCCATAGCAAAAGAAGGTTGAGCTTTTGCTACCGACGGTTTGGAAACCAGGCGGCGAGCGGCTCCTCGACGGCCGCAAGGTCTTGAATTTTCGCCTCGCCTTGCCGATTTGGCAGGTGAGGACATGATGCGAAGGGAGCTCGACGGCAGGCATGACGGAGGTTCGACGAAGCGGTTTCCTGGCGAGGCTCAACGCCTATGAGCCACTGACCCTGATCATGCTGGCATCGGTCGCCGGCGGGCTGTTCGTGCTGCAGCGGCTGACGAGCGAGGTACTCGAGGGCGAGACCTTTGGTTTCGACCAGGCGATTCTGCTGGCGCTGCGGCGGGCGGATGATCTTGCCGTGCCGATCGGTCCGGCCTGGCTGACCCACGCTGTCGACGACATCACCAGCCTCGGCGGCATCACCGTCCTGGCGCTGCTGACGGTTCTCATCACCGTCTATCTCTTGCTCGATCGGCGCTGGCCGATCGCGATCTTCGTCTTTTCGTCTGTGCTATCGGGCTGGCTGGCGAGCACGCTGTTGAAGATCCTCGTCGCGCGGCCGCGTCCGGATGTCGTGCCGCATCTGATCGAGGTCAGCGATCTCAGCTTTCCCTCCGGGCACGCCATGGTCTCGGCGGTGACCTATCTGACGCTCGGGGCGCTGGTGGCGCGCACCCAGCGGTACCGCTCAACGCGGATCTTCGTCATGGGCGTCGGCGTCTTCCTCGCCGTCATCATCGGGTTCAGCCGGATCTATCTCGGCGTCCATTACCCCACGGATGTTTTTGCTGGATGGTGCGCCGGGGCACTGTGGGCGCTCGGCTGCTGGCTGATCTCGAAGAGGTTCGTCCCGAGCCGTGCGCCTGACGATGGCGTCGAGACTGCAAATGGAGACAACACATAGCTCAATGCGGCTCAACCGCATGAATGTGGCGCCGTGCTGGCGGCGCCACAGGTGCTTGAGGGCTTAGGTTCTGCCGCTTTCGTTGAAAGCTGAACCGCTTTAGGTGCGCGGCTTCAGATTTTCCGGGTCGTAGATCGGCTTGTATCCGACGCCGACAACCTCCACCGGGTAGCTCTCGGCAAAATACTCGATATTCAGCTTGCGTCCGACCTGGCAATGCGACCACGGCAGATAGGCCAAAGCAATGTTCTTGCCGACCGTCGGTCCGTAGGCGATCGAGGTCGTGTAGGACCGGCGGCCGAGTTCGTCGACCAGAACCTCTCCAGTGGCGGGATCGACAACCGGCAGGTTGCCGAGAGGATAACGCTTCACGCCTGTCTTGTCGGTATTCTCGGTCATCACGAGCGTGCACAGCATGGCCGGCTGGTGCTCGCGCGCCTTGTATTCCAGATGTTTTGCCTTGCCGCGGAAATCGGCTTCCTTGACCTTAGGTCGGGCGAGATCGGCTTCGATCAGATTGTACTGGGTCAGCAGGTCGGCGTTCTGCAGGCGCAGGCTCTTCTCCATGCGGCGCGAATTCGCATAGGTCTCGACGCCGAAGGCCATCACGCCGGTCGAGCGCAGCGCATCCCAGACGGCGAGGCCGTCCTCGTACTTCATGTGCAGTTCCCAGCCCTGCTCGCCGACATAGGAGATGCGGAAGGCGGTGACGGTCTTGCCTGATATTTCGATCGGCTTGATCGCCGCGAAGGCGAAGTTTTCCTGATCGAGCCCGGCCGGATCGGCCACGACCTTCTTCAGCGTCTCGCGCGCGTTCGGACCCCAGATGCCGATCGTCACGAATTTTTCCGAGACGTCGGTGACGGTCACGTCAAGGCCGCGGTCTTGAGCGACGCGCTTCATATAGTGCAGGTCGCGCGGGCCGGCATCGGCGCCGTTGACGAGACGGCAGCGGTCGGCCATGCGGAAGACGGTGAAGTCGGCGCGCACCATGCCTTCGTCGTCGAGGAAATGGGTGTAGACGCCCTTGCCGATGTTGGCATCGCCGCCGATCTTGGCAGCGCACAGCCATTCCATCAGTTCGACATGGTCGGGTCCTTCGATATCGACCATGTGGAAGTGGCTGAGATTGACGATGCCGCAATCCTCGCTCATCGCCAGATGCTCGGCATTCGAGACGCGCCAGAAATGGCGGCTGTCCCATTCGTTCTCGCGAACCGGCACGCGGTCACCGTATTTTTCCAGAAGGTGCTCGTTGGCGGCGTAGCCGTGCGCACGCTCCCAGCCGCCGAGCTCCATGAAGTAGCCGCCCAGCTCCTTTTCGCGCTCGTAGAAGGGCGAGCGCTTGACGTTGCGGCCGGAGGCATAGGGTTCGCGGGTGTGGACAGCCGGGAAATAGATCTTCTGGGCGGCTTCGAAGCAGCGGCCTTCAATGAACTCTTCCGTCAGCTGATGCGGATAGAAGCGGGCGTAATCAATGCTGTTGTGGTCGATTTCGGTCCGACCGTCGGTCATCCAGTCGGCGATCAGCTTGCCATAGCCGGGGCCATCCTTGACCCAGATGGCGACGCAATACCAGAGGCCGCGCACCTTCTGGCTCTCGCCGCAGGATGGACCGCCGGCGGCGGAAACCTGCAGCAGACCGTTGAAGGAATGGCCTTCGTTATAACCGAGTTCGCCGAGGATCGGCGTCAGTTCCATGGCGCGCTCGAGCGGCTCGATGATCTGTTCCATCTCGAGATCGCGCTGCGACGGCGAAAGGCGGGCTTCGTGTTTTTCGAGAAGCTCGCGCGGATGGCACATGCGCGGATTGTTGGCTTCGTAATAGCCCCACTCAATCTGGCCGCCTTCGGTCGTCGCCGGGTCGCCGGTATCGCGCATATAGGCGGAGTTGCCCTGGTCGCGCAGCAGCGGGAAGCCGATCTCCTTGCCGGTGCCTTCGAACTCGTTATAGGGACCGAAGAAGGTCAGCGGGTGATCGACCGGCATGACCGGCAGGTCTTCGCCGACCATCTCGGCGATCAGGCGTCCCCAGAGGCCGGCGCAGACGATGACGTGGTCGGCCATGATGGTGCCGCGATGGGTGACGACGCCCTTGATGCGGCCGCCTTCGACGATCAGCGACTTCGCCGGGGTATTGCCGAAGACCTGCAGCTTGCCGGCCTTTTCGGCGGCGTCGACCAGTTTGCCGGCAACGGTCTGCGAGCGCGGAATGACGAGGCCGGCATCCGGATCGAAGAGGCCGCCCATCACCTGATCTTCCTCGATCAGCGGGAACTTCTCCTTGATCTCGGCAGGGCTGACATAATGGGCGCGTGTGCCGAAGGCGCGGGCCGAGGAAAGCTTGCGCTTGATTTCCTCCATCCAGGCATGGTCGCCGGTACGCGCCACTTCGAGGCCGCCGATGCGGGCGTAATGGCCCATCTTCTCATAGAAATCGATCGAATATTGCGTGGTCCAGACCGACAGATAGTCGTGGCTGGTGGTGTAACAGAAGTCCGAGGCATGGGCTGTCGAGCCGATGTCGGTCGGTATGCCCGACTTGTCGATGCCGACGATGTCGTCCCATCCGCGCTCGACGAGATGATGAGCGATGGAGGCGCCGACGATGCCGCCGAGCCCGATGATGACGACCTTTGCCTTTTCCGGAAATGCTGCCACGTGCTGTTCCTTCTATTTCCGCACGAATTAAAACTACCTAGCCGCGCTTGGCTTACGCTTCGCGTGAGATGCAGGAGTCATGTCAGCCTCGTGAGCGTGTCACATTTGCCGAAGCTGCAAAACCCCAGACCTCTCCCTCTCGAAGCTGGATAAGCCATTATGCATAAGGCTCACAATCGTCATTGGTCCTACGCCGTCGAGTAACGGCGTAATTGCGTCAGCCCGGATCGAGGCTGAAATTATTCCCGATAGAGCTCGCACGCCCGGATCACGACGCTGAAATCGCCTCGAGCCGGTCGATGTCCCCCAGCACGATATCTTCGGAAACAGGTTCGCGATTGTGCAGTCGGAACCATTCGGCCGCTTCGCGCACGCGATCCCCGTGCGGCGAGGGATAGGCGCCCAGCCGGAGAACCCACTCGCGCACGGTCTCGCGCTCCATCCGTCCGGCCCGATATCGCTCGCAGACGGTTTTCGCCGAGGCGACGAGATCATTGATGCTTTTCACGGGACTGTCCCTCAATGCACGGAAGGCTCTTCATCGTCGAGGAAGGATCGAATGCCGTCCCGCGCCACGACCGCCAGGAATTCGTCGAAGGCTTCACGGTCGGTCGCGAACGGCTCGTCCCACTGGATCAGATCCTCCGCCTGGGTGACGACTTCCATCGTCCAGTCTCCGTTGCTGCCGGCGGTTCGAAAGATATCGACGAGCACCGTAACCCCGTCATCGGTAAATTCCCCCGCCAATTCGGAGTGCTCAAGCTTCTGTTTCTTTGCCATTCAACCGCCAGCGCCGGGAGGGGCGTCGTTTTTGAGATGCTCTTCATATTGGACCGTCTCGGTCTCGTCCGTGTCTATAGAAGCCGATCGCGATCTTGCCAAGCGAACGCCGGCGCCGCCGCCATCTTCCGGGATAAACAACGCGCCTGCATCTTCCAGGCTGCGCCTCATGGCCTGGAGAGTTTTCTCATCAGGGAGATGCGCTCCCGCCTCGAAACCGGCAATCGTCGCCTTGTCGATCTTCGAAGCTGAAGACAGGTCGTCCTCAGACCAGGCGATGAGTGCCCGCGCGGCGCGGCACTGGGCTGGAGATAGATACAAATCACTACCTTGCATCGAAATTCGATTCTTGCTCTGGGTCAGCAATACAAAGATGTAACCGCAGCAGAAGAAAGCAAGCGAGGCTCACTGTCAGTCTATGCCGGTTGCGGTTGCGCGTCATTATGATGGACGAGCCGAAAGTCGCCGAAGCTTCCGCACCGACAATCGTCTCGGCTGGCATTGACCGCTATTGCGGCACCTGGAACAGGTGGCGGATTCGCATAAGCAACGAGGTCATCGAGCTGCCGTTCAACGTTGTGCCTTCGGTCACGAATGAATGCTGGCCGGTCTCTATGCGGCGGGACAGCGTGGCGGCGAGCTCCTCGGCGATGCCGGGCCGGTCGTGCAGCAGCGGTGTCAGACTGGTCTGCGCAATTTCGTAAATGACCACGAAGGTAAGGGCGCGCAGCCTTGCCGCTTCGCCGGCGCCGATCAGCAGTCCGCTCTCGCCGAAATAGTCGCCCGGTGCCAATCGTCCGACTTCGATTTCCTTTTGGCCCTCCTTCCGCGTCGCGATGACGGCGCCGCTGCGCACGATCATCAGCGAAGCCACCGTATCCCCCTGTTCAATCAGAATCGCATCCTTCTTGAAGGTCCGCCGCGTCATCGAGGCGGCCAGCGTTTCCTTCTCGTCCTCCGTCAACGAGGAAAACAGGGGGATGGCATCGAGGAGCTTCAGCGGCGTCGGACGATGCGGCCCTGCCATTTCTTCCGGCTGCATCCGGTCGGGCGGCGGGCCCGCGGCATCGATCGGCCGCGTCAGGGTGAGGCCGGCAGCCTTGATGTGGCGATAGACGAGATCGAATATCTCATTCTTCGCCGGCCCAGCGTGGCCAATATCCCTGACGCGAAAAGAAAGCTCAACCTCCACCGCATCGGCATTGAGCGATTTGACCTGTACGCCGGGCATTGGTTCCGTCAGGATAGAGCCGCTGCTCAAAAGCACGGTGCGCATGACCTCGACGATCGTCGATGGCCCCGCCGTCGGTACGACGCGGACCGTCAGCATGACACCGTGGCTGCGGTCGGGGCTGCTGAGGTTGGTCAGCCCCACCTTGGCAAGGAAGCTGTTGGGCAGGATGACGAGGTCGTTCGTGCCGTTCAGGAGATGCGTGGAACGCCAGTTGGTTTCGACGACACGCCCTTCGACGCCGTCGGTGAGGACGATCCAATCGCCGATTGTGTAAGGCCGGCCGAGATTGAGGGCGATGCCTGAAAAGACGTCGTTCAGCGTGCTCTGCAGCGCCAGGCCGAGGATGATGGCGAAGACGCCCGAGGTGGCGATCAGCGTCCCGACGGGAAAGCTGAAGACATAGGCTACCACCGAAAGGATCGCGCCGAGATAGATCAGGCCGATAACCAGATCCTGAACGAGGCGCCCCTCCCGCGGTTGACGTTCGAAGATCAAGAAGACACGAACGAAGCCGATCAAGGCCCAGGCGGCATTGATCCACCAGACCACCTTGGCAAGGCCGATGAAGACACGTTCGAAGGTGGACGACGATGTCGGGCTGACCTCATAGGGCACGATATCGTGATAGAGAAGCAGGATGGTCAGCGCCGCGAAGAAGAACACCTGACCGGCCAGCTTCCAGCTCGGGAAGCGGCGAAGGGCAATTCGGGTAACCATCGCGCCGACCACGGCCAGCATTCCGACCTGGACGATGGGATCGGAAAGCACGTCGGGCCAAGTGGGATTGTCAAGCATTGAAATCGACTCGCGAGAGAAGGCTGAGTGCGGCCAGAACCGCTATGGCAATGACCGGTCGAAGAACCTTCGTCGCTGTCATCGAATAGTCCTTGAGAAAATTCCATTCCTCGCGACGTCCGCCGGGCAGGCGACCGGAGGTCCGGAAAAGCAACATTGCCGTTCGTTCAAGCGATGTCAAACCGCCACCTAGCCATGGATTTCGCGTTGCGCCTTTCGGGTGATCAGGCGCTCAGCGAAGCTTGCCGATGCTGGCATACATGCCGGTCGTGCGGAATTCGGTCGGATTGGTGCCGTAGACGCGGCGGAAGACCTTCGAGAAATAGTTTGCGTCCTCGAAGCCGCACATGATGGCAACTTCCTTGACCGGCAGGAAGTCTGCCTTGGTCAGAAGCTTGACGGCGCGCTGCAGCCGCTGCTGCAGCACGTATTCCGCCGGCGGCATGCCTTCGCTCTCGGCGAAGCTGCGGGAGAAATGCGCGCGGCTGAGGCCGACGATGCCGGCGAGTTCGCTGACCGGCAGCGGTTTGTCGAGATTGGCGTTGATATGATCGATGACAGGCTGCATCAGGCTGAGCTCGGCGGCAAAGGCCGGCGAGCCGAAGACGTCGTCATAGAGCGCCATCGCGGCTTCATAGGCGATCGCCGAGGCCGCTCCCGCCGAGGTCGCGCCCTTGACGAGACGGAGGCTGCAATCGGCGAGATGATCGATGGTCGAGGGCTGCAGTTTCAAGACCGGACCGGCAGTGGAAAGTACCAGCTTGTGG
Organism: Rhizobium sp. NLR8a; assembly: GCF_019685235.1. Lineage (NCBI taxonomy): Bacteria > Pseudomonadati > Pseudomonadota > Alphaproteobacteria > Hyphomicrobiales > Rhizobiaceae > Rhizobium > Rhizobium sp. NLR8a. The sequence continues at coordinate 154,239 of NZ_JABDWI010000002.1, forward strand.
ATGCGCAGCGTTTCCTCGCCGTTCATCGAAATCCAGAAATACTCCCAACGGTCGCCCTTCTCCAGCCAGTAGCGGTGATTGTGCGGCACGAGCACGAGGAGCGTGTCGCCGCCCTGAAGGCGATAGTTGCGGTTCTGGTAGCGCAGCCGGCCGCTGCCGCTGATCGTGTGCTGCAGCACGGTGAACGGCGTCTGGCCGCGTCTGCGGCCGTCCCAATCATAGGTTTCGTTCTCGCGCACCTCGTAACCGGCGCTGGTCGGCATCGCGTGCAACCGCTGACGGCCGCGGGGTAGCGAGACCGTCCTCATCGACTGTCCGTTGGCGATTAAATCCTGCAGCACAAAATTACCCCTGAAAGCATAATCCTTCTCTGGTCGGCCTGCCGAATTCGGGCATAATCCCGCTCGACAAGAAGGAAGAGAGCACGGCCGATCGATCGGTCGGGAGGAAAACAGGCAGTTTTACGGCTTTTTCAACCACATGTGCCGGCATGCGGTCTGTTCCTCCATATCAATCTTTTCTCTAGCATTCGATTGGGTCGAGGTGAAGATCATGAGTTTCAAAATCGCTATCATCGGTGCGGGCAGCGTCGGTTTCACCAAGAAGCTGTTCACCGACATATTGTGCGTTCCGGAGTTTCGCGACATCGAATTCGCGCTCACCGATATCAGCGAACATAACCTCGAGATGATCAAGGCGATCCTCGACCGGGTCGTCGAGGCGAACAAGCTGCCGACCAAGGTGACGGCGACGACCGACCGCCGCAAGGCGCTGGAAGGCGCGCGTTACATCATCAGCTGCGTGCGGGTCGGCGGTCTCGAAGCCTATGCCGACGATATCAGGATCCCGCTGAAATACGGCATCGACCAGTGCGTCGGCGATACGATCTGCGCCGGCGGCATCCTTTATGGCCAGCGCAACATTCCCGTCATCCTCGACTTCTGCAAGGATATAAGAGAAGTCGCCGAGCCGGGCGCCAAGTTCCTCAACTACGCCAATCCGATGGCGATGAACACCTGGGCGGCGATCGAATATGGCAAGGTCGACACTGTCGGCCTCTGCCACGGCGTGCAGCACGGCGCCGAACAGATCGCCGAGGTGCTCGGCGCCACGTCGGTGCGCGAGCTCGATTACATCTGCTCCGGCATCAACCATCAGACCTGGTTCATCGACCTGCGCCTCAACGGCCGCAGGATCGGCAAGGACGAGCTGGTCGCCGCCTTCGAGGCGCATCCCGTCTATTCGCAGCAGGAGAAATTGCGCATCGACGTGCTGAAGCGGTTCGGCGTTTATTCCACCGAAAGCAACGGCCACCTGTCGGAATATCTGCCCTGGTACCGCAAGCGGCCGGAGGAAATCACCCGCTGGATCGACATGTCCGACTGGATCCATGGCGAGACCGGCGGCTACCTCCGGCACTCGACGGAAACCCGCAACTGGTTCGAGACGGAATTCCCGCAGTTCCTCGAATCCGCCTCCAGGCCGATCGATCCGGCCAGGCGCTCGAACGAACATGCCAGCCACATCCTGGAGGGACTGGAAACGAACCGGGTCTATCGCGGCCATTTCAACGTCAAGAACAATGGCGTCATCACCAACCTGCCATCCGATGCGATCATCGAATCGCCCGGCTTCGTCGATCGCTTCGGCATCAACATGGTCTCCGGCGTCACCTTGCCGGAAGCCTGTGCTGCCACCTGCATCGCCTCGATCAACGTCCAGCGCATGTCGGTGCACGCGGCCATCTCCGGCGATATCGACCTCCTGAAGCTTGCCGTGCTGCACGATCCGCTGGTTGGCGCCGTCTCGACGCCGGAGGAAGTCTGGCAGATGGTCGACGAGATGGTCGTTGCCCAGGCGCGCTGGCTGCCGCAATATGCCGATGCCGTGCCGACCGCCAAGGAGCGGCTGTCGAAATCCAAGGTGCAGACCCGTGACTGGGCGGGGGCTGCGCGCCGCAACGTCCGCTCGATCGAGGAGCTGCGTGCGGAAAAGGCGGCGCTGAAACAGGCCGTCTGACTTTTTCGTGGAAGATGGGTCGTCATGGGTTTCCGGGAGGGAAATCCATGACATCAAACCCGCTTTCACATCGTGCGAGGAAAAGGAGCCCGCGTGACCGCGCTCCGAAACAGAGGGAGAAACGATGATGAATTTCCGCAAAACAAGCATTCTGGCCGGACTGGCGCTCGGCGTCTCAGTCATGGCGCTGAATGCCTATGCCTCCGAGGCGACCGTCCCGCCGGTGCCGCCGGAGTTCCCGGCCGAAGGCAAGATCAACTATGTCGCGCGCGACTCCATCCTGGAGTTCAAGGCGCTGCCCGAATATCACGAGCCCGACTGGGTCACCAAGAATTTCGTCTCCAGCGGCAAGCTGCCGGCGGTCAAGGACCGGCTGCCGAAGGAGCCGCTGGTCTTCAAGACGGGCAATATGCCCGACGGCATCGGCGTCTACGGCGATACGATGCGCCATGTCATCGGTGGCCGGCCGGAAGGCTGGAATTACGGCGCCGGCCAGACGCAGGGCTGGGGCGGCATCGATATCGGCCTGTCCGAATGCCTGACGCGCACCGCGCCGCTCTTCCAGGTGAAGGCCCAGGATACCGAGCCGCTGCCGAACCTTGCCAAGAGCTGGGACTGGTCGGAGGACGGCCATAAGCTGACCATGCACCTGATCGAAGGCGCCAAGTGGTCCGACGGCGCGCCGTTCAATGCCGACGACATCATGTTCTACTGGGAAGACGAGGTCATCGACCCGAACGTCTCGCCGCTCGGCGGCGGCGCTTCGCCTGAGGCCTTCGGTGTCGGCACGACGCTGAAGAAGATCGACGATTACACGGTCGAATGGACCTTCAAGGAAGCCTTCCCGAAGCAGTACCTCTACACGATGGCTTACCCGAACTTCTGCCCGGGTCCGTCGCACATCCTCAAACCGCAGCATCCGAAATATTCGAAGAACACCTACGACCAGTTCAAGAACGCCTTTCCGCCGGAGTTCATGAACATGCCTGTGATGGGCGCCTGGGTGCCGGTGGAATATCGCCCTGACGATATCATCGTCCTGCGCCGCAATCCCTATTACTGGAAGGTCGACGAAAAGGGCAACCAGCTGCCCTATCTCAACGAGCTGCACTACAAGCTCTCGACATGGGCCGACCGTGACGTTCAGGCGGTGGCCGGATCCGCGGATTTCTCCAACCTCGAGCAGCCGGAAAACTTCGTCGCCTCGCTGAAGCGCGCTGCGGAAAAGACCGCGCCCGCCCGCCTTGCCTTTGGCCCGCGCCTGATCGGCTATAACCTGCGGATGAACTTCTCCGCCAATGGCTGGGGCAACCCGGACGAGCGCGGCCAGGCGATCCGCGAGCTCAACCGCAACGAGGACTTCCGCAAGGCCGTTACCATGGCGTTGGATCGCAAGGCGATCGGTGACTCGCTGGTCAAGGGGCCGTTCACGGCGATCTATCCGGGCGGACTTTCCTCCGGCACCAGCTTCTACGATCGCAACTCCACCGTCTATTATCCCTTCGATCTCAAGGGCGCCAAGGCGGAACTCGCCAAAGCCGGCCTCAAGGACACTGACGGCAACGGCATCGTGAACTTCCCGGCCGGCACGGCGGGCGGCAAGGATGTCGAGATCGTCATGCTGATCAACAATCAGTACACGACCGACAAGAGTCTTGCCGAAGGTGTCGTCGGCCAGATGGAGAAGCTCGGCCTGAAGATCGTCATCAATGCGCTCGACGGCGCCAAGCGTGACGATGCCCATTATGCCGGCCGCTTCGACTGGCTGATCCAGCGCAACACGACGGAGCTGTCGTCGGTGGTGCAGAATACCGAGCAGCTTGCTCCTGTCGGTCCGCGCACCAGCTGGCATCACCGCGCCGGCAAGGATGACCAGCTCGATCTGATGCCGTTCGAAACGCAGCTTGTCGACGTCGTCAACAAGTTCAGGACGAGCCAGGACAATGACGAGCGCGTCGATCTGATGAAGCAGTATCAGAAGATCTCGACGGAGCACGTCAATACGGTCGGCCTGACGGAATATCCGGGCGCGCTGATCGTCAACAAGCGCTTCTCCAACGTGCCCCAGGGAACGCCGATTATGATGTTCAACTGGGCCGAAGATTCGGTGATCCGCGAACGCCTGTGGGTGGCTGCCGACAAGCAGGGCAAATATGAGCTGTTCCCCGAGCAGCTGCCCGGCAAGCCCGGCGACAAGGGCCCGATCAACTGAGGCCCATGGCCCGGAGATGAAGAGCTGAAGCGCGTCGCACCTGACGCGATGCGCTAGAGGGTTCCCTCCCAGCTGAAGTGAGTTCCGGGCCGCGCGTGCCGCGCGCGGCCTGATATGACCAACGAGCCGGCCGCGCTGACAAGGAGCGACTGGCGGCAGAGAGAAGCGAACCGTTAGATGTTACGATTCCTGCTCGTGCGCATAGCCTCCGCGATCCCCGTTCTCTTGATCCTGAGCGTGGTGACTTTCGCGATCATCCAGGCACCGCCCGGCGATTACGCCGATTATATAAGATCCCAGCTGATCAACCAGGGCGGCGCATCCTATGCCCAGGCCGAAGCGCAGGCGCAGGCCTACCGCATCGAGCACGGCCTCGACAAGCCGATGGTCGTCCAATACGTCAACTGGATCGGCGGCATCGTAACGCGCGGCGATTTCGGCTACAGCATGTTCTACAACAAGCCGGTTGCCGACGTCGTCGGCGAGCGCCTGCCGCGGACCTTGCTGTTGGCGCTCGTCTGCCACATTTTCGCTTCGGTGCTCGGCATTGGCTTCGGCATCTGGGCGGCAACGCGGCAATATAGCTGGATCGACAGCACGCTTTCGGCAGTCTCCTTCCTCGGCATGACGGTGCCGCGCTTCCTGATGGCGCTGATCATCGTCTATCTCCTGGTCTTCCAGTTCAACGTAACGGAGATCGGCAGCTTCTTCTCGCCGCAATATGGCGGAGCGCCCTGGTCCTGGGCGAAATTCGTCGACCTCGTCAGCCATGTCTGGCCTGTTGTGGCGATCGCCACCTTCGGCGGGCTCGCCTATAACATGCGCGTCATGCGCGGTAATCTGCTCGATACGCTGAATGCGCAGTATGTCGAGACGGCAAAGGCCAAGGGCCTGTCCGGTGGCGCGGTGGTGATGCGCCATGCGGTGCCGAACGCGCTGCATCCGCTGGTGATGTATCAGGGTGTCGTGCTGCCCTACATGCTGACCGGCGAGATCGAAACCGCGATCATCTTCGCGCTGCCGACCGTCGGCCCGGCGATCGTCGGCTCGATGGCGATCGGCGACGTCTATGTCACCGCCACCTTCATGATGGTGCTGTCGGCGACGCTGATCGTCGGCAATATCATCGCCGACATGCTGCTCGCCTTGCTCGATCCGCGCGTACGCCAGTTCGGAGGAGCCTGAAATGCTTGCTTTCGATTCGTCCGACACGCCTCCGACAACCGAACCAGCAGTCAAAAAGCCTTCGCATGGCAGTGAAAGCTATCTGGCACTCGTCTGGCGCCGGTTGCGGCGCTCCTGGACCGGCGTTGCCGGGCTGGTGCTCGTCGGGCTCTTGATTCTGATGGCGGTCTTTGCCGATTTCTTCGCACCGATGGACCCGAAGGCGACCGACGTCGGCTTCGCGCCGCCGCAGGTGATGAGCTTCCACGACAAGGACGGAAATTTTGTCTTCCAGCCGCGTGTCTATGCGCTGTCAGATTCCGAGGAACTCGATCCCGTTACCTTTCAGCCGATCGTCGGTATGGACTACGACAATCCGCGGCTGCTCGGCTTCTTCGTTAAGGGTGCGGAATATAAGTTGCTCGGCCTGATCCCGGCCGACCGGCACTTCTTCGGCTCGGTTGACGGCCAGCCGGTTCATTTCCTCGGCACCGACAAGTTTGGCCGCGACGTGCTGTCGCGCGCCATCATCGGCTCGCGCATCTCGCTGATGATCGCGCTGACAGTGGTCTTCATCGTCACGCTGATCGGCACGACGGTCGGCATGGTTTCCGGCTATTTCGGCGGCACCTTCGATGTCTGGCTGCAGCGCTTCGTCGAGCTGGTGCTCGCCTTCCCGCAGCTGCCGCTCTATCTCGCATTGACCTCGCTGATCCCGGTGACGGCGCCGACCAATGTCTTCCTCGCCTTCGTCATCGTCGTGATGTCGGCGCTCGGCTGGGCGCAGATGTCGCGCGAGGTGCGCGGCAAGACCCTGGCACTTGCCCGCATCGATTATGTCCGGGCGGCGATGGCGGTCGGCGCCACCGATCGGCGCATCATCATCCAGCATATCCTGCCGAACGTGCTGAGCCACGTCATCGTCGCGGTGACGCTGCACATCCCGAGTGTCGTGCTCTTGGAATCCTTCCTCGGTTTCCTCGGCTTTGCCGTCAAGCCGCCGCTGATTTCCTGGGGGCTGATGCTGCAGGATACGGCGACCTATTCGGTCATCGGCTCCTATCCCTGGATTCTTTCTCCCGTCGGCTTCGTGCTCGTCACCGTCTTCGCCTTCAATGCGCTCGGCGACGGACTGCGCGACGCGGTCGATCCATATTGAGGTGATTGATATGGCTCTTGCACTGGTCAATTCCTTCGCCCCGCCCGTCCGCCACGATCATGACGGCCGCTCGGACACGCCGATCATCGACGCCCGCAACGTGGCGGTGAATTTCAAGGTCGAGGACGGCATGGTCGAGGCTGTCAAGGACGTCTCCTTCCAGCTCTATCGCGGCGAGACCATCGCGATCGTCGGCGAATCCGGCTCCGGCAAGTCGGTGACGGCGCGCACGGTGATGGGTCTCCTGTCGAAGCGCGCCGTCGTCTCCGCCAAATCGACGGTCTCCTATGACGGCAGTAACATCCTGAAATTCTCAGAGCGGGCGCGCCGCAAGCTGCGCGGCGACCGCATCTCGATGATCTTCCAGGAGCCGATGAGTTCGCTGAACCCGATCTATACGATCGGCAGCCAGATCGTCGAGGCGATCCGCGTCCATCGCCGGATCAGCAAGCGGGATGCGGAAAAGCGCGCCCTCGAGCTGCTCGAACATGTGCAAATTCCCGACCCGGCCGCCCGCCTCAGGCAATATCCGCATCAGCTTTCCGGCGGCCAGCGCCAGCGCGTGATGATCGCCATGGCGCTCGCCAACGATCCCGACGTGTTGATCGCCGACGAGCCGACGACGGCGCTCGACGTCACCGTCCAGGCGCAGATCCTCAATCTGATCCGCAACCTGCAGAAAGAGCTGGGAATGGCGGTCATCCTCATCACCCATGATCTGACGGTGGTGCGGCAGTTCTCCGATTACGTCTATGTGATGCAGCATGGCGAGGTCCGCGAACACAACGTCACCGAGGCGCTCTTTGCCAATCCTCAGCACCCTTACACCCGACATCTGCTCGCCTCCGAGCCGCGTGGACAAGCCAATCCGCTGCCGGAGGGCTCCGACATCATCCTCGACGCCAAGGGCGTGCGTGTCGGCTTCATGCTGCGCCACGGCACCTTCCTGAAACCCGAGATGCGTGAGCTCGTCGCCGTCGATAGCCTCAGCCTGACGCTCCGTCGTCACGAGACGCTCGGCCTCGTCGGCGAATCAGGCTCCGGCAAGACCACCTTCGGCCAGGCGATCCTGCGGCTGAACACGCCGCAGGCCGGCGAGATCCATTTCGACCGTCAGCCGATCCACGGCCTTTCCAGGGCCGAGATGCGGCCGCTGCGGGCCCGCATGCAGGTGGTGTTCCAGGACCCGTTCTCCTCGCTCAATCCGCGCATGACGATTGGCCAGATCATCGAGGAAGGGCTCGTCGTCAACCGGCTGGGCGCTACGAGGGCCGAACGGCAGGACCGGGTGCGCGAGGCGCTTGTTGCCGCCGGCATGCCCGGCAATATCCTGTCGCGTTTCCCGCATGAATTTTCCGGCGGCCAGCGCCAGCGCATCGCCATCGCACGCGCCATCGCGCTGGAGCCGGAATTCATCCTGCTCGACGAGCCGACATCCGCACTCGACCTGTCCGTCCAGGCGCAGATCATCGAACTGCTGCGCAAGCTGCAGGACGAGCGCGGCTTGAGTTACCTCTTCATCTCCCATGATCTCAAGGTCGTCCGGGCGCTCTGCCATCGCGTCATCGTCATGCAGCATGGCAAGATCATGGAAGAGGGGCCCGTCGACGAAGTGCTCACCAATCCCAAGACCGCCTACACCGAACGGCTCGTCAAGGCCGCTTTCGAGGTAGCATGATTATCGAATGCCGGAGGCTATAATGGCAGGAAATCCCAAAATCACCTTCATCGGAGCAGGCTCCACCGTCTTCATGAAGAACATCATCGGCGACGTTTTGCAGCGTCCCGCACTCTCGGGTGCGACGATCGCGCTGATGGATCTCAACCCGCAGCGGCTTGAGGAAAGCGCCATCGTCGTCAACAAGCTGATCTCGACGCTCGGCGTCAAGGCCAAGGCCGAGACCTACTCCGACCAGCGCAAGGCGCTTTCAGGCGCCGATTTCGTCGTCGTCGCCTTCCAGATCGGCGGCTATGAGCCCTGCACCGTCACCGATTTCGAGGTGCCGAAGAAATACGGGCTGCGCCAGACGATCGCCGACACGCTCGGCGTCGGCGGCATCATGCGGGGCTTGCGCACCGTGCCGCATCTCTGGAAGGTCTGCGAGGACATGCTCGCCGTCTGCCCCGAGGCGATCATGCTGCAATATGTCAACCCGATGGCGATCAACACCTGGGCGATCTCGGAGAAATATCCGACCATCCGCCAGGTCGGCCTCTGCCATTCGGTGCAGGGCACGGCGATGGAGCTGGCGCACGATCTCGACATTCCCTACGAGGAAATCCGCTACCGCGCCGCCGGCATCAACCACATGGCCTTCTATCTCAAATTCGAGCATCGCCAGCCCGACGGCTCCTACCGCAACCTCTATCCCGATCTCTTGCGCGGCTACCGCGAGGGCAGGGCGCCGAAGCCCGGCTGGAATCCGCGCTGCCCCAACAAGGTGCGCTACGAGATGCTGACCAGGCTCGGCTATTTCGTCACCGAAAGCTCGGAGCATTTCGCCGAATACACGCCCTATTTCATCAAGGAAGGCCGTGAGGACCTGATCGAGAAATTCGGCATTCCGCTCGATGAATATCCGAAGCGCTGCATCGAGCAGATCGAGCGCTGGAAGGGCCAGGCCGAGGCCTATCGCTCGGCCGACAAGATCGAGGTGACGCCGTCGAAGGAATATGCCTCCTCGATCATCAATTCGGTCTGGACCGGCGAACCCTCGGTCATTTACGGCAATCTGCGCAACAATGGCTGCATCACCTCGCTGCCGGAAAATTGCGCCGCCGAAGCGCCCTGCCTCGTCGACGCCTCCGGCATCCAGCCGACCTTCATCGGCGAGCTGCCGCCGCAACTGACGGCGCTGATGCGCACCAATATCAACGTGCAGGAACTGACGGTGCAGGCGCTGATGACCGAAAATCGCGAGCACATCTACCACGCCGCGATGATGGACCCGCATACGGCGGCCGAACTCGACCTCGACCAGATCTGGTCGCTGGTCGACGACCTGCTCGCCGCCCACGGCGACTGGCTGCCCGAATGGGCCCGCACATCGGGTAAAGTCAAGGCTGCCTGACCTCCTCTCCCTGGTCAGGCGTCAAAGAGCCCCGCGGTAGTGCAACAACCGCGGGGTTTTTGCGTTAGATGAGGCTTTGCGATCAGGGGGAACTCGAACTCTTTGCATCCCACGGACCGGCGCAGTGTGACGAATTTGGCTGCGGGCATGCGTGGGAGGAGAGGTATGAGGCTACTGTGAAAGTCGCACCACGTTTATGAACCTGGGGATCGGTATTTGTCTGTGGCCATAACCTGAAGGCCGCAGGTTCAAATCCTGCCCCGCAACCACCGACGCGCCTCGCCGATCAGCCGTATGCGTCGTCTTCATCTTCCCACGGTTCGCTTTGTGGTTCGCATTCCATGAAGATCGCCACGTTTGATTCCCGCCATTCTTTCCATCGTGTCCCTGTGGAAAGCCCCGCAACCGGGGTCTTAGTAAGTCAACGGAAGCGTCCCCAACAACGGTCTGTTGCGGATGACCAACATTGTTTCAATGCCGCCGTATTCACGTCCTTTGTAGAGATAGTTCACGCCACAACTGTCGCACCATATTTTATTTCTTCCGCCGCTAAGCGAGCATTCGGAGCAATCAACCTTCGCCGTTGGAACGTGTGAACTTAAACTTAATGTCGCTATTGGAGCCGGTAAAAAACTCGCAAGGGATACTAGCGACGCACTTAGCGTCGCCAGCAATAGGATCTTTGCCCTCAAGGACTAGCGCGTACCTCAGTGAATAGGTCCGGTCCTCAGAATGAGCGTTCACTATCATCGCGAGCGCAACGGCAAGAGCCGCAAACGTGATGTGCACAAATCGAATCGAAGATGCTCCCATTACGGCAAGCTATCACGCTTTTTCCGCAGGCCCACCATCTGGAGGCCGGCGGATCGAATCCTGCCTCCGCAACCAACGATTCCTGCGAAACCCTTGTGCTTTCAGAAGAGCAGTTCGAAGCTTATCGGGCACTCGGATTCCATGCGATGGACCGCGATTTTACGAGCGACGATGAGAGCGTCAAGTGGAGGACTGCTCTGGATCGGCTTCTCGCCGATCTTTCGAAGAAATAAGGGGCAATCTTTAACCGCTGCAGACCGTTCTCATTTCAGCCTTAGATGGACGGCGCCGTCGTCATTTCAAAGCAGACAAACGGCGAACGCTAGGGGACAAGCGCTCAGGCCAAATCAGGCGCCCCTCCGCCGAAGGGACTGGCGAAGGAAAAGGCCGAATGGCTGAAGCCGGGATTGGTGGGGCGGGCGAAGTTCCTGAAGGCGAGGGAGATGCTGCGTCATGCTTCCTTGAGGCAATTTAGGAGGAATAGCCCATCTACTCGTCCATTTCATTTATATTAGCGGCGGCGTAATATAGGAACTTATTGGCGATACTGCGCGGGAGCGCATTTGCCCAATGAGACAATTTAGTAGCGAACCAGTTCTTGATTCTAAGGACCTCGGCTTCGACAAGGCGCGGCTGGCGCGACTGAAGCAGTGGATGCAGCGCTATGCCGACACCGGGCGCTGGCCTGGCGGTGCCGTGCTCATCGCGCGCCATGGAAAGCTCGCCTTTTTCGACTGCGCCGGGCACGTCGACATCGAAGCCAAGCGGCCTTGGCAGCGCGACCTCATCGCCCGCATCTACTCGATGACTAAGCCTGTCACCGCCGTCGCGCTGTTGATATTGTACGAGGAGGCGCGAATTCATCTCGACGATCCGGTCGAAGCTTACCTGCCGGAATTCAAAGACATGCAGCTTCTGATACCGGCCGCAACGTCGCTCGACCAAACCGTGCCCGTCAAAACGAAGATGACGATCCACCATCTGCTGACGCACACATCTGGCCTAAGTCTTTTTACGAACCCCGGAATACTCGGCGAAGCTTATGCCAAAGAAAAACTCGGCCTCGCCCTTGCCTACGGTGGGCTCGACAAGATGGTGCGCAGGATCGCCGAGCTGCCATTGGAATGGGAGCCGGGTACGAAATGGCAATACAGCACCGGGTTAGATGTCGTCGGCCGCATCGTTGAAGTCGTTTCCGGTATGACGCTCGACAAGTACTTCGCGACGCGGATATTCGAGCCCCTCGGCATGGACGACACCGGTTTCTATGTGCCGGAGTCCGGGATCGGCCGCTTCCCCCCGCTCTATGAGGCTACGGCTGGCGGCATGGCGTTGCACGAAGCGCCGGAGGTTTCGGCCTGGGGGCAAGGTAAGGTTGATACTTTTTGCGGCGGAGGCGGGCTAGTCGGAACCATCGACGACTATTGGCGGTTCGCCGAAATGCTACGTGCTGGAGGTGAGCTCGACGGCGAACGCATCCTTAGTCCCCGCACTTTGAAATTGGCGGCGTGCAATCACCTGCCAGGCGATCTTGCCTCGTTGGCAGCCGAGGTTTGGGCCGAGACCCAATTTGATGGCGTCGGGTTTGGTCTGTTGGGCTCCGTCGTCCTCGATCCGGCCAAGGCACAAATTTCGGCGCAGGTGGGAGACTATGGCTGGGGCGGGGCGGCAGGCACCTTCTTCTGGGTGAGCCCGGTCGACGACATGGTTGTGATTCTCTTCACGCAACTGTTGCCCTCGAGCGCCATTCCCGTGCGCAAAGAACTGCGCGCACTCGTCCATGGGGCGTTGACAGGGGCCTGAAGCCGGCGCGCCACTCACCATCATTGCCACCATCACGGCCAAGCCCGGAAAGGAAGCGTTTTCGGGCGTTGCTTGATGTCAAAAAAGCGCTCCGTCCTGACCGCCCCACTACAAAGCGGGTTGTTCAGATCCCCTGAGATGCTCGCGAGATTTGGGTCGGAAGTCGGTGGAGATTTCTATCTGGGCGCCGTTTCGCGATGCCACCTGTGTGGTGTGAACGCCGCCCCCGGGAAAAGGACCGTCTTTGGCAAAACGCCGCCGGTGGTTACGCTAGTGGGTCGTTGCTGCTAACTTCCAAGAATTCCCAGAAGGACAAACGACGCCATCGAAGCGCGCAGTACCCTCTAGGGACTGGCGACTTGTTACGAAACCACGGCATCCATTAACCCTGTCGTGGGTGTCGATCTGTTCGATAACTCCGGCGCTCCCGGTCGACGGATTTGCCCACGCGAGAGCTTTCGTTCCGACAGTTCCGCGGCCGACCACCTCTGCAATTACAGCTTGATCGCTGACTGGGGCGGCGCCGGGTGAAACGGAGGGCGCGGCAGACACTTCGAGAGGTTCGGTGCGTGAGCAGGCGGCGAGAAAGGCCATGCACGTGCACGCGATGACGACAATTCGTTTCATGCAGAGAATGATGGATATGAAGAAGACTATTTCAACCCACCGCGCATCAACTTTGGGGGAGGGCAGCGCCGCCTTCCCTGGTCCGGGTCAGGGCAAAGGCGATCGACATCGTGCCATTGATCGATCTTGCTGAACAACAGCCGAGGTCGCCGCTTCCGCTCAGCCGGGCTTGAATCCGATCACCATCGAGTCCGGCCCCAGCAACGGCTCGACGCGCGTGGACACGAAACCGGCGTCGCGCATCCAGGCTTGGCAGTCGGCGCCGGTGTAGTCGAACCCTCCGCGGGTCTCGATCAGCATGTTCAAGCTCATCAGCAGGCCGAAGGCGTTGCTTCGGCGCTCATCGTCGATGACGGCGTCGTAGACGATCAGGGCCCCGCCGTTCGGCAGCGCGGCGAAGGCTTTTTCCAGCAGCATCCTCTTCTCGGCAAGATCCCAGTCGTGGAGGATATGACCCATTACGATCACATCCGCATTCGGCATCGGGCTGTCGAAGAAATTGCCCTGTTGGAAGCGGATGCGGTCGGCAAGGCCGTGCCGGGCGACGAACTCGTCAAATATCGGCTGCACGGCGGGCAGGTCGAAGCCGAGACCCTGGAGATGCGGATGAGCTCGGGCGATCACCACCGGCACCATGCCTTGCGCCGCGCCCACATCGGCGAAGGTCGTGTATTTCGACCAGTCGAACTTGGCGGCGATCGCCTGCGCCGCACCGGCGCTGATCCCGCTCATCGCCTCGAGGAACCCGCGCAGTCGTGCCGGCTCCGCATATATCGCCGCGAAGAAGTCCTCGCTGTGCTTGGCTTCGTTCTGTGGTTCTCCCGTGTGCAGGGCTTCGGTAAGCGAACCCCAGAAACCGTAGAGCCGGGCATTGGCCATTTCGAGGATGCCGCCGATATAGGATGGCTTGACCTTGTCGAGGAAGAGATCCGTATCAGTGGCATTGCGATAGCGGCCGTCCTCGCGTTCGAGCAGCTTCAGGGCCACCAGGGTGTCGAGGAAGTCGCGGGCTGAGCGGGGATGCAGTTTCAGCCTGGCCTGCAGCTCGGGCAGGTCGGCCGAGCCGGCAGCGAGCTCGGTGAAGACGCCGAGCTCGACCGCGCTGAGCATGGCTTTGGAGGCCCAGAACCCCATGCCAAGCCGCATGATGTTGTCTGGCGTGGTTGCGCCCATCGCTCGTCTCCTCGTAGATCGTGTCGTCGAACGGCACCCGGGATTGGTGCGGTAACCGAAGTGGTCCGACGGCGCTGTGAAGCAGAACGTTCCGTCTCGTCGAGGCACCCCGCAAGAAAAATAGAGCGTTTTAAGTTGGGGCACAATTAATCAAGAATCACTAGCCAAGAGCCCGCGGCTGAGCGGTGATTCCGACACCTGACGTTCACTGCGAAGTAGGCTCGCAGATCGCCGGCAACGCCTCACAAAGTTCGCCGCCCTCTGGAGCAATGCATTGTCTAGATTGTTCCCAGGCGGTGTGTTTTGCGCCATTCTTCGTATTCTGTCCGGGCATCGCCATGCAGCGGATAGTAGCGCTGCAACGAGCCGCCCTCCATAAGTTTCGCTCGCGAGAACTCCTCCCAATCGTGATGCATTTGCGATTCTTCGATTACCTTCGGGGCCATTGCGACTGGAAGCACCACCACCCCGTCATCGTCGGCGACGATGATGTCTCCGGGGATCACGGTGACACCGCCGCAGGCAATCGGAACGTTGACGGCGTTGGGATAGATGCCAGTCTGCACATGATAGTTGGGCGTCCAGCCGCGCAGCCACAAAGGGAGATCGAGCTTCTCGACATTGGGCCGATCGCGCATGCACCCATCGATCACGATGCCGGCGCCGCCTCTGCCTTTGAAATAGGTCGACATCATATCGCCAAAGACGCCCGAGCTCATGTCACCGCGCGCGTCGACCACGACCACATCGCCCTCCTGCACGTGATAAAGCACATGGCGGTGCAACTGCGTCTCCGGATCTGCATATTCTCCCTCGGTGAAAAGGTCGGGCCGCTGCGGCAGGAATTGAAGCGTCAGCGCCGGGCCGACGATGGACTTCCCGCGGCTCTGCGATACCGGGCCGACCATATGCGGATTGCGGAAGCCCATATGGCCGAGCGTACCGGCAATGGTCGCGGCGCCGATCTCCTTCAGTGCGTCGATCATGTCTCTGGGCGGTCGCGGAATATCGGGCGTATGCGTCATCTTAGGCTCCGGTGGATGAAACTACCAGTTTGTAACAGAACCGTCGCGGCGCTTGAGGTGAGGCGCTTCCCAGAAACGAAAGCTCTCCGCCTTGATCGCTTCTTCGTTGACCTCGACCCCGAGCCCCGGCAGATCGCTGACCGGATAGTCCGGGCCGTCGAGCCGTGGTTGCAGGGGAAAGAAATCGGAATTGTCGAAGCCGAGCTTCGCTTCGGGCGCCCTGGTCTCGAGCCATGCGAAATTCGGCACCGCGGCGGCGAGATGGATGGTCGCGGCCGTGCAGACTGGGCCGAGGGGATTGTGCGGCATCAGGTCCACATAGTGCGCCTCGCTCCAGCCAGCGACCTTCATCGCTTCGGTGAGCCCGCCCACATTGCAGATGTCGAGCCGGTTGAACTGATGGATGCCACGCTCGATATAGGGCAGGAATTGCCACTTGCTGGCAAATTCCTCGCCGATGGCGAAGGGGATGTCGGTCATGGTGCGCAGGGATTCGTAGGCCTCTGGTGTCTCGTCTCGTATTGGCTCCTCGAGGAAATCAAGCACGCCACGGTCGAGCTTGTTACAGAAGCTCGCCGCCTCGGCCACCGACAGCCGATGATGATAATCGATGCCGAGGACGACGTCGTCGCCCAGCGCCTCGCGCGCCTTGTTCAGCATCGCTGCGGTAACGCCGATCGACTCCCGCGGCTCAAAGATGTCCTTGCTGTTTTGCCCGATGGGGAAGAAGCGGATCGCCTGCCACCCTTGTGCGCGGAGTTCGCGGGCTCGTTCGATGGCAACCTCGCCCTCGGCCTCGTCGCCGGTCGAGGCGAAGGTCGGAATGCGGTCGCGCTGCTTGCCGCCCAGCAGTTCGTAGGCTGGAACCCCCAGCGCCTTGCCCTTGATGTCGTGAAGGGCGATGTCGATCGCGGAAATCGCCGCCTGCAGAACGCGCCCGCCTTCGAAATATTGGCTGCGATAAATTTCCTGCCAAATCCGACCAGTCTGCATCGCGTCACGGCCCATGAGAAATTCGCGATAGTGTTCGATCGCACCGGCGACGGCCTTCTCGCGACCGCTCAAGCCGCTCTCGCCCCAGCCGAAGATGCCGCTGTCGGTCTCGACCTTGACCAGCATCTGGTTGCGCGTTCCTACCCATACTGGGTAGGGCTTGATCGCCGTGATTTTAAGCTTCGTCATCCACGCCCTCGTTTCACCCGCATCCGCCTGCTCTCAGTTGGCCTTGAGGGCCATTTCCGTTTCGCCGTCAAACAGATGCATTCGCTCCTGATCGAACTCGAGCCAAATCTGTTCGTCGGGCGTGACCGCAATGGTCGGCGGCACGCTGACATTGACGATGGCGCCTGATAGGAACGCCTGCACGAAGGTGACATCACCGGTCGGCTCCACCGTGTAGGCTTTGGCAGGGACGCTCCCAGGCGTCGCACTCTTGTGCAGCTTGATCGTCGAGTGGCGCGCGCCGAGCACGACTTTCTTGGTGGATGACCTTGCAACTTTCTGGGCATTTTTTGGCGAAAGCTCGAGGCGCCATCCCTCCGCGCTGATCAACACATTGTCGCCGCTTGCCGTTGATGCCTCCAATGGGACTAGGCTCATGGCCGGGCTGCCGACGAAGCTGGCGACGAACATGTTCACCGGATTGGCAAAGACCTGCGCCGGAGTATCGTATTGCTGCAGATAGCCGCCGTTCATCACCGCCATCCTGTCGGCCATGGTGACCGCTTCGAGCTGATCGTGGGTCACATAGATGATCGTCGCCTTGAGATCCTGGTGGAAACGCTTGATCTCCGACCGCATCTGCACCCGCAGCTTTGCGTCGAGGTTGGAAAGCGGTTCATCCATCAGGAATACGGCCGGATCGCGAACGAGCGCACGGCCGAGCGCCACGCGCTGCTGTTGGCCGCCCGAAAGTTCGCGCGGCTTGCGCTCGAGGAGCTGCGTCATGTCGAGCACCCGCGCTGCTTCCCTGACCTTCTTGTCGATCTCGTCGCGTGGCAGTTTGCGCATCTGCAGCGGGAAAGCCAGGTTTTTGTACACGGATTTCTGCGGGTAGAGCGCGTAGTTCTGGAACACCATTGCGATGTCCCGGTCCTTGGGGTCGAGGTCGTTGACCACCCGCTCGCCGATGACGATGTCGCCGGATGTGATAGGGATGAGCCCCGCCACAAGATTGAGCGTGGTTGTCTTGCCGCAGCCTGAAGGACCGACGAGCGCAACGAATTCGCCGTCATTGACCGTCAGCGAAACATCGTTGACAGCTTTGAAGCTGCCATAGGTCTTGACCAGATCTTTGAGGACCACGTGGGCCACCGGCAACTCCCTAGTGCTTGACCGCGCCTTCGGTGAGGGCGCGTACGAAGTATCGTTGAAGGACAAGAAACAGGACGACGACCGGCACGCTCATCATGAAGCTGGCCGCCATAAGACCCGGAAAGTCCGTCGTGTTTTCCGAGAAGAAGCGCTGGATGCCGACCGGCAGAGTCAGCTGCTCGTTCTTGGAGAGGAAGGTGTAGGCGTAGATGTACTCATTCCATGCGCCGATGAAGGAATAGATCGCGGTGGCGATGATTCCCGGCGCCGAGAGCGGCATGACGATCAGGAGAAAGGCCTGGAACCGTGTTGCCCCGTCGATGCGCGCCGCTTGTTCGAGTTGCACCGGGATGTTGTCGTAGAAGCCCTTGAGGAGCCAGATTGCCAGCGGCAGGCCGAATGTGAGGTAGGTCAGGACAAGCGACCCGTGCGTGTTCACCAGCCCGATCGCGCGCATCAGGATGAAGAGCGGCACGAGGAAGATCACTGCCGGGAACATGTTGCGAAGCAAAACGGCAAAGAACAGAAAGTTCCGGCCCGGGAAGGTGAAGCGCGAAAACGCGTAGGCCGCAGGAACGGCCACGATCACCGAAAGGATGGTCGTGGCGGTGGAGACGAAAAGGCTGTTCCAGAAGAAGCGCAGGAAGTCCTGGCCGACGCTGTTTTGCGGATCGAGCAATTTCTGGTAGCTGGCGAGGGTGGGTTGGTCCGGCCACCATTGCGGCGGAAACTGCATGGCCGCGAAGCCGGATTTGATAGAGGTGATCAACATCCAGATCATCGGTAATGCAGTGTAAAGCAGCATGAACACAAGGAAGATGCGTCCACCCCACCGCCATCCGTCGATGCGGATACGGCGACGGGCCTGGCTTCGATGAGCAGTCTCGGCGATCGCGCTCATGCGCTCCCATCCTTCTGCTCATTCCCGCTCAGCGCGCGGACGTAGAAGTAGCCGAGCGACATCAGGATCAAGAACAGCAGCACCGAATAGGCCGATGCCACCCCCCAGCGCTGGCGGCCGAAGGCGAGTTCATAAATGTGGGTGATCCAGATGTGCGATGCGTTCGAGGGCCCGCCGCCGGTCATGATCCAGGGGATGATGAAAGAATTGAAGTTGGCGACTGCCAGCAGAAGGATCGTCACCGTCGAGACGTTTTTCAAGTGTGGAAAGGTGACGTGCCAGAAACGCTGCCATGCGTTGGCTCCGTCGACTTTTGCGGCGCGCAGCAACTGGTCGGGAACGGTCTGCAGGCCAGCCATCATCATGATCATGGCAAAGGGAAACTCTCGCCAGATATTGACGACGATCAACGAGGGCAGCACTGTGCTGACGCTGTCGATGAAATTCGGCGGCCGATCGGCCCATCCGAGGCCGACCAGCACCGCGCCGATGATCCCGAAGTCGGAATGGTAGATCCACTTCCAGATGTAGGAGGCGGCGACCGCGCTGATGACCCAGGGAATGATCAGGATGGCTCGCAGAATTCCGCGGCCGAGAAAGTCGCGATGGAGCGCCAGTGCGCAGGCAAATCCCAGGACAAATGAAATGAGAGTGGATCCCAGTGTCCAGATAAGAGTGTTCGAGGTGACCTTCCAGAACACCGGACTTGTGAGGATGGCGGTGTAGTTGTCGAAGCCGACGAAGATCTTGTCCCGGAGCTGCAGGCCAGGCGGTGTATTGAAAAACGACAGTTCGATCGTGTAGTAGATCGGGTAGGCAATGACGATGAGCATCACGGCGATCGCGGGAAGCACGTACGCATAGTCAGCGCGATGCTCCAAGATGTTTCGCAGCACGCCGGACCGATCCGGTTGCAGTCTTCGGTGAGCCTCGGCCTTGCCAGTCAAGATCGTCACGGTGCGGTGCCCTTATTCTTCGGAACAAACCGGCTGCAATCGAGGTGCAGCCGGTCAGATCGTCAGGATTGACTAGAGTCCGCCGTCCATCAGGTCTTTTACCTTCTTGGCTGCGTCGTCCGCTGCTTGGTCGACTGTCATCGCCCCGGTGAGGGCGTTCTGCAGCATGTCCGGGACGATGATATTCATGATCTCAGGCGACTGCGGCAGCGCCGGGAACGGGATGCCGTAGGGCAGCATCGAAGTCGTGACATCAAGGAACTTGATGTTATCAAGACGTTCCTTCATCCACTTGGTCTTGAAGCCGTTCAGGTTGCCCGGGTTCGAGCCGGCATAGGCCATCTTCAGCGACCATTCGGGGCTCGTCCACATGCAGATGATGGCCTTTGCGGCCGGCTCGTCTACCTTGCCGCCCTCGACATATTCCGGCTTCAGGATGTGGATGTTGGAGCCGCCGAACACGACGGCACGCTTGCCGTCGGGGCCAGTCGGAATGAGGCCGTAGCGCATGTTGTCGATGACGGTCTGGGCTTTGTCCTTATCGCTGCCCGTCGTCTTCTTTTGCAGGTCGAGCATGACGTTGTAGTCGGACGGGTGCGAGATCATCATGCCGAGCTGGCCAGCGAGGAAGAGCGGTTGGTTGTCGGCCTGCTGGTTGGTGAGCGCCGAGACCGGAACCGACTTGTCGCGAACGTACATGTCGTAGGAGGCTTGCAATGCGGCCTTGCTCTGCGGGCTATTGAGCTGGACCTCCTTATAGGTCGGATTGGCGGTCGCTTCGTCGAAGACGCCGCCGCCATAGGCCCACAGCTGCGGCATGAACCGGTACGGCGTATTGCCGGCATTCTTGCGAGCCACGAGGCCGTAGCCGGCAATGCCGAGCTTGTCGTGGATCTGCTTGGAATATTTGACGACGTCGTCCCAGGTTGCCGGAGCCTTGTCCGGATCGAGGCCTGCACGCTTGAAGATGTCGGCGTTCCAGATGAACGCCATCGTCTCGTTGTTGGTTGGAATGCCGTAGGTTTCCCCCTCCCAGGTCACAGCCTTCATGGCGCCCGGCCAGAAATCCTCGGTCGAATAGCCTACATCCTCGGGCTTGAGCGGCTGCAAATAGCCCTTCGAGGCGAACTCGGTGCCGCCGAGGATTTGCAGGCGGACCGCCATGGGCGCGGCATTGCCTAAAAGCGCGGTCCGGAACTTGTCCAGCAGGTCGTTATAGGTGAGGGCTTGTTCCTCAAGCTGGATGTTTGGGTAGGTCTTGCGGAAGGTCTCGAAGAAGTCCTTGTAATACTGGCGCAGGAGGTCGGGGTCGCCCTCGAATACGCCCTGATACCAGAATGTCAGGCGGCCCTTATAGTCGAGCGGGGTAACCTTGCCGCAATCGGCCGCCGTGTCGAACTCCTGCGTGCCGGCGATGGAGCGCACATATTGCGGTGACCACTGGCTCAAGTCGACCGGCGCACTGAGCGCAGACACGGACATCAACGATACCATCAAAGCAGTGGATACAGTGCCGCGTACGACGACACCGCCGAGCGAAAGACTCGTCATAGGTATTCTCCCAGGTTTTCTCCCAAGCCGCTCTGCATCGAGGCGAGCGGTCTTGCTCCCAGGCCGTGGGATTCTCCCACTTAATGTATCCCTTCGACCTTATCATACGTTTTCATGTCAAGGATTGTCTGTCAACTGAAGAAATCGTACATTGTTTTGGGAGGTTTTGCATGATATCCCGAAAATGTATGTATGGATTGGGGACAGTCTTGACTGAAACAAGCGAATTTAAAGCACAGCCCCCTGAGGGGATCGATGCTACAGGGGCCTCGAGCGAGGGCGCGTCTGTTTACCAACTGATCAGGGACGACATCATCGAAGGGCGGCTCGCGGCCAACGAGCGGCTCGTCATCACCGATCTCGCCCGGCGCCACGGCACCTCGACCAACCCCGTGCGAGAGGCTTTGCAGCTGTTGCGCGGGGAGGGCTTTGTCACCTTCTTTCCCAACCGCGGAGCGCGCGTCCGGCCCATCGATCAGGACTTTGTTCGGGATATCTACGAGATCGGCGTTTTGATCGAGCCGTCACTGACGCGCTGGTTCGTGAATATGGCGACGGTGGAGGACATTGCTGAACTCGAACGCATCCAAAGCCTCATTGAAGAGAACAACTTTGCCGACACGGTAAGGCATAGCGAACTGGACACCGCCTTTCATACCGTCATGTACCGGAAGCACTACAACCGCCATGCCGCCGAGCTTTGGTGGAAGCATCGCGAAGTGCTTCGAGCCGTGAGCCGCCGCTTCGATTTTACGCTTGCCCGGCGTGCGGCGATCCTGAGCGAGCATCGCGAGCTCATCGCGCATGTCAAAGCCGGAAGGGCGAACGAGGCAGCCGAACTTATTGCACGCCACGTCGAAGGCTCAGGCCGACACATCCTCGAACACATGCGTGCGCGTAACGCCGCTCGCGCCGGATGAATATCGTTACCCGGAACACTTCAGGTAAAGGCAATTGAGATGAAGATCACCAGCGTTCGGCCGTGGCTAATCAAGTCCGATTCTTCCTATTGGGGAGAGTTTCTGTTTGTCGAAGTGACGACCGACGAGGGGGTGAGCGGCTGGGGAGAGATCACCACCACGACAAGGCTCGCCAATCGCGCCCTCTGCACGATCTTGCGGCAGATCGGCGCCGCTTTGATGGGCGAGGACCCGGCGCGCATCGAGTATCTTTGGCACAAGATATTCCGCAGCTTCACCTACATGGGCAGTCGCGGCGCCGCCGTCGAATGCGTGAGCGCCATCGACATAGCCCTCTGGGACATCTGGGGCAAAGTCCTTGGCAAGCCGATTTACGAGCTGTTGGGCGGGCCGGTGCGCGATGAAATCGCGCTCTACACCCATCCCAACCAGGCCAAGTTTACCAGCAAAGAGGCGGTGGTCAGGGAAATTCGAGACATCGTCGAGTCCGGTTACACAGCGCTCAAGTTCGATCCTTTCCCCTACCAGGGCAGCACCGCCGATGGACAGGCTCGCGAACAGCGGGACGGCTACCTCGATGGCAGCATGACGCGCAAGGATGAGCGTGAGGCCGCCGAGCTCACCGCCCTGATCCGCGAAACGGCGGGCTCTGATGTCGACATCCTCATCGATGCGCATGGCCGGTTCGACGTTCCCACCGCCATTCGCCTTTGTCGGAGCCTCGAGGAAGCTGGCCAGATCGACTGGTTCGAGGAGCCCTGTCCGCCGGAGAGCCTCAATGCTCTCAGACAGGTCCGCGACAAGGTCAGCGCCCCTATCTCGTGGGGCGAACGCGGCCACACGAAGTGGGATTTCGTGCCGGTGCTCGAAAACAAGCTCGCCGACTACATCATGCCTGATGTCACCTGGACCGGCGGCATTACCGAGCTCAAGAAAATATCAGCCCTATGCGAAGCCTACTACATCCCGGTATCGCCGCATGACGCCGCAGGACCGATCAACGTAGTTGCCGGAGCGCAGGTGATGATGACCGTTCCCAACTTCTACAAGCTTGAAACGTCGGAGTGGAACCTCGGCAAATACGACCACCTCATCGACACACCGCTCGATGTTTCGAACGGCAGCCTAAAGCTTACACCGAGGCCCGGTCTCGGCGTTGAAATGAACCGCGACTACCTTGAAAGCCACGAGATAGATCTGGCCTAGCAACGCTCTACGCCGCCGCCGTGTGCGGCAGCGATCCCGCCGACCGAAACGAGGATAAATCATGCCAGAGGCATATGCAGCCGACGAGGCGCTCAATCGGGTCAACACGCATTCCAAGCCTTCCGAGCTTCGCATAACCGACATGCGGGTAGCCGAAATTGTCGACGCGCCGTTCACCTCGGTGCTGCTGAAGATTTATACCAACCAGGGCATTGTCGGGCTTGGCGAGGTCCGCGACAGCGCCAGCGCCACCTACGCGCTGATGCTGAAGAGCCGGCTGCTGGGTGAGAACCCTTGCAACATCGATCGACTGTTTCGCCGGGTCAAGCAGTTCGGCGGGCATGGACGGCAAGGCGGCGGCGTATCGGCGGTTGAAATCGCCTTGTGGGATCTTGCCGGAAAAGCCTATGGCGTCCCCATCTACCAGATGCTCGGCGGACGATTTCGGGAGAAAGTGCGCGTCTACTGCGATACCGACGCCGCTGTGGCGAGCGGCACCGCAACCGGCAAGCGCCTCAAGCAGCGCATGGAGCTCGGCTTCACCTTCCTGAAGATGGACCTGGGGCTGATGCAGATCGCCGATGTGCCCGGTGCCGTCGTCTTTCCCGCCGGCTCACTGGAAGGATACCGCGACCGTCCCAGCCGCGGGCCGCTGAAGACCATTGAAGAGCGGCTTGTTCGCAATGCAGCCTACGATTTGCATAACGTCCAGCATCCGTTACCGGACTCCACTTTTCCGACAAGGGCCTCGACCTGCTCGAGCAGTACATCGCCGAGGTGCGTGAGGTCATCGGTATGCAGGTTCCGCTTGCGATCGACCATATCGGCCATATCTCGATGCAGAACGGCATTCGCCTTGCCAGGCGAATTGAGAAATACGTGCCAGCCTGGCTCGAGGATGTGATCCCGTGGCAGTATACCGAGCAGTATCGACAGCTGCAGGACTCCACCACGGTGCCGATCTGCACCGGCGAGGACATATACCTCAAGGAGGGCTTCGAGCCCCTGCTCAAGAGCGGCGGCGTCTCCGTGATTCACCCGGATCTGCTCACCACTGGAGGCATCCTCGAGACCAAGAAGATCGGCGATATGGCGCAGGACCATGGTGTTCCCATGGCCATACACATGGCGGAAAGTCCGATCGCCGCAATGGCCGCCGCGCACGTCGCGACGGCAACCGAAAACTTCATGGCGCTCGAATA
Source organism: Rhizobium sp. NLR8a (assembly GCF_019685235.1). Taxonomy (NCBI): domain Bacteria; kingdom Pseudomonadati; phylum Pseudomonadota; class Alphaproteobacteria; order Hyphomicrobiales; family Rhizobiaceae; genus Rhizobium; species Rhizobium sp. NLR8a. The sequence continues at coordinate 178,354 of NZ_JABDWI010000002.1, forward strand.
CCACTCCGCCGATGTCGACTGGTGGGACGATATCGTTACCGGGCTTCCCAAGCCGCTGGTGAAGGACGGCTTTATCACTGTTCCGGACAAGCCGGGCCTGGGGATCGACGACGTCGTCGACGAGGTGATCTCGCAGCATCTGCAGCCGGGGGTCACCGGCATCTGGCAGCCTACGGATCATTGGGATGATGAGTATTCCTGGGATCGCACCTGGAGCTGAACGGACGGACCTATGAAGATCACCGACCTGCGCTGTGCCGTTATCGGCAAACACCCGATCGTCCGCATCGTCACGGACGAGGGCCTCTATGGCTTGGGCGAAGTCGAATTCACCAAGGCCTATCTCAAGCCCTGGGTGCTGCATTTCCGCGAGGCGCTGATCGGCGAGGACCCGACCGACGTCGAGAGAGTGATGCTGAAGATCCGCCAGCGCGGCTCCTTCAAGCCATACGGCGCGGCGGTGAGCGCGATCGAGCATGCGCTGTGGGATATTGCCGGCAAGGCCGCGGGCGTGCCGGCCTATAAGCTGCTCGGCGGCAAGGTGCGGGACAAGGTGCGGGTCTACAACGGCTCGGTCCGCCGGAAACGCTCCGGCGACCGGCCGGAGGATTACGCCGCTGACGTCAAATGGATGATGGAGCAGCCGCAGAACTTCTTCATGATCAAGCAAGGAATCTCCTTCCACTCCAACATGAAGGACACCATCGAGGGCTTCCACTACGGGGTGACGCAGAGGAAGGCCGGCTATCACGGTGCCATGGATCAGGGCGCAATCAGTGAGCGGGGTTTCAATCACATGCTCGACTGCGTGATCGCGATGAAGGAAGTGCTGGGCGATAAGGTCAGCCTGGCGCTCGACTGCGGCCCGGGCTGGATGCTGCCAGATGCGATCAGGTTCGCTCGCGCGGTCGAGAAGTACAATTTGATGTGGCTCGAGGACATGCTGACCGGCGACTACGTGCCGTGGGTCAATCCGCAGGCCTACCGGGAACTGACAACCTCCACTTCGACACCGATCCACACTGGTGAGCAGATCTACCTCCGGCACAATTTCAAGGAACTGATCGAGACGCAGGCAGTCCGCGTTATCGGCCCCGATCCAGCCGATATTGGCGGCATCGCCGAGCTCAAATGGGTCGCCGAGCATGCCTACATGCACTCGATCCTGATGGCACCGCACGGCACTGCCAACGGGCTGCTCGGTCTCGGCGCGCTGATCAATGTCTGCGCCACGTTGCCGGCAAATTATGTCGCCTTCGAATATCCGACTGCTTCGGACCCCTGGTGGGAGGATCTGGTCATCGGCTTGCCACCTGAGATCGTCAAGGACAGTATGGTGGATCTACTGGAAGCGCCGGGCCTGGGCCTCGATATCGACGCTGAAGCGGCAAGGAGATTTCTCCGGGAAGAGGATGCGGGCTTTTTCGACTGAACCTTGCTCCACCTGCCGTGCCTCCTGTCGGGCGCCAGGAAACAGGGCTTGCGCCAGTCCTTAAATGCCCGACCCGTCCAGTTGCTCGTCGTCCTCGCCTTCCCAGGGTGAGGGCATCGAGGTGCGATTGGCCGAGGGCATCGGCATCCAGCACTTCAACTCCGGCTCGGCATATTCGATGATGTGCCCGGGCGAGGAATCCGAGGCACGCCAGCCCTCTCCACCGAACTGATCGCCATGCGACCAGTAGGCGAGGTCGACTTCCGCCGGCCCCTGTTCGGACGCACGGATCGTCACCAGGATGCGGCTGCCGTCTCTCGGTGCGCTTGCCATCTGGCGCCAGCGGTCTTGCTCGTCCATCATGTTCCTCCTGCCTTGCTGCAGTGCAAGTGTTGCTTCGCCAACGAAAACGGTCAACTCAAACTTTGGGAAACCATCGCCCGTTGATCGACAACCGCGGCTGCGTGACGGAGATGACCGAAGCCCAAGCGTTGGAGGCGGCCGAAGAGATGGGCATCCCCGTCGCCTGAGCGGGGTTGACGCTTCTTTATCGAAGCCAGAGGGAATGCATCCGAAGCGTAGGAATACGATGTGCCGCGCAGCCCCGTGGAGCTGCGCGGCACTGTCCTCAGTTCTTCTCGCCGAGTTTTCGGTCAAGAAAGTCGTGAATGAGCGGCGCCATTACGTCCAACTTGTCCTCCAGCGCGAAATGGCCGGTATCGAGAAGATGCAGTTCGGCATCCGGGAGATCACGGAGATAGGGATGCGCGCCTTCGGCCGGGAAGATTTTGTCGTTCTTGCCCCACACGATCAGCGTCGGCGGCTTGTGATCCCGGAAGAAGGCCTGGAACTGCGGGTAGAGCGGCACATTGGTGCGATAGTCATAGAAGAGATCCAGCTGAATGTCCTTGTTGCCGGGTCGATCGAGCAGCGCCTGGTCATGAACCCAGTTGTCGGGGCTGATGCGGCTCAGATCGCTCATGCCGTCCGTGTACTGGAATTTCGTGGTCTCGAGGGTGACCAGGCCAGAGAGCCCGTCGCGGCTTTCCTTCGAGCCGTCAGCCCAATATTTTTTGATTGGGTCCCAGAATTCGCGAAGGCCCTCATCATAGGCGTTGCCGTTCTGTACGATGAGAGCCGTCACGCGATCCGGATGCTTCAAGGCGAGGCGATAACCCACCGGCGCACCATAATCCATGACGTACATCGCATATTTTCTTGCACCAAGCTGATCGAGCAAACCGTCAACAAGGTCGGCATAATGACCAAAGGTGTAGGCGAATTTGGTGTGGTCCGGAGCGTCACTCTGCCCGAAGCCAGGATAGTCCGGTGCGATGACCCGATAGCGATCGGCGAGAAGCGGCATCAGATTGCGGAACATATGCGAAGACGTCGGGAAGCCATGCAGCAGAACGACGACCGGGCCGTCTTTTGGGCCTGCTTCGCGGTAGAAGATGTTCACACCATCGACCGTTGCGGTCCGATAGTTGACCGTGATGGCAACCTGCTGGACAATGGCGGCTTGGGCGGGCGTGGGCGATGCCGCAAAAGACATCGGGGCAAAGCTGACGGTTGCCAGCATCAGGGTCATGATCAGGCGTTTCATGGCGGTCTCCTTCGGGTTTGAGGCGCCAGCTGCGGCTGCCTTGGAGATCAACATAGCCTTCCACGAAAAAACGATAATCCGCTCAATGCGGAACTGATAATTACGGTGTGTGTAATAATCGGAGGTACGGCCCCTGCTTGATTCAGGAGCTGTGTCCCAACATTCCGGCCCGCAATGCTGAGATCTGGCGCTCAAGGCGGCTGGCGATTGCGGCGGTGGCGCTAGTTCAACAACCGGTTTTCGCGCAGGCGGGCCGTTGCCATATCCACGAAGGCCCGTACCTTGGCAGGCGCGTGCCGCCCCTCAGGATGAAGGATGTGGATGGGCATTGGCGGCTCTTCAAAGTCGCTGAGGACGATCTGCAGCTCCCCCGCCAGCAGCGCCGGGCCGATCTGGTAGTGCAGGACTCGGGTCAGTCCCCAACCTGCGCGGGCGGCTGTGATGACGGCGTCGTTGGTGTTGCATTGTAGAAGCGGGTCGATCGTCACCCGCTGATCGTTTGCAAAACGCCATTCCGGCGATGCCCAGGCGCTTGTGGAGGCCGCGATGCGATGGTTCTTGAGGTCGGCCGGCGTGATGGGAACGCCGTGCGTCTCGAGGTAGCTTGGAGAGCCGCAGATCACATGCCGAACAGTTCCGACCTTTATCGCCGAGAAGCCTGAATCCCGCAGGTGGCCGATACGAACGGCGACGTCGACCCCTTCTTCGACAATATTGACCGGGCGATCGATGAAGAGGGTCCGTGCGTGCATGGTCGGGAAGGTGTTCAGGAACTCGGTCACGATGGGCAGCACATACATCTGCCCGAACAATGCTGAAGCCGTGATCGCCAGCGTCCCCGTCGGAGTGGCGTAGGAGCCACCCGCCGCAGCCTCTGCTTCGGCGATATCCGCCAATATGCGGCGGCAATCCTCGAAATATCGTGTGCCTGCCTCCGTCATCTTGACGGAGCGTGTCGTGCGAACGAAGAGGCGGGCGCCAATCAGATCTTCAAGCGCCGCGACGGCGCGGGTGACAGCCGGTGCACTCATATGCATGTGGCGCGCGGCATCTGCAAAACTTCCGGTTTCTGCAACCCTGGCAAAAATCCGCATTGCCTGCCATCGATCCATTCGCCCCTCAAAGATTGCTTGTGTTGCTCTCACGTGACCATCGGCCAGATATGTATCAATCGGGAAAGAGATCGAGCAAGGCCATTTCGAGACTGATACCAATGACATGACTGGAAGCGTCACGAAAGGATGGCGGTGGCTATGCCGATCGCAACAGAGATGGGTCGATATAGGACGCCGCCAGTTTTTCGATGTCGGCACAGGTTTGCCCATCTATGCCGGCTTTCATGGCGCGCTCGCGGTGTTCGGCGTCGGGTGCGAGCGCCACGGCTATCGCCTTGGACAGTTGGAAGTCGAAGCTCGAGCCCTTGCGGGCCATATCGATTTCAGCCCCGGACATGCCGAGTGCCTTAGCGTCTTTTTCCTGCTGATGAGCGATATCGGAATCGCCACGTCCGGCGGTAAGCGCGAGCTCGATCGACAGCCGTGCGCGCGCATCGAGCTTGAACCCTGCCATGGTGGCGACCTCCTTGATCTGGACCTGGCGTTAGAAGCCGAAGTCACTCAAGCCGGGGTGATCGTCCGGCCGGCGGCCGAGTGCCCATCGGAACTTGCGCTCGGCCTCGGAGATCGGGTGCTCGTTGATGCTGGCATGGCGCGTCCGCATCAGCCCGTCCTCGGCGAATTCCCAGTTCTCGTTGCCATAGGCACGAAACCACTGACCGCTGTCATCGTGATACTCATAGGCATAGCGAACGGCGATGCGGTTGCCCTGGAAAGCCCACAGTTCCTTGATCAACCGGTAATCGAGCTCGCGGTTCCATTTGCGCCTGAGGAAAGCTTCGGCCTCGGCGCGATTGGTCGCGAATTCGACGCGGTTGCGCCAGCGCGTATCGAGTGTATAGGCGAGCGCCACCTTGGCGGCATCGCGGCTGTTCCAGCCATCTTCGGCAAGGCGGACCTTTTCGATGGCGCTCTGTTCATTGAAAGGGGGAAGTGGCGGACGAGACATGGTCGGTTCCTTTATGGGCTGGAATGGAGAGTGCGGCGGTGGTCGCCACGCGGCGACCACCGTCCGTTATTCATGTTGCAAAGACGATGAAGGTTGAAAAAGAGCAAGATGCTGTTGCGTCGGATGCATCAATGGGAACCGTCAGAGTTCGAGCTGGATCTGGTTTTCCTCATCACTCTCCTGTTCGGCAGGAACCGAGCAGCACAGCAGCACTTCGCCTTCGCCAATCGCTGCCGTCGGCTCCTTGATGTAGGTCACCGCACCCTTGATGAGCTTGGTCCGGCATGTGCCGCAATTGCCTTCCCGACAACTGAATTCCGGGCTGAGGCCGCGCGCTTCCGCCAGCTCCAGCAATGTGCCAGCCTCGGGTGTCCAGCGGGCTTCCTTCAACGATCCCATGAAGGCGACCGGTACGGGCTTTGTGGATGGCGGTCGACGGGCTGGCGCGGCCACCCCGACGTCCAGCGTCCGCTTCAGGGATGACGGGCCGAAAGCCTCCGCGTGAATGCGCCCATCGGCAATATTGTAGTTGCGCAGGCCATCGTAGAGTGACTGCGTGAATTGCGGCGGGCCGCAGAGATAGAAGTCATAATCGTTGAATGGCAGATGGCGGGTGAGGAGTGACATATCGATCCGCCCGGTGGCGTCGTAGTCGGCGCCTTCTTCGGCGCCTGTGACATCGCTCAAGACCCGGATCAGCCTCACGGCGCCTCGCGCGGCGTCGACAAGCTCGGCGATTTCCCGGTCGAAGGGACGCTCCTGTCTGGAACGCGCCGCGTGAAAGAGAATGATCGGGCGAATGCGCTGCTTGCGCAGCCCCTCGTAGACAACGTGGCGCAGCATGGCGAGCAGGGGCGTGATCCCCACGCCGCCGGCAAGCAGCACCGCCGGACGGGTCACGCGGACGTCAACGGTAAAGCCGCCGGCCGGCGCACGCGCCTCGATCGTGTCGCCGACGCTGATATGATCGTGGAGATAGCTCGATACTGCGCCATCGCGCTTGACACTGATACGATAAAGGCCGTCCGAGGGTGCCACCGACAGGGTGTAGGTTCTGATGACAGGCTTGTCCGCGCCGGGAAGGCTGATGCGGATCGGCAGATGCTGGCCGGCGACATGGGGCAGCAAACCTGCCCCATCGCTCGGCTGAAGGTGAAACGAACGGATGGAAGCGCTTTCCTCCACGATCCTGGTCACGGTGAGCGGGCGCCAGCGGGTGGCGAGTTCGGCAGCGCGCAGCCGGTCGGCCGCCTGCGCCCAATCGCCGGTCATCAGCGAATTGGCGGACCAGCCCTCGTCGCGGAAGGACCAGCGCAGGGCCAACGCGTTCCTCCGGCGGACGATGCGGCGTGCCTTGAACGTCCACAGTCGCTCGGCGCCCTGGAAGGCAGCTATCTCCGGTGAATCCAGGATAAGCTCGGCGTCGCCGGTCATCTGCAGCATGTCGCCGCTGGTATAATCAACGAAGACAAGCCCGGCCTTGCCGTTCAACAGGATGTTGCCGAGCGTTGCGAAAAAGAGGTTGCCGTCGAAGTCCGGGATCGTCAGTGACCCGTCGTCGGCAACGCGAACGAAGCCGGCCTTGCCGCCGCGATGCGACACGTCGACCTGACGGCGATCTTCGCGATCGGCATAAGAGGCGACGAAGAATGCATCCGCTGCCGCGATCATGGCGCGCGCAGCATCATCGAGGTCAGGCAGGTCTTCAACGGTGCCGGCAAAATCTTCGCCGGGATTTCGAACGAATTCGAAATCCCGGAGCTGAATGTAGCGCGGGCAGTTTCCAAAACTTTGGTCGACATCGACACGGAAGCCATCGGGCAAATTGGAGACGAAGCCGTTCATGCGGTTGCGCCGCCTTGTGTGCATCTCGATGCCAAGCAGGCCAATGGGCAGGCCCTCCGCCAAACCCTCGCTTGCCGGGTCTCTGGCATCTCTCCTGGCCGCAATATCCAGGGTCGTCGGCGATGGAGAGGACATGAAGCCCGGACGCCCTTCAAGGAAGGTCGCCCAGGCGTCGCCGCGGCTATCGACGCTGCCGAGCACGATGAACGGCAGCTGAGCGTAGAAGTCGCGGTGCTGGTCCGGCATGTAATCGCGAATGACACGTTGGCCGACGGCCGCCATGCGTTCGGCGACGCCCACCTTCTGCTGAATATAGGTCTCGCCTTCATGCCAGACCGGCAGCGTCTTCAAGGTCTCATTCATGTCCGTCTCTCCTCGAAAATGAAGATCGGGCGCATGCAGCCGCACGCCCGTGTGCTGGCGTCAGGCGGCTAGGCCAACGGGTGTTTGAACGAACGGGACGAAGCCCGGCAGCGCTTCGATACGACGAAGGAACGCGTTGACGGCGGGGTAGGTGGAGAGATCGACGTTGCCTTCCGGTGCACGGGCCACATAGCTGTAGATCGCAACATCCGCGATCGTCGGCCCATTGCCGACGAGCCAGTTGTGATCGGTAAGCTGGCTTTCGAGGTTGCGGAGCAGGGCATGGGCGCGAGCGATAACCTCTTCGGGATTATACTTGGCGCCGAAGACGGTGATCAGCCGTGCCGCTGCCGGACCATAAGCCACTTCACCGGCGGCAACCGACAGCCAGCGCTGGACGGCGGCGGAGCCTTTGGCGTCTTCGGGAAGCCAGTCCGTGCGGGTCGCTTTCTTTGCGAGGTAGACCAGGATGGCGTTGGAGTCGGCGATCACGACGTCACCATCCTCGAGCACCGGCACCTGGCCGAACGGGTTGAGCTTGAGAAATTCCGGCTTCTTGTGTGCGCCGGACTTCAGGTCGACTTCGACCAGCTCGTGAGGCAGGCCAAGCAGCGAGACGAACAGACGTGCCCGATGCGAGTGACCCGAAAGAGGGTGATGATATAGTTTCATGATGCGCTCCTGCGAACTCTTCCGGCCGGGTCCATTCCCGATCCGCATGCCGAAGGTGCGATAGGCGGCCGTCAATGAGAACGGCCGCGTTGCGCAGTTCATAATTACAGATGACGCAATAATTCCGAAAAGCTGCCGGCGGGATCGACGCGACCTGACGTAAACTGCAGGGCCACGACTTCCTATTGATTATGACCCCCGAGCTTCGGAGCCCTTTGCGTTGTGTGATCCAGGCGTGCTGCGTGCGTTAAGAACTTTGTTCAGCGGCGCGGCCATTGCATTTCGATCACGCAACGAAATGATGTCTTGCCTGGATAACGTCTTCACCATCAGGACGCTTTGTCGGATTCTGCCGCCTGGAACGGGATTTCACGGGTGACAGAAATGTACGACGACATCATGATAGCCGAATGGATTGAAGCTACGCTCACGGCGCAGGCCACGCTGCCGGACGGAAATAATCTGGCAGAGCATCCCCAGGGTCCGAGCCGTAGCCCTAGCGAGCGTTTTCTGACCGACAACGATTATTTTGAACGCTTACGAAACACGTATGAGCAACTGCTAGCGCACTAAAGCGCCAGCCGTAGCTCCGTGACTGACAATATACGCGAGATCGATGATCGCTGGCGCCGCCGCAGCAGCAGTCTGCTGCCGCGAAGTCCCGGGTCGATCACGCCCGATACTTTTTCATCTCTTCCCAATTTTCCCACCTGCTTGCCAAAAAACCACAATTGCCTCACTTAGTTCACACATCCACCCTCGGCATTAAGAATTGGATCAAGACTGAATGCGCATAGCCTATGTTTTTCTCGGTGCATTTCTTGCACTCGCCCCGTCCGCCTATGCCGAGGTCGCAGCGCCGCCGGTTTTAAAACCGTTGACGCGGCAGGCGCAGGCGGCTGAGCTCAGCGCGCAATTTCTCTCGCGATACAGCTACAAGCCGGTTCCGCTCGACGATGCCTTATCGGGCAGGGTGATGGATCAGTTCGTCAAATCGCTTGATCCCGACCGCATGCTCTTCCTGCAGGCCGACGTCGACAAGTTCATGTCCGACCGCAGCGAGATCGACGACGCCATCGAACGACAGGACCTGAAGATCCCGTTTGCGATCTTCAACGCCTATCAACAGCGCGTCGTCGACCGCATGACCTATGCGCGCAGCTTGCTCAAGCAGGGCTTCGATTTCAGCGGCAAGGAAGATTATGCGGTGCTGCGCGACAAGGCACCCTGGCCGCAGTCGGAAGCCGAGAGCAACGATCTCTGGCGCAAGCGCGTCAAGAACGACTGGCTGCGGCTGAAGCTCGGCGGCAAGGACGACGCGGCGATTCGCGAAACCCTCGACAAACGCTATGAAAACACGCTCGAGCGCGCTTACAAGTTCAAGAGCGACGACGTCTTCCAGTCGTTCATGGATGCCTATTCGAACTCGATCGACCCGCATACGGATTATTTCGGCGCGGCGGCTTCCGCCGACTTCAATGTCTCGATGAAGCTTTCGCTGTTCGGCATCGGCGCGGTGCTGCAGGAGCGCGACGATTACACGACGATCCGCGAACTCGTGCCCGGCGGGCCGGCGCAACTCTCCGGCAAGCTCGCCGTCGGCGACCGCATCACCGGCGTCGGCCAGGGCAAGGACGGGCCGATCAAGGAAGTGGTGGGCACACGCCTCGATGAAGTCGTGCAGATGATCCGCGGCAAGAAAGGTTCGGTGGTGCGGCTCGACATCCTGCCGGCCGATGCCGGCGCCGATGGCGTGCATCGTGTCGTCAACCTGGTGCGCGACAAGATTAGCCTCGACAAGCAGGCGGCCAGGAAAGCCGTGCTGTCGGTGAAGGCGGGCGAGACCACGCGCAAGATCGGCATCATCACCCTGCCGGTCTTCTATGAGGATTTCGAAGCCAAGAACAAGGGCGACAAGGACTACAAGAGCGCCAGTCGCGATGTCGCCAAGCTTCTTGAGGAACTGAACCAGGAAAAGGTCGACGGCGTTCTCATCGATCTGCGCAACAATGGCGGCGGTTCGCTTGACGAGGCGATCGATCTCACCGGCCTCTTCATCGGCAAGGGGCCGGTCGTTCAGCAGCGCGCCGGCAACGGCAAGATCGAGGTCAAGAGCGCCGACCTGACAACGCCGGCCTGGACAGGTCCCTTGGGGGTTCTGATCAACCGCGGCTCGGCCTCGGCTTCGGAGATCTTTGCCGCGGCGATCCAGGATTACGGCCGCGGCGTGATCATCGGCGAGCCCAGTTTCGGCAAGGGCACGGTTCAGACGGTCGTCGATCTCGACCAGGTGGTTCACAACAGCAAACCCGAATTCGGAGAGCTGAAGGTGACGATCGCCCAGTTTTTCCGGATCAACGGCGGCACGACGCAGCTGCGCGGTGTCACCCCCGATATCAGCCTGCCCGCATTGTCCGATCCCGCGAGCTTCGGCGAGACCAGTTATGACAATGCCCTGCCGTGGGCGGAGATCAAGCCGGCGAAATATGCGCCGGAAGGCGATGTTACGGCATTGCTGCCGGCCTTGCAGAGCCGCCATGATGCGCGGATCAAGGGCGATCAGGATTTCCAGCGTCTGCTGCAGGACATCGCCGATCTGAAGGCGCAGCGCGAGAAGGGCGTCGTTTCCCTGAACGAAGCCGAGCGCCGCAAGGAAGCGGCGGCCCGGGAGGCGCGGTTCAAGGCGCGGGCCGAAGCCGGTGATGGCGAAGATCTTGCCGGCGACGACGGCCTGCAGGCGGACGAGCGCAGCCTGAGCGCCGATATCGCCATGGAAAACGCCCGCAAGAAGGCGAAGGACGTCCTGCTCGACGAAGCCGCCGCCATTGTCGGGGACGAGGCGGATTTGCAGGGCGGCGCTGTAGAGGCCGCCACGAAGCCGTCGGGAAAGGCGGAGCAGAAATAGGCGTAACCGGCGCCGATAAACCGTATTATGTCGCTTGGAATGCCCTAACGCTTTGATGATGCGAGATGTCCGTTTAACGACAGTTCGATCGACTCAACGTCGCGGCGGTATCGGTTGCCTCATACTGTTTTCTATTCCAGTATTCTGACGGGCCGGTCCCACTGGATGAGGACGACGCAGCCGGTTTCGCTCCAGACCGAATGCTCGGTGCCGGGGGCGTTGACGATGTAGCTGCCGCGGCCGTAGTCGCCCGCTTCATCCGATTGCACTCCGTCGAGCACGAGAATGGTTTCCAGCCCCTCATGCCGATGGCGGGGAACGCCGGCGCCGGCTTCATATTTCAGGAGCGCTACTCCTGGCTGATCGTCCTCAAAGGGTCGGATCCAGTGGATCGTCACCTGATCGCGGAAGGGTCCGAACTCCAGATCCCTCCAACCGCCCGAGGTCAGCAATTCGCGGGTGGTTTCAGGCATGGGCGATGCTTTCCAAAATGGCGTCGACATGGGCCGTCCAGCCGACGATTGCACCCTGGGCGCGGATCATGGCGATGGCTGCGGCCTTGAACTCCGGAAAATAGCTTTCCGTAGCCTGCTCGGCGAGCAGGCATTCATAGCCGCGGTCGTTCGCCTCGCGCATGGTGGTCTGCACGCAGACTTCGGTCGTCACACCTGCGAAAACCAGCTGTTTGATACCCTTCTGCTGCAGCACTTCGTCGAGCTCGGTCGCATAGAAGGCGCCCTTGCCCGGTTTTTCGATGACGACCTCGCCTTTGATCGGAGCAAGCTCCGGCAGAATTGCTGTGCCGGGCTCGCCGGAGATCAAAATGCGGCCCATGGGGCCTTCGTCGCCGATCCTGAGTGTGGGATTGCCGCGGTCGCGTTTGGCCGGCGGCAGATCCGAAAGATCCGGCCTATGGCATTCCATCGTGTGAATGACCGGCAGCCCGGCATAACGAAAGCCCTGGATGAGTCGTTTGACATCGGGCACGATCCTGGTGATGCGACTGACGTCGTTGCCGAGGCTTGCGCCGAAGCCGCCGGGCTCGGCGAAGTCTCGCTGCATGTCGATGACAATAAGCGCGAGCTGGTCGTGCTTCACCGGAAAGGCGAAGGGTTCTGCCTTGATCTCAGCCATCAGTGATGCCCCGCCATGTGGGCGCCGATCATGCCGATATCGGCTGAGCGGGCCGGCGTTTCGTAGACCAGCTTGCCTTCCGAAATCACCATGATGCGATCGGACATCTCGAGCAGCTCGTCGAGGTCCTCGGAGAGCAGCAACACGGCCGCGCCCGAATTTCGCGCCTTCATGATGCGGGCGCGGATTTCGGCGACGGCGGAGAAATCGAGGCCGAAACACGGGTTCGAGACGATCAGCAGATCCACCTTGCCTGTGAGTTCGCGGGCAAGCACGGCGCGCTGCACATTGCCGCCGGAAAGTGCCGCGATCGGCGAGGCAGACGAGGCTGTCTTCACCTTAAAGTCGGAAATCAGCGCCGCGGCGCGCTTCCTCATCTTGCCCTTGTTCAGCCAGACCGCGTCCTTGCCGTCGGTCTTGAGATCGAAGGTCCGAAAGGCGAGATTTTCGCTGACCGTCATGCGCGGCGCGCAGGCGTTCTGCAGCGGCTCCTCGGGAATAAAACGGACATTGTTCTTGCGCGTCTCCGGCCGTGACGCGCGGTAGGCGTCGCCGTTGACGATAACGCGGCCGGTCTCCGTCGGGCGCTGGCCGGCGAGGATTTCGGTCAATTCCTTTTGGCCATTGCCTGATATTCCGGCGATTCCGACGATCTCGCCGGAGCGGACCATGAGTTCGTCGATTTCGATGGTCTTGTGCCCCGAGCGGTCGGCCGCCTTGACCTGCTCGAGCTTGAGGACCGGCTTGGCGCCCTGCGGGGTGGGAACGCGGCTGTCGAGCTCGGCGAGCTTGACGTCGCCGATCATCATCGTCGCCATCTCGGCCGTGGAGAGTTCGCCGACCATGCCTGTGCCGACCAGCTTGCCGCGCCGCAGGATCGAGACGGCATCGGCAAATTTCGTCACCTCGTGGAACTTGTGGGAGATCATCAGCACGGTCAGTTCGCCTCGCTCCGTCATCCCGCGCACGAGGCCGAGCATCTCGTCGGCTTCCGCGGGCGTCAGCACCGAGGTCGGCTCGTCGAGGACGAGAAAGGAGCGGCCGAGATAGAGCTGCTTGACGATTTCGAGCTTCTGCTTCTCGCCGGCGGCCAGTTCGCTCACCGGCCGGTCGAGCGGGATCTGGAAGGGCATGCGCTCCATGAAGGCGGCGAGATCCTCCCGCTCCTTCGCCCAGTTGAGGATGGCAGGGACTTCAGCGCGGCTGATGACGAGGTTTTCGGCACCCGTCAGCGAGGGGACCAGCGTGAAGTGCTGATAGACCATGCCGAGCCCATAGGTCGCCGCATCCCTGGGCGAGGCAATCGCCACTTCGCGACCATCAACGGAGAGCGAACCCGATGTTGCATGATAGAAACCCATGATGCATTTGACGAGCGTCGACTTGCCGGCGCCGTTCTCGCCGAGCAGGGCATGGAAGCTGCCGGCGGGGACCTTGATCGAGACATGGTCAAGCGCGGTGAAGCTGCCGAAGCGCATCGTCATATCCATGGTGTCGATGCCGACGGCCTTGCCGGCCTGCGGAAGGGGCGTGTCGCGGATTGTGCTCATGGCTGCTGGCTCACGAACGTTTCGGAATTGGAGACGGAGCCGAAGACGCCGCCCTGCATCTTCACCATCTTGATGGCGGCGAGATGATTGCCGTAATCGGTCGCCCCGCAGCAGTCTTCCAGCAGCAGGCATTCGAAGCCGCGGTCGTTCGCCTCGCGCATCGTCGTGGAAACGCAGACGTCGGTCGTGATCCCGGTCAGGATGATGTTCTCGACGCGCTTCTGGTTGAGGATCAGCTCCAGGTCGGTGGCGCAAAACGAGCCCTTGCCGGGCTTGTCGATGATCGTCTCGCCTTCGATCGGGTAGAGTTCCGGGATGATGTCCCAGCCGGGTTCGCCGCGTGTGAGGATGCGCCCGCACGGGCCTGGATCGCCGATGCCTGCGCCGATGCGTTGTGAGCGCCAGCGCTTGTTGGCCGGCAGATCGGCGAGATCAGGGCGATGGCCCTCGCGGGTGTGGATGATGTGATAGCCCTTGGCGCGCATGGCGGCCAAAACCCGTCTGATCGGCTCGATGGGCGCCTGAACCAGCGACAGGTCGTAACCCATGTGGTCGACATAGCCGCCCTTGCCGCAGAAATCGGTCTGCATGTCGATGATGATGAGGGCCGTATTGTCCGGGCGCAGGGCGCCGTTATAGGGCCAGGGATAGGGATCAGCGTCGATATAATGTCCTTTGGTCTCGACCATGGCGTCCATCGTCTTCTTCTCCTATTCACCCGCAAGTTTGAATGTTTTGATGCCGCGGTTGGACATCAGATGCTCCCTCCTCACTTCGTCAGCGAGAGCGCGCCCGGCGCACCGGCAAGCGAGCGTGTCGGTGAGGAGGTCGCGATCATGATGACGAGGGTGAGCACGTAGGGCGCGGCGTAGAAGAGGTAGTAGCCCTGGGTCACGCCGATCGATTGCAACGCCGGCCCAAGTGCGCCGGCGCCGCCGAAGAGCAGGGCGGCGAGGAAGCACCCGATCGGGTTCCAGCGGGCGAAGATGACGAGTGCGACGGCCATCAGGCCTTGGCCTGAAGAAATGCCCTCGTTCCACGATCCCGGATAGTAAAGCGAGAGATAGGCGCCGCCGATGGCCGCCAGCGACCCGCCGACGGCGGTGGCCAGCAGGCGCACCCGATCCGGTTTGATGCCCATGGCGCGCGCCGCATCGGTGCTGTCGCCGACGACGCGCAGGATGAGGCCCAGCCGCGTATTGCCGAAGGCCCACCAGAGGGTGAAGGCCAGCAAGGCGCCGAGGATGAAGAGCACGTTGATGTTCAGCGCTGCCTGAATCTGCGGCAGGCTCGACCAGAAACCGAAGGGAATCGACGGCAGATGCGGCGCTGCAGGCTGAATGAAGGACTTGCCGAGGAAGAAGGCGAGGCCCAGGCCGAACTGCATCATAGCGATGCCGATTGCGATGTCGTTCACCTTCGGCCACTTGCAGATCCAGCCGTGAACGAGACCGAAGATGGCGCCGGTCGCCATGGCCGCGAGCACGCCGAGCCAGGGCGAATTGGTCATGACGGCGACGGCGTAGGCTGTCATCGCACCGAAGACGAGCGTACCTTCCAGGCCGAGATTGATGCGGCCGGAGCGCTCGGTAATCGTCTCGCCGAGGCTGACGAAGATGAAGGGGGTTGATACGCGGATGGCGCCCGCCAGGATCGCGAGCGGCACGCCCCAGATGCCGATGCCTGTCTCTTCCATCATGGGCTCCTTTTCCAGAGGTCGGGATTGAAGATCTTGAAGCGCCCGTAGAAGGTCTCGCAGAAGAGGATGACGATGAAGAGTGTGCCCTGCAGCACCAGCACCGTGGCATCAGGCAGGCCCATGCGGCGCTGGATGAGGCCGCCGGAAGCATCGATGCCCCCGAGCAGGATCGCAACAGGGATGATCGCCAGCGGATTGTGGCGGGCGAGGAAGGCGACGAGGATGCCGGTAAAGCCATAGCCCGCGGCGAGCGAGGCATTGGCGCTACCCTGGACGGCCACGACCTCGATCATGCCGGCAAGACCTGCGAAGCTGCCGGCGATCGCGGTGAAGCCGGCGATCAGCCTTCCGACCGGCAAACCTTGGATCTGGGCGGCGCGCACATTGCCGCCGGCGATGCGGGCGGCGAAACCGAAGCTCGTCACCTCGATCAGGATCCAGGAGAGGATGCAGGCGAGGACGCCGATCACAAGGCCCCAATGCACATCCATGCCAGGAATGTTGCCGAGCATGTATTCGGGCGGCAGCGGCTTGGTCGAGGGCTTGTTGAGACTGGCCGGATCGCGGAGCGGCCCCTCGACGAACTGATTCATCAGGGCGATGGCGATATAGGAAAGCAGCAAGGAGGAAATGGTCTCGTTGACGCCGCGGTAATGGCGCAGGAAGCCGGCAAGGCCGATCCAGATGCCGCCGACGACCATGGCGGCAATCGCCATCAGAACAAGAGCGGGAAACACGGGGGCCGCGCCGACAAGCGGCATGGCCATGGCTGCGGCGGCAACGCCGCCCAGCACGACCGCTCCTTCCCCGCCGATGATGACGAGGCCGAGGCGGGCGGGCAGGGCGACGCAGAGTGCCGTCAGGAGAAGGGGTGCGGCACGGCTTAAGCTGTTCTGCACCGAAAACCAGCTGCCGAAGCCGCCGGTATACATGAGCTGGAAGAGCATGGCCGGCGATTTGCCGATCGCCAGGATGAAGAGGGAGAAGAGCCCGAGCCCGATCAGGATGGCCGCAAGGCCGATGACCACAGGTTCGGCCCTGCGCGCGGTCCATTCGAGCAGGGGACGCAGCGCGGCTGGTTCACCGGACGCGACTGATATTGCGGGATCATTGGCCTGAACGGTCATGGCGCTTCTCCCTCACGCGGTCTACGCGGTGGACCCGACGACACCCTCGACCAGATAGTTCATGCTTTCGAGCTCGATCGCGTCTTCCGCGTAGCTCTTGTCGGCCGTCACGACGGTGTTGCCCTTGTTATCCTTCAGCGGCCCCTTGAAGACCGAGAAGCCGCCCTTCATCATGTCGGCATGCGTTGCCTCGAATGCCTTGCGGCCCGCCTCGGAAACGCCGGGGCCGAGCGCGCTCATCTTGACGAAACCATCCTTCAGGCCGCCACGCACGAAGTTGCCGAGCTTTTCGCCGGCCTGCGCCTTCTTGACGAAATCGCTATAGACATTGCCCCAGGCCCATTCAGCGCCCGTGAGGTATTTCTCGGGCGCAAGCGGGCTCTGATTGGCGTGGTAGCCGCAGACGAAGGCGCCGCGGCCGGCGGCGGTTTCGACGACCACCTTCGGACTGTCGACATGGCAGGTGATGACGTCCGCGCCCTGATCGACCAGAGCGTTGGTGGCTTCCGCCTCCTTGACCGCAAGCGACCATTCGCCGGTGAAGATCACCTGGCAGGTGATGGTCGGATCGACTGCGCGTGCGCCGAGCAGGAAGGCGTTGATGTTCTGCAGCACCTGTGGGATCGGCTTGGCCGCGACGAAGCCGATCTTCTTGCTCTTCGTCGCATGGCCGGCAGCGATGCCATTCAGATACTGCCCCTGGAAAATATAACCGAAATAGGAGCCGGTATTGGCCGGGTGCTTGCCCTCCTGCCATAACCCGCCGCAATGGCGGAACTGGATATCGGGATATTTGGCGGCCATCGCCAGCATATGCGGATCGAAATAGCCGAAGGAGGTCGGGAAGAGCAGGGTGGCGCCATCGAGATTGATCATCGATTCCATCGTCTTCTGAACGTCGACCGTCTCGGGCACGTTCTCTTCTTCGACGACGGTCATCCCAGGCAACGCCTTGACGGCCGCAGCACCCTCGGCATGCGCCTGATTGTAGCCATAGTCATCCTTGGGACCGACATAGACGAAGCCGACGGTGAGAGCCGTCTGCGCAAATGCGCGCGACGAGAGGAGACCGGGCGCCGCGCCGACGAGGGTGGCGGCAGCGGAAGCCTGAAGGAAGTGGCGGCGTTTCATGGAAAGGAGTCTGGTCATCGGAATGCTCCCCTGACGGCGGTTCTGCCGTTTTCAAAATTGGTTACAGAAAAGTGTATGCAATGGTCATGCCAGATTTTATCGCATTGATTTTATGATCGAAATTCTTCTTTCGCCGACTAACGTCGGAGAAGTGCATGCAATTTCATCTCGAAATTGGATGAAAAATATGCAGGGCCTATAAAATCGTCCGATGTCCGTACCGTTGGACTTCAAGAGCTGACTAGGCCGGCAGGGCAAAATGCATTTTTTCCAGTTACATCAATAATATATACTGCTGTTTGACTTTGCCGGCTTGAGCGGGCATGTGTATGCAACCTCAACAATGCAGAATCGGTCCTTGAAGCAAGTCAGGCGCAGAGAAATCATCAGGGCAGGGACGACCGTCGAGCAGATGGTGCGGGCGATTGCCGACATGATCGTGACCGGGCAGATGCTGCCGGGCGAGAAGCTTGATGAAGTCTCGCTTGCTGCTCGTTTTGAAGTGTCGCGCACTCCGGTGCGCGAGGCGCTCCGTGAGCTCGGGGCGATGGGGCTTGTCGACCGCGAGCCGAACCGCAGCGCCGTCGTCACCACGGTGACCGAAACCTATCTTCATTCCATGTTCGAGGCGATGGCGGAACTCGAAGCGATCTGCGCCAGGCTCTCGGCCGAACGTATGACAGTCGACGAGCGGCGCACGCTGGAGTTGGAGCATAAGGCCTCAATGAGGCTCGTGCATGCCGGCGCGCAAGAGGAATATTCGGCGCATAACACGGAATTCCACACCCGCCTTTACCGCGGGGCGCATAATGATCATATCTTTGAAATGGTGACGCAGACACGCGCACGGCTCGCCCCATTTCGACGGGCGCAGTTTCGGCTGCCCGGTCGCTTGGCAAAGTCCTACGAGGAACACGGTCGGATCGTGATGGCAGTCATGCGAGCGGACGGCATCGCTGCCGCACAGGCAGCCTATTCCCATGTGGAGATGGTCAGCGATGCGAGCGCGGTGTTTGCAACAACCGAGGAGCCGAGCGCGCGCGGCACCTGAAGTCTTGCAGGGGCATCTGCGACTAGGCTCAAGCCATGGCGGCCGCAACTGCGGCAGCCGCCCTTTGTCCGCAACGCAGCGAACTTCTTGTTTACGATCGTCCTCAGGCGTCGACGCAAATATGACAGGTCCTATATCGTCTCGGTCTCACCTCGTCCGGTAATCCTGTGGTGGCCGAGCCGCCTTGAGGCGCTTCGTGCCTCAAGGCCAGCAAGTATCGCCAGCAGGATTTTTTTGAGACAATGCTTCATGCTCTTGTCATTTGATCTGCGACGTAGGCGCGCCAGCCTCCCAATTCGGTGATTTCGCGCGCGCCTTCGATGGCGTGAGCCTCGCAGAGAAAACCGGAAATTTGGGAACCGTCATCGAGCGCTACCTTGCCGATTCCGAGCGGGGCCGGGATGTTCTGCACAAAGCGCCCGAAAGTTTCCGGAGTGACCTTCCAAACCTCGACTTCGAGGCCCTTGCCGTCGAAACCGGGTTCGCGGACCAGGCCTGGCTTCGGCGGGACGGTACCGGGCAGAACGAAGAGGCGATAATCCGGTGCAGTACGGCAGGATTTGATGCGCCTGCCGCCCGGTCGCGTCAGTTCATGGTTGAGAGGCATGCCGGTCAAATGTGCCCCGACGACGACGATCGGCACCAAGCCGTCATCGGCCGGCGCCACGCGGCTCGCCTCGGGAATCGCCGACAGACGGTCCATGCCCATTCCCGCGTTCGCCGCCCGGTGCATGGCGTCGGCGAAGGAGGCCACTGCGTCATCGGTGAAGGCGGGGCCGATCAGAGTCACGCCGGCGGGGAGATGACCGTCGGCGTCGAAGCCGGCTGGAACGGCAATCGCCGCGCAATCGAGCAGATTGACGAAATTGGTGTAACGGCCGAAATGGCCGTTTTTCACAATGGGATCCGCCATCATTTCTTCGACCGTGTAGGTCGTCGGCGAAGTCGGCAGCATCAGGATATCAGCCTTTTCCCATTCCTTCCCGGTCTTCTGTCGCAGCGCTTCGAGCTTGTACCGGCCTTCGAAGGCGGCGACCGCGTCATAGGCTTTCGCGCCCTCGATGATGGTGCGAACCGTCGGGTCGAAGTCGGCGGCATTGGTGGCAAGAAAATCCTTCACCGCCGCCAGCCGTTCGGCGACCCAGGGGCCGTTATAGAGCAGTTCGGCTGCCTGCCGGAACGGCGCGTAGTCGAAGGCAACGATGGTGGCGCCGAGGGCGCGTGCCCGTTCGATTGCGGCGTCATAGAGAGCCTCGACGTGGCTGTTGCCGAAGAATTCCCGCTCGGCTCCGTCGAGCACACCGATCCGCAACCCGGAGGTGGGCAGGCTGGCTGGAACGGCCTTGCGCGAGAACGGATCGGCGGCATCGTAGCCCTCCATCACCTTGCGGATCGCGACGCCGTCGCCGACCGTTGCAGCAAAGACGGTGACGACATCGACGCTGCGGCAGGCAGGCACGACGCCGACATTCGGCACCAGTCCCGGCGTCGGTTTGATGCCGACCAGATTGTTGAAGGCCGCCGGCACACGCCCGGAGCCGGCCGTGTCCGTGCCGAGCGCGAAGCTCGCCAGGCCCGAGGCGACGGCAACCGCCGAGCCGGAGCTCGAGCCGCCCGACACATAGTCCTTGTCGAAGACCGAGCGCGGCACTCCATAGGGCGAACGCGTGCCGTTGAGGCCGGTGGCAAACTGGTCGAGATTGGTCTTGCCGATGACGATTGCGCCTGCGGCCCGCAGCCGCGCAACGACGGTAGCGTCCGTCTCCGGCTGGTAGGAAAAGGCAGGGCAGGCAGCTGTCGTCGGCAGGCCCGTCACGTCGATATTGTCCTTTACCGCGAAGGGAATGCCCCAGAGCGGCAGGCTGTTCGGCTCAGGCGCCCGTTCCATCAGAGCGCGTGCTTCGGCGCGCAGCGCTTCGTCAGGCGTCGGGGTGATGAAGATAGCGGGATCCGTCGCGTCATTGCGACGGGCAATGACGATCTCGATAATATCGAGCGGGCTTTTGCCTGCCTCATAGGCTGCGCGAAGGCTGGTCAGATCAAGAATGGTCGGCAGCATGGGTCAGCACTCCTCCAGAACAACAATGATATCGCCCGCTTTGACGTTTCGTCCGGGCCCGGCGCGCAGGTCGCGGACACGGCCTGGCGCATGTGCGGTGACGTTGATTTCCATTTTCATGGATTCGATGATGGCAAGCGTGTCGCCGGTCGCGACCGGTGCGCCCGGCTCGACCAGCAGTTTCCAGATATTGCCGGGCACGGCGCTGGCGACACCGAAGCAGCCTTGGGGAATGTCCCCATCCGGGCTTTCGCCGGCGCCTTCGTCGGTAACGAAGCTGTCGAGACCCGCCGCCTTCCAGCGCTGGCGTTCGGCGTCGAAGGCGGCCTGCTGGCGCATCTTGAAGGTCGCAATCGAGGCGGCATTTGCCTGCAATTCCTGCTCATAGGCGGCGTAGGAAAATTCCGTCTCCTCGATCTTGACGGGATAACCGCCATGCGGAAAGGCGCTGCGGGCCTCCGCCAATTCCTGATGGCTGGCCGGAAAGAAGCGGATCTGATCGAAGAAATCGAGCAGCCACGGCTTGCCCCTGGCAAAGACCGGCGTCTGCCGCCAGGTGTTCCACACCTGGATTGTGCGACCGAACAGCTGATAGCCGCCAGGACCTTCCATGCCGTAGATGCACATATAGGCCCCGCCGATGCCGACGGCATTTTCCGGCGTCCATGTACGGGCCGGATTGTACTTCGTCGTCACCAGCCGGTGGCGCGGATCGACGGGGGTCGCCACCGGCGCGCCGAGATAGACGTCGCCGAGACCGAGCACAAGATAGCTGGCGTCGAAGACGATGTCGCGCACGGCCTGTTCGTCGGTCAGCCCGTTGATGCGGCGGATGAACTCGATGTTGTCAGGGCACCAGGGCGCATTCGGCCGCACGAGTTCCTGATATTTGCGCATGGCAAGTTCCGCATCCGGATCGTTCCAGGAAAGCGGCAGATGCACGATGCGACTCGGCACGGTGACGTCCTGGGCCGCCGGCAGACTTGCTTCGATTTCGGCCAGCAGGCCAAGCAGGCGTTTGCGGGTCAGCGTCGTGCCGTCATAATGGATCTGTAGCGAACGGATGCCGGGTGTGAGATCGACGATGCCGGGCAGACGGGCCTGCGAGACGGCCTGCATCAGCAGGTGCACTCTCAGCCGCAGAGCGATATCGAGCGTCATCGGTCCGTACTCAACCAGCAGATTGTCATCGCCCTGGCGGCGATAGACGACGGAGACAGGCCCGTCGTCACTCTTGCCGATCACAGGTGAGCCCATTTCTTCCTTCGCCCGATGCACGACCGGGCCGGCAATCGGATCATCCGATCGCGTGACGGGATGAAAGCGGATGCGATCGCCCGGCTTGAACTGGCCCATTTTCCACTGTTCGTCGCGCGCAATGACCGCCGGGCAGACGAAGCCGCCGAGGCTCGGGCCGTCAGGCCCGAGAATGATCGGCATGTCGCCGGTGAAATCGATCGCGCCGATTGCATAGGCATTGTCATGCAGGTTCGAGGGATGGAGACCAGCCTCGCCGCCATCGCTGCGCGCCCATTTCGGTGCCGGGCCGATGAGACGAACGCCGGTGCGGGCGCTGTTGAAATGCACCTCGTAATTTGTCGAGAACAGCGTCTCGATATCGCCGTGCTGGAAGAAATCAGGCGCGCCATGTGGACCATAGACAACGCCGACATCCCACTCGCGCGTCAGTTCCGCAGGCTCGGTTGCCGGCTTTGCGGCATCGGCGGTCGCCTGACGGGCAAGATGCAGCACATGGCCGGTCTTCAACGTCCCGGTGGCGTTGCCGCCGAACTGCCCGAGCCCGAAGGTGGCGCGTGAGCCGAGCACGACCGGAGCGGCAAAACCGCCCGCCACGGCGAGGTAAGCCCGCTGCCCCGGTCCATCGATGCTGCCGACGACGAGGATCTGGCCGGCGCGGATGGTGACGGCCTCGCCATGCGGCAATTTCACGCCGTCGACGCTCATCGCCATCCCGGCGCCGGCAAGGGCAACTGTCGTATCGGTATGGAATTTCAGCATCGGACCGGAGACCGTCAGCTCCAGCGCCGCAACCATGTCGCCATTGCCGACGAGGCGGTTGGCATGGCGGAAGGAACGTTCGTCCATCGGCCCGCTCGGCGGCACGCCGACATGCCAGAGACCAAGCCGGCCCGGCAGTTCCTGGATGCTCGATTGCGCGCCCGGCGCGATCACCTCGATGACATCGGCTACGAAGGAAAAATCACGTAGCGCCGTCGTCGCCACCTTGCCGCTCGCCAGAAGCCCGGAGCTGGCGATGGCCCTGAGATAGTCGAGATTGGTTTCGATGCCCGATATCGATGTTTCCGCAAGTGCCGCCTTCAGCTTTTCGATCGCAGCCGGGCGATCCTCGGCTGACACAATCACTTTGGCGAGCATCGGATCGTAGAAGGGTGTGACCTCCGTGCCGGTCTCGATCCAGCCGTCGATGCGTGCGTCCCTGGGGAACGCCACTTCCGTCAGGAGGCCGGCGCTCGGGCGGAAATCGGCATGCGGCATTTCTGCATAGATGCGCACTTCAATCGCCGCTCCCTTCGGCTGCAGGGCCTCGGCGCTCGAGAGCACGTCCTCGCCCGCCGCCTGACGGATCATCCATTCGACCAGATCGATCCCGAAGACGGCTTCGGTGACGGGATGTTCGACCTGCAGGCGGGTATTGACCTCAAGGAAGTAGAATTCCTCGCGCAGGGGATCGTAGATGAATTCCACGGTGCCGGCGGACTCATAGGAGACGGCAGCACCAAGGTCGATGGCCGCCTTGTGCAGGCGGGCGCGGGTCGCGGCAGAAAGTCCGGGGGCCGGGGTTTCCTCGACCACCTTCTGGTTTCGCCGCTGCAGCGAGCAGTCGCGCTCGCCGAGCGCGATGACCTTGCCTTGGCCGTTGCCGAAGATCTGCACTTCGACGTGCCGTGCCTCTGCCACGAAACGCTCGATATAGACGCGCGCATCGCCGAAGCTTGCCCGTGCGGTGCGCTGCACGCTTTCGAAGGATGCCTTCAGGCTTTCGGCATCGGCGCAGAGCTGCATGCCGATGCCGCCGCCGCCGGCCGTGCTTTTCAGCATGACGGGATAGCCGATCGTTTCTGCCGCAGCGAGCGCTTCATCGGCGCTCGACAGCAGGCCGGTGCCAGGCAGCAGCGGCACGCCGCTCGTCCTCGCGAGTTCCCGCGCCGTATGCTTCAGCCCGAAGGCAGAGAGGTGCTCGGGCCGTGGCCCGATGAAGGCGATGCCTTCGGCGGCGAGGCGCTCCGCAAAACCGATATTTTCCGACAGGAAGCCGTAGCCGGGATGAACGGCCTCGGCCCCCGTCGCCTTGCAGGCGGCAATGACGGCATCGACATTGAGGTAGCTTTCGCCGGCGGGCGCCGGCCCGAGGCGCACCGCTTCATCCGCCATCAACGCAGGCTTGGCGAAGCGGTCGGCATCGGAATAGACGGCGACAGAGGCAATACCCATCCGTCGCAGCGTCTTGATGACCCGGATGGCGATTTCGCCCCGGTTGGCGATCAGGACTTTCTTGAACATGCTCAGTCCTCGCCGTCCCAGATCAGCACCCGGATCGGCGTCGGATCGAAGCCATTGCAGGGATTGTTGATCTGCGGGCAGTTGGAGATGACGCAGAGCACGTCCATCTCCGCGACGAGTTCGACATAGTCGCCGGGTGCGGAAATGCCGTCGACGATCGTCATCTCGCCATTCGGCTTGATCGGCACGTTCATGAAGAAATTGATGTTCGGCACGATGTCGCGTTTGCCCATGCCGTGTTTCGAAACTTCGAGCACAAAGTTGTCGCGGCAGGCATGCAGGTATTTCGTGCCATGACCGAAGCGCACCGTATTGCTCTCGCAGGAGCAGGCGCCGGCGGAGGTGTCATGGCGGCCGCAGCTGTCGGCCGTCATCGTCAGCATGACATTGCCTTCGTTCGACATGATCTTGGTGCCGATGCCGATATAGGCAGCACCCTGCATGCGCATCGTATCCTGATTGGAATAGCGCTCGGAGAAATCATCGGCACGGTAGAAGAGCGTGTCGATCGCCTGCTGGCCAAGACTGTCTTCGATGCGGATCGTCTGGCCCTTGCGCACAAGGCCGGACCACGGAGCTTCGGCCGGAATGAAATGATCCTGCGCGACATTCTGCAGGGTGCGGGCAGGGGAGGTCTGAATGAAATCGGACATCGTCATCTCCTCAGGCCTGCATCAGGGTGTTGTTTTCGAAACCGCGCGCGGCTTCGGCCGTCGCCGTGCGGCAGAGATCGTCGGCAGCAGGGATTGCCGCCTTGTAGCGCGTGATGACGACAGGCTTCGGCTGATAGGTGGGATCGGGATCGAGCGGATGCGGGCAGGTGGAAAAGCCGACCAGCATGTCCATCTCGGCACGCAGTTCGACATAGTCGCCGCTGTTGGAGCGTTTGCCTTGCCAGCCGAACCCACCACTCTCGGCCAGGCGGACGGGCGCGAAAAGATTGAGGATGCCGGGAATATCGCGCCTGTCGAGGCCGAGCTTGACGGCGACGAGGATCAGATTGTCACGGGTATTGCGTGTCTTCTCACTCGGATATTTCGCGGCATTCGAGGTGGCCGTCGAGCCGCCCATCAGACAGTCATGGGCGCCGGAACTATCCTCGATCATCGAGAACATGACGCGGCCCATATCGGAAAAAATCACCCGCCCCTTGCCGAGTGCCGTCGTCCACTGGACCTTGGCGGTATCGACGAGATTGATCCGCTCGCTCGTATCGCCGGCATTCCAGGCAATGAGCGCCACCGTGGAATTTCCCTCTGCCTGATCGATGCGGATCGCCTCGCCGCGCAAGAGCTTCGTCGACCAGTACCAGCCGCCGGGAATGGTCTCCTGGTGGATGACGGCGGCGGCATCGATGGCCGGCGCCGGCAGCGGGCTGGGGCCGGGCAGGACCTTGGGCGCAAATTCCAGCCCCTTCTTCTGGTGCTCCTCGTAACGCGCGCGATTGGAGGCGATTTCTTCGGGGGCGCGTCTCACATGCATCATAGCGTCTCTCCTGATGATGCCAGGTCGTCCCGGCCATGCCCCAGGGAAGCGACCGGGCCGTCCCGGTCAGGGCTGAAGATCGATGGCTGGCCGGCAAGGCGCGGCGGCCAGATGGCAATATCCTTGGTGATGGTGGCGCCGTAGCGCTCCTTTTCCTCAGGCCGGTCGCGGCGGCGTTCGAAGGCGACGACGCGGTTGGCCAGCGTGAAAGCCTCGCGCATGTCATGCGTGACCATGACGACGGTCATCTGCGTTTCATGCCAGAGCCGCTTCATCAGCGTGTGGATCTCGGCGCGGATGCCGGGATCGAGCGCGCCGAACGGTTCATCGAGCAGCAGCACCTTCGGCTTCATGATAAGCGCCTGGGCGAGCGCCAGGCGCTGCTGCATGCCGCCGGAAAGCTGAGCCGGATACTTGTTCTCCGAACCGGCGAGCCCGACTTCGGCAATCAGTTGGCGTGCTTCCTCGATGGCGCTGCGGCGTGCGGCGCCGAAGAGCCTGGCCTTGTAGCGCGCGGCGGAAAATTCCCTGCCGAGCAGCACGTTGGCGAGCACCGTCAGGTGTGGAAAGACGGAATAACGCTGGAAGACGACGCCGCGATCCGGTCCCGGCTCCGCCGGCAGAGCTTCGCCGTCGAGCAGGATCTTGCCCTTCGTCGGTTGCTCCTGGCCGAGCAGCATGCGCAGGAAAGTGGTCTTGCCGCAGCCTGATGGGCCGACAAGGGCGACGAAGGCACGCGAAGCGACTGTCAGTGACACATCCTCGAGGACGATCTGGTCGCCATATTCCTTCCAGACCCTTTCGATCTTCAACTCGCTCATGCCTGCTTCTCCAGTTCGGACCAGGGGAAGACGGCGATGCGCAAGCGATCGAGCAGGGCGTTCATGACCACCGCAAGCAGGGTGATCCAGACGACATAGGGAAATATGACATCCATCGAGAGATAGCGGCGGACGAGGAAGATGCGGTAGCCGAGACCGGAGTCCGACGAGATCGCCTCGGCCGCGATCAGGAACAGCCAGGCCGGGCCGAGCTGCAGTCGGAGGCAAGTGATCAACCGCGGCAGGATTTGCGGCAGCACGACGCGCAGTCCGATCTGCCAGGAGGAGCCGCCGAGCGTCTCGGCCTTGACGATCTGTTCGCGCGGCAATTCCAGCGCCTTCAGCGCCAGATCGCGGATCATCGTCGGCGCGACGCCGATGACGATAAGGGTGATTTTTGACGTCTCTCCGAGACCCATGACGATGAACAGGATCGGCAGCAGCGCCAGTGGTGGCACCATGGAGATGACGGCGACGAAGGGGGAAAGCAGCGCTCTGAGATAGGGCAGCATGCCGATCAGCATGCCGATGATGAGCGCTGTCGCCGTCGAGATGCCGAGGCCGGAGAGCAGGCGGATGAGGCTCGCGCCCGTGTCCGACCAGAGCAGAAACTCGCCGGTGCGCGGGTCGGCGACGAAGGCCAGACGGTTGATCGCATCGGCAAAGCCGGCAAGGCTCGGCAGAAGCTTGTCGTTGGCGTTATCAGCCAGTCGCGCGGCCGAGCCGAAGGCATAGGCAAGGGCGAGCAGCACGAAGGGCAGCATCGTCAAGGCGAACTGGGCGCCCCGGCTCGGCCTCGTGTTGATCCAACGCATGGGAAATGCTCCGCTGATGAAGGGGAGGGAGCGCGGCAGACCGCGCCCCATTGCGATCAGAGCGAACCGTCGGCGGCGGCCTTCATATAGGCATCGGTGAAGCGCAGCTTCACATTGCCGGCGTCGCCCAGCACCTTGCCGTCAGGCATTTCGATGCCGATGACGTCGGCGGACGGCGCGCCGTTGCCGAGCAGACCCTTCTCGAAGAGGAAGTTGCGCACCAGATCCATGGTCTTCGGCAGGCTGGGCGAAGCGGTGAAGGCAACGGCATCAGCCGGCTTGTCGAAGAGCTTGGTGGCGGCAAGCTGGGCTTCGAAGCCGGAAAGATCGGTGCCCGAAGCCGAGCCCATGGCCTCGCGGGCGGCCTTACCCTCGGCGGTGTCGGCGCGCAGCAGTGCGGCCGTCTCGTACCAGATGCCGGCAAGCGCCTTGCCGAAGTTCGGATTGTCCTTCAGCACGCCGCTATTGGCGACCATCAGGTCGATGATTTCGCCCGGCACTTGCGAGCTGTCGAAAACCTTCTTGGCCGAGGGATCTTGGAGGATGGTGGAGACCAGCGGGTTCCAGGTGACGACGGCGGTGACGTCAGGCGTCTTATAGGCCGCGACCATGTCGGCGTCGGAGGTGTTGACGACCTTCACGTCGCGTTCCGTCAGCTTGATGCTTTCGAGCGCGCGGGCGAGCAGATAGTGCGATACGGAGAATTCGACGAGATTGACGTTCTGGCCCTTGATATCGGCAAGGCTCGCCTTGTCCTTCAGGATCACGGCGTCATTGCCGTTGGAAAAGTCGCCGACGATCACGGCGGTCGTATCGACGCCGCCGGCGGCCGGGATCGACAGCCCATCCATATTGGTCAGCGTCACTGCATCGAAGGCGCCGGCCGTGTACTGGTTCATCGATTCCACATAGTCGTTGAATTGGGTGACCTCGATCTTGATGCCGTATTTGTCGGCCCATTTCTTGACGATGCCGTGGTCGGCCGCGTAGCCCCAGGGCATCCAGCCGACATAGATGGACCAGGCCACCTTGAATTCCGTCTTCTGTTCCGCCTCTGCGACGGAAGCAAGGCCAAGCATCAGCGATAGCGCCAGCGCTGTGGTGGAAACAATCTTCGAAAAAGTCTGCATTGAAATTCCCCTTCTGCTTTTCTTCAAAAGGGATCGGCAAAGACCATCGTGCCACCAATCCCTTGGCTTACGAGGTCTCCCGGGCTTTTGTCCCGCCGTGCACCCGGCGGGATTTCTCCTCCGCCGGTGGTGGCTCTCGGACCAGTCGCGCTTCAGAAAAGTGCCGGAACCCTAGCCACCAACTCAGCACATTCTTTGCAAGAGGTGTGCCAGCTTATAAATCTTTGATTTTTCTAGCGCCCGTTCCTTGGTTGCCTGTTACTGTGTACACTTTGCGGCATTTGCTAAATTTTTGAGCAGCGATCGGCGCGGCCATCCAATCGACCTCGTCCTTTCGATCGACCGGCACATCCGGTGCGCCGGCACCGACACATTTTTTGGAAGCCCTCCAATTGCCTTGGAAGTAACCAAACTTGCTTTTTTACAGTCGCAGGAATACTTTTATTTGGTCGGTCAATAAATCGTCCAACCAGTACTGTCTGCGGTGGAGCTATGCCCGAGTTTCACGGAAAGAACCGCCTTGCGGCTATATTGCTGATCTTCCTGACGGCATTGGTCTTTCTCGGGCTTGACCAGCCCGCTGCCGCCGCATCCGCTGAACAGGATGGCCGGCGGGTTGCCTTGATCGTCGGCAACTCCGTTTATAAGACGCTGCCCTCATTGCCCAATCCTGCAAACGACGTCCAGGAAGTCGCAAACACGCTGCGCAGGGCCGGCTTCGACGTGACGATCGGCATCAATGTCGACCGCATCGGACTTGAGAATACGGTGCGCAGCTTCCTGCGCTCGGCGAACAATGCCGAGGCCGGTCTCATCTATTATTCCGGCCACGGCATCCAGGTCGGCGGACAGAATTTCCTCGTGCCGGTCGATGCGACGCTGGAAACGCCCTATGACGTCGAGACGCAGACCATGCCGCTCGACCTGATCCTGAACCATCTCAAGCAGAATTCGCGCGTGCAGCTGATCTTCCTCGATGCCTGCCGCAACAACCCGTTCAATGCGCAGAAATTCTGGATGGCGGAAAAGCTGGAGCCGGTCGGCGCGACGCGCGGGCTGGCGCGCATCGACAGCGATCTCGGCAGCCTGATCGCCTTCTCGACGGAGCCGGGCCAGGTGGCGCTCGATGGCGAGGGGGCGCTCAGCCCCTATTCCGAATCCTTCATCAAGCGCGCCAGCGAGCCGAACAAGGAAATCCGCCAGGTCCTGACCGATGTGCGCCGCGATGTGATCGCCATGACCAATGGCAAGCAGGTCCCGTGGGAAAACTCCTCGCTGATGGACAGCTTCTATTTCATCCCCGCCCCACCGCCGCCGAGCGTCGAGCCGATGCAGCAGGTGAGCGTACCGGAAGGCGCCTCCGCGACCCCGCTGCCGATCGCTCCGCCGCATGACGAAACCGGCGCGGCGCTGCTCGTCACGCTCAACCAGCTGCCCCAGACCGGCAAGCTCAGTTTCGACGGCAAGCCGGTGGACCAGGGCGCCAAGCTGCCGGCCGCGGCGCTGACGGCGCTGAGCTATGATTCATCGGGCGTTGCCGCCGGAACGATCGGCCTGATCGGCTATACGGTCAGCGATCCCTATGGCCAGGCGACGCAGGGCGTCGTCGCCATCACCGTCTCGGCCGATGCCGGCGCCAAGCTCGCCCAGCTCGAACAGGAAAAGCAAGCGCGGCTTGCCGATGCCGGCGCCTATCTGAAGGCGCTGCCGCGCGACGTCGATGCGACGATCGGCGTCGGTCCCATCGAAGCCCGTCTGCCTGAAGTACCGGTATCGGCCGCGGACATGACCTTCAAGGTCGCCGCCCTCCCCGACAAGGGCACGCTGCGGGCCGGCGACCGGGTGATCGGGCCCGGCCACGTGCTTGAGGCAGCCGATATTCCGGCGCTATCCTACGAGCCGCAGATCGGCACCGAAAACCAGCCTTTCGCCCTGACGCTGCAAGCCGCCAACGACGACCTGCCGCCCGCCACCGTCACCTTCAAGCCGACGCTTGACGCCTGCGATACCGCCGCCGCCGCACCGCTCGACCTGCAGGGCGTCACCGCCGGCAAGCTGCCGAATGAAATCGATCCAGCCATCGCGGTGCCAGCCTGCACGGACGCAATAAAGACCTATCCTCAGGTGGCGCGCTTCGTCTACCAGCTCGGCCGCGCCCAGCTTGCCAACCGCGACACCAAGACGGCCTTCGGGACGATCAAAAAGGCGATGGATGCCGGGCATATCCGGGCGATCTACGAACTGTCGAGCCTTTACGAGTTCGGTGCCTCCGTGCCGCGCGACGCCGCCAAGGCAAGCCAGATCGCCAAGGACGGAGCGGCCAAGGGCGATCCCTTTGCCCTGCACAGCTACGGCAAGGCGCTCTACTACGGCCGCGGCACCAAGGCCGATCAGCAGCTTGGCTTGCGCCTGATGCTGCAGGCCGCCGATCTCGGCCATACCTATGCAATGAATGAACTCGGCTATATCTTCCTGAACGGCGTCAACGTTCCGGCCGATCCGGAGCGCGGCATCCGCTTCTACGAGGCCGGTGTCCAGCGCAACGACATCTATTCGCTGAACAATCTTGCGCTGGTCTACCGTTTCGGAAAAGGCGCCCCGGAAGATCTGCCGAAAGCGCTCGAGCTTTTCACCCGGGCGTCGGAGGGCGGCCAGCCCTATGCTCCGACCAATCTCGGGCGCATGTACCGGGACGGCGTCGGCGTTGCCGCGGACAAGACCGAAGCGGTGAAGTGGCTGGAGATGGGCGCCGAACGCGGCGACTATTGGGGCGCGCTCGACCGCGCGATACTGGCCAGGGAAGACGGTACCGACGACAGCCTTGAAACTGCGGCGCGTTATTTCGCGCTGGCCACAGCCATCAACATGCCGGGCAGCGGCGATCCGAAGAACCAGGCAAAGGCGGCACTCAAGACCTTGCCCAATGATGCAAAGAAGAAAGCGGAAGAGACCCTTGCCGCCGAGCTGACCGCTCAGGAGAAAAAGGCGCTTCCGAAAACCAAGTCGCTCGATGACAGGCTCGTTCAGCTCGCCAAGGCGACATGGGTCAAGCGAAATCCGAGGTACGATCTCTTCTAAAACGGCGATCCGGGGGCGCCCCACATGACCAGAAAGCTCATCATTCGTGTTCTGCTTTGCTCGACTTTCCTCGCCGGTTCAGGCGCAATCCTGCAGAGCTGTATCTTCGATCCTGGCGCCAAGACGCTGTTTGCCAGTGAAGAGCCGGCGAGAGCCGTCACCCCTGCGAAGCAAACCACGCCCGCCGCGAAGAAAAGAGTGGTCGCAAATACCAGTCAATCGGCTTTCGCCCGCTCTGAGAATAGTTCCGGCGGCAATTCCAGCTCTGGCGGTGGCGGCATGGGCGGCGGCTCCAGTTCCAGCAGCTCTTCCAGTTCGTCCAGCTCGAGCAGTTCATCGAGCTCTTCCGGTAGCCCTTCCTGGTCCGACCGCCGCCTGAAGACCGATATCCGTCGGCTCGGCACCTCGGCTGAGGGCATCCCGATCTATGCCTTCCGCTACATCTGGGGCGGCCCGCTCTTCGTCGGCACGATGGCGCAGGATCTATTGGCGATCCGGCCTGAAGCTGTCATCGCGACAAGGTCGGGCTACTACATGGTCGACTACGACAAGCTCGATATTGCGATGATCTCGCTGCCGGAGGATATGCCGTCCCTGACGGCTGCAGCAGCAATGGCGCTTGCGGCGCGGGCGGCACGGATAGGCTCTCCGGTCTCCGTCCAGCCGGCAATCTGATCGAGAAAGCTGAGCGCGTGCCGATATCGCAGGACAGGGATATCGTGGCCGGCAGCCCTCTCGTCAGTCAGGCTGCGACCCTTGCCGGCGTTCTCGTCGGCATCGCGCTGTCGGACTATCTGCAGCTTGAGCCCGGCATGGCGATGGCGCTTGCCGTCATCTGCCTTCTCCTGGCGTGGATGCTTGTCGAAGGCATACCGGCCGCGCGTCAAGCCTGGGCATCACGGGAAAGACGCAACGAGGCTCCTGCCATCTTCTGGCGGCGCATCGGAACCAAGCTCGTCGGCCTCGCCGCGCTCCTCGGCGCGGTCGTCATTGCCTGTGCGGTCTTTCCGTTTTTCACGCAGTCGTCGGCGGTCCAATGGGTTGTCGAAGCCAGCCATACGACCATTCCCCTTTCCATCGTGCTGGCGATTGCCACAATTCTCTACGTCGCGGTCACCGATCTGATCGCCAAGCAGCCCGATGATTATCTCCATCAGGCCGGACGGGCGGTGCTGATGCAGGATTTTCGCGAAGAGGACGTGCTCTTCGCATTGCGCCTGCTCGCGATCAAATGCTTCTTTCTCGTGCTGATGTTTTCAAGCGGCATGGCCGCTCTTTCCGATCTGGCCGACAAGCCGGCCTGGGCCTTTCCTCCACTGTCAGCGGCCTGGTTCGAAGGCTGGACGCGGCTTGTCTTTCTCCTCGATGTCATCCTTGCAGCCGGCGGCTACATCGCCACCCTTAAGCTTTTCGGCTGGCATGTCAGGGCGACGGAGACGACGGCACTCGGCTGGCTCGTCTGCCTCATCTGTTACGAGCCGTTCTTTCCTGCGATCTCGCAGGCCTTCGTGCCTTATGGCGACGGGCCGGGCTGGGAGAGCGTCATCCGGGAGGGGTCGACAGTCTTCATCCTCTGGAGTGCCGCGATGCTGTTCTGCGCCCTGATCTATGTCTGGGCGACCATCGCCTTCGGGCCGCGTTTCTCCAACCTCACCCATCGCGGCATCATCACCTCAGGCCCCTACCGCTTCATCAAACATCCGGCCTATGTCTCAAAGAACATCGCCTGGTGGCTGTTTGCGGCCCCGAGCTTTATCGCAAGCGGGTTTGCGGAAGGACTTGCCCGGGCCGGCATGCTGGCGATCGTCACTCTCATCTACATCATGCGCGCCCGCGCCGAAGAACGCATGCTGAGCCTGGATCCAGCCTATCGGGACTATGCCGAGCGCGTCGCAGCGCACGGTCTTCTGGCGATGGCGAAGCGGCGTCTGGCGCCGACCGCGCCGCGTGTTTGAAAGTCGCGCAAAGACTTTGACCAGGCGAATTCGACCGGAACGCATCCCTAATCTCCGTCATCCCGGGCCTTGAGCCGAGGACCCATGCCACGGCTGCCGGTGAGTCCGGTATGGATGCTCGGCTCAAGGTCTGGGATGACGGAGAACGGAGTGACGGAAGAGGCAAATCACGGCGCGGACACCCGCGTCAGGAAGGAAGTCCGCCCCATCAAACAATAACGTGCGGCCAGTGACGCTCCCGCGTTCAGCCATCCAGCCCCTTGAAGCGCACCGGCTGATAGCCGCGCAGCAGCAGGATTCCGAGTGAATAGGTGTTGCGGCAGACGCGGCCCTTGCAGGCATTGGGCGTTGCCTCCATCACCTCCACCTTGCGGTCGTCGGTGAAGCGCATGAACAGCATCACATGCGAACCCGGGCGGTTCAGCGCGTCGCCCGGCTGCAGCGACCAGGGGTCGGCAAGCCGTCTGGTAATGCTCGGGATCGCCCGGGTCGAGACATGCATCTTCAGCCCCCAGGCTTCGCTGACGAAGCCGGAGCAGTCGACGCCGAGAATATTGGTTTGCGGCGCGCTCTTGGTGCAGACATTGCCGGCCGTCTGGCCGTCGACGACACCCTCGGTGAAATCCTCGAGCGGCGTCTTGCAGCCCCAGCAATAGGGCACGCCCTTCACCGTCTGGCCGCGTTTGCCGAACAGGTAGAACGGCCGGCGCAGCCGGTTCATGTTGTCGCAAGCCGGCCCCGGATCCTTGCCGTAGGCCGCCGGCGTCACCAGCCAGTTCAGCGTCTCGAAGCCGATCGCCCGCTCGATGACGTCGCCGCGCGATTTCGGCAGGATGGCGACCTTCGGCCCCTTTCCGGGCTTGGCCGCCATCGATGGCTTTGCCGGCCTGGCGACGGCGAGCTTGCGGCCGGGTTCGCGCCCCTCGAGTTTCAGCACCTGCGCCCGGCTCTCCCCAGAGCGAAGGAAAAGCACGTCGCCGCGCGGGCCGATCGCCACGAAGCGCCTGGAGAAGACCGTGCCGGGTTCGATCGGCAGGTCGTAGACGCGCTCCAGCACGCCGTTCGGCGTGAAGCGCACCACCAGCATGCCGGTCCGTTCCGGCCGCTCGGCGGGCACGAGTTCGACCAGCGCATAGGGCCTGCCCGTCGTGTCGATGTCGAGCAGTTCGACGGTGCCGATGCGGTTTTCCCCGGTGAGCTGAAGCGAGAGGAAATTCTCCTCCGAGCTCGCGCGCCGCAGCAGGATTTCCGCCTTGTCGTTTGCCGCCGAAACTTCTGCAACGATATCGCCGAGGCCGCGGCTCGGCACGTATTGAACAACCGGCGGGCGGGCTTGCGGCCGGCTGCTGCGGCCGATCTCGTCGATGATGCTGTTCAGCGGACCGGGCGGCACCGAGCCCATCGAGGCGAAGACCGAGCGGGTGTAGTCGTCGGCATCGCCGCCGTCGATGGCGCGCAGGGTCTGCGAGCGGCCATCGGCGCCGGGGGAGCGCTCGAGCGGCACGATGCCGTCAGACCAGAGGTAGAGTTCGTTATGAACAACGGCGAGATCCTCCGGCGCCGCATTTTCGGGCAGCGGCAGGATCTCCGGATCGGCCTGCGAGCGTTCGCCGTCAACGGCGAGCACGCGGCCGTTATTCTGGTCGAGGATGTAGACGGTGCCGTCATCGCCGACGGTGATCGCCGCCGGTCCGGATGCCTCGACCTCCTCATTGGCGGAGATGATGCCGACCGAACGGGCGCCGTCGCCGCTCGGAAGCTCGATCATCACCGTATCTTTTGCGAGCACAGGCCAGGCGATTGCGATCGCCGCGGCCATCAGAATATGCGAGCTGAAACTGCGCATTGCCGTGAACCCCGGAACAGGATCATCTTGGCCCTGGGGGCCTCGGTCTGAAGCCTGTTCACAATTAAAGAGTGAGAGAATGATGTCGCCCGAAAACCGTTCACAACTTTCGGCATCATGCCCCAAGTCCTTAAAATGTTAGGATAGAAGCGGCTCGTCAGCAAGGCGTTGCTTTCCAAACGATTTGGAGATCGGCGTCGACAATAGTACAACTTCATCGTCTTGGAGTTTTACTGGCAGGGAAGCCGATGCTGGACTGGAACGGTGACGAAGTGGCGCTCGACGTCAGCCTGCTGGAGCAGGTGCGCGCGGCAAGGATCGGCTTTTCCGATCGGGTCTGCGCCGCCTCGGCCAGCAAGGACGAAAAACATCTGGCGCAGTTGCGCTCCGAGCCGACCTATCTGATGGCCGAGTTTCTTTATTCGATGAAGGTGTTCGGCATCAACACGGCTGAAGATGTCGAGCGCTTCGCCGATCTGCACAATGATTACGTGGTGTCGCTCACCCGCGATCCGGCGAAGCTGCAACGCCTCGGGCTTTCGCAGGAGCGGGCGCTCGCTTCGATGTTCACCGCCGACACCAAGCCGCGGCTGATCCAGAACTGGGCTGAAAAATCAGGCGCCATCGATCAGTCCAATCTCGCCCGTTTCCTGGTCGCCGTCATGTCGAGCGAGACCTGCCGCAAGACGCTGATCGATTTCGAGACAGCCGGCTTCATGCAGCGCAGGCGCTCGCCCTATGGCACGATGGTGGTCTGGTCGACCGGCAGGATCGAGGAAATCTTCGGCGAGATGCTGCGCAATCTCCGCCTCAGCCTGCAGCAGCTGAAGATCCTCTGAGCTCTCTCCAGCCGATTTCACCCCTCCCAATCGATTGGCGCCGAGCGCCGTTGCCTTCCATCCGGCCTCTCCCTATTGTCGATCCAGAGCAATTCCAGCAAAAGTGTGCAGCGGTTTTGCGTTCGGAATTGCGCGAAAACATAGAGATAGAGCAATTCCGTGACTCGATGAAAACGGAACTGCTCTGGTCGCGCGATGGCGCCCTTGGACGGATGTGATGACGATGAAAAAATCCCGGCTCATAAGCTTGTCGATCGGCCTGCTGCTTTCGCTTGGGATGGCCGGAATCGGCTATGCCGGATCGGTCGAGGATGCGCTGGCGGCGCGAAACCCCGCGCTTGCGGCGCTGCGCCGGCACGATGAAAAGGCTTTTGCCGCCGCCGTTGCTGTTATCGCCGACCATGAACGCGCCGAGGGGCTGACGCCGGGCCAGGGCAAGCTGCCGGAGACGACCTCGCCCGGCCGCGACATGGGCTCGGGCTCCGGCAAGGAATTCACATCGGACAATCCGGATATTCTCTGGCTCTACAATTCCTCGCCGGAGGGAATGAGCGACCTGATCTCGATTCTGAAATCCGCCGGCCAGAAGCCGAAGAACTAACCGTCTTTCTCCAATCCAGTCCGACTATAAACGGACGGCGGATATTGCCGGCCGTGGGTTTTGCCGCGCCTCTGCCTTCGCGCAATCTTTCCGGCTCCAAATAATTTGTAACCCTCCCTCAAGCAAGACAGCCAAAGCCATCCCAATTTCACCGGTCGGTGCTATTCTCATCTTCAGCACAGTGTGAGATTGTTTCGAAGGGGGAGGTTCCGATGCTCAGCCGCAAAGCCATCCTGGCCGCAGCCACATGTCTTTCGCTTTTGTCGCCGATCCCCGAGGTCGGGGCGCAGAACGAACGCACGCTGACGGAAGCGCCGGCTCAGAGCGGGCCTGTCAGCATCACCTTCGATCGCGCCGAGGCGAGATATGCCGTCGGCGAAGTCGTCGGCCTCTTCATCCAGTCGAGCGAGAACGCCTATGTCACGGTGCTGAACGTTTCGCCGAACGGCTCCGTCACCAAGCTCTTCCCGAACAAATACCAGACCGATGCCCTCGTTGCCGCCGGCAAGCGCGTGCAGGTGCCGGATCCGGCAAGCGGCGCCAGGCTGCAGGTTTCGGGTCCGGTCGGGCAGGAGCAGATCAAGGTCTTCTATTCCTCCAAGCCGCTGACCATCTTCGCCGATCTCGGCGGCAGCGGCAGCGGCATGTTCCGCTCCATCGATGGCGGCATGGAGGCCGTCTCCCGCAGCCTCGAAGAAGCCCGCAGCCTCGGCACCAAGATCAGCAGCAAGACGCTGACGCTGACCACTGTCGACAGCACGGCCGCCCTGCCGCCTTCCGTCGTTCCGCCCGTCGCCGCCGTTCCCGCCGCAAAACCCGCGCCGGTCGAGCAGGCGGCAAAGCCGCCGGTTGCGCCGAAACCGCCGGCTGCCCCGAAGCCGAAACCGGTCGTCAAACCTGAAGTCGCCAAGAAGCCCGAGGCGATCGAAAAGCCGAAGCCCGCGCCCAAACCGGTCGAACAGGCCGTGACGCAGCCGCCGAAGAAATACAAGATCGTCACCAACCTGGCGCCCGGCCAGCAGCTTGCCGCCGATGAGCTGCAGCTGATCGGACCCGCCGACACCACCGCCTCCACCCGGCCCAGCCAATATAAACAACCGAGCCAATATCAGCAGCCGTCCCAGTCTGCCCAGACCAAGATGCCGAAACTGCCGATGCCGCAGATCAAGATGCCGCAATTCAAGCTTCCCGGCGGTTTCAGCATCAAGATGCCGCCGATGAGCTTTGGCCGGTCGGCCGAACCCGGCCAGTCCGGCGAGGAGATCGAGGTCGCCAATGCCGATAGCCCGGCCTGCAACGCCCTGCTCGACAAGCTGAACACCGCCGTTGCCGCCAAGGATATCACGGCTGCCGCCTCCGAGGCCGATGCCATTGCCGTCAGCGCCGAATGCGGACAGTTCCAGATCAACGCCCAACGCCGCGTCGCAGCCCTGAGGCTCGCCGCCGCTCAGGAAATGATGGCCGCCGACAAGCCGGTCGCCGAGTATGAACCGCTGCTCGTCGCCGCCGACAGCCCGCAGGTGCTCTGGCAGGCCTCCGCCACGCTCGGCGAGATCTATTTCTCCGCCCGCCGCTTCGCCGATGCCGCCGCCGATTACCAGCAGGCGATCGAGATCATCAAGAACGAGACCCGCACGCCGAAGGCGCCGCCGGCCGAGACCATCTCCGATCTCATCCAGCGCGCCGCCCAGGCCCGCATTCTGGCCGCCAATCCCACCAGCGACAACCCGCAGGGCAGTTTCGTGCCGGCCGAGAAGGATCACCGCAGCGGCGTGCTCGGCGGCATCTATTCAGAAAATGTGCGCGGCATCGTGCCGGTCTCCATCCCGGTGCCGATCACCTTCGATTTCGACAAGTCGACCTTCACCTCGATTGGCACCGAGGCTGCCCAGGAATTGCTGCAAGCGCTGAAGGAGCAGAAGCCCGGCCGCGTCATCCTGATCGGCCATACCGATCGCAAAGGCGGCGACGATTACAATAAGAGGCTCTCCGAGCGCCGCGCCCAGGCCGTTGCCGATTTCCTGAAGAAAAACGGCATCGACGCCACGATCGACGCGGAAGGCCGCGGCGCCTCCGAACCGGTTGACGTGACCGCCACCGCCAACCTCACCGAAGACGATATCGACGCGCTCAACCGCCGCGTCGAATGGCGCCGCGAATAGAGGGGCGAGGGGGAACCGGCCATGTCCACATTCGCTCCCATGGCCGCCGCACTCGCCCTTCTTGTTCTGGCGGGCACGAACAGCCTCGCCAGGACGATCGAAGCTCCCGAGCGCGGCACGGTCAGAGCCGTTCTGATCGGCATCGATCTCTATCGCAATGTCCCGCCGCTGCACGGCGCCGTCGCCGATGCCGAGGATCTTTCCCTGTCGCTGCGCTCGCTCGGGGTCGAGGACATGACGCTCTTGAAGAACGGCGCGGCCGACCGCCAGGGCATCTTCGATGCGATCGGCGCCGTCACGCAAAGGGCAGGCGAGGGCGATCTCGTCGTGCTCGGCATCGCCGGCCACGGATCGAGCGAGCCGGAGCGCGTCAAGGGCTCGAAACCCAGCGGCCGCGACGAGGTCTATGTGCTGGCCGGCTTCGATACGAGGCTGCCGGGATCGCGCGAGCGCATCTTCGGCGACGAATTCAAGGTGCTGATCCACAAGCTGGAGGAAAAAGGCGCCGAGGTCCTGTTTATCGCCGACACCTGCCATGCCGGCGGCCTCACTCGCGATGTCGACCCGCGCGGCGCCGAGATCACCTGGCGCCAGGCGCCGTCCTATACGATCGAGGAGGATGACCTGGCGCCGATTTCGACCACGGCCGATGCCCTCTCCACCGGCTTCGATTACAAGCGGTTGACCTTTCTTGCCGCCGTCGACGACCATACCAAATCGCCGGAAATATCGATTCCCGGCATAGCTCAGAAGCGCGGGGCGCTGAGTTATGCCACCGCCCGCGCCTTCGAAGGGGCGGCCGACCGCAACGGCGACGGCACTGTGACCCGCCGCGAGCTGTTCGAATATGTGCGCCAGTCGGTCTATCAGTTCACCGACCAGCGGCAGAACATCTTCACGCAAAGCCCGCCCGGGGCGGATCTCGACCGCGCCGTCGTCTATGCCTATGACAAAGCCGGCCCGGCGGAAGGGCAGAAATCGAATGTGCCGCCCCCGCCGCCCGAACCCGCCCCGATCACCCTTGCCGCCCTCGGTTCGGAGCCGGTGCTGGAGGCTGTCGCTCCCGCCGTCACGCCGTTCAAGCTGACGGACGATGCCAATGCCGAACTCGTCTTCGATCCGCAAAAGCGCGAGGCGATCGCCGGCGGCGATGTCGTCGCCTCCGAAGTCGGCGCCGGCGACATGCCCTTCGTCGTCGACCGGATGGCCGCGCTCGACACGCTGAAGCGGCTGTCGGAGATCAACCCGCAAACCGTGCGGGTGACACCATCCGACAAGGTTCATCGCGACGGCGAGCGCGTCGGCGTCACGGTGTCCGAGCTTGCCGGGCGCAAGCTCGTGCTGTTCGACGTCACCGGCGATGGCACGGTGCAGTTTCTCTATCCCGGCGACAGGGAAGCCGATGCCGAGATGTCTGCGACCTTCGATCTCGATCTTTCCGTCGTCGCTCCCTTCGGCACGGACCTGCTCGTCGCGGTCACCTCCGATCAGGCGATGCCTGGTCTGGTAGAATTCCTGAAACA
Organism: Rhizobium sp. NLR8a; assembly: GCF_019685235.1. NCBI lineage: Bacteria > Pseudomonadati > Pseudomonadota > Alphaproteobacteria > Hyphomicrobiales > Rhizobiaceae > Rhizobium > Rhizobium sp. NLR8a. The sequence continues at coordinate 218,790 of NZ_JABDWI010000002.1, forward strand.
GAACGACCGGCGCCGCACCGCCGGCAACATCGCCAGACAGCTCGGCGAGCTTCTGCCCGAGGGCGCGCGCGTCGGATTTACGGTCCTCTATACCTCCGCCGGAGCCAGGCTATGAGCACGTCGATCAGCAAGGTCTTCAACATTGCGGCCGTCCTTCTGCTGCTGGCCGCGCCGACGTTTGCGCAGCAGGATACCGATTTTGCCGGTGAGGATGGCGGGCGGGTGATCGGCGGCCAGGCGGCGAAGAAGGGCGAATGGCCCTGGCAGGTGAAGATCCTGGCGCCCGATCCCGAGCAGCGCGGCCGCTTCGGCGGCCATTGCGGCGGCTCGCTGATTTCGCCGCGCTGGATCCTGACCGCCGCCCATTGCGTCACCAGCGGCCGTTCCGGCAAGCAGGATCTCTTCGCCCGCGACCTCCTGATCGTCGAGGGAAAGCAGAAGATCGACAAGGTGATCTCGGTTGACGGCCCTGATAAGCCGGGGCTGTCCGTCGAGGACGTGATCATTCACGAGGATTTCGACCGCAAGGTCTTCGCCAACGACATCGCCCTCATCAAGCTTGCCGAACCTGCCGTCTCGAAGCCGGCAATCCTCGCCTCCGCCGCGGACGAGGCCGTGGAAAGCCCCGGCCACACCGCCGTCGTCACCGGCTGGGGTTACACCAAGGCCGATCACGGCTGGGATGACAAATACCTGCCGACCGAACTGCAGGAGGTCGAGCTGCCGCTCGTCTCGCGCGAGGATTGCCGCGCCGCCTATCGCGAGAGCTCTATGCGCATGAACCCGATTGACGAGCGCAATGTCTGCGCCGGTTATGCCGAGGGCGGCAAGGATGCCTGCCAGGGCGACAGCGGCGGGCCGCTGGTCGCGCAGCGCCCCGACAAGCGCTGGATCCAGCTCGGCATCGTCAGCTGGGGCGCCGGCTGCGCCGAGGCCGAACATTACGGGGTCTATACCCGCGTCGCCGCCTTCCGCGACTGGATCGCCGCCAGGACGGACGGTGACGTGCCGAACGCGCCCGACACTTCGGCTGCTGCCGCCGAGGATCAGGTGGCGGCAATCGACACCAAGCGCCGGCCTGCTGCAAGCGAGACGACGGCCGGCACCAAGCAGAAGCAGACGCCGGCTGCACAGCTCGAGGCCAACCTTGCAATTACGACGCCGCCCGGCAGCACGACCGCGCCTGCGGAAACGACGGAGACTCCAGCATCGCCTTCGCCCGAAGGCAGCCAGCCCGAGGTTCAGGCGCCGGCCGCCGAGCTGCCCATGGCTGTGCGTTCTCCCGGCGACCGCGCGCTTCTGATCGGCATCGACGACTATGAGATGCGCGAGGCGAAGCTGACCGGCTCGGTCGACGATGTGAAGGCGATGCAGCTCTTCCTCGTCAAGACGGTCGGCTACCGTCCGGAACAGATCCACACGCTCACCAATCGCAAGGCCACCCGCGCTGCGATCCTTGCCGAAATCGACGACTGGCTGGTGCGTCAGTCTGAGGCCGGCAGCCGCGTCTTCCTCTATTTCAGCGGCCAGGGCTCCGAGGAAATGGGCGCCGAGGCGACGACGAGCCCGACGCTGGTCGCCGCCGATGCCAAGCTGGTGCGCGAGGGGGCCAAGGTGACCGTCACCAATCAGATCCGCGAGACCGAAATCGCCGCCCGGCTGAACAGCCTCAGGGACCGCCGCGTCACGCTGCTGATCGATGCCTGCCATGTCGGCCCCGGCAGCCGCAGCGCGGTGGCCGCGCCCGCCGGCGGCACGGTGCGCTGCCTCGGGCCCGCTCTGGCGTCGCTGCAGCCGCCGAACCGCTCCGGCAAGGAGGCGAAATTCTCCTTCGGCGGCGAAACGGCGATGGTCTGGTCGGCGGTCAATGCCGGGCAATGGGCGCTGGTCGATACCGAGGCCAAACCGCCGCTCGGCGTCTTCACCCGCCGCTTCATCGAAGGCGTGCAGGAAGGGGTGGCGCGCGCTTCCGACAAGCCTGACGTCAGCAACGCCGCCCTGCTTGATTATGTCAGGCGCAAATCGGACGAATATTGCCGGGCCCATTCCGAGGACTGCCGCTTCACGCCGGTGCCGCAATTCTACGGCCTGCCGGACGCGCTCGGCCGCGATGTCATCACCGGCGAGGAGGCAAAGACGCCGGTCGCCGCCGTCGAAAACACGCTGAAGACCGACAATGAGGCGGGCGTTGCCGTCGACGTGCTGCCCGGCACCTCGGTCAGCATCGGCGACAAGGTGGCGATGCGCGTCTCCACCAAGAAATCAGGCTATCTGATCCTCGTCGATATCGACGCCGCCGGCAAGCTGACGCAGCTCTATCCCAACAAGCGCTCGATGGGCCTGAAACCGACGGCCAAGGGCGGCGACAACCGGCTCGATCCGGCCCGGCCGGTGGTCGTGCCGGATGCCCGCAATCCCTATATCGGTTTCGAATATGTGGTGGAGGGGCCGGCCGGCGTCGGCATGGTCGTCGCCATTCTCAGCGACAAGCCGATCGAAGTGCTCGACCTGCCTGACGTGCCGACACCGCTCGTCGGCCAGCGCGCCGCCTTCAACTATGTCTACGACCTCGCCCGCAGCCTCAGGATCGTCGGCGACGACGAGACCGGCGTCCAGGGCAAATGGTCGTTCGATTCCAAATTCTATCGCATCCGCTGAAAGGGAGGCGAATGATGTCGAGATCCATTCTGCTGGCGGGCCTTTCCGCTTCCCTGATGGCGCTGGCGCCCGCCCATGCGGGCGATGCCACCGACACCAGGGCGGTCCTTGCCGCCCAGGCCGGGCTTGCCGTCGACCTGATCGACCGCACGCTGGCGAAAGAGGGGGCGGCCAACATCATGGTGTCGCCGGCAAGCCTTGCCGCCGCGCTGGGTCTCGCGAGCCTCGGCGCCTCGGATGCGGGCAAGGCGGCCATCGCACGGGGGCTGGGTTTCGGCGATGCGGTCAAGGGGCCGGAGAAGGTGCTCGACGAGATGAACCCGAAGACGCCGCCGGCGGCGGATGCGCCGCTGGCCTCAGGTGTTGCGATCGTCTTCGACGACAAGCTGGCGCTCCTCCCCGATGCCCTCCCCATGCTGGCCGGTCACCGTATCAAGCCGTCGATCGAGGATCTCGATCAGCCCCAATCCGTCGAGCACATCAACGGCTGGGTCAGGCAGGCGACGCGCGACGCCATTCCGGCGATCCTGGAAACGCCGCCCGGCGGCGGCTTCATCAGCCTCGGCGCGCTCTCCTTCAAGGCGCGCTGGAAAACCGCCTTCGAGGCTCAGAGCCCGGCCGCCCCGTTTCGGCGGCCGGACGGCTCGACGGTCTCGGTGCCGATGATGCATCTTGCCGGCGACGGCCAGAAATTCCGCGTCGACGATCGTTTCGCAGCCGTCGACCTCGCCTATTCTGGTGAAACCTACCGCATGGTGGTGATCGCGGCGCGCTCGGAAAAGGGTGTCGGCGGTTCCGATCTCAAAACCCTTGCCTCCTGGCTCCAGGGCGAGAAATTCGAAGCCGCCAAGGGGGAAATCTTCCTGCCCCGCTTTTCCCTCAATGACGGGCGTGATTTGATGCCGACACTCCATGCCATGGGCCTTTCGCCTGATAAGGCGAGCGATGCGGCTTTTCCCAGGTTCACCACGGAAAACATCAGCTTGTCGCGCGTTCTGCAGAAGACGATGATCAAGGTCGATGAGAATGGCACGGAAGCGGCGGCGGCAACGGCCGTGGTCACCGAGCGCAGCATCGATCCGAAACTGGTGCGGGTGAGCGCCGACGCCCGTTTCGCCTTCGCGCTTCGCGATACGAAGACCGGCCTGTTTCTCGCCGCCGGCCTGATCGGCGATCCGCTTCTGGCGGGTGAATGACATGCGCTTTGATGAAGACAAAATGGCAGGGGGACACGTGCATGAGAAGTGATCTGATCGCCCGCTACACGATCGGCGAGCCGGTCTATGAAAACGAGTTCATCGTCTATCCGGCTCAGGACAAGCGGATGGATCGTTCGGTCTTCATCGTCGCGCCCGATGTGGCGCTGAAACTGGACAAGGCCCGCTTCGAGCGGGTCTGGACCTCGGTCAACGAGGCCAAATCGCTGACGGCGCGGCGCTTCGTCGAGATCGAGGATCTGATCCCGCCATCGCCGGAAGACGACAACTTCTATATCGTCGAGAAGCGGCCGTCGAAGACGCTGCACCAGTATCTCGAGGAAACCGAGATGGTCGCCTATGACCGCGCCATCGAGATCGGCCGCCATATCCTCGAAGGGCTGGCGACGCTGCACGGGGCCGGTTACGCCCACAATGCCCTGACCGACCAGTGCATCTACGTGTCGGAGGATTATTCCGGCCTCTCGGTCCGGATCGGCAACCTGCACCTGATCTCCAGGATCGGCGAGCACATCATCCCGCCCTATGCGCCGGAATTCGGCGCGCCGGAGATCTATGCCAGCGGCACATTCTCGGCCTCCGCCGCACTCGACATCTATGCGATGGGCATGATCGCCTACAAGCTCTTCCTGCCGCGGCAGACCTATGCCAGCGTCTTCGACAGCGTCATGGTCTGGGAGGACGAGCACCAGCGCGAGCAGAGCTGGAAGAACATCCATCTCGACCCCTCCAACATCTTCCCGCGCCTCGACGTGCTGATCCCCGGATTTCCCGAGGGCCTGGCCAGCCTGATCGAGAGAATGCTGAGCCGCGATCCGGCCCAGCGACCGCGCATGGGCGCCGATGCGCTCGGCGAATTCAGCCGCGTCACCACGGGCATCCAGCCGATGGCCTGGGACCCGCGCGGCGGCATGCCGCAACAGCCGGAAGCGCCGAAGCGGAAGAAATGGACGCTGGCGCATTTCTCGATGATCGGTGCGCTGCTCCTGATCTGCATCGGTGTCGGCGTCGTCACGATCCCGAAGCTGCTGCGCCCCGATCCCAAGCTCGTCGCCGATGTCGGCACCTGGAAGAAGGAGGCCGAAAGCCGCAGGGACAAAGCCGTCGCCGCCAAGGCGCCGGAACGCCCCTCCGGCGACGAGGCGAAGCTCTCCTATGATGCCGGCGCCGCCGCACTGACCGAGGCTAATGCCGCCCTCAAGGATGAGGACTACAAGAAGGCGCTTCCGGGCTACCAGAAGGCCGCCATCAGCCTTGGCAAATCGCTGATCTCAATCTCGAAAGAAAACGCTGAAAAGGCCAAATCGGCCGCTGCCGCCGCCGGCGGCGACAAGGCGCCGAGTTTTGCCGAGGCCGACAGCAAGATGAAAGCCGCCGCCGACAGCGCCGCCGCCCAGCAGATGCACGGCGCGGTCGATAATTACGAGGCCGCCAAAGCGGCTTACGACGATCTCGCCAAGGGGCTGACCGCGCTGTCGGCAGCCGAAAAGGACGCCACGGCAAAACGCGAAACCGTCACCCGCATCGGCGCCGGCGACAGCCCCGACGTCGCCAAGGCGAGCGGCCTGATGACCGAGGCCAAGGCCAAGGCCGAGCAATGGCAGCTGCCGGCCGCGACCTCCGGCTACGGCGACGCCGCCAAGCTCTTCGCCGCACTGATATCGGATGTGATGGCGGCCAAGGACGAGGCGACGGCGCTGAGGCAGAAAGTCACCGATCTCCACGCCTCGCTGACGACGCGCGCCGGCCCCACTGATCCGACACTTGCCGCGCTGGCGCCGAAGCTCACCGAGGCCGATGGCCGCTACACCGCCGAGGCCTACAAGCTCGCCATCGCAGCCTATCAGCCGATCCTGACCGATCTCCAAGCGCTCTCGGCGCGCGGCTTCTGCCCGGTTGCACCCAATGTCGCCTTCGAGACCATCCCTGCCGGCAGCTATCCGCTCGACAACGTCCGGCTGATGACCTCGTCGCTGAAGGAGCTCGGCGGCATGCTCGGCGTCGCCAATGGCGCCGTGAAGGTCGAAAAATCCTTCTGCATACAGGCCAAGGCGGTCACCCGCGCCGAGATGGCCGAGTATTACACCGCCAACTCAGACCCGGCCTCCGCCCAGGCCTATGCCGGCAATCCCGAGCAGCCGGCCGACGACGTGCCGCTCGCCGAGGCACAGAACTATACCGCCTGGCTGTCGAAACAGCTGAACGCCCCCGTCCACCTGCCGTCGGCGACCGAATGGATGGCGAGCGCCGTCAAGCTGACGACGGAAAAACTGCCCGACAACGGCGACATCATCCTGCAATGGAGCGCCACCCCCTGCGAAGCCGGCGGCAACGTCGCCTTCATGGCCCAGGAGGGCTCCACTTTCGTCGTCTGCTCGGATGCTTCGGCCGGCGGGATTTTTCGGGTGAGTGCTGAGTTGCGGTGAGACGAGGGGCGGACCGGAAAAGGAAACGCGACTGAGGCAGTGCCGCTAGTAGGCGAAAAGCCGAAATTGGTCCACCAGTGCAACGCTTGGCACCGCAACGCAGGGCGCTCTGAAAAGGTTTGAACGTCCTCTTTCTTCGTCATTCGGAGCACTCCCGTTTAAGCAGCGTCCGCCCAAAAATTTCAATTCCAAATTTCTAAATACGCGCGTACATTGAACTGGGGACTGCAGTATCCGTGCGTTGAGGTGTCGGGGAAATGTGCTGGAATACATCATCAGCATTCACGCCTGTCGGGTTTGCTTTGCGAGGGCCGAAATCTCGCAAGATCGTGTGGACATTGGGCGACGCGGCGCGTCTCCTGATGAACGACTGGCCTTGCGACGACGGCGAGGAATACATGGCTGCCGTCAAAGCCTGCGTCGACGCCATCACTGGCAAAATTTCCCCGGAACAATTCCGCGAAGTACTTCTGCGTGCGGCCGATGAGGCGGGTATCCGCACTCTTTCGCTGGTTCCGCAGGGAATGGGTGAGCGGCGGCCGGGTCTTCCCCCCACGTTGCGAATATAGCCTTTCCTTTAGGCGAGTATCCGCTTTCGTCAGGTTTCCGTGAAGGAACGACCGATTTGGGGCCGGTGGCGGAATGGCCGATCTTGGTGGCAGGCTACCGAAAAGCGGACAGACCCATCCAAAAACACTCGGGTGATCGAAAATGTCCACAAGCGGACGCTGAGGCGCTTATACGAGGCCCACATCGGATCATCCAGGCCTCATCGCTAGAGCGTACAGGCGTGGAGGCGCTGCGCACATTTATGCCGTCCCCGACCCAGTGGATAACCCTCCGCAACGCGTCAATCTCGCTTTGATAATGGAGCCGCACTGCTATGATTTGTCATGCATTTTGATCTAGTGTTTCTTTGGGGATTGTCGTTGCTGCCTGATCGTGAGCATCAGGGACTGCGGCCATGAGCGGTCGCGGCACCGCGGCCGGCGTGGTCTTCCAAGCTGAGGTTGGGGCGTACGCTGCCGCCTTCATCCTTGGGGAGAGGCCGATTTCCCGGCTGAGCACGGGCCTTCCGGGCAACCCTATCAAAGTGAACTTTGAAACACCGACTGCAATCGATGACGTTGTAGTGCGGACGAACGTTGGCGAAATCTACGTACAGGCAAAACGCGCGATCTCGTTGTCGGCTAAAGCGGACAGCGAGATCGCTTCGGTCGCGGATCAGTTTGTACGCCAGTTTCGTGCCGGGGTGATCGATAGCGGAGTCCGCCGTGATTTAGAACCTGCGCGCGATCGTCTTTTGCTTGTTGTCGAAGAAGGCACCGGCGATCCCATCGCCATTCATCTCAAGGAGGTTTTCGATCGGCATAGAACCGGCGCCGCGACGGCACTTCCCACAAATCGACGAACTGCGCTCGAGACGTTCTCAGCACACGTGGACAAAGCATGGCTGAGCGCCGCTGGGACGGCGATCACGGATGCGGAAAGAACCGCGCTGCTTCGAGTATGCGCCGTCGCTTCTATCACGGACGCGTCGCGGCAACTCGCTGAAGAAGCGCTGCGTGACGTCGTCGAAACGCCTGGCAGTGAAACGGCTGCGATGGACCTGCTCGTTACGTGGGCGGCAAATTCGTCGGCGGAAGGGACCGGGGGAGACACCGCTGCGATCCGGCTCTCCTTGTCGGCGACAGTTTCGTTCGCTGCGCCGCCGAGCTACCGCAACGACGTGGAAAAGCTACTTGGCTACAGCGCAGCCACCATGCTGCGGCTGGAGCGGTTCGCCTCACTCGGTACGCCCGAGGGCCTTGTCACCATTCCCAGGCCCATTGCCGCCGCGATCGCATTGGCCGCAGCTTCCGCAAGCCTTGCGATCACCGGTGAACCAGGCGCCGGCAAGTCGGCGGTCATGTACGAAACTGCAAAGCAGCTCCCAGCGGGATCAGCGATCGTTCTTGCGGTTGAAGCGAGCGCAACGTCACTCGACGCTTTACGCGGTGAAATCGGCCTTCAGCACCCTCTTGTAGACGTACTCGCAAACTTGCCGGGACCAAGACCGAGCTACCTTTTTCTTGATGCTCTCGATGCGGTGCGCGGCGGAGCGGCGGAGGCCACCTATCGTAAGCTCGCAGAAACAGTGTCTGCGTTGCCGGGATGGCGCGTCGTCGCCTCGGTGCGCACTTTCGACCTTCGCCTCGGGAGAGAGTGGCAACGGGTGTTCCGAGGGAATCCCCCTGACGCGAACTATGTGCATGCGGGGTTTCCAACCGTGAGGCATATGCATGTCGGAGTGCTTAACGCCGCCGAGATCATGCACGTCACTGGGCATTCGCCCTCCACCGCAACGGCGATTGCAGCCGGTGGATCGAGACTAGCAGCACTGTCAACCAACCCATTCAACCTCGCTCTGCTTGGTGACCTCCTTACCGGTGGAGTTACCGCGGCCGCACTTTCGAGCGTAGGGACGCGGGGAGAGCTTCTTGCTCGCTACTGGGACGAGCGCATCACAGGGCTGGGAACTCCAGCGACCGTGACGCTCCGCAGCCTGATCGATTTGATGGTGCAGGCCCGCTCTGTCGATCTTCCCGTTACCAGCGTACCAATTCCTGCAGCCTCTACCGTCGACGATTTGCAACATGTCGGTGTCCTGACTGAAGAGCGATCCCACCGATTGGCTTTCAGACACCACGTCCTGTTCGACTATGCCGTGGCCCGGCTATTACTGATGCCAGACAGGAATGCCGCTCGATCGTATGTTGGCCGCGCATCGGGCGCGGGCCTCCTGATCTCTCCCTCTATTGGATACTGGATCGAGGATCTTAAAACAGCGATCCCCCCCGACGAGTTTTGGAAGTACGCTGTCTCGCTGATTGGTGACGACACGGTCGATCCCATCATTAAAATCGAATTCGCTCGGCTTATCGTCGAATCTGTCAAGGAGGGAGATGACCTAGGAGTGCTGCTAGAGATCCTACCCGTGGATGATACTGCAGGCGGGCGTCCGTTTCAGCATCTTGCCGGATCGCTTTTGACTAGGGTCCACAACGGTCAACCGATTGCCGTCGGACCGTGGGCCGGGCTCCTTGCAATGATGGTGTCACCGGGCGACTCCCAGATTGGGAGCATGTCCGCGTTAATCGGCAGGTTTCTTGAAAGCAATCCCGATTCTGCGTCCCTCGCAGCGCTCGGCAAGGCAAGTCGCGTCGTCTTCGATTGGATGTCTCAGGCTGACGGCCGCATCAACTGGTTGGCACCACGTGTCATCCCCTTCGTCGCGCAAACTTTCGGGACTGATCCCGCGGCTTCCGGCACCCGCCTTCGCCAAGTTATTGAAGGCGATCGCTTCGCCCGAGTGGGATACAAGGAAGTCCCTTGGCTCTCTCAGGAGACGCTGCGCATCGCACCACACGACGAAGAGCTCGTCGTAGCCCTGTTTGCGCGGGTTTTCCGGGGCGGTGACTTTAGCCGCGACAGAGTCACTTCGATGGGCAACAGTTGGATTCTCCCAATGAGTTCGAACGCCGCCCAGGACTTCGGAATGGCGACTCATTCGTTGTGTCAGGACTTTCCAGCGCTCTTGCGCGATCATCCAAGGCTGGCACTTCGGGCGCTTGCGATATCTTTCGCTGGAGAGCGCGACAAGGACCACGCGCCGAGCGAACCCGTCGCCCTAAGATCGGTGACGCTGAACGGCGTCAAATACGGCTTTGAGCACGATATGAGCTACATCTGGGCCTGGAATATCGATACCGACACCCACGACGACATCGCAAAGCTCTACCAAGCCACGATGTCCTGGTTCGCATCAGCCGAAGTGCCGTCGATATTCGATGACATTCCTCATCTACTCCTAAACGAGACATCCATCGCGCTCGTCTGGCGCACGCTGCTTGACCTGGGCACCATCAACCCGCAGAAGTTGGGCCTAACGATCTGGCGAACTGCGGCAAGTCCGCTTCCCCTGAAAAGCCTCGAGACTCGGCAAGCTGCCATCAATCTTCTCTCCGCTGTTTACCCCTTACTTGGAGCAGATGACCGCGAGCAGACCGAGATTGACTGGCTCGCTATGGAGTTTTCCGAAACTGCCGATCCAGAGGATCGAAAGCGCACAGTCCTTGCAACGCTGTTTCAGGCAATCGGCCGTGACAACATCGCCACTGAAGCTGCGCGCGACTTTTTGGCGGCATCTCTTTCAACGGGTGAGACCTTCGAAAACTCGAAGCCGACGTCGTTCCACATAAGTTGTGGTGAGCGCGAAGACACTTCCGATTCCTTGCACGATAATCCAGTTAAGCTGCTGGTCGATACGCTCAAGGCTGCACGAAGCGCTCTTGCCAATGTGGCCAACGATGAGCATTGGGCGAACCTCACCTCGGCGACGGAAGGGCTGTTGCGAAGCTACATTGCGGCCGGGCAATTCGATCAATCAATCGACGACGAGGCAAGCGCTTCGCTGGCCGATGCACTTGGACTGGCCATCGTACACGGTCAACTGGTCGAGGATCTGAAAGGGCCTGCGCTAACGACGCTGATCGCACTGGCCTCGCATCAACACCCTGAGCTTCACGAGGACACAGAAGCCAACTTCGAGAACAACGCAGCTTGGGGCAGCCCAGCGCCGCGTGTTGATGTTGCGGAAGGAATATCGCGGCTGGTCGGCAAACCTGAGTTCTGGCCCCAAGTTCGTCCAACTTACGAGAGGCTGCTGGTCGACCCGCACCCTGCCGTGCGCATGCAGGCAGCTATGAGGCTCCCTGCCATTTCCCTCGTCAGTGCGGACGACATGTGGGAAATAATGGAAACGTTCTTCCCGAGAGAGACCAACTCGACCGTCCTCAAGTTTGCCATCCGGGAGACGAGCGGCCTCGGCCAGGAGTATGCGGCGCGACTCGAGCCAATTGTTCTCGATCTCGATCCGCGGCTCACGAGCAAGCGGAGCAATGATCCCGTAACGGCTCTCGTAACAAGGTTTAGGCTTCGTCGGCGGCTAGAAGCATCCACAGCGACGATTTCTCGTTGGATCTCAGACTTTCAGACGTGTGAAGAACGGCTACGTCATATGCTCTTCAACCTGCGAGGTTGCATTCTCGAGGGGATCGATGATTCCTCAAAGCCTCAGGATGTACGAGCCCGGACGAAGGACTTGCTGCTTGAGATCATTAATTCCGTGGAGCCTTCGGTCCGCTCCTGGCCGCAATCAGATCGCGAGCCGACACCGAAAGAGGTCGCTGCACTGAAAGTGTTCAACGAAATTGCCAGTCAGATCTTCTACGCTGCAGGTCATGACCAACTAAGCGAAGCGCTGGGTAGCTCGGCCGCAAAGACCAAGTTCCTGGATGAATACTCCGAGATCATCTCAAAGTTGATGACCCTTGGAACACCGCATTCCGTCCATCACTTGCTGGAATTGCTTAAGAAGCTAGCGCCCGATGATCCTGCGGGGTGTTTCGACCTTATAGCCGAAGCCATGTTGCGGACGACGGGAGTGGCCCGTTACGAACACGAGAGCATGGGTGCTAAGCTCTTTGTGGATCTCGTTGGGCTATACCTTGCGGACTATCGCTTCGTTTTCGACGACGAAGGTCGGCGGAGCAAGCTGATCGACTGCGTGGCAGTTTTCGTGGAAGCTGGATGGCCGGACGCCCGCCGCCTCTTTCAAAGCTTGCCAGAGCTTCTTCAGTAGTCTCTCGCCCAGAGAAACGTCGCGTTTGTATTTGTGCACTTGGAGCTGTCTAAGGCATTGATCGCGATGGATAGGAAGACGCCTCGTGCAGGATAACGGACAACCCATAGTCCCGAACCAGCCGGTCCAAGACCGACCTTCTGTGGCTGCCGCGCTCATCCAGAAAAATGCTGCTTTGGCGCGAAGCGGCTTGCCGCCTGTAAACGCCTCTGGCCCTGAGCCCTTGAAAAATGAACGGCAGCTTTTATGGATTCGCCGTCGCAGTCTGGACGGCTGCAATGAGGGCGCTTTGCTGATAGGCCGCTTCCGACCCATAGCGGCCGCAAATGGCTTTGAGGGCAACATTCCTTATAGTCGCTCCCAGTGTCGGCAATAGAGCGCCGATCGCACTCCGCGAGGTGAACGAATATGTTGAAACTTCCGCCACCGATATGGGCCCTTCTCTACTTGATCCTCACTGCGGGCGCCAGCTACTTGGCCGGGTGGCCCGCCGTACCTTGGGTACATAGCCTCTTCGTCGGGATCGGGCTCATCGCGGTGAGTTTCATTGCTCCAGTTTGGGCCTTGATACTGTTCCGACGTGCGGGCACCCAGGTCAATCCCACCTCGGAAACCAACAACAAGCTGGTCACCGGCGGACCTTTTCAGTTCACCCGCAATCCCATGTATCTGGGCCTCGTCGTCCTCAGCCTCGGTGTGGCTGTGGCGACGGGCGCTATTCTTATGTTCGCCGCCCCTCTCTTGGTGTTTGCTACCGCCAATTGGGTCCACATCCCCTTCGAGGAAGCCAAGATGCGCCGCCAGTTCGGCCCGGCTTTCGACGACTACGCGCGGAACGTGAGACGGTGGCTTTAAGAGCCTCGCTTGTTTCGGCTGCGCGACAAAGCAGGTACTATGGTTTCGCGGCCGGAATGGCTGCTTGCCGCCCATACAGGAGGTAGCTCAGGCGTCTAGCGGAGCGTCGGCTTTGGACATTCCGCTCGACTTATCTTAATGGCCGGAACGAGGGCGCAAAGCCGCCATCTCCCACATCAACGAAGAGTCCCTCTTAGGACAGACTCGGTCGGTTCAGATGCAAAAGAAGCCAGAATCGCCGGCGAAGCCGGCTACCCGGAGGCTTGCAGGTGTTGTATGCGGCAGCCGATAAGGTTCCGGTCAGGGCCGGAGCCGAGGTCCTGGCTATGGCCCGCCGCCCGCCGATCGCTCCTTCGGCCTCTCAGCCCTCGGATTTCAGCTTGCCGCCGACCCCCCAGGAATCCTTGGCAATCTCCGTGATCAGGATTTCCAGCGATTCCGGCGGGCAGGCCAGGGTTTCGACGGCGGCCTTGGTTGCTTCGCGCACGAAGGCGCGTTTCTGCTCGTCGGTGCGGCCGGGATGCATCTGCAGGTGAAGAATGGGCATGTTTTTCCTTCGTTTTTGGCAATGTCCTTCGCCTTGCGGCGGGCATCACGACTATGTTGTAAATGCTGAGGTTGATAAATAAGCTGCCGGTATCGTCATTCGAAACCTGTGAGTAGGCAATCATGGACAAGCTGGCCGGCATGGCGATGTTCGTCAGGGTCATCGACAATGGCAGTTTCGCGGCCGCCGGGGAGATCGCGCGGGTGTCGCCGGCCATGGTAGCCAAGCACATCAAGACGATCGAGACCCGGCTCGGGGCCAAGCTCATCCATCGCACCACGCGGCGCCATCAGCTAACGGAGGTCGGCCAGCTCTATTACGAGCGCTGCAAGCGCGCGCTTGCCGAAGTGGCGCTGGCCGAGGCTTCGGCAAGCGAGCTGCAATCGGCGCCGCGCGGCCGGCTTCGGCTGGTGGCGCCCGTCAGCTTCGGCACACAAGTCCTGGTGCCGGCGCTGATCGAGTACCAGAATGCCTATCCCGACGTCAGCATCGAGCTGTCGCTCGACAACAATGTCCATGATCTCGTCGGCGAGGGGTTCGAGCTCGGCATCCACATCGGCCCGCTATCGGACAGCAGCCTCGTCGCCCGCGCACTCACGCCCTATCGGCGCATTCTCGCCGCCTCGCCGGGTTATCTTGCCCGCCATGGCCGGCCGGCCTTGCCGGAGGATCTGACGACCCATCTCTGCCTCGGCCATTCCTATTGGCGCATGCGTGACCGCTGGCACCTGGTCGGGCCGGGCGGCGAAATGCGCGATGTGCCGGTCTCCGGAAAATTTTCCACCAATCAGGGCGCAGCACTGCGCATGGCCGCGCTCAGCGGCGCGGGAATCGTGCTTCAGCCGGAACTGCTGCTCGCCGCCGATATCGCCGAAGGGCGGCTTGAGCAGGTGCTGCCGGAATGGTCCTACAGGCCTGTGCCGATGTACCTCATCTATGCCCCAAACCGGCGTCCGACAGCGATGCTGCGGACGGTGATCGATTTCCTGGTGGAACGATTCGGCTAAGCCGATCGATGTCGACATAGTGACGGGCGTGCCGGCTCATCCTCCGTCCGGTGAGACTCTTCTCACCGGATCAAAGCCCGTGATAAGAGCGCTCATGGGCATCAAGAACTATTTGATCGAAGGCAGTTCGGGCACTGGAAAAACCTCTGTCGCTTCCGAACTGGAGCGGCGGGGCTACCATGTTGTCCATGGCGACCGCGTCCTGGCATATGTGGGCGACCCCGAGACAGGCCAGGCACTCGCGGGACCACCTGAAGGCGCCGATCGCCTTGTCTGGGGATACGCGCATTGGATCTGGCCTGCCGAAAAGGTCCGGGCCATTGCTGCCGACACCACCCACCCTGTCACTTTCTTCTGTGGCGGCTCGCGCAATTTCCACAAGTTCTTGCACCTGTTCGATAAGGTTTTCGTGCTCGACATCGACGTTGAGACTTTGAACCGGCGATTGGATGGGCGGCCCGATGAGCCTGGCTTCGAGCCGGCCGAGCGGGCTCTGGTGCTCCGTTACCATAAGACCCGGGAGTATCTTCCCGTCGGCATCAATATCGACACGGCGGGCAGCATTACGGGTGTCGTCGACGATATCCTCGCTCAGCTCACCTAAAGTCCTGAAGCTGAATCGGATGCGAAGCGCTCGATCATTGTTCGAAGTGCGCTAAGCCGCGTGAAAGCTGATCAGCTGGATTTCCGTTCGTAGGCACCGGCAGCCGCCGCGGTGCATGACCTCGAGTGGCCGGTCTTCGGCGGGGAAAGTTCGGGGACGCTTGCGCTACCTGCGCGAGCAGGTTATACACTGAACCATATGGTTCAGTATGAAAGTCCTCCTCTCGATCTCTCATTCGCGGCGCTGTCGGATGCGACCCGCCGCGGGATCATCGATCAGCTTGGGCGAGGGGACGCGTCGATCACCAGTCTCGCGGACAAGTTCCAGATGACGCTGACCGGCATGAAGAAGCATGTCCAGGTTCTCGAGCGGGCGGGGCTCGTCGTCACGCAGAAGGTCGGACGGGTGAGAACCTGCAAGCTCGGGAAACGCGGCCTCAAGGCAGAGGCCGAGTGGATCGAGGCGCATCGCAGGCTGTTCGAGGCCCGCTTCGAAGCATTGGACGAAATCATCAGCGAAATGAAACGGGAGGAAAGCGATGACTGAGCAAGTTGAGAGGGCAGGTGGCGCGCAGAACCGCACGTCGGTCGAGCGCAGAGGGGATCGCGAACTCGTGGTAACCAGGATATTCGATGCGCCGCCGAGCACGGTTTACAGGGCGTGGAGCCGGCCCGAGTTGTTCCAGCGCTGGTGGGTGCCGAAATCGGTGCCCGGCATTTCGCTGGTATCATGCGAAATGGACGTCCGCACCGGCGGCAAATATCGGCTGGAATTCGGCGCCGGCGGTTCGGATACCATGGCCTTCTATGGCAAGTATCTCGAGGTGGCGCCGAACGAGCGCATCGTCTGGACCAATGATGAGGGCGAAGAGGGCGCAATCACCACCGTGACCTTCGAAGACCAGGGCGGGAAGACACTTGTGGTTTTCCACGAAGTCTATCCGACCAGGGAGGCGCTTGAGGAAGCACTGCAGGGCTCGGCTGTCGCATTGCCGGAGCAGTTGGAACAGCTCGACGAATTGCTTTCCAGCCTGACCGAGTAGCGCACGGCCTTCAGGCCGCCTTTGCCGCCATCCACGCACATCTGGAACGCAACTCGTCCTGTTTCATTACCGCGGAGGCGGTAAGCAAGGGGAGTTATGGCAATGCTGATCCAGGGAATCTACGCCGCGCTCGCAACGGCAGACATGGATAAAGCGGAGAAGTTTTACACGCAGCTGTTTGACCGGGAGCCCGATGATCGTCCGATGGAGGCGTTGATCCAATGGCGCAACGTCGCCGGAGCGAACATTCAAATCTTCCTCGACAAGGAGAATGCTGGTTTCGGCAGGCTGACCATTGTGGTGCCGAAAATGGATGAAGCCCGCAGAGCGCTCGAAGAGATTGGGGTGACGCTCACAGGTGAATCCGAGGGTGACTACGGAAGGATTGCCCAGATCGCGGACCCGGACGGCAATCGCATCACCCTTGCGGAGCCGCCCTCCCGTCCATTCGATACGCAGCGAGGATAGCGCCGCTGCTTGACGCTCTGGTTTGCGCGCGCCTAACGGCAATGGAACCTTCGGCAGCGCCGAAGTGTTGTGCTCGGCATGATTGCGGGAGGCATGACCGATGTACATCATTGTTGGCGGGACGGGGCGCGTTGGCTCAGCAGTGGCGAAGACGCTGCTCGACGGGGGCGAAGCCGTCACCATCGTCACCCGAAACCCTGAGAAGGCGCGCGCATGGCGACAGCGGGGCGCAGAAGTGGCGATCGCCGACGTCCACGACGTGGCCTCGTTGAGGAAGGTGTTCCGCCGCGGGAAGCGGGCCTTCCTGCTGAACCCGAACGCTGACATCGCGAGCGATACGGACCGGGAGGAGCGCGAGACCGTGCGCTGCCTGCTCGAGGCGATCGAAGGGTCCGGGCTGGAGAAGGTGGTGGCGCAATCAACCATGGGCGCGCAGCCGGGCGAGCAATGCGGCGATCTCAATGTCCTTTACGAACTGGAGACGGGGCTGAGAGGCCAGCCGATTCCCGCCAGTGTCATCCGCGCAGCCTATTACTACAGCAACTGGGATATGATGGTGGAACCCGTCACGAAGGACGGGGTGCTGTCGACCATGCTCCCGGCCGATCTGAAGCTCCCGATGGTCGCGCCCGAGGATCTGGGAAGTGTGGCTGCACAACTCCTGCGGGAGCCGATCGACCGGATCGGCATATACCCCGTCGAAGGGCCGGAACGATACTCTCCCAATGACGTTGCCGCAGCCTTCGCCGCCGCCCTCGGCCGGGCCGTTCGCGTCGAGGTGATCCCGCGCGAAACCTGGGAAGACGCATACCGCAATTTGGGCTTCTCCGACGCGGCGGCCCACTCATATGCCAGGATGACGGCGCTCACCGCCGATGGCCCCGAATATCCCGAGGACTCAATTCGCGGATCGATCTCGCTCCAGACATACATAGATGGGCTCGTTCGGGACTCGTCCTGACGCGCCTTCGTATGGGACTTGTGCCGGGGCAGGCGCCTCGTCTTCAGGTGGCGACCTCCATGGGATCGCTGAAGCCGCCACGGCGTTTTCATCAACCGCGTTCGACCAGTTTGCGGATAGCGGTCTCAAAGGTCGTTGTGCCCTTGCGCGATCGGGCCTCGCCATCTTCGAACTCGATCCAGCCTTCGTTGAAGCCGTCAAGCATGCGCATACGGGGTCGGGGGTTCTGCATGCCCTGGTTCAAAAACAGCGCTTCCCATGTCTCCCTTGCCACCGGCTCGGCACGGACCCTCTTGCCGAGCACGGCAGAGAAGGCCTCCGCCATCTGCAGCGGCGTGATGCGGAGCGGACCCTCAAGCTCGACGATGCGTTTACCGGTCCAGTCCTCCTGCAGCATTTCAGCCGCAGTTGCGCCGACATCGCGCACGGAAACCATTGGCACCGGTTTGGTGACCGGCTGCAGAAAGCTTGGCATGATGCCGCTCTCCCTTGCCGGCGCGATGTCCCAGGCTGAATTCTCCATGAACCAGCAGGCGCGCAAGAACGCTACCGGCATCGGGAGTGTCGACATTGCCCGCTCGACGAGGCCGAGCTGGCTCAGCAGATTCTCCTGCTTTGCCTGCGCGCCGATCGTCGACAGGCACACCACCTTCTTCGGTGACGCCTTTGTGAGCGCCGTCTTGAGCACTTCTATGATTGCTTTCACCTCCGGGAAACCCGGCGCAGGATCGAAGCTTGGCGGCAGAAGCAGGAAGACGCCCTCGGCGCCTTCGAAGGCTTGGGCGAGACCCGCCGCGTCCGTCATGTCGGCAATGGCGACTTCCGCACCTCGATCCCGCCAGGCGCCTGCTTTTTCCGCGTTGCGCAGGACTGCACGGACAGCAAGACCCTGATCTATCAGTTTCGCGCCGACCACGGCGCCGACCTGACCTGTTATTCCAGTGACAGCAAACATTATCGGACTCCTTTTGTCAGCGGCTTTCGCCGCGCCGAGTGAATGATGCGCCAAAGTCGCCTTTGACTGAATTGCCCTTTTGTCAGATAGTTCATGACAAAATATCAGGAATTGGATGATGTTCGACGGACGATTGCTGAATGGGGTCAGCGTGCTGGCCGCCGTCGTTGAGAGCGGCAGTTTTGCGCGGGCGGGCGAGGCGCTGGGGTTGACAGCTTCCGGGGTCAGCCGGGCGGTGGCGCGACTTGAGAGCCGCATCGGCGTGCGGCTGCTCGAGCGGACGACCCGTTCCCTGAGGCTCACCGATGACGGCACGCGTTTCTACGAGCAGGTCGTGCCGTTACTCGGTGGCATCGAAGAAGCCGCTGCCTATGCGGCCGGGACGACGCAGACGGTGCGCGGGAGGCTGCGGATCAATGTAGATCCCTATTTTTCGCGGCTGATCCTCGCGCCGAAGCTCGGCACCTTTCTCGACCGCTATCCCGATCTTCAGCTCGAGGTGGTTACAAGGAACGAGATCGGCGATCTTGTCGCCGACGGCATGGATGTGGCGGTGCGCTTCGGCGAAATCCCCGCCAAGAGCTCGCTGATTGCCCGGCAACTCTTTCGCACGAGGGTGATCACGGTTGCCGCGCCGTCCTATCTCGCACGGCATGGCACGCCGACGCTGCCTGCCGACCTGACCGATCATACCTGCATCCAGTATGAGGACCCCTTGACGGGCAGGCCTTTCGAATGGGAGTTGCGGCGCGGAAAGAAGGTGGTGCCGATCCAAACGCATGGGCGCATCCTCGTCAACGATGCCGGTACGGCCCTTGCCACCTGTCTCGCCGGGATCGGGATTGCCCAGGTCTTCTCGCTCGGAATGAAGCCCTATCTTGACAGTGGCCAGTTGGTCGCTCTCTATCCGGATTGGCCCGATGAGACCTTTCCGTTGCACTGCTTCTACACCTCCCGCCATCATGTGCCGGCCAAGGTTCGCGCCTTTATTGATTTTTGCTTCGAAATCGTCAGCTAGATGCCGCTGCGAGGATCGGCTCGGAGGCTTTTACCGGGCATCTTCAGCGGCTTCCAAAAGCGCCATAAGTCGCATTACAATTGCCGGCGATGTGGCCTTGCCTCAGGCGACGGACCAGCCACCGTCCACCAGCAGGTTCGCGCCGGTGATCAGGCTCGCAGCCGGCGATGCCAGGAAGACGACGGCGCCCACGACATCATCGGTTTCACCGATCCGGCCGAGGGGAATGTGATCGAGCGTCGCTTGGCGATTGGCGGCGTCGGATAGAAAGGGTGCCGTGCCATCCGTATGGATGAAGGTCGGCGATACGGTGTTGACGGTGATATTGTAGCGTGCCCACTCGGCCGCAAGGCAGCGCGAGAGGTGATTGATGGCCGCCTTGCTCATGCAATAGATCGCCTCGCCGCGCAGGGCCACGGTGCCGGCCTGTGAGCTGATGCTGATGATCCGGCCGCCATTCTGCTTGATCATCTGGCGCCCGACCGCCTGGGTCATCAGGAAGGTGCCCTTGACGTTGACATCGAGGATCTCGTCGAGGTCCTTCTCCTCGACGAGCTCGGCGAGATTGCCGGGAGCCACGCCGACATTGTTGACGAGGACGTCGATCCGATCAAACGTCGTCAACGCCGCGTCGACGGCTTGTGCGATATGGGCTTTGTTGGGAATTTCCAGTTCAACAGCGAGGACTTTTCGTCCCGTGCCCTCGAGCTCGGCGACCAGGTCCGCCGAGGCTGCGACATCACGGACCCCCAAGACAATATCGGAGCCTGCCGCTGCACAGGCAAGCGCGCAAGCTCGCCCGATGCCACGGCTCGCGCCTGTTACCAAAGTCACTTTGCCCTCAAGGCTGAAGTCCGGCGCGTTCCTCTGCATCATGGTGCCTCCCTTGATGAAATCAATTTATGCCAGAGTCGGCGCGGCTGCCAGATACTCTGCGCATGTGCAGCGGCCTCCCCGCCGGACCGCAGCGCCGGGGTTCAAGAGAGCCTCATCATGAGTTGCCCCGCAGGGGGCCTCGAAGGACGAGGGGGGTGCTCAGCCATTGTTACCTGCAAGAAGCAGCGTTGCGGCATTCGGTAGCAAACGCCACCATCGGTTCTCGAGGACAATCCGACCCGTCAATTCAGGCCGGCACGGGTAAGTCCTTCGATCAGACGCGCCCGATCCTCGGCGCGGACGAAAGAAGATGTTGCTCCGACCGCGTCCCGTGAGATGTCAGGAACTAGCGATTTAAGCCGTCCGAGCAAGTCCGTGGCAGCCTCCCGGTTGTCGAGAAGTCCGGCACAGGCCGTGCCAATGATCAGCGGAACCGCATGGCCGGACCGCAATCGATGCGCCTCCCGTGCGTAACTCAATCCAAGTTCGTAATTCGCGCCCTGGAAATGAGCCATGGCGTAGTAAAACTGAAAGTCGCCGAGAAAAGCCTCGCGCGGGCTCAGTCTGAGGGCGTAGTCGATGCAACGAATGGCGTCCGCCGCGCGGCCCCCGTTGGCATGCGCAAGTCCCAACTGGCCGTGTGCAAACGCGGAGTTGGGGTTGATCGCGACAGCCTGGCTGATCGCTGCCACCGCCAGGACATTGTCGCGCGTCCCAAAGGCTATCATCGCCTGCGCAAGGTAAGTCCACGGTTCCTTATCGTCCGCGGCCATGGCTTGTTGGACGACATCCCTGGCCAGGCCCAAGGCATATCCCATGTCCTCCCACCCCTGGAACGCGCGCCACATGGTAATCCAACCTTTCATGGCGAGCGCCTGGGCATAGCCGGGGGCCAGTTCGATTGCCCGATCGAGCAGCGGGAGCATCTTCCTGCTGCTCTCCTCAGATAGTTGGGAACACAGGAACACCGCCCGCACGACACATTCCCAGGCATCAAGGCCATGATGCGGCTTGGGGCTTTCGCGAGCATGCTCCGCCGCCAGGAGTTCCGGCCCGATGCGGCCGACGACGCTTGCGGTAATTTCATCCTGAATGGCGAAGATGTCGCCGAGGTTGCCGTCGTACCTCTCGGCCCAGAGATGGACGTCGGAGGCCGCATCGATGAGCTGCGCGGTCACCCTCATCCGGTTGCCGGACTTGCGGACACTCCCCTCGAGAACATAGCGGACCCCGAGTTCGTGCCCGATAGCGCGCACATCCACGGGCTTTCCCTTGTAGGTGAACATCGTGTTGCGGGCGATCACGAAGAAGCCCTTGAGCTTGGATAGCGCGGTGGTGATGTCCTCGGTCAGCCCATCGCTGAAGAAGTCCTGCTCCGGTTCGGCGCTCAGGGCGTTGAACGGCAGCACGGCAATGGATGGCCGCTCCGGAAGTGCAGACCTCAACGATGCCGTTCCTGCGGCCGTCCTTTCCTGAAGGGGGCGGTACAGTCGCACCGGCCTTTCCATATTCTTCAGCGCGCGCTCGCCGAGGTATTCGTAGTCGCAGTCAAGCTTGCCCGGGAGGTGATCGTAGGCCGTGCCGGAAATGCAAATGCCGCCCGGATCCGCCAAGGTCTGGAGGCGGGCCGCGATGTTCACGCCATCGCCGTAGAGATCCCCATCGAGTTCGTGGACCACATCACCCAGATTGACGCCGATCCGGAAGACGATGCGTCGCTCCGTCGGGATATCGGCCTGGTTCTCGGCAACCCCCTTCTGGATCGCGACCGCGCACGCGACGGCATCGACGACCGAGCCGAACTCCACGAGCGCACCGTCGCCCATCAGCTTGACGATACGGCCCTGATGCTCGGCCAGCAGCGGATCGATCACCTCCCGACGCAGAACCTTGAGGGCCGACAACGTCCCAGTCTCGTCATGTTCGACGAGGCGGGAATAGCCGACGACGTCAGCGGCCAGGATCGCGGCCAGCCGCCGCTCTGCTCTTGCGGTTGCCATGGCTGTCTCCCCTCAGGAGATGCGCCGATTGAAACCCAGGCGATTGACGCGACATGCACCATCCGGCTGCCCGACACCGCGACCGTGCCGGTTCATGATACCACTGAGACGGTCATATGGCGACGATTCACAAGGGTGCCGCCTGCAACGGAACAGGGGCCGCGAAGCGGTCAACGCAAAGGTCTGTTGCCGCCCCATGGAAGAACGGCTTAATTCGAAGGTCCGTTTCGGAATTTGGAACCCACTGGCGCGGCGTGCTGAGCAGATCCTCGATCCGGGCATCGATCTCACCCAGGTTCGCTTTCAATTCGTCTACGACTTCGACCATACGCGACGCTCCCGAGGCACCCTTAGGAGATAACATCGGCCTTCATCGGAAACTTGTGGCACTTGCTCATAATGCCGCAGCGTTGCGGCGCGCTTCGGGGCTTCGCCGTTTCGGGCTTTGCACCTCGGCGTGAGGGACGTTGGAGGATGCCGCGCTCCGATAACAGGCTCTTGGAGATGCATATACAAATCACGCGGTGGGAGAATGTAGCGCCGGGTTTCAAGAGAGCCTCATCCTGAGGCGCCCCGAACCGCCAATCACCGCCGCGCCGGCGGCTTGGTGGCGGCGCGCCGTTGCAGCGCAAAACGCGCGGCCGAGCAGTTGACGTCGGGAACGAGATCGTAGGTCTGCTGATAGAGGCTCTGGGCCAGCGTGTTGTTGCCGCGGTTTTCAGAGGCGAGGGCGGCGAGCGCCGTGCGCTTGTAGGCCTCGACGATCGGCGCTGCCGCCTTTGCCAGCGCCGCTTCGTCGGCGGGTTCGGTGCTAAGCGCCAGTGCGGCATAGGTGACATCGCCGTCCCTACCGACGCGGCCGCCGACGGCACCGTTGAAACTCTGCTCGGAAACCTGGCGCATCCGCCGGGCGTTCTTGATGCAGGTCGGAATGCGGGCGGCTTCGGCATTGATGCGCTCGGCCGTCGGACCGGCCTCCGTGCTGCCGCCGCCGGAAAGGATCACATAGCCGATGATGCCGACGACCGCGAGGTAGACGAGGCCCATGCCGGCGAGGAAGGCCGGCTGCTTGAAGAGCGGCTTTTTCGGCTTGCCGTCGTCTGCCTTGGCAGCAGCCTCCTTTTTCGGCGCCTCCTTGGTCGGCGCCTTCTCCACGAACTGGAATTCGACATCCTTGCCGAGGCGGAAGCTGTCGCCTGTTTTCAGTGAGGCCGTCTGCAGCAGCGCCTCGCCGCGCAGCATGATCGGGTTCAGCCCCATGCGGCGGATGATGAAGCCGCCGTCGCTCTGCTTTTCGATGCGCGCATGGATCGGCGCCAGGAAGGGATCGTCGACGACGATATCGGCATTGGCTGCCCGGCCGATCGACATTTCCGCCCGGTCGAGCACATGGCTGCGGCTCTGGCCGCCGGGGCCGGTCTGCAGAAGGCTGGGTTTGTTGCCGCGAAAGAAGGAAAACACCATGATCAGAACATCCCACTCGACATCATCTCGACGATAGCCGGCGCCAGCACCAGAAGCAGGATCGAGACGACGATCATCATCGCCGGCATGACGATCTTGGCTTTCAGCTTTTCACTGGCCCTGTCGGCCTTCTCCCAGCGGCGGAAGCGCAGGTCGCGCGCATGCTCGCGCAGCAGCTCGACGCGGTTGCTGCCCTCGACCTCGCCCTGGATGACGGCGCGGATGACGCGCACCACCTCCTCGGCCGTCATGCGTGCTTCCAGGCGCTGCAGCGCCTCGATCATGCCGGTGCCGAGCGCCACGTCCTTCAGTGTCTGCTCGATCTCCTCGCTCATCACGGTGCCGGGCGCGGCCTCGGCATAGAGCCGCAGGCTTTCCGGCAGGGTCGCCTGCGCCTGCTGCGTCATGACGACCAGATCGAGGAAATAGGGAAATTCGCGCGAGATGCGTTCCTTGCGGTCCTGCATCTTGTCGTCGGCGACGACCCAGAAATAGATGGCGGGGATGAAGCCGAGGATCAGGCCGGCGACCAGCCCGCCGATGATGCTGCCGCTCGCGATGCCGAACAGCACACCGAGCAGGATGAAGCCGAACAGGCTCAAGACGATGAGAAGGGCGATATATTCACGCCCCGTCACGCCGCCGAAGGGCCGGCCGCCATAGATCAGCTTCTTTTCGAGCTGCGCGCCGAAATCGGCGAGGAGCGGCTCGAAGTGTCTCAGCACGAATTCGACGGGCGTGCGCATGCCGATGCTGTCGACGATATTCGGCGGCGGCCCGTCGCCGCCGGCCTTTCGCCGCACCACCTGGATGCTGCCGAGCAGGTCGCCGAGCCACCAGACGATGAGCGCCGCGGTGATGCCGGCAAGGACGATGATGATCGGGGCGAGCGGGATTTGCGACATCATACCGACACCTTCATCATCGAGCGCATCCAGAAGAAGCCGGTGGCGTAGAGAATGGCGCCGACGATCGCGATAACGATGCCGATGGCGTTGCCGAACACCTTGTCGATCAGCTCCGGCTGGCCGAAGAAGATCATCAGGATCATGAACAGCGCGCCGCCATTGACGACGCGGAAGTTCATCCGCGCCTGCGACGACGAGGTGCTGATCTTCTGGTCGAGCTTCCAGATCTCCTTGAAGGATTTCGACATTTCCGTCAGCGGCTCGGATATGTCGCCGCCCTGGCGGGCAAACAGGCCGAGGGCGGCGTCGACCATCTTGAAATGCAGGCTCGGCACGGTGCGGCCGTGGCGGTCGAGCGCCTCGACCAGGCCGATGCCGAGCTTCTGCTCGCGGGCGATGCGCTCGAACTCGCGCGAGGACGGCATCTGGCCGGTGTCGGCGACCGCATTGACGGCGACGGCGAGCGGCTTGCCGGTGCGCACCGCCGAGACGATCTGGTCGACGGCATAGGGAAGCTGCGATTCGATCTGCAGCCAGCGGCGCTGCAGGAAATAGCGGATCGTCGCCTTGGGCAGGAAGAAGGCGACGGGAACGGCGACGACGATGCCGACGATCGGCCCGAAGATCAGCGAGATCAGGGCAAAGACGACGATGGCGGTGATGGCATAGGCGAGGATCATCGTATAGGGCGGCACGGCATCGCGGCCGAAGACCTGGGCCGCTTCGCTGGCGAGCGCGATATCCCGTTCGGTGGCGCGCAGCAGCGGCGCCGGCCATTGCACCGGTGCGCCCCAGACGAGCAGTCCCGCCGTCACCGCGCCGAGGGCGATCGTCAGGATCTGCAGAATGCTGATGTCCATGGTTCCACCCTCAAACAAACATATCCAGGTTCTTGATCTCGCCGTCTTCGCCGAAGGCGACGAGCTCGGCGACGAAGCTCGGCAGATAGCCGGTGAAGGCATGCACCGCCTGGCCGCCGGCGCGGCCGACGAGATTGAAGATCGGCTCGACGATGATCAGGCCGGTGTCCGGATCGATGCCGATGACCTCCGATATCTCGGTGACGGCGCGCCGGCCGCTTTCCAGGCGGTTGAGCTGCACGACGAGCTCGACGGCGGCGACGATCTGCTGGCGGATCGCCGTCACCGGCAGCGAGCTCTGGCCCTGCAGCACCATCACCTCAAGCCGGGTCATCATGTCCTGCGGCGTGTTGGCATGCGCCGTCGTCATCGAGCCGGCATGGCCGGTGTTCATCGCCTGCAGCATGTCGATCGCCTCCGCGCCGCGGCACTCGCCGACGATGATGCGGTCGGGACGCATGCGCAGCGCGTTGCGCACCAGGTCGCGGATGGTGACGCTGGTCTCGCTCTCCGCCGTCTTCGGCCGCGATTGCAGGTAGACGACGTGAATGCCGTCGAGCTGCAGTTCGGACGTGTCCTCGACGGCAACGACGCGCTCGCCGACCGGAATGAATTGCGACAGGCTGTTCAGCAGCGTCGTCTTGCCGGAGCCGGTGCCGCCGGAGACGACGATGTTCTTGCGGGCCCGCACCGCCGCCTCGAGGAAGGCGCGCATCGGCTCGCTGAGCGCGCCAGCGGCGACCAGTTTGCTGATGTCGAGCCGCGACTTGCCGCCGAACTTGCGGATGGTGAGGCAGGCGCCCTTGACGGCGAGCGGCGGGATGACGGCGTTGACGCGCGAACCGTCCGGCATGCGGAAGTCGGCCATCGCCTCGCTCTCGTTGATCGAGCGGTTGGAATCGACGGCGATGCGCTCGATCACCTTCATCAGCTGCCGCTCATTGGCGAAGGCGAAGGGATAGCGCTCGAGCAGGCCAAATTTTTCGACATAGATCTCGTCATACCGCGTCACCATGATTTCCGAGATGACGTCGAGATCCATCAGTTCCGAGATCGTGCCCCAGCGATACATCAGCTCCTCGATATTCGAGCGCAGGTGCATATGGGCGATCTCGTAGCGGTCGCCGGCGTTGAACAGGGCCTGCCGGGCCTGGAAGGCGGCGCCGAACTTGGTGTCGAGCTGGGCGAAGTCGGAACGGGTGGATTCGAAGTTCAGCTTCAGTTGCAGCGCCGAGATCAGCGCCTTGCCGACATCGAAGAGCCGGCGGTTGTCCTGCTCTTCGCGGGCGAGGCTTGCCGCATTCGACGCGCCGTCGCGCCGTCCGGTGCGGGCGATGCGTTTTGCCAGCCACCGGTAGACGGCGTTCTTGATGACAAGGATGACGAGATCCTGGGGTGCGGCGTCCAGCGCCTCCTTGATGAACAGGTCGAGGCGCTCGCGGATGCGGCCGCGCGTCTCCTCGCGGCCGAAATCGGAGGATTTCACCAGCCGGTCATATTGCGTGTCCTTTAGCAATCGCTCATGTATTTCCATCTGCAGCGCCAGCACCCGCTCCTGGTCCGGAAACTGCGTCACCGCTTCCGGCGCCGCCGCCGGCTCGACGAGTTCGATGGTGACATTCGGCACCCAGATCGACATGCCGGCCGAAACCGCCACCGGCGTGCCGGCCCTCAGCGGCTGGTCGTCGACCCGCGTCGGGTTGCGGCCATGATGCTGCACCGACCAGCCCTGGCCTGACTTGCGCAGCACGAATTGCGGCGAGGAGACATGGCTGCCGCGCAGCCGCACGACGCCGGCGCCGGCGGGCAGCGAAAGCGTGCTGCTTTCGCCGACGAAATAGGTCTCGTTCGCCGAGAGCGGGATCACCTCCCGCCCGCTGCCGTCCTCATAGGAAATCTTCAACAGCATGGCTCAATCCCCGAAATGATCACATGCGCGTCCAGTTGATGCTCGGCAGGTCTTCGACGCTATTGTCGGTCGGATTGCGCAGCACGAGGTTGAGGCTGCCGTTCGCCTGGCCCATGGCGAAGATCAGCATCTCGGCTTCCGACGGCGTCACTTCGACCGTCACGTGATTATAGCTGCTATTGGCCTTGGTGACCGCACCTTCCGGCGTGGTCGCCGCGCCGACGGCGAGCACCTTGACGTTCTGGAGGAAGGTGCGGGTGACGACGCGGGTGCGCGAGCTGATGCCGAGCTTGTAGTCCTGCGCCTGCTTCCGGTAGGCGTTGATGTCGTTCTCGTCGGCGCCGGGATATTGGGTGAGATAGTTCTTCAGCATCTGCTCGACCGGCGAGGGCGGCTGGACCGGCGCGGCGGGCGTCTGGCCGGGTGCGGCCGGCGTCTGCCCGGGCGTTCCCGGCTGCGTCGCGGCGGGCGGCGCCACCGGCTCGACCGGTTCGTCGACGGTGCCGAGAATGTCGACATAGCTGCCCGGCTCGACGAAATGGCCGACCGCCTCGGCGGCGTTGACCGGCAGGGTGAGCGCCCGCTTGCCGGGCGCGATCATCGTCGTCAGGCGGCCGCCGTCGGTATCGTCGAAATACTGGAAGAGCAGCACCGAGCCGGCCGGAATGTCGGCGGCGGCCGTCCGGTCCTTCAGCCATTCCTGATAGGCGCTGGCGGCCGGAACCGCGAGCTTGGCAAGCGCCCCGAAGCTTTCCGGCAGCATCACCGGTTCGGCGAGCATGTCCGGGGTGATCGCCTGTCCTCTCGTCACCTTCTTGTCGGGCTGGAGCCGCATGAAGGCATAGGCCACCTGCTCGTTCTTGACGCTCTCGGTCCAGAAGTAGAGGAGGACGCCGGTGATCAGCCCGACGATCACGGCGGCAATGAGCTTCCAGTTCATGGTGTTATTCCCTCTAAGAAGGGTTGCCTGATTTGAATGACCTCAACGGTCCTGCCGTCGGTTTTGCTTCTGGTGTAGAGAACATTGGCTTCGACACTGCCGCGCCGGCCGTAAAGGGCGATGACCCCGCCGCGCTCGGCCGGCGGCGTTTCGATGGTGAAGCCGTCGCGGATAAGCAGGTCGGCGCGCTGATCGGACCAGCGCGCGGCGGCAAGCGTGCCCTTCGACACCACGGTGCGCGACATATGGCCCTTGTCATGGTCGCCGATATCGCTCAGCACCTCGACGCCGGCCGGCGGACGCAGCGACGTCGGCAGCTTGGCGACATCGGCAGGGGCGGCGAAAGCCGGGAGCGTCGCGGCGACATCGTCGAAGCGGCTCATCAGCACTTCGGTCATCGGCGCATTTGCAGGCCGGCGGATCATGATCGAGACACCCGGGATCGGCGCTCTCGCCGACGGCTTGTTCGGATCCTGCCGTCTCATGTAGGCGAGCGCAGCCTCGCCGTCGCCGTCGAAGAAGCGCACGACAACGGCAAGATCGTCGCGGATGCGGCTGACCTTCGGGACGATCATCATGTTGGCGGCGATGACGGCGGTCAGTTCCTCCCGGTCGCTGCTTTTCGGCATGGCGGGCCGGGTATTGGCGGCCAGCACCCGCAGCCACTCGTCGGTGATATCGGAAATGCTGCGATCGCTCTGGTAGGGGGTGAACTCGAGCGGCTGGCCGTTGATGACGAGATCGCGCGGCGCGCGTTCCGGCGCGCCGAGGATGCCGGCCAGCATCGAATTCAGCGTCACCCGAATATCCTTGTAGATCTCGGCGCGGCCCGGACTGGCGATCACGGCGAGCCCGACGACCAGGGCCGTAGAGAGGAGATGAAGTGAGATGCGTGATCGCTGTGCCATGTCACTTCGCCCCCGGAAAGACGCCGTCGAAGAGATCGCCGGAATCGCTTGCCACATCGCGGATTTCCCGGCGCAGCGTCGGATCGTAGCCGCGGCGCGTGGTGTCGTTGTTGTGCGAGATGAACAGCGTCGAGTCGTCGACCGTGAACGCATCCTTCCAGCGGATGCTGCGGATGGTGTCGAGATCGTCGGAATCCCTGAACTTGTAGACGCGGTCGGCGGTCGCGGTCACGAGTTGCGGCTTCTCGTCGGCGAGTTCGCCGACCATGTCGCCGAAGTCGCGACCATTGCCCTTGAGAGTGTTCTGCACGTCGTCCCAGATAAAGGTCCGCTGCGGATCGCCGCCGCCTTCATGCGAGGGCGTGCGCGAACAGTTGATCGCGTCGCCTCCGGGCAGGGCCGGCAAGGCCGGAATCGGGAAAACCTTCGAGAAATCCGAGGTGCAGTTGAGGCCGGACGCCTCGGCGAAGGCGGCGTTGCGCATGGCAAGCATGGTCGCGACCTTCTTGGTGGAAATCCTGTTCGCGTGAATGACGAAGATCACGATCAGCAGGATGACCGGCGCGGCGAGCACGAATTCGATCGAGGCCAGACCGCGCCGGTCGCGATGCAGCCGCATCATGAGGCCGCCGGCCGGAGCGCCGACCGCTTGCTCAGTGTGTGTTGACGGCAGCCCAGGCATTGGCTCCTCCATTGTCGAAGACGCGTGTCAGGCCGGTGAAACTGTCGGCAGCCGGGCTTTGTTTGATCGTGCCGGAAACCGCGCCGATATCGTCGGCGAGCGTCGCCGGCGCCAGCGAGGCAAGCCAGTCCTGCGTGTAGAGGTCGAAGGCGGTGTAGTTGTGGACCCAGCTCTGCGCCAGGGCATAAGCGGACGGCGTCCTGTCCTTGAACAGCCGGACCTGGAGCCTGGCGCGGGGCGCCCGGGAAACAATCGCCAGCGTCTGGTAGTCGGAGAGCTGGTCGCCGCCGAAGGGCGTGAAGTTGAAGGGGATGCGTCCCTTCAGCCAGTAGGGCTTCGGGAAGGAGAGGAGCGGCAGGCTGACGCCGGTCACCGAGATCGCCCCGCCCGCCGGACCACAGACCTGGTTCCAGATCATGTCGAACTTGCGGGTGAAGTCGTTCTCGTCCTTCGTCTGTTTGTCGGAATAACGTGGCGGCACGTCGATCGGCAGCTGGAAGGGGTTCACAACCCCGAATTTGATGCCGAAGAATTCCTCCGCCACAAAGAAGCTGCCATCGAGCAGCAGTTCCTGCCACCAGCTGAGATCGGCATATTGCTCGATAATCGCCTTGAACGGGATCTTGCTCAGGTATTTCGGGCCGAACGCCTCATAGAAGATGTAGAACTCGACCAGCTGATCGTCGATGCCGCTCTCATGGTTGACCCAGTCGCGGATATGGCTGCCGTCGACGCCGCCTGCCGTCAACGGACCCTTGCCGTTGGGGAAGCCGCGATTGGCGAACTCGCCGCGCATCAGGAATGGATCCTGTCCCTGGGTGCCATAGGACATGGCAAGGCACATTTCGGTATAGGCAGCGGCTGGATTGATGCCGTCACGGTCGACCGGCAGGTTGCCTCCGGCGCCTTCCCCGGCCTGGCCGCAGGATTCGCAGGGCGGATGGAAGACGACATGATCCGACTTGTTTAAACGAACCAGATGCAAGGCGTCGTTGCCGACCCGCTCGGGAAAGCTTTCGACGAGGTAATCGTTCAGGTCATTCATCGCGTCGATGATGTCGCTCGATTTGTTGATCAGACCCAGGGGATCATATTTGATCTGCGCCGCCACCGTATAGGCGATCGCCTTGGTGGCTTCGGTTGCCCGGAACCCCTGGAACGCCAGGCAAGCGCCGTAGATGATGCCGCCGACGATCGGGACCTTCTGCCAGCCGGGGCAATAGGGCATCGGCGGCAGCGGCGGCAGGAGCGACGCCGGCCCGAAGCCCTCGGTGAAGGAATATTCGGCGAGTTTCGCCAGAATGGCGGCCGAGCGCAGGGCCAGTTCCGCGGTGGTCAGCTGATAGGCGACCGACGTCGCCATGACCACGGTGGCCTGCGAGGAGGCGACATTGTTCATCGCCATGATGTTGAGATAGCGCGCCTCCCAGTCGGCATGGACGAGGGCGGCGGCATCGGCGGTGTCCTGGGTGCGCTGCTTGTCGTAGATCATCTGCCCGGTGTTCAGGATCCAGACGATCATCAGCGCCAGCGCGATCGTCATGTAGAGGATAATCGGAGACAGGAAGCCGCGCTGGTCGCGGTGCAGGCGATGGATGAAGGACGGTGTCATAGCAGGTTCACCTCCGCCGTCGAAATCGTGTAGTAGCGCCCGTCCTTCCGCTGGCCGCGGGCAAAGACCCAGCCGGCATATTCGAGCAGCAGGAAACGCGCTTCGACCCTGGCGGTGACGGGCACATGCGGCGAGCGGTTGATGGCGGCAAAGAGCGCCATCGGGGCGCGGTCGACGGTGACCGTGACGTTCTGCGGGTCGAACATGTAGCGGGCCTGGTTGCGCATCGCGCGCCAGTTCTTCGAGAGGCCCGAGGCGTCGGCCAGGCTCTTCAGCGCCTCTTCCGGCGGCTGGCAGGCGCCGACGCATTTCAGCTGGTCGTAGGGCGCCGCCGGGATCAGCGCCAGGCGGGCGGCAAGATCGGCCTTGCCCTCTGCGGCGTCGTTATCGCAGGTCTTGGGGCCGATGAAGCTGTGGATGGTGATCGGCAGGGCCGGGCAGAAATAGACGCGGGCGCTGCGGGCCGCCGCATAAGCGGCATAGTGGGTGAACAGGTGGTTCTTCGCCAGGATCGTGAACTGAAAGACCACGAACATGAAGAAGACGAAGATCGGCGTGACCAGCACGAAATCCATCATCGTCGTGCTGCCTGAGATATCGCCGTGAAGCTCCGACATCCGGCGCCGGCGGGCGGAAAGCCGCGGCAGCAACAGCATCGAGGTTAGCAACAGCATGGCGATCGCGAAGGTGCCGAGAAGCGCGCCGTGATCCTGAGGGATCCAGAAGGTCCGCGAGTGCAGGATCGAACTCCAGAAAGCACCGTCGAAAGTGGGGCGTTCGAGTTCCGCGCGCATTGCCGTTACCTCACGAATGAAAGAGGGGTGAAATCAGGCATGAACAGGCACCAGAGAAGTCCGAGAGCGGCGGCGACGCCGAAACGGACGGTATGATGGGTTTCGCGCGGCTTCAGCACGGAAGCGGCATCGCGGAAACCGGCGGGCAGCAGCAGGGCGAACAGTCCGACGGTTCGCGCCAGCACGCCCCATTGAACCCGCCGCGCCATCGAGCAGACCGCAATCGTGCCGCCGATCATCAGCGATGCGAGCGTCACGTCGATGGCGGGCCAGAGGCCGAGAACGGCGCCGAGCGCCGCCATCAGCTTGACATCACCGCCGCCGCAGCCTCCGGCTGCGAAGGCGATGATGAAGATCAGGCCTGAGGCAAGGAGGCCGGCGAAAGCCAGGCCGATCCCCGCAAGGCCGCCGCTGATCGCTGCCAGCATGAAGCCGGCAAGCAGGCAGGGGTAGGTGATGGCGTTCGGGATCTGACCATGGCGGTGATCGAACACCGCCGCGGTCGTGGCGCAGGCGACGGCAAGAGCCGCCGCCGCTGGCATCAGGGTCAGATCGTAGGTCATGTCCATGACACCGATCCCGCTTATTGACCCGGCTCAGGAATTCTCTCGGCGTCGGAGAGAGCCGTGTTCTTTTCGTTGAACCATTCGCCGATCTGTTTGCCGAATGCGAGCAGCAGCAGCATCAGCGGAATGACGATCAGGGCGACTGCGAGGACGATCTGGGCCATGTCGCCGCGTTCGTCCTTGTGAAGTGCAATTGCGAGAGTCTTGAGTTTTGCAAACATCTGCGTATTCCTCGTTCCCAAGTTTGTTTCGGATCGAAGACCTTGGTGAAAAGAAGCAAGCATACGCTATCGATCAGAACCAGCACGTTGCTCATTCCAATGATGTTTTCTGCTTCTGCTTTTCTTCCCCGGTCGCCAACGCTTGTTGAGCAACATCATTAAGACCCAAGAGTGCGCCCAAGGCCAGCCCTCCGTCAAGCAAACGGAAGGCAGGGTTCCAATTGTCTTGGAGGCGTCGGCTGCAGACATGCGGTTGACGGTGGTGTTTTCACGCTAACTGGCTGATTACGCTGTAATTTTCTCCGGTGAGGCATGTTGTGAAGCGGTTTTCGCGAACAGCGTCAGCTGCTCCATTATTGGTCAATTGTTTCAAGGCGATAGAACAGGCGGAAGCCACGCACGCATAGTGGCGGGCGGGCGAGGGCGTCCCCATGGCGTTGCTTGCCGATCTGGATTAAGCTCGTCTTCAATATTGGCTGTGGCCCGTCAGTCGTTCCGGAGGCAAAATCATGGAAACGATGAGCAGCGTCTTGATACTTGCATTGGTCCTCATTCCACTGATGTTGTTCTTTCCGACTGCGGTCCAGATGATGGTGACGCTGTTCGGCATGAGCTCCGTTCTTGTCGGGATGCCGCTCTGATGAAAGCCGTTTCCGACGACGCTGCCGAACAGGCGACCTTCCAGGTTCTGACCCGGGCGCTGGACAAGCTCCTGGCGCCCATCCGCTTCCTGCTCGAGGATCCGAGCGTTTCCGAAATCCTGATCAATGGAACCTCCGACATCTTCGTCGAACGGCGAGGCAAGCTCGAACGCGCCGATACGCGCTTCGCCAGCCGCGAGGATCTGGAATCGGCGGCGCGCAGCATCGCGCAATTCTCAGGCAAGCGCCTGACGCCGGAGGAACCGAGCGTCGAAGCCCGTCTGCCGGACGGTTCGCGCGTGCAGATGATCCAGCCGCCGGCCGCCCGCACCGGGCTCTGCATCTCCATCCGCCGCTTTTTGAGAGAACATCGCAGCATTCGCGACCTCGTCACCCAGGGAAGCCTGACGGAGGAGTCGCTGTCCTTGCTGCAGGCGGCGGTCGGACTGCAGAAGAATGTCATCATCTCCGGCGGCACCGGCACCGGCAAGACGACGATGCTGAACGCGCTGTCGGAAGCCTTCGCCGATCATGAGCGGGTCATCGTCATCGAGGACACCTCGGAACTGCAGATCCGCAAGGAGCATGTCGTCTATCTCGAAGTCACCAAGCCCGACAGGTTCGGTCGCGGCGGCGCCAGCATTCGCGAGCTGTTCCGCTCTTCGCTGCGAATGCGGCCGGACCGCATCATCGTCGGCGAGTGCCGCGGCGGAGAAGCGCTCGATATGATCCAGGCGATGACATCGGGCCACAGCGGCAGCCTTTCGACCGTGCATGCCAATACGCCCTATGACGCGCTGCACCGGCTGGAAACCCTGGCGCTGATGTCGGATATCGACATGCCGCTGCGCCCGCTGCGCTCGCAGATCGCTTCGGCCGTCGACGTCGTCGTCCAGATTGCCCGGTTCAAGCGCACCGGGCGGCGACGGGTCATCGAAATTTCCGAGATCAAGGGGCTGAATGATGACGGCCAGTATGTCGTCGAGAGCATCTACAAGCTCGACGGCGGCGGCCATTCCAATTCGGATGGCGAGTTGCGCTGGACAGGCGCCGTGCCGAGTTTCGCCACGGAAGCCTTCGAGGAGTTGGGAGCCGGCCTGACGGAGTTGCCGAGCTGGATGAAGCCCGCGGCGACCCCTCACCGGCCTGAGTAAAAGGCGGGATCGGTCTGGCCTATCTTGACACGATCGCGACCGACCTCGCCGTCCATCTCCTTGGGCCTAAGCTGCGATCTTCTGCCAGGCCGAGACATGCCGATCGCTGACCTTTGTGAACGGCTCCTTTTTCCAGCCGCCCCATCGGGCTTTGAGCTTCAGGCCGGCCAGCCGCGCCATAAGGTCGAATTCCGCTGGCCATGCATAACGAAACGGGACCGAGAACTGCCTGCAGTTCCCGTCCCGGATCCGGATGTGGTGGGACGTGAAGTTCTGGCTTACCACGTCGTACTCGTCGACGCCCCAATGCGTCTCGCTGCGGTCGAACGCCAGGATCGTCTCGCCGAGCGGAAGCCGCTGAAGCGGCGGGACGCCAACCTCGATCAGGAAGTGCCCGCCAGTTTCAAGGTGCGCGGCGGCGTTCAGAAAGCAGGCGACCTGGGCTTCCTGTGACGTCAGGTTGTTGATCGTGTTGAAAGCCAGATAAACGAGGGAAAAGCGCCTCTCGACACGGGTTGTCGCCATGTCGCCGATTACCACCGGAATGTCCGCGCCGCCCTCTTTGGCGCGAAGGCGAGACACCATCGCGCGCGACAGCTCGATGCCTTCTACCTCCACCCCTTTCCGCGCGAGCGGCAGCGCCAGGCGCCCGGTCCCGATCGCGAATTCCAGCACGCGCCCGCCGCCTGCGTATTCGGCCAGGAGATCGACCGCCGGATCGATGACCTCCGGGGCCGAGATCCCGTCAGCGTCATCGTAGGTAGCCGCGACCTCATCGTCAAAAAAACCGTCGTCATGCATCTTGCTTACCTCTCTGATAGCGGAGGACCGGTGGTGGCGATGACCTTGCCCGCCGCTTCGCGGGCAACGCGTCAATTGGTCCTAGCGATCGCGCCAACTCGCCAATCTCGTGGCGGGCGACGCCGATGTCTTCCAGATCGCGGTCCGACAGCCACTGCAGTGCCTGTTCCGTTTCGCGCCTTTGCCACCAGAGGAGGAGGGCGGGCGCTGCAAACCGCAAAGCTGCCATCTTCGTCAGAAGGCTGGGAGCAAAACGATCCGAAAGTTCAATGTGCCGGAGTTCGAATGTCATAACCTACGTCCAAGTTGTGTTGCGGTGATATCAATCTAGTGAAATGCCGGCCGACGTGTTATCGGCAGTCTGTCAAATTATGTCTGTGAGACGCCATGATTGCCCGCGACAACCTGACCAACGTTCATCTGCCGGAAGACGCATTTGGAGATTATCCGCACACCGCCGTCGCCCAGGGTGGCGCAGAGCCCGCCGGGCGAACCTATTCTTTCCACGTGCACCACCGCGCTCAGCTCTTCCAGATCGTGCGCGGTTCGCTGCGGCTCGAGACCGAGCGGGGCTACTTCATCGTTCCGCCTGAACGTGCCGTATTCGTGCCATCAGGCGTCCTCCACGAGGTGACATACCTGCAGGAAACGGAGCGCAGCTACCTCTTCTTCCGGCCCGACGCGGTCGTGAACCTGCCCTCCGAGGTCTCAGTGATCGGTACGACGCCGCTCCTGCGCGAACTGATCCTGGCATTCCTGGAGATACCGCGCGCCGACGCCGGCAGTGCCCCTGCCGAACGGCTTGTCGCCGTCATTCTCGACCAGCTTCAGACGAGTACGGTCGCGCCGCTGTCGCTTCCCTCGCCGGCATCCGAACGCCTCCGCAGCATCGCTTCGGACATCCGCAACGAACCGGGTGCCGATTGGCCACTCGATGAACTTGCCTCGCGTGCGGCCATGTCTCCCCGCAGCTTTCAGCGCCATTTCCAAACCGAGACCGGCATGAGTTTCCGCGCCTGGCGTCAGCAGGCGAAACTCCTCAAAGCCGTGGAGTGGCTCGCCGCCGGCCGAAGCGTCGGCGATATCGCCTTTTCACTCGGCTACTCGGGCCCCAGCGCCTTCATTGCGGTGTTCCGGACGGCCTTCGGTGTCTCTCCCGGACAATATTTCCAGGGAGCCTTTCCGGGCCATGGCGCCGCATCCTCGGCGCGGCCGGCGCGATGACGCGTCCTCCGGCGGGCGACAGGAAAAAGCGCGCCGTGACCCCCAGCGCCAGCAGCGCGAGGGAGAGGGCGAAGGGTTGCGCGCGAGCCTGCACACATCAGGCACGGATACCTTTCGCCCCGATCCCGCGGCAGTCGATGTCCGATCACCAGCGGGAATGTTGACGCTTCCGTAATCACGGCAAGCGCCTTTGCTTGCCGAGCGGCTCTTTTCTCATAGGATTTCTGCGCCATCTCTTGCCGGGGCAACCAGACAGGGTGCTGTATGGACGAGACAATCGAACAGCTTCTCCATCTTTCCGCACAGACGGAAACGCTGATGGCGGTCTATGATGGCGATGACCGGCTGCGCTATGCCAACAGCGCCTTCCGCTCGGCCTATTTCATCGAGCCGGAGGAAACGCCGCTCTGGCCGGATCTGATGCGGCGCAATTTCCATCTTGGCCGCGGCACCGTCATCCGCACGGATAATTTCGAGGAATGGCTGCGCTCGACCCAGTCACGCCGCGGCAAGATCGGCTATCGCGCCTTCGAGACGGATCTTTCCGACGGCCGCTGGCTGTGGATGACCGAGGCGGTGCAGAGTAACGGCTGGATGCTGTGCATCGCCAGCGACATCACCCGTCTGAGAGCCCATGGCCGCACCGTCCGGCAGGATCGCGACCAGGCGATCAAGGCTTCCTACACCGACGAACTCACCGGCGTCGCCAACCGCCGCTTCGTCATGGCCCGCGTCGAAGACATGCTGGCCGCCGCTCGGCATGGCAGCAGCGGTTGCCTTGCCGTCTTCGACATCGACAATTTCAAACACATCAACGACCGGCACGGCCACCACGCCGGCGATCTCGTGCTGCGCGATTTCGCCCACCGCATCCACCAGAATGTCCGCCGCAACGATTGTTTCGGCCGGGTCGGCGGCGAAGAATTCCTCCTCGTCATGCCGGCCACCGGCCCGGAAGACGCGCTTGCCATGGTCGAGCGCATGCTGACGGTGATCCGCTTCTCCCGGCCGCTGCCGGACTCACCCGATTTCAGCTACACGTGTTCTGCCGGTATCGCCGCGTGTGTGCCCACAGACAGCGCGTCCGAGCTTTACAGGCGTGCCGATCAGGCGCTTTATGATGCCAAGATGAGCGGCCGGGATCGGGTAAGGGCGGCTTAGAAAAGACGCCGAGGTCCGGCCGAGCGGGTCCGGTCGGCGCGCATTCCAGATGCCGCTCTTGAATTGGTCGGGCGTCCTCTGCTAGGCGTCATCCTGGCTATGAAAGCCGAACAAGATCCAGCGGGGACCGAGGGAAGTGGCGCCAAAGGCAGTGACGCTGATAGACGTTGCGCGCGCCGCGAACGTGTCGCGCGCGACCGCCGCCCGCGCATTGAACGGTTACGGCTATGTCGGCGGAGACGCGGCAGAGCGGGTGCTGGCAGCGGCCGATCGGCTCGGTTATCGCAGCAATCGTGTGGCGCAGGCCTTGCGGCGAGGGCAGTTGCCGCTCATCGGTTTCATGCCGGGCGACATCCAGAATCCGTTTTTTGCCCGGATCGCTCATGATGTCGATGTCGATCTGCGCGCCTTTCGCCACAACCTGCTGATCGCCAGCAGCGAAGAGGATCCGGAGCAGGAGGTGGAACTGCTCGAAAGCCTGAGGTCCCTCAATGTGCGCGGTTTCATCGTCGCGCCGACCTCTGCCGACAACAAGGAGCACCTGGTCGGGCTTGTCCGGGACGGAACGCCCCTCGTCCTCATCGACCGCGCCTTGCCGCAGGTTGCCTGTGACAGCGTCACCGTCGACAATGAGGGCGGCGCCCGCGAGGCCGTGAGCTATCTGATCGCCAACGGCCATCGCCGCATCGGCCTCATTCAGGACGATTCCCGCATCACGACCGCCCGCGGCCGTCTCGCCGGCTATATCCAGGCGCTGCAGAGCCACGGCATCGAGGTGGACGAATCGCTGATCATCGTGTCGCGATCGACGGTGGAATATGCGATCGATGCCACCATCCGGCTGTTCAGCCGGCCGTCGCGCCCGACAGCGGTCTTCACCGTCGACAGCCTTATGACCCAGGGGGCGCTTCTCGGGCTGCGCTCGATGGGCCTTGCCGTGCCGCATGCCGTTTCCCTGGTCGGCTTCGACGACTTCAACCTCGCCACTTTCACCGACCCGCAGATCACCGTCGTGGCGCAGCCGATCGCGCAGATCGGCCCGCTTGCGGTGAAGCTGCTGATGCAGCGGATCAACGGCAGTCGCGAGCCGCCGCACAGGGAGCAGTTCCCGACGCGCCTGGTCGTGCGCGGCTCCGTCTCCCGGCCGTCCCGGACGTCGGGACGCTGATCCGCTGGCGTCTCTCCTGGTCTGTCCGAGACAGGCTCTTCTCAACAGCGCGTGAAATTTCTGCAAAAAGTGGCTTGCCATGCCGGCCGGACCATGCATTAATTCGCGTGTGAGATCGGTCTCTCATCACTCCCGAGGAGAAGCCGGTCTTTCTTTTGATCCACGTGTGAGATCGATATCACATTTTTGAATTGGCGACTGCATGCCAGCGCGCCGCAGTCTGCCGCCTGAAGTGGGGGACGTGTGCGTGCTTGCTACTGACAGACAAGGGACCCGAATGTTGAACTTTGACCAAGCCCGCTTCCTGAAGATCCAGACGGGCGCCGTTGCGATTGCAGACTGGATCCGCCCGCTGATGCGCGACCTGCTCGATGCGGGGATCGAACGGCTTTATTTCATGGGCACCGGCGGCGTGCAGCTCCTGACCTTTCCTGCGATCGAGCTCGCCGCCCGCCATACGACCTTTCCGGTCTCGGCCTGCTTCCCGGCCCAGGTGATCCTCGATCCGCCGGCCGGGCTCAACGAAAAGGCGCTGGTGGTGATGCCGTCATTGTCGGGCACGACCAAGGAGAGCGTCGCGCTTCTGCCCTTCCTCAAGGAACGCGGCGTGCGCCTGTTGACGCTCACCGGCCATGCCGATACGCCGCTCGCGCAGCAGGCCGATCACACCTATACCAACTTCGCCGAAGACGACACGTCGTCGGAGTCCTTCTACCTGCAGACCATGATCATCGTCCTGGCGCTGCTGGCCGAAACAGGCAGGATCGCGAATTTCGACGCGATCGTTTCCGAGCTGAAGAGGCTGCCGGGGCTGCTTGCAGAGGCCAAGGCCGCCTATGAAGACGAGGCGGCGAAGCTCGCCCAGTCCATCAAGGACGAGCCATATCATATCTTCACCGGCGCCGGCTCGGTCTGGCCGGAGGCGCATTATTACGGAATGTGCATCCTGGAAGAAATGCAGTGGATCCGCACGCGGCCCGTTCATGCCGCCGATTTCTTCCACGGCACGCTGGAGCTGGTCGAGCCGGGCGTCAGCGTGTTCCTGTTCAAGGGCGAGGATGCGCTGCGGCCGCTCGGCGAGCGGGTCGAACGCTTCGTCCATCGCTACACCGACAAGGTCTGGATCCTCGATTCCGCATCCGTCGCGCTTCCCGGCATTTCGCCGCAGGTCCGCAGTCTGATCTCGCCGGTGGTCCTCGCCACCCTGCTGGAGCGGCTGAGCGCCCATCTCGAAGTGCTGCGCCAGCACCCGCTGACGACCCGCCGCTACTACAAGCGGGTCGAGTACTGATGCATGCCGCGAGCCTCTTCGCCGCGGCGGCGAAAGAGGCTTGCCGCTTCTGACCGGCGGATGGCGGACGGTA
This sequence comes from Rhizobium sp. NLR8a, assembly GCF_019685235.1. NCBI lineage: Bacteria > Pseudomonadati > Pseudomonadota > Alphaproteobacteria > Hyphomicrobiales > Rhizobiaceae > Rhizobium > Rhizobium sp. NLR8a. The sequence goes on from NZ_JABDWI010000002.1 coordinate 259,484, forward strand.
GGACACCGCGATCTGCCGCACGATCAACAAGCAAAAGGGGAATGAAACATGCAACGGTCCATCCACTCCACTGCTGCGATGATTGCGGCAGTATCGGTCATCTCGATTTCCTGGGGAGCCTTCCCGGCAACAGCCTCTGCGGCCGGCGATGCGCCGGTTGCCGATCCGGCCGCCAAGGTCGACTACAGCGGCAAGCTGACGATCCTGACCAAGTTCGGCCTGCAGCTGCTTTCCCCCTATTTCGTCAATGTCGCCAAAGCCTATGAGGCGCAGCATCCCGGCGTGAAGATCGAGCTCATCCAGGAGAACGACGACAGCATCAAGGGAAAGACCAAGACGCTGGTCGCCTCGAACTCGCTGCCGGACATTTATTTCTCCTGGACGGGGACCTGGGGCGAGAACTTCATCCGCGGCAATCGCGCCGTCGATCTGTCCAAGGTCATCGGGCCGGAAACCGAATGGGGCAAGACGCTGAGCCCGGCGGCCGTGAAGGCCTTTTCGTATAACGGCAAGTATTTTGGTGTGCCGCTTTATCTCGATGCGAAATTCATGGGCTACAACAAGAAGATGTTCGCCGATCTCGGCATCGAGCCGCCCAAGGATTTCGACGCGCTGTTGAAGGCCTGCGATGCGCTGAAGGGTTCGGGCGTCGTTCCGATCGCGATCGGCAACAAGGAATCCTGGCCGCTCGTCCATTATCTCGGGCAGTTGCTGGCCTATAACGTGCCGACCGAGACGCTGGAGCGCGATTTCAAGCCGAAGACGGCGACCTTCGACCATCCCGGCTATGTCGCGGCGCTCGGGCAGTACCGCTCGCTTCAGGAGCGCTGCGCCGGCGGCGCCCAGGTCAACGGCCTCTCCTACCAGACCGCACTCCAGTCGATGAGCGACAGGAAGGCGGCCATGTACTACCAGGAGATTATCGAGTTCGATCAGGCCGCGACCAAGGAAACCGCCCTGAAGCCGGAGGAGTTCGGCTTTTTCAAGCTGCCGGCTCCGAGTGATGCCAAGGGCTCGGCCACGGCGCTCGAAGGCGCGCCCGAGGGTTACATGGTCAATGCCAAGGCGAAGAACCTTCCCCTGGCGATCGACTTCCTGAAGTTCCTCACCAGCCAGGAAAACGGCAGGACGCTGTCGGCGCCGCCCTATGGCCAGCCGAGCGCGGTCATAGGCGGCGCGGACAAGACCAGGATCAATCCCAATGTCGCCGAAGGCATGGAGGAGATCGCCAAGGCAAGCTACCTCATGCCATGGCTCGACACGGTCAACCATCCGCGTGTCGCCGCTGCCTGGCTTTCCGGCCTGCAGGCCTTCGCCGGCGGCTCCATGTCGGCGGAAGATCTTCTCGCCTCTGTCCGCAAAGCTGCCGCGGCTGCCGCCGGGCAATGACGATGGCGAGCGTGACGGCAACCCCGACAACGAACGGTGCCGCCCTGCGCGGCGCCGTCTCCAACCGCAGGAGATGGCTGCGGCACGGCCTGCTGCAGCAGCTGGCGGCGTTGCGCTGGGGCATCGTGGCGCTGATCATTGTCGGCTGGTTCGTCTATTATCCGATCGTCGACAACCTCTTTGTCAGCACAACCACCCAGGACATCTTCACCGGCGAGGTCGATTATGTCGGGCTCGACAATTACCGCCGGCTGCTGGACGATCCGGTCGTCTGGCGGGCGCTGACCAATAACGGCCTTTATGCCGTGCTCTCCGTCGTCTTCCAGGTTTTCGCCGCCTTCGTGCTTGCCGCCATCATCGAGGGGCTCAGGAGCCGCGCCTGGCGGAATTTCTGGCGGGCCGTCTATTTCATACCCTCGGCAATCTCCACCACGGTCACCGGCCTGCTCTTCTATTTCATCTACCAGCCCGATATCGGCCTTCTCGACGCCCTGCTGCATCTGCTCGGGCTGCAGAACCTGTCTTACACCTGGCTGGGTGACGAGCGCACGGCGATCTATGCGATCATCGCCATGAGCCAGTGGCAGGGCTTCGGCTATTCCACGCTGCTCTTTACCATCGCCATCCAGAAGATCCCGCGCGAACTCTACGATGCCGCCACGGTCGATGGCGCCGGGCCGCTCCGCCAGCTCTTCTGCATCACCTTTCCGCTCACCCGCGAAATGACCGGCATGATGATCATCGTCACCATTGCCGGCGCCTTCCAGGTTTTCAACGAAGTCATGGTGATGACCGGTGGCGGGCCGAACAATTCGAGCCAGGTGCTGGGGACATGGCTCTACGAACAGGGCTTCAACCAGAACGACATGGGCTATGCGGCCGCAATCGGCGTGGTCATCTTCCTCGCCACGCTGACGACAGGCCTGCTCCAGCTCTGGTACACCAAGCGGCGGAGGGTGGAGGCATGAGTGCGGTGGTCATTCCTCCGGGCGCGTCAATGCGCAATCCCTGGCTGGTCATCGGCAAGGGCGTGCTGATGGCGCTCTTGGTGGCGGCGGGCATTCTCGTCGTCTACCCGCTGGTCTGGATGGCGCTCGGCGGCTTCAAGTCGAACAGCCAGATCTTCAGCGATCCCTTCGCGCTTCCCGACCGCTGGTCCTTCGACAATTACGTCGCGGCCTGGAACCAGGGTGTGCGCAATTTCCTGTTCTCGAGCCTGCTGGTGACCGTCGTTTCCACAATCACCACGGTCTTCATCAGTGCCTGGACCGCCTATGGCCTGACCCGGACGAAGATGTTCGGCAAGCCTGTGATCGTCGGCTTCGTGCTCGGCGGCATGATGCTCAGCCCGACTGTGGCGCTGGTGCCGCTCGTGCAGATGATGCAGAGCCTTGGCCTCTACAATACGCATTGGGCGCTGATCATCCTTTACACGGCCTTCCGCGTGCCCTTCACCACCTTCCTGATCCGCGCCTATATGCTCGACCTGCCGCGCGATCTCGATGAGGCGGCCATGATCGATGGCGCCAGCGAGGGGCAGATCTTCCGCAAGATCATGCTGCCGCTCTGCCGGTCGATCATCGTCTCCTGCATCATCCTGCACATCCTGTTTGCCTGGAACGAATATATCTTCGCGATGATCTTCACCAACCAGATCGACGTGCAGACCCTGCCCGTCGGCCTGACCTCGCTGATGGCCAAGCATGGCACCAATTTCGCGGAGGTCTTCGCCGCGATGACCATCTCGGCGCTGCCGATCGTCGTCATCTTCTTCTTCACCCAGCGTTATTTCATCCGCGGCCTCACCGAAGGCATCGGCAAGTGATTTCATGAGGAAACCGGAAGTGCCAAAACTCTCGGCCAGGCAGCTGATCGGCGCCAATCTCAGCTTTCAGCTCTACCCCTTCGAAAAGGTCGCGGAAATCATCCGCGGCTGCGGCTTCGCCGAAATCGAACGCTGGGGGATCGCGCCTTATCTCCAGCAGACAGGGGAGGTCGCGTGATGGCGGCGATGCGGCTGATTGCAGTTGGCGATAACTGCCTGGACGTTTATCTCAGCAAGAACAGCATGGCTGTCGGCGGCAATGCGCTTAATGTGGCGGCGCAATGGCATCGGCAAGGCTGCGATGCCCGCTATTTCGGCGTTGTCGGCAAGGATGCCGAGGGCGACGTGATCGCCACGGCGATCGAAGCCGTCGGTCTGCCTCGGGCGGACCTCGAGCGGCGCGACGGCGCCACCGCCGTCACCCTGCTGCTGGAGCAGGATGGAGACCGCAGGTTCCTGCTTGAGGATCTCGGGGTCGGGCGCAATTACGTTCCGTCTCCGGAGCGCTATGCGGCACTCAGGCGGGCCGATTGGGTCCACCTCGGCACCAATTCCAGCGCCGAGCTCATCGAGCGGCTGATCGAGGATCGCATTCGCTTCAGCATAGACGTCTCGACGGCGCACCAGTCACTGGATCTCAAGGGCGTGCCGCTGGTCTTCGCATCCGGGCCGGATGAGCCGCATGTGCCGGTCGAGCCCGTCATAGGAACGTTGAAGGATCGTGGCGCCGCGAGGATCGTCCTGACCTGCGGCCGGCGCGGCGCCTTCTTTGACGACGGTGCGGAGCTTGTCCATGTGCCGGCGCAAGCAGTCGATGTAATCGATACCTGCGGCGCCGGCGACAGTTTCATCGCCAGCTTTGTTGTCGCGCATCTTCTGAAAGGCATGCATGCCGAGGCGGCCATGCGCCTCGCAACCGATGCGGCCGCCCGGACCTGTCTGCACGAAGGCGGCTTCCCGCAGAGGCTCGCTGCCATTCCGCCATGGCTCCTGCGGAAATATGCAGACGAAATCTCTGCAGCGGAGGGCTGACATCATGCGCTACACCTTGAGACCGCCGGTCCTGGCGCGTGGCCCGGATCGCTCCTTCTGGCTCCAGGACGCCGGTGCCGCCCCCGTCACCATGCCGCTCGAGGGCGATCAGGCCGCTGATGTCGCGATCGTCGGCGGCGGCTATACCGGCCTGTGGACGGCGCTGCGCCTGAAGGAGCAGGATCCCGGGCTGAAGATCGTCCTGCTCGAGGCGGATTGCTGCGGAGCAGGGGCATCCGGCCGCAATGGCGGCCAGGTCCACTCCTGGTTTGCCGAAATTGATCTTCTCGCCGAGGTGGTGGGAGAGACGGAGGCGCTTTCGCTCTGCCGGGCGACCGCCGATGCGATCGCCGAGCTGGAGGCCCTGCAGGCAAGCGGCGCGATCGACATGAATCTCAGGCTGGACGGATGGCTGTGGACGGCAAGCGCCAGGGCACAGGAAGGCGCATGGCAGAAGGCGCTTGAGATGGTGGAGGCCCAGGGCGAAGCGCGCTTCAGCCGGCTCGATGCCGGCGAGATTGCCCGCCGCACCGGCTCTCGCGCCTCCTACATGGGCATTGCCGAGATGCGGGCAGGAACGGTGCAGCCGGCAAAGCTCGCCGCGGGCCTGCGCCGGCTCGCTCTCGCGCGCCATGTGATCATCCACGAAAAGACGCCAGTCACCGCAATCGAGCCCGGGGCCGTCGCCACCCTGCACACGCCGCAGGGACGCCTTCGCGCCGGCCGCGTCGTGCTGGCGGCGAATGCCTGGCTGGCATCCATTCCCGAGCTCCTGCGCTACATCTATGTGGTCGAAAGCCAGATCGTCGCCACGCAACCAGTGCCGGATCTGCTTCAGCGCCTGGGGTGGACGGGCGGCGAATCGATCTGCGACGCGCAGGCGCATGTGCTCTATTACCAGCGCACGCCGGAGGGGCGGGTCATCTTCGGCCGCGGCAGCGGCAAGATCGCCTACGGCGATCGGATCGGTCCCTCCTTCAACCGCGGTACGGAAAAGGGCGCCGACAACAGGCGCGAGCTGGACCGGGTCTATCCCGAACTGAAAACAGTGAAGATCGAGCACGACTGGTCGGGACCGATCGACTGCACCGCAGATCACCTGCCGATCTTCGGCCATCTCGCGGGCCAGCCCAATATCTTCTTCGGCATCGGCTTCAACGGCACCGGGATAGCCCAGACGCCCGTGGCCGGCCGTATCCTCGCGAGCCTGGTTCTCGGCCGGGATGATCAATGGAGCCGCAGCGGTCTTGTCGGACTTGAAAAGCGCAAGAAGCTGCCGCCGGAGCCGATCCGCTATCTCGGCGCCAGGCTCGTCCGCAAGGCGATCCGCCTTCGCAACGATGCCGAAATCGAGAACCGGCAGGTCAATCCGATCGTGCGCTACATCTCCGAACTGAAGCCCGGCCGCTGACACGCGATTGCGGCTGCGATGAGGTCGCCGCCGAAAAGGAGCGCAAAAAACGCGTCGCCGACGCCGCTTCGTCCGGCATGGCAGAAGCGGTTGCCTCGCCGTCTTCGACATCGACAATTTCAAGCGCATCAACGACCGGCTCGGCCACCACGCCGGCGATCTCGTGCTGCGCGATTTCGCCCACCGCATCCACCAGAATGTCCGCCGCAACGATTGTTTCGACCGGGTCGGCGGCGAAGAATTCCTCCTCGTCATGCCGGCCACCGGCCCGGAAGACGCGCTTGCCATGGTCGAGCGCATGCTGACGGTGATCCGCTTCTCCAGGCCGCTGCCGGACTCGCCCGACTTCAGCTACACCTGTTCTGCCGGGATCGCGGCGTGTGTGCCGACAGACAGTGCATCCGAGCTTTATCGGCGGGCGGATCAGGCATTGTATGATGCGAAGATGAGCGGGCGAGATAGGGTGAGGGCGGCATAGGGGTGTAGACGTCTTTGAAACGATCGTCGGTCACTATCTGAATGAAGCCCTTATTTATCTAGCTCGGCGGAAGTGAGAGTTCGATTCGTACAGCAGTCTCAAAAGCCTTTGTTCGCAAGCGCGTCGAGCGGGGGGCCACCGTCTCCTGGAATTGTAGGCAATCTCGTCCGGGGCGGGTGAGGGAGGCAAGTAGCTTCTCGCCCGTCCGATAATTCCTCGCATTCATTGCTGCAACTTCGGTCTCCTTGGCGCCGAACCAAGCTCAATGAGGCTCAAGCGCTCTTTGTGTGGTGAGCCGGCAAGGACCTGAGTCAGCCACTCTCGCCGACCGTGAGCGGGGCATTTTTGAACGTCTGAAATAGCCGTTGGTGGTATATGAAGACCGGCGTCGGGAAAGCTCTTTCACACCAAATTCGGAGACAGGCTGCTTTCAAGCGTCGTCCGAAAACCGACAGATATAGAGTTCTCCTTACCATCCATGTAAAAAGGAGACAGGTCCGTTGCCATGATACGGAACGATTAGAAAAGCAGGTGACTGTTCCGCTCCTCTTCAAGGAGCTGACCTATCCGTTACGGCGACCTGGCGTTTCAGTCGTTAGCCTCGGTGTTTTTTCAGTTTGATGTCTAGGAGATTGCTCGCTCTCACTTCAAGTAGGCGGTCAGCGACCATTTTGCGCCTGTTTCCTGCAGAGGGAATCCCCCAGGCTCGACTGCCTGCATGACAATCCAAGATGCGCCCTGTGAAACCGGCCATCGTCCGTGGTTGGAGTCCGGTGAGAGAGTTTTGCTTCATCTGACCCACTTGGTGCGATGATAGCACTTTGACGCCATTGGGTTCATATACCCAGACGTAAACGCCCTGGCGATCTGCTATTGCCTCCATACGCCGGCAAGCATCCTTCAGCTCGGTGCGGTTGATGTTGCGGTCATATTTCGCCTGGATGAAAATGCCTTTGTCAAAGCCAGCAGCCCCATCGAGCGAGATCGACAAGAAAAGGTCCGCGCCAAAAAGCTTTTCCATCGAGTTCGGGCCGCGATCCGGCAACGACTGAGCTATAACTCGAAAAACGTAGTCCCCTGCCTGCGAGTTATCTAGCTTGTCTTCAAGGCGCTGGCACAAGCGCGACGTGATCTCGGCCTCCTGCACGACACTGACGCCGCCTGTGGTGTCTGAATACAAGTCCGATACAAGGTCATCTACCGCCCCGCCCAGTCGATCCATAATCAGGCGTCGGTTTTCGTCGTCCAGCATGCTACCTCGAATCGATGTGATGCAATCTTACCGAGCGATACAGGAAATTTTGCGTATTCACACCAGCACCCAAGCTGAACCAACATGAAAGTGTTGACTTTAAGCTGCATAAAGGCTGCAAGTTACGCGAAAATCATCGCATATAATTCGGGAGCCTCACATGACTGTAGCATCAGATTCGACCGAGAACCTTGTGGATGACAAAGAAGTGGATGGCGAACCTCTGCAAGGCGTTAACTGGTTAGATGACGACAACGATGAGGACGGCAGCGACGAGGGCGCTCTCGACCTCGCAGGCGGCCCGCGCCAGGCTGTTATGCAGCCTAAAGACGTCCCGCTGGGTGTCTATCACACCTGGTTCCAGAGGGGGAAGTTGAACCTCAACCCTGACTGGCAGCGCGCCTATGTCTGGAAGGGCAAGCGACCCTCTTACCTGATCGAATCCATTTTAATGCGACTGCCTATCCCTGTAATATTCCTTTCGCGCACCAAAGAAGGTGGCCTGGAAGTAATTGATGGCGTTCAGCGCCTGACGACAGTTTTCAATTTCATCGATAACAAATTTGCGCTGACCGGCCTTGAGGTATTCAAGGAGTTGAACGGAAAGCGTTTCAAGGAATTGTCGCAGAAGATGCAGAGCGACATCGAAGATTCCGTGATCAGTTGCTTTGAGCTGTCGGAAGACACGTCCCAGGATTTGAAGTTCACGACGTTTGAGCGGATCAATACCGGGGGCATGTCCCTGAATGAGATGGAAATTCGCAACTGTATCTATCGCGGCAAACTCAATTCCAAGCTTGCCGACTGGGCAAAAAATGACGATTTCCGAAACGCAATCAACATGCGCAATCTCTCAGATCGCATGTTTGACCGAGGCTTGATCCTTCGCTTTCTCGCGTTCGATACGATCAAGCACGATAAGGTAACAGCGGGAATCAAGTCGTTCTTGAACCGGTTCTTTGAAACCTACAAAGACCCCAGTGATGAGATTATCGCCGACTTCGAGAAGCGATTCAAACGCGCGATGCGCAACAGCTACACCGTTTTCGGTTCCAACGCGTTCCGTCTGCGGAAGACCGACTACAAGGGTGGCGGCGAGTGGGCGCCAAAGGCAAACGCCGCCATCTTCCAAGTGATATCTACCTCGCTTGCACCGTATGACACGGTGCAGATAAGTCAGAGAGCAGATGCTATCATGGAGGAATATCTTGATATTCTAACCGATCAACAATGGTTGGATTCGGTCAGCAAATCGACCGGCGATGCGAAGAAGATCAAGTATGCATTCGATGCGTGGGGCCGCCGCCTTGGCACCCTGATGGACGGTGTGGAAGGGCTTGATAGCTCTCGCATCTTTAAGGCTCAGCTAAAGAAGGAGCTTTACGACCAGGACGCGGCGTGCCGGATATGTGGTAACGAGATCAAGTCGATCAACGATTCTGCTGTTGACCACGTGGAGCAGTATTGGCGTGGCGGAGCTACAATCCCATCCAATGCTCGGTTGGTTCATCGTTCCTGCAACAGTGCCCGCCCGCGTTCTGAGTAGGCCAAGTTAAAACGTTCGGCTGGGGTCGCGGGCCGCGTCCGTATCTGCGCGGCGCCAATCACGCGGTTGGCAGCGCATCAAATGATATCGAGGCAGTACTAATCAAGCGTTTGAGGGCCATCTAACTTGCAAAGCTGGCCCTAGCTATTTATCGCGCAGAGGGCTCTGATCGGAGATATCCGGCAAGTCTTGCAGAAATTGCGCAACTTATTTCGAGAGCGGTTATTCTCGAGTGTGAGAAGTCGGGGGACACATCTCGTCAATGGCAATAACAGAGAAATCCATCAAACTTTTGTGGTCGAACGCAGCAGGCCGCTGCTCATTCGATGGTTGCCGTGTCCGCCTCTCTCAGCGGGAGGCCGAAGGCCGTGCGCCTTACACAATCGGTGAGATGGCCCACATTCGTGGCGACAAAGCTGGGGCTAACCGTCATGATACCTCCCAGACTCCTGTAGAGCGCGACGACTACACTAACCTCATCCTGCTTTGCCCCAACCACCACACCGAAATCGACAAGAAGCAGAATGAAGGGGTCTTCACCGTCGAAATATTGCACAAGATGAAGACCAAGCACGAAGAATGGGTGGATCAGCGTACCGACACAGACGAGGCACCGGAGAGGCAAGCACTTGCGAAGTCTATCTTGGTACTCCTCGAAGAGAATCACCAGGCTTGGCAAACCTATGGCCCTATGTCGGAGCTCGCCCTGAGCGAGCCTCACAACGATGAAGTCTTCTCCATCTGGGTTTCCGAGCGGCTGTCCACTATTGTGCCGAACAATCGGAAGATCACTGGTCTGCTCGAGCGGCATAGGGGTGTACTCGACCCTGACGACCAGAAGGCCATCTCGGCGTTTCTACTCCATTCGCGTAGCTATGAGAGGTGGGTCAACGACGAGATATCATATGCTGGCGTTCTGCGATTTCCCGCTGAGTTCGCCGATCGGATAAGGAGGGCAGCAAATGGCGGCGCGTAGCGAAGCTTTCCCTTGGCCGAGCCATTATGGCCATTTTCGTTTTTTCGAAGACCGGATGAAGGGCCATAGCCGGGTCGCGAATCTCGCATCAGCAGGAAACGGGATTTACGAGCTCACGCGCGATACCGGGCAAGTCCTTCGTGTTTTCATCTGCGAATGCTACTCGTTCGGCGTTGCCCAGTTCATCGATGTGCAAAACCAGCTCGGTGATGTGGACGTCGTGATCATCAATTCCAATTGGTGCGGCTACACCAAGGATGCGCGGGAGCATTGCCGCGCTTCGCAAGTTGGCCTGTTCACCATCGCCGAGTTCATGGGGGCTCTGGCAAGAGAGGACTTCTGGAACTATCAGATTCCAGCGGAACGCGAGCGGGATAAGGCCCCGCGGCGCGGATGACGGAGAGCGTTCAAATCTACGGCTTCGGATCACGCTTTCATGGGAAGACTCCGGCGAACGACGTGGACCTCTTAATCGTTCATTCCGACGTCGGCTCGGCGTCCTGCCGCTTTGCCATCTATTGCAAGCAACTGCTGTCGGCCGTAGTTCCCAGTGCCGACATAACAATGTTGTCCCGGAATGAAGAAGCCGAACTGCGGTTCATCACTCAATCGTGGGCGGTTTCGCTCGGCCAAGTCTGCTCTGGAACCGTAAAAGAAGATGTCGAACGGATAGGACTTATCATCGCCGATCGTGCGCATGCTTAATGACCGAAAAGCGTTGATGCAATGTAAGCAGCTGATTTCCTAGAAATTGACCAAGCTCCGTTGTGATAGAGTGGCAAGAATGCGCCTCTAAGGCTGCGATGATCTATCAAGCCACTGGCAGTCTCCGTGCCATCCAGTTCCTGCTCGGGCGCACCAAGATCGAGAACACAGTTAGGGTGTCCAAGCGTGGATATCGAGGACGCGCTTGGAACTGGCAGAGCATACAAAGATTGGAGACCGTGTGGCCCCGCGCCCTGAGCGAGGCCGTGCGTCTCGATACGAGCGGAATGCGACGCACAAGCGGACGCCGGCCCACAAGCAACGCGTTGTCAGGGATGTGCCGAATATTGAACGTCCGCCGCTGGGCAGCGCAAGAAGCATGCATGAATGATAAAGGCGTGCCAAAGTCTCTCGTAGTAGAGGAACATAGGATGCGTCTTCGCGCTTTACAAAGTGCTCAATATTTGAGCCAGCTCTCATCAGAGCACCTTGAATACCGAACCTTTTTCGCGCAATCATGCAGAGCATATCTAGGCGGAGGTCAACTTGACGAATCGGGTCCACATCGACGCGCCTTCGGGCGTAATTGAAATTGAAGGCGAGAAAGAGTTTGTCGAAGGGTTGCTTGCAAAGCTGTTTCCTCTGATTGAAGAAGCCGGATTTGGCAGCCGCCCACAGGGTGAGGCCGACAATAGTTCGCGGGATGACGCCCCTATCGTGTCAAGCGATGACCCTGCAGTGGATGAGCAAGCAAGAGTTCGGGCTAAGAAACGTGGGGTCAAAGCCCCGCCTAAAGGACAGTCGTGTGCAGATAGGATCATCAGCCTCAAAGCTGATGGATTTTTCAAGGAACACCGGGGTGGCGCAGACATAGTTGCTGGTCTCAAAGGCAAAGGCTGGACGCACAAAAGTAATCAAGTAGGTGCAGCTTTGACGGGACTGTTTGAGCGCGGCCAGATCCAGCGAACCAAAGAAGGGAACGGTTCCTGGAAATATTATTGGGATCGGGACTAAGTGAGCCTGCCAAGCCTCAAAGAAGCACTCAAGGCAATCCCCTCCCCGCTCAGCGATCCACTACTCGAAGAGTTCGAGCAAGCGTTAGACGAATACCGTGCGGCCGACTGGGAAAAGGTCGGCTTGAAGGCTGGAAAGTTCTGTGAAATCGCTTATTGCGTTTGCGCTGGTTACGTTAGTGGTGCCTATTCGTCGTCGCCTTTCAAACCCGCCAACTTCCCTCAGGCTTGTCGCGACCTAGAACAGCATAACGGGACGAAGGGACGCTCCCTTTGCATGCAGGTGCCAAAGGTCTTGGCGGCGCTTTATGAACTGCGCAACAACCGAGCTATAGGTCATGTGTCTGCTGAGGTCAGTCCTAATCACATGGACGCGGAATTTTTCTTGCGAGGTATGAAGTGGATCATGGGCGAGTTCGTCCGCAACTATTCTCAACTACCGCTCGATGACTCCCATGCTGTTGTTGAAGCAGTCACTGCCCGTAACTTCCACATGGTATGGGCGAGTGGCGATGTGCGGCGAGTTCTGGAACCTGCCAGGTCGGCGGGCGAAAAGGTGATGATCTTACTGTACGCCGAAGGCACACCAATCACCATTGCCCAATTACAAACATGGGTCGAATATAAGAATCGGACCGACTTCAAGCGGAAGGTCATTGAGGCGCTGCATAAAAAGGCGTGGGTCCAATACGACGAGAAGGCGGGAAATGTCCGTATCCTGCCACCGGGGCAGGCGCATGTTGAAAAATCCGGGCTTCTGACAACAGGGAAATAAATATCAGCTCCTGGCGAACTACCCCACCGCACCAAAATCCGCCGCCAACACCGCATCCTTCAGCGCCCGCGAATACGCATGCTGCGGATCATCCAACACCGCCCGCGCCCGCCCGCGTTCAACAATCTCCCCTTTGCGCATGATGATAATATTGTCGCTGACATAATAAGCCGTCGCGAGATCATGGGTGATGTAGATGATCGAAAGGCCGAGCTCGTTCTTCAGCCGGCCGAAGAGGTTGACGATGGCCATGCGCAGCGAGGCGTCGACCATCGAGACCGGTTCGTCGGCCACCAGCAGGCGCGGCTCGGGGATCAGCGCCCGGGCGATGGCGACGCGCTGCAGCTGGCCGCCGGAGAGTTCGTGGGGGAAGCGGCCCTTCACCTCTTCCAGCGTCAGGCCGACGTGGTGGAGGGCGGTATCGGCCATCTTCTCCACCTCCCGCCGGTCCGGCCGTTTGCCGCCAGCGGAGAAATTGCGGGCGGTCTCGAAGAGGTAGCGGTCCACCCGCTTCAGCGGGTTGAAGGCTTCGAAGGGGTTCTGCAGCACCGGCTGCACCTCCTTCATGAAGGCTTTGCGTTCGGCCCGGCTGTGGATCGCGACGGTCTTGCCGGCGAATTGCAGCTCGCCTTCGGTCGGTTCCGTCTGGCCGAGGATCATCGCCGCCACCGTCGATTTGCCCGAGCCGGATTCGCCGACGATCGAGAGGATCTCCGGCTCGTCGCCGATCTCGAAGCTGACATCCTTGACGGCGGCGATCAGCCGCCGGCCGAGCATGCCGCCCTGGCGGTAGATTTTCGTCACATGCGAGAGGCTAAGCAGAGTCACACCTGATCCCCCGTAACCGCAAAACACGCCACCCGCCGCTCCGGCGCGACGGTGACCAAGGGCGGAACCTTCTGTGAGCAGATCTCCATGCGCTTCGGGCAGCGCGGGTGAAAGCGGCAGCCTTCCGGCGGCATGGCGAGATTCGGCGGCCGTCCCTCCAGCGAGGGCCGGGTGGTGGGGTCGCCGATCTTCGGCAGGCTGCCGACGAGATGCTGGGTATAGGGGTGGAGCGGCGCGCTGAAGAGCTTCGCCGTCGGCGCCTCCTCCACCAGCCGCCCGGCATAGACGATGCCGATGCGGTCGGAGACGGTCGCATGCACGCCCATATCATGGGTGACGAACAGGAATGAGGAGCCCATCTCGCGCTGGATGTCGCGGATCATCGACAGGACGTCGCGCTGCACGATGACGTCGAGCGCCGTCGTCGGCTCGTCGGCGATGATGAATTCCGGCGTCAGGATGGTGGCGAGCGCAATGGTCATGCGCTGGCGCATGCCGCCGGAGAGTTCGTGCGGATAGGCGTCGAGCAGCTGCGGATCGAGCTTCAGCCGCTGCAGGTGGTTCGCGACCTTCTCGAAAAACACCGGCTTGCTCACCTTCATGTGGCGGAAGGCGAAATCGGTGAAGGAATGGCGGATCCGGCGCACCGGATTGAGCACATTCATCGAGCCCTGCATGATATAGGAGAGATGCTTCCAGCGCAGCGCCACGCGCTCCTCCGGCGTCATCGCATAGAGATCCTGGGTGCCGCCGCCGAAGTGGAATTTGACGCTGCCGGAAACGACCCGCAGCGGCGGCCGGATGGCGCCGGCAATGGTCTTGATCAGCGTCGTCTTGCCGCTGCTCGATTCGCCGGCGACGCCATAGACCTCGCCGCGGCGGATCGTCAGGCTGATGTCGTCGACGGCCCGCACCTCGCGATCGACGCCATAGAGGAAGGCGCGGTAATAGGCTTTCAGCTTGTCGATTTCGACCAGGTTCTCCATGCTAATTTCCCATCCGGTTGAGCCGGCTGCGCGGATCATTGTATTCGTTCATCGACATGGAGAGCAGGAAGAGCGCCAGGAAGAGAATGACGATGACGGCGACGGGGGCGGCCACCCACCACCAGATGCCCGAGATCAGCGCCGAATGCGCATTGGCCCAGTAGATCATCATGCCCATGGTCGGCGTCTCGATGTCGGTGAAGCCCAGCACCGAAAGGGTGATCTCCATGCCGATCGACCAGATCATGTTGTTCATCGTCGTCGCAAAGACGATCGGCAGCACATAGGGCAGGTGCTCCTCCACGAGGATCTTGCGCATCGTCATGCCGGAATAGACGCTCTGGGTGGTGAACGGCCGGCTCTTCAGCCCGAGCGCCACGGAGCGGATCAGCCGCGCATCATAGGACCAGCCGAGCGAGGCCATGATGACGATCAGCGCCACCCAGGTCATGTTGTCCTTCAGCACGAAATAGAACAGGATCAGCAGCGGAAATTGCGGGATGACCATGACGCTGTCGTTGATCGCCATCAGCACCCGGTCCACCGTGCCGCCGGCATAACCGGCGACCAGGCCGACGACGAGCGAGATGATGCGCGAGAGAAAGGCGACGCCGATGCCGAAATAGAGGGTGTTGCGAAGCCCGGTCGTCAGCTGCCAGAACACGTCCTGGCCGCGCGATGTCGTGCCGAGCCAATATTCGCCGTCCGGCGGCATATCGGGCGGCAGGAGATAGATGTCGGTCGCGCCATAGGGCGAGAAATAGGACAGGATCACCAGGCCGACGATGACGGCAAAGAGCAGCAGGCCGCAGAGGAATTCCATGTTCTGGCGGGCGAGGTCGCGGATGATGGTAAACATGGCCTATTCCACCTTGATGCGCGGATCGATCAGCGGGCTCAGCACGTCGATAATGAAGACGGCGGCGGCGACGCCGACGATCGACAGCGCGCTGAGGCCGAGCACCAGGCTGTAGTCGCCGGCATGCACCGCTTCGATCAAGAGATTGCCGATGCCGGGATAGCCGAAGACGATTTCGGTGATGACGGTGCCGTTGAAGATCGCGCCGAGCGACATGGCAAGCCCGGTGAATTGCGGCACCATGGCGTTGCGGGCGATGTAGGAGCGCAGGATCTTGCCCTTCGGCACGCCGCCGAGCTCGGCAAAGACGACATAGTCGTCGGTGATGATGTTGGAAACCAATGCCCGCATGCCGATCAGCCAGCTGCCGGCGCCGACCAGGATCAGCGACAAGGCCGGCAGGATCGAGTGTTTGAGGATATCGAGGACGAGGGCAAAGGAGAGGTCGAGATTGGCGTTCATCTCATAGCCGCCATTGATCGGCAGCACCGGCCAGATGAAGCCGAAGACGATGAGCAGCACGAAAGCGAGGATGTAATAGGGAATGGGCAGCATCGCGATGAAGACGAGGCTGACGGCCTTCAGCACCATGTCCTTGCGGTAATAGCCCGCAAGCGCGCCGATCGCATTGCCGAGCACGAAGGTGATCAGCGTCGACACCGTCATCAGGCCGATCGTCCAGGGCAGCGAGCGCAGGATGATGGTGGAGACGGGGGTCGGAAAGGCCGAGAGCGAGGGGCCGAGATCGCCGGTCGCCAGCCGAAGCCAGAAATGCAGATATTGCTCCCAGATCGAGCCTTGCATGCCGTAGAGCTCACGCAGCGACTGGCGCATCAGCTCGATCGCATTGGGATCGGACTGACCCATCTGGGTGATGGCGCCTATGCTTTCTTCGACCGGATCGATCGGGGTCAGGTGGGTGACGAAGAAGGTGATCGTCACGCCGAGAAAGACGACGAGCAGAAACTGACCAAACCGCTTCAGCACAAAGATCAGATAGGGCGTCATAAGGCGGAAGTTCCTCTCTGGTTCCTTTCTTGAAAGGATCGACGAGCATGGCAACCGAGGCACATGCCCGCCGATGAGGGGGCCGGCGCGGTGGCTTACGCGCCGGCGTTGGGAGGGTTATTGCGGCTGAGCCGGCTTCAGCTTGACCATCATCAGCCGCGAATTCGCCCAGTTCGGCACCGGATCGGTATAGGGGTCCTTGATGGTGGGATAACCGGTCCAATAGGTCGTATCCATCGAGGTGAAGACGTTATAGGACATCAGCGGGATCGTCGGCATTTCGCGGGCGACCAGCTTCAGATAATCCTTGCCGAGCTCCATGCCCTTGGGGTCGTCGGCGCTGATGCCGCGGATGCTCTCGATGATCTTGTCGAGCTCCGGATTGGACCAGCGCTGCCAGTTGCGCGGCGGCTGAACCTCGCCCTTCTTGGCGACGAACTGGGAGTGCCAGCTGTCGAGGAAGAAGGAAAGGTCGGGATCGCCGCCCCAGGTTTCGACGCTCCAGGCGATCGCCACCTGGAAATCGCCGGGCTGCAGCGCCGTCTGCCACAGTTTCGCGGCCGGCACGGCCTTGGCGTCGATGCCGAAGGCCGCCCATTGCTGCGCAATCAGCGTGCCGGCACGGGTGAAGACGGAGCGCGTGTCGCCTTCCACCGTCATCCGGATCTTGAAAGGCTGTCCATCCGGGGTGAGCCATTTGCCGCCTGACTTTTTGAAGCCGGCCTTCTCCAGCAGTTCACCGGCCGCTTTCGGGTTCGGCTTCCACCAGCCGTAGCCGAAGGCACCGCTGATCGCTTCCGGATCGGTCGGAATCTGGTCCTTGAACTTCGGCTGCTTGCGCAGGATATCGGCGATCTGCTGCCCCACTGTCGGGTCATAGGGCTTGATCTTGCTCTTGCCGGTATCGATCTCGAAATCCTTCAGCCAATCCTGCATCGGCGCCTGATAGTCTTTCATCGTCGCCGCCGTCGGCGGCACGCCGAGTGCGGAAAGCGTCGCCGCGCCGCGGTAGCTCGCCATGTCGACGGCCTTGATGTCGATCAGCAGGGCCAGCGCCCAGCGCACATCGGCTTTGTCGAACGGCGCTTCCTGGGTGTTGAAAATGACGGCCGGCAGCGTCGGATCGGGATGGGCGAAGGGGAAGCCCGGGAACCAGGTGTCGATGGTCTTCGACTTCTCCTTGAGGGTGAACATGCCCTCCGGCGTATTGTCGTGGATGATATCGAGATTGTGCTCGAGCTGGGCGATCGTGCGCTTATCCGGCGGGCCGGGATCGGTATAGGTCACGTATTTCGGGGCCGGCTCGCCGAAGCGGGCAAGCGAGGTGCGCTGCCAGTCGTCGCGCTTCTCCCAGGTATACCATTTGCCCTGCGGGTCGTAGGCCTTCAGCTTGTAGGCGCCGAGCGAGACGGGATTGGCGAAATCGTAGCGAAGCGGATCTTCGACCTTCTCGAACACGTGCTTCGGCATGATCCAGGCGCCGTTCCAGCGCACGGTGAAGATCGCATGGAAGCGCGAATTCGGCTTCTTCAGCTTGAACACCACAGTCTGTGGATCGGTCGCCTCGACGCTGGCCACCTGCACCGAGAAGGCCGCGCTCCAGACCATGCCGGGGTGATCCATCTGCGTCTTGACGGTATAGACGACGTCATCGGCGGTGAACTCCACGCCGTCGCTCCAGTAGAGCCCCTTGCGCAGTTTCACGGTCATTTCGGTAAAGTCGGCATTATATTGCGGCTTGTCGGCGGCGAGCGAATTGTCCCAGGCGGCGCCGCCAAGCCCCTGTTCGGGGTCGATATACCAGAGCGTATCCATGGTCAGCTGCTGCAGCCCGGTCGAAACCCCGCCGCCGCCATTGACCCAGATGTTGAACCAGCCGGGATTCTTGATCGTCCCTTCCGGATTTTCAACGATGAGCGTCTCCTTGCGCGGCAAGGAGGTGTAGTCTTCGGCGATGGCCATACCGGTCAGACCGAGCGTGGCCAGCACGAAGCCGAATGCAAACCTCTTCCACTTTTGCATGAACTCCTCCCTTGTAAGCGACGATGCGGCGGCCTTCGAGGCACGCAGGGGCATGTCGCGGTTGTCGGTTCGCAGAAGTGACTTGGCAGAGCCGTTAAGTCTTCGGCGAACCATCCGTCCGGCTGCCTGCCTCCTCGCAGGGAGCCGATACTTCAGCCGGGGCTTAACCCGGCGGCGGCCGTCACACCGACAGCCGGATGACGTTGTAGGACAGCGGCTTCAGCGCCGCCCGCACCCGTCCATCCTCGATCCTGGCGCTCTCGACCTTGGCGGGCACGACCGTCTCCGGCCGCCGCGCCGTGTTGACGGCTTCGAGATCGCCATGGGTCATCTCCACCTGCTCGATCAGGCGGGCGCCGCCGAAACCTTCGAGCCGCACGTCGAGATCGAGCGCCGTGTCCGGATGGCGGTTGACGGCAAAGAAGGTCAGCGTCCGGCCATCCTCGGAATGCACGGCCGAGACATCGAGATAGGGAACCTCGTTCTCCTCGTCGCTGTCATAGCTCGGGCCGTCGACGACGAGCTGCAGCGCCGTGCCGCGGCCATAGCGCGAGGCGTAATAGAAGGGATAATAGATCGTCTGGCGCCAGGCCGCACCACCATCCTCGGTCATGATCGGGGCGATGACGTTGACGAGTTGGGCGATGCAGGCGATGCGCACCCGGTCGGAGCGGCGGATGAAGGTGTTGAGGATGCCGCCGACCTGCAGCACATCCTCGAAATTATAGACGTCCTCGAGCAGATGCGGCGCATCCGGCCACTCATCGCGCGCCAGGATTTCCTTGTCCTGCTGGTTGGAATGATACCAGACGTTCCATTCGTCGAAGGAGATGCCGATCGTCTTCTTCGAGCGCTTCTTCGCCTTGATGTAATCGATGACGCCGCCGATCGTGGTGATGTAGCGGTCGAGCTTCGTTGCCCGGGCGAGGTAGTTCAGCGTGTTCTTCTCGCGGTTGGCGAAATACATGTGCAGCGAGATGTAGTCGGCGCTGTCATAGCACTGGTCGAGAACCTCGGCCTCCCATTGCGGATAGGTCTTCATGTCGGAATTCGACGAGCCGCAGACGACGAGCTCGAGCGACTTGTCGAAGCCGCGCATGGCTTTTGCCGTCTCGTCCGCCAGCCGGCCATATTCATAGGCCGATTTGTGGCCGACCTGCCAGGGGCCGTCCATCTCGTTGCCGAGGCACCAGAGTTTGACATCATGCGGATTGGACCAGCCGTGCTTGCGGCGCAGGTCCGACCAATAGGTGCCGCCGGGATGATTGCAATATTCGAGGAAATTGCGGGCGGCGTCGAGGCCGCGGGAGCCGAGGTTGACGGCGAGCATCGGCTTGGTATTGGCCTTCTTGCACCAGTCGACGAATTCGTTGACGCCGACCTGGTTGGCTTCGCGGGTGCGCCAGGCAAGGTCGAGGCGCACCGGCCGCTCCGAGCGCGGGCCGACGCCGTCTTCCCAATTATAGGCCGAGACGAAATTGCCGCCGGGATAACGGCAGTAGGGCGTGTCGAGCTCACGCACCAGATCGAGCACGTCGCGGCGGAAGCCGTCTTCGTCCGCGGTCGGATGTCCGGGCTCGTAGATGCCGCCGTAGATCGCTCTGCCGAGATGCTCGAGAAACGAGCTGTAGAGCCTGGCGTCAATGGTCGCGATGCGAAAATCGCGGTGGGCAACGACATTCGTCTTCAACGGATCCTCCCCGTTTATATATCAGGATTTTTGTTTTCGTGCCTCTAACTTGATATCAGGAATGTGGTGATGTCAACCGAGAGGCTGATTTAATCATACTAATGCTTATCCGGATGAAAGATGTTAAGATACAATAACTTGCCTAAATTTAGCGGCTACTGAAATAGGAAATAAATGCAATTTTTAAATCAGGATATCCGATATTATAAATTCACACATGCAGCCGCATGATGATATCGCGGCCGTGATTGCCGAAGCCGCGGCCGAAGATATTGACGCCGCCGGTATGGCCGGCGTTCTCGGCGATGCCGACGCGCAGCCGGATCGAGGAATGCTGGCCAAGCGCCAGATCGCTGAGCGTGATATTCGATGCGGCGATACCGTCGATAAAGGTGCCGCGCGTCGAGATCCGCCAGGTTTTCATCGTCCCGTATTGCGAACCCTCGAGCTTCCACCAGGCCGGGGTGAAGGCGCCGCGCTTGTCGCCGTAATCGCCGGGCGAGGTCCAGGTGCCGATCGCCATGCCGTTGACCCAGAGCGTGATGTCGGACGGCCAGTCCGGATTGGTGCCCGGCACCTCGGACGACAGCTCCAGCGAAAATTCGATCGCCCGGATTTCCTTGTTCAACACCTTGGCATTGTTTGGAAATTTGTACTCGACATAACCCCTGCCGAACCAGACGAGCCCGGCCTGCATGCGCTGTGGGTCGAGGAAATAGTCGGGCACATCGAGCGGGCCGATGACGCTTTCGGTCGAGCAGAGGCCGCAGGGCGCATGCACGTCGCAGCTCGTATAGAGCCCGACCGGCATCTCGACCTCGATGATATTGTTGGCCCGCTGCGCCGCACTTTCCTCGAAGCTGATCAGGATCTCGCTATAGACCGCCGAGCAGATCTTCTGGTTGCCCTTGCGCGCCTTGGCGAGCCTGGAATCGACCAGCCCGGCATCCTCGAGGATCTGGATGCCGGTGGCGACGGTGGATTGCGGCAGGGAAAGCGTCTGGGCGATATCGTTGATGTTGAGCGGTCCCTTGGCGCAGAGCAGCTTCAAGATCTCGATCCGCGCCGGCGCCGAAAGAGCCCGAATGGCCTCACTATTCTCGCCGGCGGCGATCGTTAAAAACGAGCGTTCCATCACTTCCCCATAATTTCCGAAGTAATGATGTATATCGGAAATTATGATGCATCAAGGGATAGTTGGGCCGACCAGGACTGGATTATACGAGTTGCATTCGATGCTGGCTCAACGATACTTCCACGGATTGATGATCTGCAAGCCAATTCCCTCGAAATCGGACACATTGCGGGTAGCGAGTGAAGCGCCGCGCGAGATGGTGATCGCCGCGACCTGTGCGTCAAACTGGCTGATCGGCCTGCCGGCCTTGCGACGATCGGTGGCAATGATGGCGTAGACATCTGCCGCGTCACGATCGAATGGCAGGACACGGCTACTGAGATCCTCATTGAATATCGGCAGGACCGCCGCCTCGAGATCACTTCGGCGCCGACCGGGAGGGAGGAGGCGCAAGCTATATAGAATTTCCGCTTCGGTGACCGCTGTCGTAAATACCGATGAGGGATGTTGTGCGCCCAGCCAGTCGATGACAGCCGCAGTCGGCGCCGGCGTGAGCAGTTCCGAAACGACGTTGGTATCGAGAATGATCACGCGTCGAAGTCCGGCGCGTCGCGGATCGGCTCTCGGGGTGGAATTTCGAGTTCAACTCCCCCGACCGGCTGCAGGCGGGCGCGAATGATCTCGGCCAGGTTGCGCGCTGCCGGCTCGGGGTCGCAAGTGCCGTACGCAGAATATCGCGTGCTTCATCTTCCATGGAACGGCCATGCGTCGCGGCGCGAACGCGCAGCCGCTGCTTCAATCCCTTATCCAGATTGCGGATCGTCATGCTGGCCATTTTGCCTCCATTCATCAATGATAGCATATAAATCATTGATGCATGTTCTCAAGCAACGGTCACGAAACGCGTTTCAATTCTCAGTCTATCAGTCCACGACTCGCAGCCAGTTGGGCTATCGTGTCTTCGAGACAATAGAGCCGCTCCAAGGGCAGTCTGGTTTGTGCTGTAGCATACTCGCCCTGGAGAATCGCCAGAATGCGGGCCTGTCCGGCATCCTTCACACGGAATGCGCTTTGATTGTTGGCTTCAATTTGGTTTTACCAAGGAGAGTCTGGATCTTCTTAAACAATTGCTGCGCAAGGATACTCATTTTAAACATGAGGATGTCGTATCCGCTTTGGCTGAATTGAAAGCGCCGGAAGCTATAGAAGCGTTGTCTCAAGCTTGCTTGTGGGTTCCAGCTTATCTGGAATTTGACGAAGCTCGAGCTCTCGCGGTCAAAGTCATTTGGGCGCTAGGCGCGCGCGATCCCTGGCCAGCAGGCGCAGGCTGCCTTGATTGCGCTCGGTGAAAATCAAAACGCAAGCAGAGGCGGGCACGAAACTAAGTGTCGGCAATTAGCTGCGCCTATCGACCGGGGTGTATAGTGAAACGCCCGCCTTTCCGGCTGCTCCCTGCAGACGCTTGTCTCTGGTCCAGAGGGCTGCTCGCCGATCAAGGAGGACCGAGGCCAGCACATGGGCATCCGTATAGCCAATGCCCATGCTGAAAATGTTGTGGCGATCAATCATCACCATGACTTCGTCGTGTGTGGCGACGGCGACTTCGCGTTGGGCCGCGAGGAAAGCGATAACGCTACCGCGATTGCGAAGGCTGCCAAGAGCCAACTCGCCAATCACAGCCGGATGGCACAGGAGACGATCATCCTCGATAATCTTGCGCAGCTCTGGATCGGCATGGCGGAAATGATCAATCCAAATCGAAGTGTCCGCCAGAATCACTTGGCCACGGCGCTCCGGCGTCGTGGGGCTGCCTCTGCCTCCGGCATGGTTCCCCCGAGCGCGATGAGGCGTTTTCCGGATTCCACCCGGACAAGTGTCTCCAACGCTTGGCGGACGAGAGCGGCAGTTTCTTTTGTGCCGGTCAGGGCCTTGGCTTTTTGCATGAGAGCGTCGTCGAGGTTGATAGTCGATCGCATCGTCCAGTTCCCTATTCTGACGCTTAAATAGCACCATTTGGTGCTGAAATCCATGCTTGACTCGACCCCGATACGTCGGAAATTGTTAGAACCTTCAGCCTATTCAGCGATTGCGTCAGTGCCCGTTCGCCTCGGGCTGCAGATCGGCATCCGTCAGCGTCCCGAGGAAGGCGACGATGTCGTCGATCTCGGGATCGGTCAGTGCGGGCGCATCACCGGGTTTCCGGCCGAAGGGCGGGCAGCGGGATCTTCGCCTGATTGGCGCCGCGATCGACCCGGCCGTCCCAGGTCAGGCCGCCGGTCGGGCCGTTGTCGACGCTTTCGTCACCCTCGTCCTCGGAATCGTAATAGTGCTCGGTGAAGGCGGGCACGGCCTGCAGGTAGCGCAGCGTCGGAACGGCGCGCAGGCCCGGCCGGTCCATATGCTCGCCGCCCAATTCGACCGGCGCGGCCGATGCCGGGCCGAAAGCATGCGCCGGGTCATGGCAGGAGGCGCAGGTCTGCAGCCCGGAGGCCGACAGCGATGGATCCGAGAAAAGTTTGCGGCCGAGTGCGGTCAGCGTCTCGGCCCGGGCGAAGGCCTCGGCGCTGCCAAGGACGGCGATCCAGCCTATGCCGATCCCAATGCGGCAACGACCCTGCCGCCGCAACATGAAACCACCATCGGCGATCTCCTGTCGCTGAAGGGCGTCAGCTGGGCCTGGTAAAGCGGCGCCTGGCAGGCGGCCCTTGACGGCAAGAACGTCACGCCGGTGCCGAACTTTCAGTTCCACCACCAGCCCTTCAACTATTTCGCCAATTTCGCCCCCGGCACCCCGGCGCGTGCCGAACATCTGAAGGATGGCGGCCTGGCCGGCGAGGCCTTCCTGAAAGATATCGACGACGGCAAGCTGCCGGCCGTCTCCTTCTGCAAGCCGCAGGGCAACCTCAACGAACATGGCGGCCATGCCGATGTTTCGAGCGGCGACCAGCATCTTGCCGATATCGTCTCGCATCTCGAGAAGAGCCCGCAATGGGGCCATATGCTGGTCATCGTCACCTATGACGAGAATGGCGGTTTCTGGGATCACGTCGCGCCGCCGAAAGCCGACCGCTGGGGGCCCGGGCAACCGCATGGCCTTCGTCATCTCGCCCTTCGCCAGGGCTGGCATGGTCGATCACACCCAGCACGATACGACTTCGATCATCCGTCTGATCACCGCGCGCTACGATCTGCCGCCCGCGACACGGCGCTGCGCGCCAACGGCCAGCCGCCGCTGGGCGACCTCACAGCCGCGCTCGAGCTGACGCATTGACCGATTGCACGTGGCCCCGGTTTTAACTGGGGCCGCGCCGCCTTCAGGCTCTTCTTCACCGGCGCAGCAGCGGCCGCAAGGCGGCCTGCGTTTCCTTCAGCAGTTCGAGATAGCGCGCTTTCATCTCGGCGGCCGGGACGAGGGCGGCCGGCGCGCCGATATTGATCGCCGCGATCGTTTCGCCGCGGTCGTTTTCGATTGGGACGGCGATCGAGCAGAGGCCGATTTCCAGCTCCTGGTCGATGATGGCGTAGCCCTCGGCGCGCACCCGGCGGAATTCTTCGATCAGTTCTTCCGGGTCGGTCCTGGTCTTTGGCGTGTTTTGTTTGAGCTCGCTGCGGGCGAGGATGGCGCGCGCCTCGTTTTCGGAAAGGGCTGCCAGCAGCACCCGGCCCATCGAGGCGCAATAGGCGGGCAGGCGGCTGCCGGGGGTGAGATTGATCGACATGACCCGGCGCTGCGCGGCCCGGGCGATATAGACGATCTCGGTGCCGTCGAGCACCGAGGCCGAGGCGCTCTGGCCGGCCTGTTCCGAGAGATGATCGAGATGCGGCTGCAACAGCGCCGGCAGCGGTGTCGCCGCCAGATAGGCATGGCCGAGCCGCAATATCTTCGGCGTCAGCGTGAAGAACTTGCCATCGTAATCGGCATAACCGAGCTCGGCGAGCGTCAACAGCGAGCGGCGCACGGTGGCGCGGTCGAGCCCGGTCAGCTTAGCGGCTTCGGCGATCGACAGCCGCGGGCGCGTCTCGCCGAAGGCTTCGATGACTTTCAGGCCGCGGGCAAAGCCGCTGACGAAATCGGTTTCGCGCATGAATTCGCTTCTCCATTCAATTTCTTATTGTGTGCGATATACGAACAAAAGTCAAATAACGCACAAAATATCTTGCCGCTGCTCCTGCTGCCTTCTATTCTAATGACAAGGAAGGGCTGAGGAGAGTTCCCCATGGACAAGACAATCGCGAGCACGGCGCAGGCCGTCTCCGAGATCGGCGACGGCGCCACCGTCATGATCGGCGGTTTCGGCGGCTCCGGCGCACCGATCGAGCTGATCCATGCCCTGATCGACAAGGGCCCGAAAAACTTGACTGTGATCAACAACAATGCCGGCAACGGCCGCATCGGCATCGCCGCAATGATCGATGCCGGCCTGGTCCGGAAAATGATCTGCTCCTTCCCGCGCTCCTCGGATCCGCGCGCCTTCACCGACAAATATCTGGCCGGCGAGATTGAGCTCGAACTGGTGCCCCAGGGAACGCTGGCCGAGCGCATCCGCGCCGGCGGCGCCGGCATTCCGGCCTTCTACACCCCGACCGGCTACGGCACCGAACTGGCCGAGGGCAAGGTCATCGCCGAATTCGACGGCCGCCACTATGTGCAGGAGCGCTGGCTGAAGGCCGATTTTGCGATCGTCAAGGCTCAGGTCGGCGACGTCCACGGCAACCTCACCTACAACAAGGCCGGCCGCAATTTTAATCCGCTGATGTGCATGGCGGCGGCCAGGACGATTGCCCAGGTCTCCTCGATCGTGCCGGCCGGCGGCATCGATCCCGAGCATGTGGTGACCCCCGGAATCTTCGTCGACCGTCTCGTCGCCGTCCCCCATCCCCAGCAGGAAGAAGAGCTCATCCGAGCCGGAGTGGCCTACGCATGACCGTCGATATCAGGGACGACATCAAACTTTCCAATGCGCAGATCGCCTGGCGCGTCGCCCAGGACATTGCCGACGGCGCCTATGTCAATCTCGGCATCGGCTTTCCCGAAATGGTGGCCCGCTATCAGCCGCCCGGCCGCCAGGCGATCTTCCACACCGAAAACGGCATCCTCAATTTTGGCGAGCCGCCAGCCGAAGGCGAAGAGGACTGGGATCTGATCAATGCCGGCAAGAAGGCGGTGACGCTGAAGCCGGGAGCCGCCTTCTTCCACCATGCCGACAGCTTCGCCATGGTGCGCGGCGGTCATCTCGATGTCGCGATCCTCGGCGCCTACCAGGTGGCGGAGAACGGCGATCTCGCCAACTGGCGGGTCGGCAGCAAGGGCGTGCCGGCGGTCGGCGGCGCCATGGACCTGGTGCATGGCGCCAAGCAGGTCTGCGTCATCACCGAGCACGTCACCAAGACAGGCGAGCCGAAGCTGGTGGAGAAATGCAGCTTTCCGCTGACGGGTGTGGCCTGCATCACCCGCGTCTATACCAGCCATGCCGTCATCGACATCGTCGACGGCCGTTTCGTCCTGCGCGAGAAGCTTGCCGCCATGTCGCTGGAGGAATTGCAGGCGATGACCGGCGCGGCCCTCCATCTCGAGGGGCCGGTGGCCGATCTCGTCGTCCCGAAACTCTAAAGGAAACGCCATGACCGAAGCCTTCATCTGCGACTATATCAGGACGCCGATCGGCCGCTTCGCCGGCGCGCTTTCTGGGGTGCGGGCCGACGATCTCGGCGCCATCCCGCTGAAAGCGCTGATGGCGCGCAACGGCAGCGTCGACTGGGAAGCCGTCGACGACGTGATCTTCGGCTGCGCCAACCAGGCGGGCGAGGACAACCGCAATGTCGCGCGCATGTCGGCGCTGCTCGCCGGCCTGCCGGTCGCGGTGCCGGGCACGACGATCAACCGGCTTTGCGGCTCCGGCATGGATGCGGTGATCACTGCGGCGCGCGCCATCCGCGCTGGCGAGGCGGAGCTGATGATCGCGGGCGGCGTCGAAAGCATGTCGCGCGCGCCCTTCGTTATGCCGAAGGCCGAGACGGCCTTTTCCCGGGCCGCCGAAATCCACGACACGACGATCGGCTGGCGTTTCGTCAACCCGATGATGAAGAAGCAGTACGGCGTCGATTCCATGCCAGAGACCGGTGAGAATGTCGCCGAGGACTACCATGTCAGCCGTGAGGACCAGGATGCCTTCGCGCTACGCAGCCAGACGAAGGCGGCGGCAGCACAGGCGAGCGGACGGCTGGCGAAGGAGATCATCCCGGTCACCATCCCGCAGCGCAAGGGCGAGCCCGTCATCGTCGACAAGGACGAGCATCCGCGCGCGACGACGATTGAGGCTCTGGCGAAACTTGGCACGCCCTTCAAGAAGGAAGGCGGCACGGTGACGGCGGGCAATGCCTCCGGTGTCAATGACGGAGCGGCGGCGCTGATCGTCGCCTCGGGAGCGGCGGCGCGAAAATACGGCCTGACGCCGATTGCCCGCGTCCTCGGCGGCGCATCTGCCGCCGTTCCGCCACGGGTGATGGGCGTAGGGCCGATCCCGGCCTCGCGCAAGCTGATGGCGCGGCTCGGCCTGATCCAGGAGCAGTTCGACGTCATCGAACTCAACGAGGCCTTTGCTAGCCAGGGGTTGGCGGTGCTACGCGAACTCGGCATTGTCGATGACGATCAACGGGTGAACCGCAATGGCGGCGCGATCGCGCTCGGCCATCCGCTCGGCATGTCGGGCGCCCGGATCACCGGCACGGCGGCGCTGGAGCTTGCCGAAACCGGCGGACGGTATTCACTGTCGACCATGTGCATCGGTGTCGGGCAGGGGATTGCGATCGCGCTCGAGAGGGTTTGAGCGCAAAACCGACGCTTGATATCGAGAGGCGCCGCATCTCCAGCTGAAGGTGCTCCGTTGCCGCGGCACATCATTTCAGACGCGAAATCCTATCACGGGAGATGGATTCCGGTTGCGCGCATGGGTCATGGGCAGTGGGAAAGCAGGTCCTTTCAGTCTGAAAGCGTGGGCAATCTTGCAGCGCTTCAGCCCTCGAGCACGCTTTCCTGACGCCGTCGCAATGAGTTGAAGACCGTGTGCGGGAGCCGTAGTTTAGGATCCTCGGAAAAACGCCGGCTCAACGCATCGAAATCTGCATCTGGATCGGCCGTAATCAAAGCGACCTCGTCAAAGAAATCCAGTTCGGAATGCGAAAGCGTCGCATTTAACGCGGGTTGCGCTCCCCAAACGTCCCAAGGCAGGATTTCGCGACCGTTGAGAGTGGCGAGATCTCGGATCAGGTTACCGGCGATGAACCACAGACCACGAAGCTGCTCAAACTCGATGCCGAACAGATTTGGATCGAGTTCTCCGCTGCGGCATCTGCGCCAGGCCTCGGAAGCGGTCAGGAATTGGGCGCGCGGAACGTCATGGATGTCGAAACGAATTCCGAGATTGCGGATGAAACCCCCGTCGAGCTGGCTGTCCAGCAGGGCCCAGCGCCCATCAGCCGCTTTCCAATACTCACATACCCAATGATCCTCGAACTTGCCCGGATTGAAGTAAGTGGCGAAGCCTCCGCGGCCACGGGCGGGAATTCCGTGCTGCCGAAGGATTGCGACGGACAGCAACATGTAATGGCGGCAGATTCCGACCAGACGCTTCTGGGGCGGCCGGGCGACGGAGAGCGGACGGTCGTCGAGCACCAGCAACGCATCGAGCATCTTCTCCAACGGCCGGACGTGGCTTTCGCCGCGGCGCGCTTCGGGAACCTTGTAACCGTAGAATGGTTCTGCGGCGTGCTCGTAGATCAGCAAAGCCTGCGCCGTGTGGGCAACGCCGGCCGGATCGGACGGCAGTATGTCGAGGAGCGCAGAATGGCGGCCGGGCGCGCTAAAGGCAGAATGCCTTGTATAATTTTCATGCTTGCAATGCTGCGCGCCATCATTGCCCGCGCAAGGGGCGGAAAGGGCCTTGGCGTTCATGATAAACCTCCTGCGGATGGACTGCCGGTACGCCTGTTCTGCCATGGGCTCTGAAGGGGTGCTTGATCCTGGTTGCTGACGTTTGCGCCTTATTCGCCCCTGGAGCTTTGTGAAGACAGCGCGCTGTTCGCTCCCGGCAGGGCGCATCGTAACCGGCACGATATAACCGGCCGCGCTATGAAACGCGCGGAACGTTGCGTGCCGCGATCTCCTTCGATAAAAACCCGGCATGCTGATCCGACTCGCAAACGACGACGACCGAAGCGCGATCTGGCGGATCATCGGCCCGACGATCCGCGCCGGCGAGACCTATGCGCTCGATCGCGATCTTTCCGAAGCCGATGCGCTCGCCTACTGGATGGGAGCGGACCGCGAGACCTTCGTCGCGGAAGAGGATGGCATTATCCTCGGCACCTATTACATCAAGGCCAATCAGGCGGGCGGCGGGCGCCACGTCTGCAATTGCGGCTACATGACCGATCCCGCCGCAAGAGGCCGCGGCGTCGCCCGCCGCATGCATGAACATTCGCTGCAGCATGCCCGCTTGCGGGGTTTTCGGGCCATGCAGTTCAACTTCGTCGTCAGCAGCAATCGCCGCGCCGTCGCGCTGTGGCAATCGCTCGGCTTCGACATCGTCGGCCGGCTGCCCGGCGTCTTCCTTCATCCGACCGAGGGCTATGTCGACGCCTTGGTGATGTTCCGCACTCTCTAAACGGCACGTGGAAAAAAGATGTAAGCGCGCTGTCGAAATCGCAGCGGTTCAAACGTCTTTAATCGCAAGGCGCGGAACCGGCGGACCGGCTGCACGCGCCGCGATCACTCTGTCGGCATGGAGGTATGAAGCCATGAGTGTTTCCTATCGTTGGGTCATCGTCGCAGTCGGCGCCCTGATGTCGTGCGTCGCCATCGGCGCAATGTTTTCGCTGGCGATTTTCCAGGAGCCGATCGCCACCGCGACCGGCTGGTCGCATGTCGGGATTGCCAGCGCCATGACGCTGAATTTCCTCGTCATGGGTCTCGGCGGTTTCCTCTGGGGGGCGGCAAGCGACCGTTTCGGGCCGCGCCTCGTCGTGCTGGTCGGCTCGGTGTTGCTCGGCCTGGCGCTGGTGCTCGCCAGCCGCACCGCAACGCTCATCGAATTCCAGCTGACCTATGGCATCCTGGTCGGACTGGCCGCCAGCGCCTTTTTCGCGCCGATGATCGCCGCGACCACCGCCTGGTTCGACGTCAACCGCGGTCTTGCCGTATCACTCGTATCGGCCGGCATGGGGGTGGCGCCGATGACCATCTCGCCCTTCGCCCGCTGGCTGATCTCGGCCTATGAATGGCGCCCCGCCATGTTGATCATCGGCGTCGCCACCTGGGTGCTGCTGGTGCCGGCCGCGCTGCTGGTCAGGCGCCCGCCTGCCGAGAGCGTCGATGCCGGCACGGAGTTTGCCGCGGCGGGCGCTCGGCCGCAGCTGTCGAAAGTCTTCCGGTCGCCGCAATTCATCGTGCTCGGCCTCACCTTCTTTGCCTGCTGTGCGGCCCATTCCGGGCCGATCTTCCACATGGTCAACTATGCGACGATCTGCGGCGTCGCGCCGATGGCGGCCGTCAGCATCTACAGTGTCGAAGGCCTGGCGGGCCTCGGCGGCCGGCTGCTCTATGGCAGCCTCGCCGACAGGCTCGGCGTGAAGCCGGTCCTAGTCGCCGGCCTCCTCGTGCAGGCGGCCGCACTCGCGACCTATCTCCTGGTCAGCGAGCTGACGGAGTTCTATGCGCTCGCCATCGTCTTCGGCAGTGCCTATGGCGGCGTAATGCCGCTCTATGCGGTGCTGGCGCGGGAATATTTCGGCCAGCGCATCATCGGCACCGTGCTGGGCGCGGCGACGATGCTCTCCAGCCTCGGCATGGCCTTCGGCCCTCTGATCGGCGGCTGGATCTTCGATACGTTCGCTAATTATTCCTGGCTGTTCATCGGTTCTGCGATGGTTGGGCTCGGGGCTGCGGCAATCGCGCTGGCATTTCCGCCGCTTGTCCGGCGGGAGCAGGAGGCGGTTTTCGGTGTGTCGTCTTGAGGAGTCTCCAATCAAGGAAGTCTGCAAGACCAGTCTCAAGAAAGAACCCTCCCCAATCCCTCCCGATAAGGGGGAGGGGCTAAGCTCTCGCTGTATGGGGCCAAACAGCGAAACTTTTCTGCAGATGAAACGGTGAAATGGTACGCGGTTGCGGCACTTTGGTCCCTTCCCTTGTGGGGAGGGGTCTTTGGCCCGAACCGGCCAGCCATGACATCTTCCAGGACGCAAATCTCCGGCTTTCGTGCATTGCCCTTCCCCGATTTCGGCTGATAGACTTCCCCCATCTGTTTCATCACCTATGTCCTTGGTTTTCGGGAGGCTTCTTGGCCATGACAGAACTTGCTCAATTGCTCGCATCCATCAATCTGCCGGATCTCGCCGGCAAGGCCGTGCTGATCACCGGCGCCTCGACCGGGATCGGCGCGGCGCTCGCCCGCGCCTTTGCGGCTCAAGGCTGCAAGGTCGGGGTGCATTACAACGCCAGCCGTGAACCGGCCGAGAAGCTCGCCGAGGAAATCCGAGCCGCCGGCGGTACGGTGCATCTGATCCAGGGCGACGTGTCGAGGGAAGGCGAGACCGAGCGTGTCGTCGAGGAGACGGCGAAGACCTTCGGCCATCTCGACGGGCTGATCAACAATGCCGGCGGCATGCTGGGGCGCAAGCCAACCTCCGAATATACCGACGCCCATTATGCCGCGGTGATGGACCTCAACGCCCGCTCGGTGCTGGCGGCGACGCGCGCGGCCCATCCCTGGCTGAAAAAGCAGGGCGGCTTCATCATCAACACCACCTCGATCGCCGCCCGCAACGGCGGCGGCAATGGCGCGGTCCTCTACGCCGCCTCCAAGGGCTTCGTCTCGACCATCACCCGCGGCCATGCCAAGGAGTTCGTCGCCGACAGGATCCGCGTCAACGCGGTGGCGCCGGGCGTGATCGCCACGCCCTTCCACGAGCGCTATACCAATGACGAGCAGATGGAGTTGCAACGCAAATCGATTCCGATGGGCTTCGTCGGCACATCGGAGGATTGCGTCGGGGCCTATCTCTTCCTCGCTTCGCCAACACTTTCGGGCTACATCACCGGCCAGGTCATCGAGGTCAACGGCGGCCAACTGATGCCGTAAACGCTTCGATCGGCAAACGACAGCGTCCGCTTTTGCCTAGGGCTACGGAACTTTCGAACCACCTTCACGTTTCCCGCTTGGTCTTTTCATCAAGCGGGGCGCCATGAGCTTTTCCTTTTCGGAACTCGACTTCCTCAAGCCGGAGCTGGGGGCGGAGTATACGGGTTCCGGTACTCATTTCGCCGTCTTCTCGGCGCATGCGCAACAGATCGAGCTCTGCCTGTTTTCCCCTGACGGAAAAGATGAGATCGCCCGGCTGCCCTTGCCCAAACGCGAGGGCGACATCTGGTCGGGCTATATAGCCGGTATCGGACCGGGCACCGTCTATGGCTATCGCGCCCATGGCCCCTATGATCCGGGCGCCGGCCATCGCTTTAATCCGAACAAGCTGCTGCTCGACCCCTATGCCAAGCAGGTGACGGGCGAACTGCAATGGCACGATGCACTCTTCGGCTATCGGATCGGCGAGGACGATCTTTCCTTCGACGACCGCGACAGCGCGCCCTTCATGGTCAAGGGCGTCGTCCAGGATCCCGACTTCGACTGGGCAGGCGAAGAGGCGATCCGGCGGCCGTGGCCGGATACGATCATCTACGAGGCGCATGTGCGCGGCCTGACGATGACGCATCCGAAAGTGCCGGACCGGCTGCGCGGCACCTTTCTCGGCATGTGCAGCGATCCGATCATCGATCATCTCGTCGGACTTGGCGTCTCGGCGATCGAGCTGCTGCCGATCCAGTATTTCCTCGACGACCGCTATCTCCTCGAAAAGAATCTGAGGAATTATTGGGGTTATCAGACGCTCGGCTTCTTCGCGCCGCAGGCGCGCTATCTCTCAAGTGACAAGATCACCGAAATCAAGACCATGGTGAAGAGGTTCCATGCGGCCGGCATCGAGGTCATCATGGACGTGGTCTACAACCATACGGCCGAAGGCAGCGAGAAAGGGCCGACGCTCTCCTTCCGTGGGCTCGACAATGCGAGCTATTACATCCTCTCTCCCGACGATCCCCGCCACACTTTCGATACGACGGGGACCGGCAACACGCTGAATGTCGCCAATCCGATGGTGATGCGCATGGTGCTCGACAGCCTGCGCTATTGGGTCGGCGTCATGCATATCGACGGCTTCCGTTTCGATCTTGCCAGCACGCTCGGCCGACAGGATCTGGAATTCGACCGTCAGGGCCTGTTCTTCGGCGCCATCCGTCAGGATCCGATCCTTGCCGGCGTCAAGCTGATCGCCGAACCCTGGGATATTGGCGCGGGCGGTTATCAGGTCGGCGGTTTCCCACATCCCTTCCGCGAGTGGAACGACAAGTTCCGCGATGACGTGCGCCGTTTCTGGAAGGGCGACGGCGGCATGGTGTCGGAGCTGGCGGCGCGCATCACCGGTTCGGCGCCGCAATTCAATCATTCCGATCGGGGCGCGACCTCCTCGATCAATCTTTTGTCTGCCCATGATGGCTTCACGCTGATGGATACGGTGTCCTTCGACGGCAAGCACAACGAGGCAAACGGCGAGGATAACCGCGACGGGCATTCCGACAATCATTCCGACAATATGGGGGTCGAGGGTGCGACCGATGATCTCGAGATAAACGCGGCACGCGCACGCCGACGGCGCAACATGATGGCGACGCTGATGCTGTCACAGGGCGTGCCGATGATTTTGGCCGGCGACGAGCTCGGCAACAGCCAGGGCGGCAACAACAACGCCTATTGCCAGGACAACGAGATCGGCTGGACGAGCTGGGACGGGCTGGACGACCCCTTCCTCGATTTTTGTCGGCAGGCCGTTGCCTTCCGCAAGGCTCATCCCGTCCTGCGCCAGGAGCGGTTCCTGACGGGGGAGACCAGTGAAGACGGGCGTATCGAGATCGCCTGGTACAAACCCGACGGCAGTTTCATGGACGACGGAGCCTGGAACGACGACGGACTGCAGGTACTCGGCGTCTACTTCTCGAAGAGCGCGCATGCACTCGATACCGAGAAGATGGACGACCTCTTCCTCGTCTTCAATGCCGGCGGTGATTGCGAAGTTCATCTGCCTGAGGTGAACGGACTGACGCAGTGGTCACGGGTTCTCGACACCGGGGCGGAGACCGGCGCCTTCGAGGTACACGACGAGGCCAATCCTGTCATGGTCTACACCCAGAGCTTGGCCGTCTTTGCGCCGACAGGCCAGACGCAACCGCCGGAAGGGGCGACCAAGGCCCAGCGCCGCCGGTGGTTTCAGTTCGGCCGCCGTGACAAATAGCGGGTCGCCATCAGCATGAATGCCGAAACCATTACCGAACTTGGCCTGATCTATGTCAGCGATACCGAACCGGGCATCCGCAGGCGAAGGAAAGGCAAGGGCTTCAGCTATGTGATGCCTGACGGTACGACGCTTTCCGATGAATCGCAGCGGGCGCGCATCGGTGCGCTCGGCCTGCCGCCCGCCTACGAGAACGTCTGGATCTGTCTCTACGAGAACGGTCATCTGCAGGCGACCGGCATCGATGCGCGCGGGCGCAAACAATACCGCTATCACAAGGACTGGCAATCGTTCCGCAGCGCCGGGAAGTTCTACCAGCTGATTGAATTCGGTCAGGCATTGCCGAAGATCCGCCGCACCGTGCTGCGGCATCTCGACACCGGTGCCGAGGATGTCAACGGCGTACTGGCGGCTCTGACGACACTGCTCGACGAGGCGCATCTGCGGGTCGGCAACCAGGCCTATGTCAGGGAGAACGGCACTTATGGCGCGACGACCCTATTGAAGCGCCATCTGAAAATCGTCGACGGGCGGATCGAGCTCAAGTTCCGGGCCAAGGGCGGCAAGCGCGTGCAGCGCAGCCTCAAGCATCCGAGGCTACAGAAAATCCTGGAAGAAATTTCCGACCTTCCCGGCCGCCAGCTCTTCGTCTGGAAGGATGAAAGCGGCGCGCTGAAACCGGTCGATTCTGGCCGGCTGAATGCCTACCTAGCCGAAATATCGGGGATTCCGATCTCCGCCAAGACGTTCCGCACCTGGGCCGGATCGCTGGCGGCCTTCGGGGTCGCCCGCGAAAGGATCGTCGGCGGCGGGCGGCCGACGGTGAAGGAAATGTCGGAGGCTGCGGCCGAGGCGTTGCACAATACACCGGCGATCTCACGCTCGAGCTACATCCATCCGGCCATCATCGGCCTCGCCGGCAATGGCCATGCTTTGATCGAAGGCGGCAACGAACCGCTGCGGGGCTTGCGCGCCGAGGAAAACAGGCTGCTTGATTTCCTCATACGCGAGACTGAACTGAACTCTTCAGCTTTCGGCGTCTAGCTCGGGATAGTGCCTGAAAATTCCATCCTCATTGAAGGCGAGGCGGCGAGGGGAGGCGAGATAACGGGCGATGTTCGGCCGCTTCGCCACCGCATCGTGCAGGGCAAGGAGAGCAGGGTACTCCGCGTTGCGCTTCGCCATGGCTTTGGGAAAGGCATAGGTGAGACCCTCGATCACCTGAAAGACCGAGAGGTCGACATAGGTGAGAGCGTTGCCGATCATATGATCGGCGCCTTCTGGATTGCGCTTCAGGACACGCTCGAAATAACCGAGGAATTTTGGAATGCGATCGCGGGTGAAGGCGGCCGAACGGGTTTTGGCTTCCTGCTTCTGGTCTTCGTAATAAAGAGACAGGTCGATCGGGTGGTGCGTATCGTGCGCTTCGGCGACGAAATCGGTGATGGTGAGCTGCAGGCCGTTGGCGACATAGCGAAGGCTTTCATCCTCCGGCGCAAGGCCGAGCTTCGGCCCGAGGTAAAACAGGATGTTGGCGACATGCGGGATGAGGAGGTCGCCGTCCTTCAGGAAGGGCGGAGCGAAGGGGATGTGCGGCTCGCCTTCGCTCTTCATGATCTCAAGCATGGCGCCTGTTCCCCGGCCGGGCTGACGCGTGACGTCGACATAGTCGGCGCCGGCTGCTTCCAGTGCCAACCGCACAAATTCGCCGCGGCCTTGAATGCCGTCCCAATAATAAAGCTCATATGCCATGCTCAATGCCTCGGTTGACGACCGAAGTCTTTTCGCAGTTCGTCCTTGGCCTTTTCAAGGGTGTCGCGCCGCTTTTTCGACAGCTGCTCGCCGGCGCGGTTGATGTAGAAGGTCAGCATCGACATGGCAGCGCGAAACGGGCTGGACTTGCGGCGATCGCTCTCCTCGGCGGAATGCTTGATCGACCGGGCAATCTTCTTCGGATCGTCCGATTTGAACGCGCCTTCCTTGAGGTCCATAGCGTTGCTGTGCTCGGTAACGTTCTGGGACCATTTCTTCTTCGATTTGGCCATGACGAAAACCCCTTTGCCGGACGGGCTGGCGATAGACTGACGCTTGCCGTTTCCCTTATCGATTACAGAGTTGGAGCATGACGGCGCCCGAAACCGCTCACACCCTTCGGCACATGCTTAGTGGTGGCTATGGTGCTCGTTGCGCTTGCGTGTCGCGGCCGCCTTCTTGGCGGAAGCGGACCGTTCCTCCTTCGAGCGTGCCGCGGATGCAGCGCCGCCAGCCCGGCCGCCTTTTTCAGAGGATTCATGCGTATCCTTCTTGCCGCGGCCGGAACCCGATTTGTTGCCGCCGCCGCTTTCCTTGTTGACGGTCGCCCAGGCGCGCCGTTCGGCCTCCTTTTCGGAGACGCCGCGCTCCTCGTAGCTCTCCTCGATGTGTTCGGCCTTGCGTTTCTGCTTGTCGGTATAGTCGGATTTGTCTCCTCGCGGCATCTTCGCCTCCTGTGGTTTGCAAAGCGCTCGAACGCGGTTTGTAAGAGAAACCAACCGGTGCCGAGGGTAAAAGTTCCCTCTAGGGTCATTGTCCCAGATTTCGGAACAAAAGCCGGTTTTCTCAGGTTTCCGATGTGTGAGCCTGCTTAAAGCCTGCATGCGGCAAGGAACCGAGAACATGGAAAAACACATCGTCAAAGCCGATGGAAACGGCGCGATCGACGTGAACGGCCAGGTATCGCCGGTCACCTACACCGTCAGCGTCAAGGAAGGGAAGGGGCATTCCTACGAGGTCGATATCCGCCTGATGGCGCCGCGCGACTGGCTGCTGCAGAGGGGTTTCAACAGGGATGCCGTGCTTGTCAGCCAGAGCGGCGCCCGGATTCCCGTCTATCACGATGGTGCCAATCATCACGATGGCGGCAGCCATCACGATGACGATCATCATGACGGCGGCCGCCTCGATCCTGGCGACACGATCTCGATCGTATTGACGGCCCGCGACGACAGCTGCACCAGCGAGGTCGACCTGATGCGCAAATATCCCGAATTCGACGGTGCGGGTTAGAGCGGTTCAGCTTGGGAAAGCTGGGCGGCGCTCTTGACCGCCCGATCGAGTGCGGCGCTGGTGTAGGGTTTCGTCAGCAGCACCGAGCCGAAGAAGCGATCGGCGTCCGGCGGGTCGCTGTCGCCTGTGGCGAAGACCAGGCCGATGGACGGAAAGGCCTCCCGCGCCTTGGCGGCGAAGGCCGAGCCCGACATGCCGGGCAGGCCGACGTCAACGACGATGACGTCGAGGAGCGTGTGGCCAAGGATATCAACGCCCTGTTCGCCGCTGTCGGCCTCGATGACGTCGTAGCCGAGGTCCTGCAGGATTGCTGCGGTATCCATCCGAATGAATGCGTCGTCTTCCACGAGCAGCAGCCTCAGCTTGCCGGCCGTGCCGGAAACCTTTGGATCAGGTTGCTTTGCATTGGACACCGGCGCATTGGCCTCCACCTGGTGGCGTTGCGGCCGGTTGGCGAGCACTTGGCGGATCTTGCGGGCGAGCTCCTCGCGCGTATAGGGCTTGGAGAGCAGCTCCAGGCCCGGATCGAGCCTGCCGCCATGGACGATCGAGTTTTCGGTATAGCCCGAGGTGTAGAGCACGGCGATGTCGGGCAGGCGCTGTCGCGCCATGCGCGCAAGCTCCAGGCTCCGCAAGGGGCCGGGCATGACGACGTCGGTAAAGAGCAGGTCGATATGGGCGCCGCTCTCGATGACGGTGAGGGCGCTGTGCGCATCCTTCGCCTTCAGCACGTAATAGCCGAGGTCCGAGAGCATCTCGACGACCGTGGCGCGAACGCCCTCGTCGTCCTCGGCGACAAGAATGGTTTCGGTTCCGCCGGTCGCCGGCATGGTGTCGGCCGCCAGGGCGCGATCCTCGCTGCGGAACGAGCGGGCGAGGTAGAGTTTGACGGTCGTGCCTTCGCCGATCTCGCTGTAGATCTTCACATGGCCGCCGGATTGTTTGACGAAGCCGTAGACCATCGACAGGCCGAGACCGGTGCCTTTGCCTTCCGGTTTCGTCGAGAAGAACGGCTCGAAGGCCTGCTCCATCACCTCTTGCGTCATGCCGGAGCCGGTATCGGTGATGGCGAGCACGACATACTGGCCGGCCTTCACCTCAGGATGGCTGCGACTGTAGGAATCGTCAAGGAAGGCGTTGCCGACCTCGATCGTCAGCTTGCCGACGCCATCCATCGCGTCGCGCGAGTTTATCGCGAGGTTGAGCAGGGCGTTTTCGATCTGGGCCGGATCGGCGAAGGTGCTCCAGAGACCGCCGGAAACGATGGTCTCGACTTCGATTTCCTCGCCGAGCGCGCGACGCAGCATGTCGTCCATGCCGGTGACCAGGCGGCCGATATTGACGACCTTCGGCTCCAGCGGCTGGCGGCGGCCGAAAGCGAGCAGCTGGCTTGCCAGCCGCGACCCGCGTTCGACGGCAGCGAGCGCATTCGCGATGCGCTCCCTGGCCCGGCCGTTCTCCGCCACGTCCTTGCCGAGAAGCTGCAGATTGCCCGAGATCACCTGCAGCAGATTGTTGAAGTCATGGGCAACGCCGCCGGTGAGCTTGCCGATCGATTCCATCTTCTGCGACTGCTGGAGCGCTGCTTCGGCCTGTTGGCGATCGGCGATCTCGGCCGCGACCCGGACCTCGAGCAGTTCGTTGAGTTTGCGCAGCTGATCTTCCATGTGGCGACGCTGGTCGATTTCGATTTTGGCGGCGCGGAACAGCCGGATATTGTCGATCGCGACGGCCGATTGGCCGGCGAGGCTGACGAGGCTCGCCTCGGCCGCTTGAGAGAAGCGGCCGGGTTCGCCGTGGCCGAAGAACAAGCCGCCGATGACGCTGCCGTCGCGCGATTTCACCGGCACGGCGAGATAGCTCCTGACCGGCAGATGCCCCGTCGGCATGCCGGAATGCGGCGGATTCTGGCCGTAGCGCCGGTCGAGCTGGATGTCGTCGGAGCGCATGATGCCTTCGCCGCTGAAGGTCGGCTCGAAGACTTTTGTATTGCGTGGCATCGGGAATTTCTCGAAGTTCTTCCGGTCGACGCCGGAGAGCGCGTAAAGCATGTAGCTGCCGCCCTCGCCGTCATCGA
The DNA here is from genome assembly GCF_019685235.1 of Rhizobium sp. NLR8a. Taxonomy (NCBI): domain Bacteria; kingdom Pseudomonadati; phylum Pseudomonadota; class Alphaproteobacteria; order Hyphomicrobiales; family Rhizobiaceae; genus Rhizobium; species Rhizobium sp. NLR8a. The sequence goes on from NZ_JABDWI010000002.1 coordinate 298,871, forward strand.
CATTGTAGAAGAAGGCGCCGAATTCGGCGCCCGTCAGCGTCACGCCGGCATCGACAACAATCTGGGTGAGACGTTCGACATCGGGCTCGATGGTGATAGCGGCGCCTGCCTGGTTGACGACTGCAAGCGCCTCCGATTTGGCGCGCAGTTCTTCCAACGCCAGCTTCTCGCCGCGCTTGGCGGCTACCTGGTCGGTGACGTCGAGGGTCGCGCAGAGGATGCCGGCGATGGTGCCGTCATCGTCGCGCAGCGGCGTATAGGAGAAGGTGAACCAGGTATCCTCGGTGCGGCCGTCCCGGCGCATCGGGATGAGCAGCTCTTTGAAGAGCTGCGGCCTGCCTTCGAGCGTGCTGGCGACGATCGGCGAGAACTGTTCCCAGATATCCGCCCAAACCTCGCGAAAGGGTCTTCCGAGTGCGGCAGGATGCCGGTCGGGGAAAACAGGCACATAGGCATCATTGTAAAGAAAGGCGAGATCCGGACCCCAGGCGACGAATTCCGGCTGGCGCGAATTCAACACCATTTCGGCGATATGCTTGAGAGAAGCAGGCCAGCTTTCGACCGGTCCGAGACCGACGGCGTCAAAGGCCGGATGCCGCAACAATTCGCCGATTTTGCCGCCGCCTCTCGGCCAGCCGTTGCCGACGCTTCCCATTCAAAACCGCTTCCCTGTCGCCCGCCGCGCCGGTGTGAACGGCAGAAATTCAACGTTCTACAGCATCTCTTGCGCGCCTGAAAAGGTGCGCACCGTAGGGGTTCAGCTCGTCCAACCGTCAACATAGAGGCTTGCAATGGCAGGGAAAGGGTCCGGTTGAAATATCGGTGTTCAGTGCTTTGTCATCGGGACAGGTTCAGTGCTCGGTTTGCTGCTCGGCGACGACGCTCGCGAGCACCTCGTCGCTACCGTTCGGGTAGATGGGAAGATCGAGCGTCACCGCCTCTTTCAACCCGTCGCGCTCGATCGTGAAGAACTTCCGAATACGTCCTTCACCGTTCTGCTCGCCGGACGGTTTTGCCGCTCTCGTCGAAACCAGACTGCGCTCGAAGCCCTCGGCATCGGTACCGGCGAAGGCCATCGTGCAGCTCTCGACAGCCTTCTCGCCGACCGTAGCCCTTCCAACGACCAGGGCCTCGAAGGGCGCGGCGCTGCCCGCCCCGGTGATCCAGCCGTCGAATGCCACGGGCTCCGAAAGAGGCAGAATGCTCAACACCATGTCGGCAGCAAGCGCCGGCCACTTGTTTCGGTGCGCGAGAGCGGCCGCGCGATCATACTGCGGCCCGCGGTCCAGGCAGCGGTCGGCAAAGCGGTCGAACGAAGACAGAGCATCGTCGGCCAGGGCGTCGGCGAGAGGCCCGAATGCAATCGCCGCCGAGACGAGTATAGTCTGAAGTCTTCGCATCGCTCTGATCCTCATCGCGCGTTCAGCCAGTTCGCTATCTCGACCGCGGCGACGGCGACGAGCACGAGGCCAGCCACACCGGACGTCGCGCGCGAGACGGAGGCAAGCAATTGCGGATGCCTTCTCATCAGATAGGAGATCCTGTTCCGGAAGACCACTGCGAGCAGGGCGACCGCGGACAAGGTCAGAGCGACGCCCATCATCATCGTGGCGGCGAACAGCAGGCCGGTGACGACGACCTGGTGGATCATCGCGAAAGTCATCACGAACAAGGTAAGCGGGCATGGCACGAGGCCGGCGGCAAATCCCATCAGCAGGCCTTCACCCTGAGCGTGCGAGTGGCTATGCCGGAGGAGCGCGGTCAGCACCATCCAGAGACCGATGACGCCCAGCAGCCCGCGACTGACGACCTCGAGTGCCGGCGACGACCCGGCGTCGACGAATGAGGGCGATATCAGGGGAAGGGCGAGCAGCGCGATCACCACGGCCATCGTGACATGGGTGAAAGACAGCGCGAGCGACACGAAGAGCGCCCGATGCGCTTTTGCGGACGAGCCCGCCAGATAGGTGGCGAGCACCGATTTGCTGTGGCCGGGGGTCATCGCATGAACGGCCCCGAAGACGACGCCCATCGGCAGGAAGGCCAGAAACGATGCCCAGCCACTGCCCGCGGCGAAGTCCTTTATATGGCCGGCAAAGGTCAGGTAGATTTCCCGCTGGATGTCGATGATCTGCTGAAACATCAGGCCAGCCCCGTTGTCACTGCTGCAAGCACCAGATATCGCCCCACTTTGGCGACGGTCACCAACAGCAGGAAGGTCGGCAGGGGCTCCCGCAAGAGACCGGCCACGACCGTAATCGGGTCGCCGACGATTGGCAGCCAGCTTGCGAGCAGCGACCATTTGCCGAAGCGACGATACCATAGCTGCGCCCGGTCGAGGGCCGTCGGTCCCACTGGAAACCACCGTTTCTCCCGAAAGCGTTCGATGCCGCGGCCGAGCAGCCAGTTCGCCAGTGCACCGAGAACATTGCCGAGACTGGCAACGACGAGCAACCAGAAGACAGGGAACTTCTCGGACAGGAGGAGGCCGACCAGAACGGCTTCCGACTGCATCGGCATGATCGTCGCAGCCCCGAAGGCGGTCGCGAACAATCCCAGATAGGCCAGCAGGTCGGCCATGCAGTCAAAGATATTTCGTGATCGTCTTGAACTCGTCGATCGACTGCCGCTTATCGCGGGGGAGGGCGCCGACGGTGTCTTCGAGGCAATGGTCGAGATGGTCCTGGATCAGCGTGCGCTTGGCGTTGACGATGGCCTTCTCGACGGCGGAAAGCTGTTGCGCGATGTCGAGGCACGGCTTGCCGCCCTCGATCATCGCGATGACGCTTCGGAGGTGGCCTTCGGCCCGCTTCAGGCGTTTGACGATCTCCGGATGGGTGGCGTGGGTGTGCGGTTCGCTCATCGTGTCCATGTTCTCGATCCTTCCGAGGGGAAGGCGGCTCGACCTTACGCCGGCGACCGCCCCCGGGACAAGTCAGTGATGATGGCCTTCCGGCTCTTCCATCCGGAAGGGAAGGTCGTCGATCTCGACGCCCGCCATCAGCTTCAGCATGGCGTCGAACTCGTGCGGTTCGGCCGGGGCGACGGCGCTTACCAAAGCATGATGATCGGTCGGCGAAGGAAGAAGCGGCAGCCGTTCGACACTGCCATCGCGGGCGATCTCCACCACGGCCTCGAGTCCCTTGACGTGCTTCGAGATCGAAAGGCGTAGGCGCTCGCCGTCCGGCGTGTCGACGATCTCCAGCAGTCCGGTCGCCAATCGGGAACTCACCGTGAACGGAGCGGGCGCGTGATCATGGTCAGGTGCGGCATGTGCCGGCTGATGCTCGTGCGCCGCGGAAGCCGAAGCCGGGGTCGCGCCGCCGTCGTCGAACTGGATTGTGGCGTTTCCAAGCGAGGGCAGATGTCCCTGCAACTCGCGGCGCAGGGCGGTCGCGATGGCGTTCGCCTCCGAAACGGTCTTCGACCGATCGACGGCGATGACCACGTCGGTGAAGAGCTTATGGCCAAGCCAGCGGGCCTTTACGTCGATGATCTCGTCGATACCTCTGATGCGTTCGGCTGCATGGCGGATATCGTCCGTGATCCCCGGTTCGACGCCATCCAGGCTACGGGTGACGATGGCCCTCGCGGACTGCCAGACGATGCCGAAGATCGCCAGCGTAATCATGAGGCCGACAATGGGGTCGGCGAGCGGGAAGCCAAGCCAGACGCCGATCGCGCCGAGCACGACCGCAAGACTTGTCAGGCCGTCGGTGCGCGCATGGTAACCGTCGGCAATCAGCGCTGCGCTGTTCATCTCGCGGCCCACCCGGATGCGGAACACCGCGACTGCCTCATTACCGACGAAGCCGACGACGCCCGCGATTGCGACCGCGGCGAGCTGTGTAATCGGCTGCGGATTCAAGAGGCGGTCGATCGCTTCGTAGCCGGCGACGAGCGCGCTGAAGAGAATGATGAGAACGATAACGAGGCCGGCGTACTCCTCGACGCGGCCGAGACCGTAGTTGAAAGTCTTCGTCGGCGCCCGACGGACGAGCGAAAAGGCGATCCACAGCGGAATGGCCGTCGCGGCGTCGCCGACATTGTGGATGGTGTCCGCAAGGAGCGCAACGCTGCCCGAATAGAAGACGACGACCAGCTGCAGCGCTGCGGTGATCGCCAGAATGACGAAGGACCATTTGATGGCCCAGATGCCGCGCTCGGAGGAGGCGATGCTCGGGTCGACGACGCCGTGCGTGTGGCCGTGTCCGCCCTCACCGTGCGAGTGCCCATGCGCGCCGTGGACATGCGAATGCGCCTGGCCCGCCTGGCCGAAATCGAACAATTCCTTGATAGTCGAAAGCATTGCCTGCTCCAGGTTCGAAACCGCCATTCCTATCCCCCTGGAGAGGATAGGGCAAGCTCGAACGCCGGGAGCCGACTCGTTAAACCGTTACATGCAGGTGCCGGCAAGCCGCTGCTCGGCAATCTGAAGGGAATGTGGAAGCACAAGCACATTGACCGGGGCTAACGGCGACCTATCCGAGGAGGGTGCTCCACGCCATGGCGATGCCGAACGTGAGAATGGCGCCCGCAAAAACACTGTTGAGCGCAGATTGATAGGGCCTAAGGCGGTGCACAAGCTTGCAGCCGAGGACGGCGCCAAACGCGCCTCCCGCGATGAAGACCGCGGCGAGCGGCCAGTCGACGAGACCTGAGATGGAATAGGTGGCAGCCGTAGTCGAACCGAACGCCACGATCGCGACCAAAGAGGTCGACACCGCATTGATCGTCGGCATTCCGGTGGAAAACACCAGGCCGGGGACGATCAGGAAGCCGCCGCCGATTCCGAAAAAACCGGAGACGACGCCGCTTCCACCACCGATCGCAAGAACCTTGGTGGTGTTCCGAGGTTCGAAGATACAGGTATCTTCGCTGGCGACGCTTATTCGACGCAGCATCAAGATGGCGATGGCGATCATCAGCCCCGAGAAATACAAAAGTAGATGCTTCCCATCGAGCATCTTTCCGATCGATGCTCCGAGCAGCGCCCCGACGGTCCCAGTCGCGCAGTAAAGTCCCGCATACCGCCATATCACCGTTCCTCGGCGCGCGTGCATGACCAGGCTGATCAACGCATTCGAAGCAACGGCAACGGCGCTGGTGGCAATGGCGGTATGGGCGTCGGTCAGCCCTACGGCATGCACAAGAAGCGGGACTGCAAGGATGGAGCCTCCGCCGCCCAAAAGGGCGAGGGTGAAGCCAACCAAGGCGCCGCTGAGGGTCCCCATGCCATATTGAAAAAGATCTAGCGCCATTTTCAGGATCCTGCTCGAGCATAGAATGTTCAGTAAGCGGACGAGGTGCCGTATCGCCGAGAACAGCGATCGGGTTGCTCAGGACCAGACGGAACCTTGAAAGGCACCCATCGGGAGCTTGAGGTAGCGAAGGCCGTTTCCTTCGGGTTCCGGTAGCCGGCCGCCGTTGATGTTGACTTGCAGCGCGTGAAGTATGAGCTTCGGCATTGGCAGCGTCCGATCACGCGCCTCCCGAAGGTTGACGAACGCATCGGCGCAAGCACATCGCGCAACATGGATGTTTTCCGCCCTCTGACGTTCTACTGTGCTTTCCCAGAGTGGTTGCCGGCCGCCGGGCTGATAGTCATGTCCCACAAAGAGGCGCGTATCGCCGGGTAATGTCAGGATGTTCTGAATGCTCAACCAGAGTGACCTGGCGCTACCGCCTGGAAAATCCGCGCGGGCAGTGCCGCTGTCCGGCATGAAGACAGTGTCATGAACGAACACGGCGTCGCCCGCTGTGTAGGTGATCGAGGCAAGGGTGTGGCCGGGCGAATACATGACGCCGACCTCGATGTTCCCAACAGAGAAGGTGTCTCCATCGAAGAAGAGCCGATCCCACTGGCTGCCGTCGACGGGAAGATCAGGCCGGTTGTAGATCTTCGACCAGATTTTCTGAACATCCGTGATGCGGCTCCCGATCGCCGTTGGCGCGCCGGTCACCTCCTTCAGATAGGCGGCGGCCGAAAGGTGATCGGCATGCGGATGCGTGTCGAGGATCCAGTGCAGGCGCAGGTCCTGGTCCCGAATGTGACCCAACAGCATCTCGGCGTTGTGGGTCGTCGTCGATCCTGACTTCTCATCGAAGTCGAGAACCGGGTCGATGATCGCACAGGCCCTGGTTTGCGGATCGCTGACCACGTATTGAATCGAGAAGGTACGCGGGTCGAAGAAGGCGGCGACATCAGGTCTACGCACAGGCCGCCTCCTGTCGACCGGACGCGACCGGTGAGAAAATCGCGCGCGCCGGATCGAAGGTGTATTGCCCGACATAGGCCGATGCATCCCGCGCGAGTTGCGCGACCGAATCCAGGATGAAGGCAACCGTTTCGTCCGATGCCAGGACGCTCAAGTTGAGCCGCGTGAATCCGGGCTTCTCGATTTCGTTGCCAGCCAAGATCGCCTGCCGCATGCGCTGCGACGTCCGGGCGTCTATCGAAAGCAGCCGATGCACGTAAGGACCAGCGCAGGCGCAGCCGCCACGGGCCTGAATGCCAAACCGGTCGCTGAGCATGCGGGTGACCAATTGCTGGTGGATGTAGCTGCCCTTGCCATCGCGCACGCGAAACGAAAAGATCGGCAAGCGTGCAATAGAGGTGGAGCCAAGCAGTTCGATCTCCGAAACGTCCTTCCACGCGGTGAAGGCGCGCCGCGTGTATTCGTCATTCAGCCGCTTGATTGCATCGAGTCCGATCGCATCCTTGACCAGGAAGGCGAGCGCCGCACGGATGTCGCCGATGACGTTGGGCGTTCCCGCTTCCTCCCGAGACTCCAGGCTGTCGCTGTAATCGTGACCCGTGGGTGAAACGAATTTGACCGTGCCGCCACCGGACCAGGATGGCCTGCTCGCCACCACCGCGTCGTGCCGCACGACCAATACGCCGGAAGCCCCTGGGCCGCCCAGGAACTTGTGGGGTGACACGACGATGGCGTCGATTTCGGCACCATGGTCGGGAGTCATCGCAATCGGTACGTATGGTCCGGCCCCCGCGTAGTCCCAGACCACTTTGGCGCCTGCAGCCTTTGCAATCTTCGTGAGCGCCGTGACGTCGGTCAGGATGCCAGTGACGTTCGATGCGGCAGAGAACGAGCAAATGGTCAAATCTGCTGGGGTGTTCTCAAGGCCCTTCTGCAACATGACCGGATCGGGGCCACCGTCGTTGCCCTCGACAATTTCGATGACCTCCGCTCCGCTCTCGCGCCAAGGCAGGATGTTCGAGTGGTGTTCATATGGGCCGAGGATGACGCGCACGCTTTTGCCGGCCGCGATCGCATCGGTGACGCCCAGCAGGTTCACCAGGCGATTGAGGCCCGCCGTCGCGCCGGATCCCGCAAAAATGACGGCATGCTGTCGATCGGCACCGCAGAGCTCTCCAATGATTGAGCGGGCTTCCCGTCGAAGCCGGGTCATCATCCCTCCGCAATAGGACGCCTCGGTATGGCTGTTCGCGTAGTAGGGAAGGACGTCTTCGAGGATGAATTCTTCGATCTGTCTGAGGGCGCGTCCCGAAGCCACATAGTCGGCATAGACGAGATCCCTGGGGCCGAACGGGCCGTCGACCTTCGCCTTTGAGCCTATCAGCCCCGCCCTGAACCTGCCGATGGGGTCATCTCGGTTGAGATCACTCTTGAACTTGCCGAGAACAGTGGAGAGTTCTTTTGATGGATAGTGCGCCGCCAGCTCGTGCATCGTCATCCTCCGCGAAGGGTTTGACAACGATTCTAATCTGCATCACCGTTGAAAACTTCACCAATTTTTTGGATGAATGGGATAAGATTGGGTCGTATGATCGATAATAATTTGAAAATCGACGAAATTGATCTGAGGATTCTGACGTGCGCGCAGCGGGATTCTTCGCTTTCTCAACGTGACTTGGCCGAGCAGGTCGGACTGTCGCAGAATGCTTGCTGGCGCCGGCTTCAGCGCCTTTATGCGACAGGCATCATCAAAGGATCGCGCGCCTCCATCGATTTCGAAGCGCTCGGTTTTGATCTCACGGTGATCGTCATGATCCGAACTCGCCATCACTCAAAGGAATGGTCGGAAGATTTTCGCAAGCACGTCGACCGGATGCCGGAAGTCGTCGATTTCTACCGAATAGGCGGCGACTGGGACTACCTGATCAAGGTCATCACCAAAGGAATGTCGGGCTATGATACGTTCTACCAGAAGCTGATAACAAACTTCGATCTTGCGACAGTGACCGGCTATTTTTCGATGGAAGCAATCATCAGCAATCGCGCTGTGGACCTGATGCGCATGCGGTGACGCCTACGCCGAATCCGCGGTGCACCCCCAGCGGCGTGGCATTCAAACCTCACCGCCTAATTCCGGGGCCAGGTATGAATGCCGGCGGCCACACTGCTCCGTCGCGCCGGCGCGAAGTCGTCGTGGGCTGCGACGACCTCAATTCGATAGGCAGCGGTTCAAGAAGCTTCAACCGTCAGACAGCTCAGTTTTCTAACTTATGCGAATCAGCTCCGGGCGCGACGGATCAACTCCAGACCGGGACGCGATGTGGAACTTCTGCCTGCCAAAGCACCTAGTCCTTGACTGGTTCGCCGAGCGTATGCATCAGGCGGTTCGCCCAGCCGAATATGGCGGACGACAGCACGAGGTCCAGGGCCTCAAGCTCGGAAAGACCGACGTCCGTCAGCGCCTGCGCGTCAGCTTGCGTTGCTTTCGGCGGCGTCATCGACAGATGGGCGGAGAAATCGAAGATGGTTTGAAGGTGCTCATCGAGTTCGGCGTCGAGCCCATCGGCGAAAATGGCGTCGATCACGTCAGTCCGCTTGGTATGGCTGATGAACCGGGAGGCATGGACGGCGGCGCAGTAGACGCAGCGATTGACGACGGAAGCAGCAGTGGCGCCTAGTTCGCGTTCTCCCGGTGAAAGCCCGTCCTTCCCGTACATGATCAGGTTGAACAGGGGTGAGCGGACAGCGAGGGATTCCGGGTCGTGCGCAAGCGTCAGGACGTAGGGGGAGATGCCCTTGTTGGAGGGCGTGACCTGCATTGCCTCCCGCTGCTCGGCGGTCGCAGTTTCAAGATCGACTGGAATGACGTAAGGCTGCCAGCGCGGAACCTGGGTGGTGAAGGTGTGGACGACTTCGCTCATTGTCTTCCTCCGATCAGCGCCAGCCCTGCGATGACTCGAACCTGATAATTTACGAAGGCCGCAAGCTCCGACAGCCGGACGATGTCGGCGTCGGTCGTTCCCGCACGGCGCAATCCTTCTATGTGGTCGCGGGTCGCTTCCTGCGGCGCGACCGTCAGTCGGTCCGCATGGCGGACGATCTCTGCGATGCGTTCATCGGTTGCGCTAGTACCCGGCTTAGCGAGCGGCGCTGTCGATGCCTCGGCGGCACGTTTCACCAGTTCGTCGTAGTGCTTCGCCAGTTTTTCGTTGTGGTTATGACGGGCCATACGGGCGGCAAGCGCCGCCCTGAGACCATACGACAGGCCACCGGGATCACGCGGAAGAAGGACTGCGTCGTGGGCGGCTTCGCTGAGGCGCAGGATCTCCGCCCGCTTTCCCATGGCTTCGGCAAGGGCCGAACCGGGTCTGACGGCGGCAAGAGTTTGGATGAGCGTCAAGGCAGGCTCCTTTCATCTCGCGGGAGAGCATTAGATCGGTCTGTTCATTATGTCAAAATAGCATGAAGGCTTGCAATCCATGCGAAATAATTATCTACTATCCGCTCAAATTATGGGAAGCCCATGCTTCCAAAAGCATGGCTGGCGGGAGTTCATGTTGAATATGAATAGAAACCCGTTCGACATTCGGCAACTCGAAGCCTTCGCGGCAGTGATGTCGGCTGGCAGCGTCACCGGCGCAGCCCGGCTGCTCGGCCGTTCGCAGCCAGCCGTGACGCGGCAGATCCAGGATCTGGAAGCCGATCTGGGCTATGCGCTCCTCCACCGAAGCGGTCCGCGCATCCAGCCGACGTCGCGCGGACGGCGCTTCCATGCCGAGGTCGAACGTCATCTCGCCAGCCTGACCCACATCCGCGAACGGGCCGAGGCAATCGGTCTTGACGAGCCCGCGACCTTGACCATCGCGGCAACGCCATCCCTGGCTGCAGGAATCTTGCCGGAGGCTTTGGCGGCCGTCTCGCCCGACCTGATCCCGCGTCATCTCCACGTCCAGGCGCTCGCCGCCGAAAACGTCGTGCAGGCGGTTCTCGCCCGGTCGGCCGATCTCGGCATATCGAGCCTGCCGCTCGAACATCCCGGTCTTGACATCCACTGGATCGCGGAAGCACCGTGCGTGATTGCCATCGGCGCCGACGATCCTCTCGCTGCGAACGATGTCGTTCGCCTGGCCGATCTGGCGGAGCGTCGCATCATCACGCTTGCGAACCCCTATCGGCTTCGTCATCGCGTCGACGAGGCGCTGGAACGGGCAGGGGTGGCGCCGGATCGCATCATCGACGTCAACGCCTCGCTGACTGCGCTCTCGCTGGTGCGCGCAGGACTTGGCATTGCCATCGTCGAGCCCGCGACCGTCTGCGGCGTGCCCCTCGATGGCATCGTCATGCGCGTGCTCGACCAGGCCATTCCGTTCCTGTTCGGTGCGATTACGGCGGCGGCGTTGCCGCTCGCACCGACCGTCGCCGCCGTAATCGATGCCGCGCGACTCGAGGCATTGAAGATGCCCGGCTGCCGCCTGCTGGAGGCGAATGGCATCGAAACCTTGGCGGACACGGTTTACGGGCAGGCGGCAATTCCCGAAGGAGCGCCCGCATGAGCGATCTCTCCACACATCCGGACAATCTTCACGCCCTCGAAGCGCGTCTGCGTCAGGACCTCACCTGGCTGGAACTGCCTGCCAAGGCCTGGGTTCCGGCGCGTGAAGTTGATGGCAAGCCTGTCATCGACGTCGTCATCATCGGCGGCGGCATGGCAGGCCTCGTCGCTTCCGGAATGCTGAAGCGCCTTGGCGTCGCCAACCATGTCACCCTCGACAAGGCACCTGCCGGGGAGGAAGGGCCGTGGGTCACTTTCGCCCGGATGCGTACCCTTCGATCTCCCAAACAACTCACCGGTCCCGCGATGGGACTGCCGGCGCTCACCTTCCGGGCCTATTATGAAGCGCGCTTTGGAAGCGCGGCGTGGGTGGCACTCGACCGGGCGCCGCGCGAGACGTGGATGGACTACCTGATCTGGTATCGGAAGGTGCTCGAGCTGCCGGTGCGCAACGGCGTCTCGGTCGATGCGATCCTGCCGCGCGACGACGGCATGCTCGACCTCGCCTGCAGCGAGAATGGCCGCACGGAAACGATCATCGCCCGCCATGTGGTTCTCGCAACCGGCCGCGACGGTCTCGGCGGCCCCTTCGTGCCCGACATCGCCGAAAATATCGATCGCAGGTTCTGGGCGCACACCGCCGATGCGATCGACTTCGCAGCGCTGCGCGGCAAGCGAGTAGGGGTGATCGGTGCGGGTGCGTCGGCGATGGACAATGCCGCGACGGCGCTCGAAGCCGGTGTCGCCCGCCTCGACATGTTCGTCCGCCGCAAGGAACTGCCGCGGATCAACAAGTTCACCGGCATCGGCAGCCAGGGCGTCGTCCATGGCTTCGCCGGACTGCCGGACGAATGGAAGTGGCGCTTCCTCGACTACGCCATGAGCCAGCAGACACCACCGCCGCGTCCGAGCGTGCTGCGCGTCAGCTCCTTCGAGCAGGCCCACCTTCATCTCCAAAGCCCGATCACCGGCCTGCAGCAGGACGGCGACCAGCTCCTCGTGACGACGTCGAAGGCCAGCTACCCCCTCGACTTCTTGATTTTCGGGACCGGCTTCAAGATCGATCTGACCAATCGGCCGGAACTGGCCGTCTTCGAACCCCACATCCGACTTTGGCGCGACCGCTTTCCGACGCCGGCCGGGATGGCGAATGCGGAGCTTGAAGGATCGCCCGATCTTGGCGAGGCTTTCGAGTTCCTTGAGAGGGAACCGGGTTCCTGCCCGGTTCTCTCGAAGATTCATTGCTTCAACTTCCCGGCGACCCTCAGCCACGGCAAGCTCACCGGCGACATCCCTGCAATCAGCGAGGGCGCCGACCGCCTGGCGCGCGGCGTCGTCCGATCGCTCTTCGTCGAAGACCGCGAGAAGCACTTTGCAAACCTCCGGGCCTTCGACACGCCGGAACTTCTCGGCGACGAGTGGTTCGATGCCGAGACCGAAGCGCTTTCCGAACTATCTTCCGAAAGGACCTGAGATCCGAAATGCTTGAGATCAAGAACCTGAAGCTGTCCTACGGTCGCACGCAGATCCTGAATGGCGTCGATCTCTCGGTGAAACGAGGTGACGTGGTTTCGATCATCGGTCCCAGCGGAACCGGCAAGACGACGCTGTTGAAGTGCATCAACCATCTAGCGAAGCCGGCATCCGGAACGATTGCCTTCGACGATATCAGGATGGACTTCGCGCGGCCGGACAAGACCGCCGTTCGGGCGATCCGTCTGCGCACCGCGATGGTGTTCCAGCAGTTCAACGTCTTCAAGAACATGACGGTTATTCAGAACGTCATGGATCCGCTGATGGTCGTACAGGGCAAGGCCAAGGACGAAGCCCGCGCCATCGCGCTGCAGGAGCTTGAGCGGGTGGGGCTTTCCGACAAGCTCGACAACTACCCGTCGCAGCTTTCCGGCGGGCAGCTCCAGAGAACGGGCATCGCCAGAGCGCTCGCGGTCAAACCGGACGTGATGCTCTTCGACGAGCCGACCTCGTCGCTCGATCCCGAACTCGTGAACGAGGTTCTCAAGGTGATCAAGGATGTCACGTCGTCGGGCATCACCTCGCTTCTCGTCACGCACGAGATGCAGTTCGCCAAAAACATCTCGAACCGCATCGTCTTCATGGACCGGGGTGTCGTCGCAGCCGACGGCAGTCCGTCCGAAATCTTCGACACGCCGTCCAACCCGCGCCTCGCTCAGTTTCTCAATTCCGAACGCGCGATCCAGTAAGAAAGGATGCCTGAAATGACTTCCATGAGTTCAATCTCCCGCCGTGGTCTCGGTCTCGCCGTAGCAGGCGTCGCGATCGCGTTCGCAACCGCGTCCTTCGCCGAGGACGTTCGGACGATCAAGATCGCCACCGCGGCGGAATCGAAGCCGCTCTCCTGGGGCGCGATCGGCGTCGAACCGCAGGGCTACGAGCCCGACGTCTTGAAGGCGATCAACGCCAAGCTGCCGCAGTACAAGTTCGTGATGGAGGGTGCTGCCGACATCGCGCAGGAGACGGGCCTCGCGACCGGCAAGTACGATGTCGCAACCGGCGGCTACTACCGTGCTCCCGCCCGCGAAAAGCAGTTCCTCATTCCGGAAGCGCCGATCGGCGCCAGCCTGATCAAGATCTACAGCCGCAAGGACAGCGGCATCAAGGAGATGAAGGATCTCGTCGGCAAGAAGATCGTGCCGGTGACGGCGGGCGGCGGCATCTACAAGTTCGCGACCGCATGGCAAGAGCAGAACCCCGACTACAAGATCGAGATCACGGCTTCGAGCGCCGGCATTCCCTATCCGGATCGCCTGAAGGAGGTCGAGAACGGCAAGTATGACGCGCTCGTCCTGCCGTCGAATCTCGGCGAGCAGACCGTGATCGACCAGCAGAAGCTGAATGTCCAGGCAAGTGAGCCGGTCGCGATCAATAATACCTTCGTGCTCATCCACCGCTCGGAAGAGAACAAGGCGCTCGCCGACGGCATCGACAAGGCTTTGAAGGAGCTCAAGGCCGACGGCACGCTCGCCAAGCTCTCGCAGAAATGGTTCGGCGAGGACATCACCACGTACATGAAGTAACGCCGGGCGTCGAAGCCGGCGACCAGGCCCAAGACTGAAAGAAGGAGCGTTCCCAAGTGGACCTTTCCATAATGATCCCCGAGTTGCTTTCGGCATTGCCGCTGACGCTTGCGATCACATTCACGGCCATGGCCGCCGGCTTCGTGCTGGCATTGATCGCGACGACGTTCCGGGTGCGCAGGATCCTTGTGATTAGCCAGTTGGCCGACCTCTACGTATCCTATGCGCGCAGCGTTCCCGTCGTCCTTCAGTTGTTCGTCGCCTTCTACGGGCTCCCCGTGCTCGTCGGCCTATTCGGTATCGGCGACTTCGTCTCGCCGACGATCGCCGCCATGCTGGGCCTCAGCCTCTACCATGGCGGCTATCTCTCGGAGGTCATGCGTCCGGCCTATCTCGCAGTCGAGCGAGGCCAGCACGATGCGGCGGACAGCTTGGGCTACACCTTCCGCCATAAGCTGCTGCGCGTCATCGCTCCGCAGGCCGTCCATATTGCGCTGCCGGGGTATGGAAACTCGATCATCTACCTGATCCACAACGTGGCGCTTGTCATGTACATCGGCGCGGCCGACGTCATGGCCACCGCCCACCTCGTCATGGAGCGGGACTACAACCAGTATCAGTTCGAGACCTACCTCGTACTGGCGGTGCTGTACTCGGTCCTTTGCCTCATCGCCTGGGCGACCGTTCGGCTCTTCGAGCGCCGCTCCGGCAGGTACGTACCAGGCGAAAAGACAGTCCGTGCCCCATTGATGGCCAGCGTCTGATCGAGGAAGGAAGTCATGATTTTCGACAGCGAAGTTCTTCTCCCCGACCTTTATGAGATCCTGGGCGCTGTGCCGCTGACGCTTGTCATGGCGCTCGCCATCTTCGTCCTGTCGACGGTCGTCGGCAGCTTGTTCGCCATGGTCGAGTATCAGAGGATCCCGGTGCTCCGCCAGCTCGTGATCGCCTACAAGGTGGCGTTCAAGGGCGTCCCGATGGTGGTGGTGATCTTCCTTGCCTATTATGGACTTCCGTCGACGCTGCGGTTCCTCACCTCGCTCGTCGGCGTGGAGTACAATGGTCACTCGACGCCGAACTGGGTGACGCTCATCGTCGCCCTGACGGCCTGCGTCGCGGCTTTCCAGGCGGAGGTGGTCAAGGGCGCGCTGAACTCGTTCGACACGGGGCAGGCGGACGCCGCCTATTCGCTCGGCTACAAGAAGAGCCAGCTCTTCCGCCGGGTCATGCTGCCGCAGGTTATCGTCGCGGCCATCCCGGATCTCGCCAACTCCTTCATGGTGATCATGAAGGCGCTGTCGCTAGGATTCGCCATCGAGGTAGTCGACATCTTCGCACAGTCGCAGTTGACCGCGGCGCTGAACTTCTACTATCTCGAAGCCTTCCTGGTTGCCGTGGTGATCTACATGGTGATCGCCTATGCCGTGACCCAAATCGCCGACAGAACGGAACGAGCGCTCAGAATACGAACCTGAGGGGCATAGGCGCGTTGCAGCTGACGCTGCTCGCGCCCGCGGCGCAGCGTCAGCGCTGCGTTTTACGGGCGGTAGCCGATGAACTTCCGCCCGAGGCAGGCAGTGCACTTCAGGATTCCTCGGGCGGCTTGAGATGGCGGAACTGCAGCAACAGCAAGAGGTCGTATATGATCTTCAGGCCGGCGCAGATGACAAACGGCCAGGCCCGATAAGACGCGGCAAAAAGAGCACCTGCCAGCGCAGGGCTGGCCGCCGATGCGAGGCTGCGCGGCACCGATGTGAAGCTTGCGGCAGCGGCTCGCTCCGCCTCAGTGACAACAGCCATCACGTAGGAAGAACGGGTTGGCACATCCATCTGCGAAAGCGCGGCCCGGACCAGCAGCAAGGCAAGCACCAGTGGCAAGGTGGGGGCGAATGCGGCAAGGCCGAGGGCAAGGCTGGACGGGATGTGGGTGAACACCATGGTGTTCACGAGTCCAATCCGCTTCGATAGCCGGGCGGCGACAGGAAACGAAAACGCCGACAGCACGCCCGTCCAGAAGAAAAACACTCCAGCCTCGGATAGCGAAAGATCGAATCGTTCGAACAGCCACAGCGCGAGCAAGGACTGGACCACGAAACCTCCGGCAAAGGCATCGAGACTGAAGAGGGCTGCGAGCTTCATGACAATGGCCCGCGAAGGCCCGAGTGCCGCCGGCTTGTGGTCTTCGTGCGTCACCGCGCGAGGCGGTATGCGGGCATAAAGAAGGCCGCCGAGAATGCCGACGAGCGCATAGACAACGAACATCAGCCTGATCGAACTCAGTTGCGTCATCCCGAGCCGCATCATGACATCTGGCAGCGCCGCAGCAAGCGCGCCGCCGGCGCTTGCGAGCGCCCCGACCAAGCTATAACGCGCAAACATTCTCGTTCGATCGGCGTTGGTCACCTCCCGGGCCAGGACCGCATGTTCAAGCGGCACGAAGATGCTCACGCTGCCTGCCGACGGATTGATCGTACCGGCAAAGGCGACGGCGAGCAGCAGCGCATAGTCGCTGATCATCGGCATAGCGAGACCGGTGGCGACCATCAGGCCGGCGGCGGCCAAAAGCAGGCGGCGGAGATCATGATGCGCGCCGAGAAAGCCGATGATGATCGTCAAAAGTGCGGATCCGAAGAGGGATGTCGTCGCAATGACGCCGACCTGCAGGGGCGAAAATCCAAGAGCAAGGAGATAGACCGGCAACAGGATGGCCACGAAACCGTCGCCGAAGTCGCGCAAGGAGCGCGCTGCAAAAAGCCATGTCGTCGGCTGAACGCTTCGGGCCTGTCCCATTGTCCTCGATCTCATCCTGCTTTCCGAAAATCAATTCCGATTTTCGGGCCGATGCGCCAGATCCACCCTACTTTTTAACCGCGCGCGGGCGCCAGCTGAGAACCGTTATTTCCGGTGGAATTTCTGCGACGCTGCGAAGGCGCGGCCGATGTCGAAGGAGGGCAGTTGCAGCGGCGTACGGGACTCGCGGAAAACCAGACCGACGAGCTTATCGACGACCAGGATGAAGCCGAGCGCCAGACCGAGATAAAGCAGAGCGGCGATGAGCAGGAGCGATATTTCCATGGCTCACACGTTGGAAGCGTGGCTGCGGGCGGCAAGAGGCGCGACGACGAGCATTTCGATACGATCGTTCATGGCTGCCTCCCTCGTTTCGCCATAAACAGTTTTTGTATGATCCCCGGCTTGCGGGCGAAGGCTCAATTTTTTCGGAGGCCTCAAAGCTTGCAGCGTCATCCGGCCCTTGTTCACCCCCCCGCGCGGAAAACCCGCCTGCAAGCTTCCATAAAACACAGATGATTCAGACATATGACAAAGAGAGGCCGAAGGGCGCCACGGTGACGCCCTTTCAACGATGTCAGCGGTTTTCAATATTCAGGTCGCCGTCTTGCGGCTTGCAGTCCGCTTGGGCGCCGGCGTGACGACGCCGTTCGTCTTGGCGCCTGGGGCGGCCTTCGTGGTCGTTGCGGCGCGCTTGACCCTGGGTTTGGCCTCTTTGCCGTTGGAAGAGGAGCCTTCGAGCGCGTCGCGCTCGTGGCGTGCCTGTTCCCAATGGATGGAATCCCGCCCTGTCGGATAGCCCTCTTCTTCCCAGAGGGCATATGCACGTTTCTTGATCCACTCTTCCCGAGTTTCTGCCATCGCTGATCTCCAGTCACATTTTGCCGTCGTTCGAACGCGATACTGGCAGGATGGTTCCAGAGGAGGAGCCCGGTTTCAAGCGAAATCGAACCGCAACCGCAAATATTTCGCATTGCAGCATATCAAGGTTGAGAATCGGCATTCATCGAAGTTGAAATTCCGCCGCCTTGTGCAGATCTGACACGAATGCCTGGCGCTGCTTTTGCTGCTCGGCCTCATCGCGAATTCTCAGGAGATAAGAGGGGTGGATTGTCACCAGAACCGGGGGATGGTTTGCAGGCTGCAGGACATGACCGCGCTCGGGCGTCAATTTCGCCTTCGGCCCGAGCAGCGCATAGAGGGCGCTCGCGCCCAGCGCCACCACGAGTTTCGGCTGCAGGATGTTGAGCTCCGCGCCAAGCCACCAGGCGCAACGCCTTATCTCGCCGGCATTGGGTTTCGCATGCAGGCGCCGTTTGCCGCGGGGCGTGAACTTGAAGTGCTTGACGGCATTGGTGACGTAGCAGCGTTGACGGTCCAGACCGGACTCGTCGAGACAGAGGTCGAGCAGATGGCCTGCCGGGCCGACAAAGGGCCTGCCGGTGATATCTTCGCGGTCACCCGGCTGCTCACCGACAAGGACGATCTCGGCCTTTCCCGGGCCTTCACCAAAGACGATCTGCGTCGCATTGCGATAAAGGTCACAGCGGGTACAGTCCTCGGCCTGATGCCGGAGTTCGGTAATGCTTTCTGCATCCGCGACTTCGAGCGCCAGGGCAGGACCAATGTTTGCGGCGATGTTCACGATGGCAATCCTCATCTCCTGAGGAGGAATCGATCTCAACCGGGATTGTTCCCGCGATCGAACGGGGACTCCCGGCAAAACAATCCCGAAGAAAAATTTCGCGCCATGGGGGAGCGGCTGCATAATTGAACGCCGCCGTTTCGCGGCTATATTGGCCAGCGATGTTCTATCTCCTGTCGACCTACTGGCCGCATATCCTCTTTGTCGTTTCGATCGCCATGGGAGCCGCGGCGGCGATTCATGCCGCCATGACCAAGGAGGAGGTGCGCGCGGCAATCGGCTGGGTCGGCGTCATCATCCTCTCGCCAATCGTCGGTGCGCTGCTTTACGCGATCGCCGGCATCAATCGCATCCGCCGCAAATCGCTGAGCATTCGCCGCGACGCCCTGCTGCTCGCGCCGGGGACCGACGAGCTGGAGACGTTCGACGCCGACGCCGAGACCGTGATCAGCCAGTTCGGCCGCCGCTTTGCGGCGCTGCAGACGCTGGGCGACCGGGTGACCCGCAACCCGCTGACCTCGGGCAATACGATCGACATGCTGGAGACCGGCGACGAGGCCTATGCCGCGATGAAATCCGCCATCGATGAAGCGAGGCGCAGCATCCTGCTCGAAACCTACATCTTCGACCGTGATGTCATTGGTCTGCGGATCGCCGATGCGCTGATTGCCGCGGTGAAGCGGGGTGTGACGGTCCGGGTGCTGATCGACGCCGTCGGCGCGCGTTATTCGGTGCCGAGCATTCTCGGCCATCTCAAGGAGGGCGGCGTCACCGTCGCCGTCTTCAACGGCAATGTCATCATGGGCTTGCGGCTGCCCTATGCCAATCTGCGCACCCACCGCAAGATCCTGATCGTCGACGGACGCATTGCGCTGACCGGCGGCATGAATATCAGGGCGGGTTTCAGCGAGGAGGCGACGGGCGAGACCTTTGCCCGTGATACGCATTTCAGCGTCACCGGCCCCGTCGTCACCGATCTCTTCGATCTTGCCGCCGAAGACTGGCGGTTCACCACCGACGAACTGTTGAACGACGAGGCCTGGCGCATCGAGCCGCCGCCGCGCAGCCCCGGCGACCCCATCCTGATGCGCATCGTCGCCTCAGGGCCGGACCGCAGCCTCGAGACCAACCATAAGATGCTGATGGGCGCCTTTTCGGTTGCGCGTCAATCGATCCGCATCATGTCGCCCTATTTCCTGCCGGACCGCGAACTGATCAGCGCCCTGGTGACGGCGGCGCGGCGCGGCGTTGAAGTCGATATCGTCGTGCCGGCTCTCAACAATCTCATGCTGGTCGACCGGGCGATGACGGCGCAATTCGATCAGATCCTCAAAAATTATTGCCGCATCTGGCGCTCGACCGGCAGCTTCAGCCATTCGAAGCTTCTGACGATCGACGGCACCTGGGCCTATGTCGGCTCTTCCAACCTCGATCCACGTTCGCTCAGGCTGAATTTCGAGGTCGATCTCGAAGTGCTGAATGAGGGCTTTGCCGCCGAGATCGACGAGCATATCGAGGAAATCCTGAAATCGGCAACGCTGGTGACGCTGGAAGGCTTACGCGCGCGGCCCTTCCCGGTGCGGCTGATCGAGAAGGTCCTGTGGCTGGGTTCGCCCTATCTCTGACGGATTTTTTGCATTCCGACATGGCAAGTTCCGCGCGGCCGCCTATACTGCCGAGTGAGTAGCCTCTTTGATCAACGGAACAAGTGCGCCTCCCGATGCACGCCAGGAAAGACAGTCTTCCCGCCAGCATTCTCGCCTCGATCAGGAGCAGGAAAAAGCGGCTTGACGCGGCGCATATGGAGGCAAGGCCGCGCAGCGCCGGAACGTTGATCGCCTCCTACAATGTCCACAAGTGTGTCGGTACTGATCGCCGCTTCGATCCGGAGCGCACCAGCCGGGTGATCCATGAAATCGGTGCCGACGTGATCGCGCTGCAGGAAGCCGACACACGCTTCGGCGAGCGCACGGGCATTCTCGACCTCGGCCGGCTGGAGCGGGAGACGGGGCTAATCCCTGTGCCGGTCGCCGGAATGGCGAAGGCGCATGGCTGGCACGGCAATGTCGTGCTGTTCAAGAAGGGGCTGGTGCATGACGTGCACCAGGTCAGGCTGCCGGGGCTGGAGCCGCGCGGTGCGCTGGTCGCCGAAATCGAGCTGGAGGAGGGCGGGGTGCTGCGCATCATCGCCGCGCATTTCGGCCTGCTGCGCCACAGCAGAGCCCAGCAGGCCCGGACCCTCGTCGAACTGATCAACGACAGGCACGAGATGCCGACCATCCTGCTCGGCGACCTCAACGAATGGCGGCTCGGCGACCGCTCGTCGCTGAACACCTTCCAATCCGCCTTCGGCGAGCTGCCGCCCGCCGTGCCGAGTTTTCCCGCCGGCCTGCCGCTGCTGGCGCTCGACCGCATCATCGCCAACCGCAAGGGCATCATCTCCGAGGTGGAGGCGCATGATACACCGCTCGCCCGCATCGCCTCGGATCACCTGCCGATCAAGGCGCTCGTTGACCTGACGCCGGTGGGTGGGTAGCATCTCTAAGCTGATGTTTCGAAAGCTCCCGACGAGTATGATGCGTCTGACACTCCTTTGATAACTGCCTCGACTGCGCTTAAGAGGTCGCCCACTCCATCAATGCGTTCTGGGCGTGAAGCAGGAAAGCCTTTGCCTCGCGGAAACGACATGTCGGATTTGATGTCGCGTCTGCGCCACTTCCTGCCTCTCGCCACTGGTGGACAAGGCAAAAAGATTGTGTTGCGGCGCCCTTGGTCGAGGAGCGATGCCGACACCTATAAGGCCGCCAATTCGCCTTCTTCTGCGTCACTGGGCCATGGGTCTGTGACAATCACGTCCGCAGCGATGCCGACGGCGTTCAGAACCGTCAATGCTCCTTATGCGCCTAACTGGCTCAGTCCTGACCAACAGCCGTTGGCCACAAATCGTGATCGTCGGGACTTTGTGGCATACCGAGCTCACGCTGATGACGACGTGCAGCAGGCGCTGATGATTCACATTTGAAAGCAAGTCAAAGGGTCTGCGAATACACGCTGCCGTCATGCGGCGGCCTCGTAGCCTCTAGAAGCCGGGCTCTCAGGGCCTTCAAGCTGAAAGCGTGCGATCATCTCGGTAAGTGCGAGCGCCTCTGACGATAGCTGTTGCGTGGCGGCATTGGTCTCTTCCACCATCGCCGCATTTTGCTGCGTCATACGATCAATATCGTTCACCGACGCATTGATCGAATTGAGTGTCGTCGCTTGATCGCGGCTTGACGCGGCGATCAGTTCAATATGGCCGACGATGTGGACGATCTCGGTGGAAATCTCCATCAGCGCATCGCCAGTGCGGCCGACGAACTCGGAGCCCGACGCAACCTCTCGGACAGAATTGTTGATGAGCTCGCCGATTTCCTTGGCTGCGCGAGCCGATCGCTGCGCCAGCTCCCGCACTTCCTGCGCCACGACTGCAAAGCCCTTGCCGGCCTCGCCCGCTCTCGCCGCTTCGACTCCCGCATTCAGGGCCAAGAGATTGGTCTGGAAAGCGATGGAATCGATGGCGCTGACAATCTGTACGATCTTGCCCGACGCGTCCTCGATCCGTCCCATAGCCGATACTGCGTTTTGGACCACCGAAGCCGAGGCGTCGGCGCCTTGTTTGGCGCGTTGGACAAGCGCCAGCGCTGCTGCTGCCCGTCCTGAAGAGGTGTTGACGGCGGAAGAAATCTCCTCCACAGCCGCTGCGGTTTCTTCAAGAGCAGCCGCCTGCTTTTCAGTCCGACTGGCCAAGTCTTCGACGGCTTCCGCCATCTGGCGGCCATTATTGCTAATGAGGGAAGACGTCTCACGGATCTCGCAGAGGGTCTCTCTGAGACCCGCCACCGACATGTTGAAATCGGTGCGGATCCGATCGAGCTCAGGGGCAAAGGGCGTATCGATCGCAAAATTCAACTGCCCGCGCGACAGCCGCGTGAGCCCTTCCGCCAGCGCCTCGATTGCGGCATCAACCTGAACCTGTGCGTTACGTCGCTCGAGTTCGTTGCGGGCGCGCTCAGATTCTGCCTCACGACGCGCGATCTCGGCCTGTTGTTCCATTTCGACTTTCGACAGCGCATTTTGTTTGAAGACCGAAAGCGCACGGGCCATTTCCCCGATTTCGTCGGCCCGTGTCTCGCCCGTTATTGTGGTGTCGAGCCTTCCCTCGGCGATCTTGCGCATCGCTGCGGTAATCTGGGCGATAGGTCCCTTCAGTGTGAAGACCAGCGCGGCACCTGCGGCCATGGCAATTAGGATGCCGATGACAATCGCGCCGCCGGATATCCTATTGGCCTGTTGACGATCCTGCCCAGCATTTTCCTTCTGCGTCTCGGCGAACTGCGCAAGCAGGTTCCAGGTGTTGTCGATCTGCTCCGCGGCGCGGTCGAACTCAGCAAGCTTGCGGAGCGCACCGTCGGAGAGCGCTGCCGCGTTCGCCGCAAGCAGATCGAGAACGGGTTGAGCCTTCTTCGGAATCTCGGCAAAAACCGGATCGTCGGTCACCACGCCGGCGAGACGGCCGAGCTCGGTCTGATACATGTAGATTGATTGCTGGACTTTCTTCACTCGCGCGTCGTCTGGCTTGCCTGCAAGTTCGGCGAAGCCGACGCGGATCTCGTTATTGCTGTTAACGATAGCACGCAGTTGGTTGCCGACATTCGTCGCCTGAGAGATATCCTTGTCCGACGCGGCAAGCGCGAGTACTGAGGTCCGCATCAGGTCGTCGCCAATTGTCTTGAGACTGTCCCCAATAGCAGCAAGATTAGCGATGGCGGTATCCGTTGTCGGGACATCCAAAGTGTCTGGCGACGCCTTCGAAACGTTAAGGATGGCATCTACCGCAGCGGCATACTGCGTTGCGAGGGCTTCTCTGTCGGTCCCTATCGCAGGCGAAAGCTGCTCCCTTGTCTTCTGCAAATCGGGCGCATATTTGGCTAGAAGGCTAAGCTTGTCAGCCGACGTTGTAGCGTTCGTATAATCATTGCTAAGTTTTGTCGCAACACTGGCGGCCGCGGTGATGGAGACGGCGTTGCTGAGGCCGCTCTTGTTGGCATTTTCCATCTTTTTCGCACTCGCCATCAGCATGAACGAGCGCTTGCCAACCTGCCCTTGCAGGTCAAGAAGCGCCGCGGAAGCAGCGTCCACGTCGCTGAGAATTTTCTGCTGTCCCGTTTCGATTTGCCAGATCGCTTCGATCTTTTGCGGGATGATTTGCGACTGATCGAGCGCGCGGTCGAGAAGCCCCACATCGGTCGTCGGCCTTAGAGTCTCGATCGTCTGCTTCAGGTTTGCCAATTGCTCTCGGGCGTCCGCAAGCGCGGTGTCACGAGCTTCCTGCGACGGCTTCATCAGAAAGCCGGTCATGCTTGAAGAAACAAGCTTGAACCCGTTCAGAGACTGCAAAATATGGTTGGAGATCTCCATCCGACCTTCGAGAAGGCTCGACGCGTAGTACCCAGTCAACCCTACTGCGCATAGGCTAATGACGAATGGCGCCAAAAGCGCGAGCACCTTCGTCTGAATGCGAGCCCGCCACATCAACCCATGTACCATATATGCACCCCCCAAATTTGAGGTAAAGCTGCCATCCTTTTCTTAAGGACCGATGAAGGGACTAGGCGTCGCCTCTGTTTGCCGCCGCGGAGAACAACACCGGACAAATCGCGAAACGGAGGCTGCCGAATTGCGGGTGTCATTCGGTATGGCGATGGCATGCCATGCATCTCCCTTGTAAGCCCCGGGCGAGCCGGAAGGCTTACGTGATCACGAGACGGAGAAGCGAAAGCCGAATTGACAATTCATCAGGCGTCCATGATCGCTCGATATGGATGTCAAGGTTTTGCGCTATCCTTTGCTCCAGGATGCTTTCAAAGCCGAAGAGGGCTGGGTCGGATCTGCATTCATCCGTCCGTGCCCGTCGCCGACGGAGAGTGCTCCGTACTTCGCAGCGTTCGTTGCGACTTCGTGAAACAGGAGCGCGAGATTGTGAAAATCGCGGTTCGGGCAGGTCGCAGGCGCCGACGCTTTAGGCGCTCCCGGTGACGGGGCAATCCTTGCCTAGGTCCTGTTATAATGTGCTTGGCCAAATCAGCTGAGTTTTAATTCAAGGTGCCTTTCAGGAGGCTGCCCTGGTACGTGGTGACCTACCGACGCAAAATGGCGAACCGTAGAACCGCTTCTGCCCAGGGAGCGACGCAGCAAGATCGGCCTTATTATAAAGACAACTCGGCTTGACGTCTTGCCCCGTTTGCGAAATGCTAAGATGTCAGACCAATTCAGATCTGGCTGCCTGATAGAAAAAATGGGGAACCATGAAGGCAAATCGTAGCGACAGGCCGGTGATCCGGCCGCTTCCCGTCATGGACCGGGCGCGTCAGGTGACCGATGCGCTGGCGGATTATGTGGAGCAAGCGCGGTTGCAGGCGGGTGATCGGCTGCCGGCCGAGCGGGAGCTGATGGCGGCCCTTGCCGTCGGCCGTTCGACCATTCGCGAGGCGATCCGGCATTTCCAGGCGCTCGGCGTCATCGAGACGCGCAAGGGCAGCGGCACCTATCTGCTGAAGCCGGTGTCCCGGGCGACGATCCATATGCCGCTGTCTTTCGACGCGGCGCATCTGCGCGATGCGCTGCTGCAGACGCTGGAGGTTCGCCGCGGCATCGAATGCGAGGCGGGCATGGTCGCCGCCCGGCGGCGCACGACAAGAGACCTCGTCGTCATCGAGGAGAAGCTCAACGAGATGGAGCGGGTGCACCTGGAGAAGGGCACATCCGGGCCGGAGGATCTCGCCTTCCATCTCGCCGTCTACGACGCCACCCACAACCCGCTGTTTCGCCAGCTTCTCGAGCAGATGCGCGAGACATTCGAGCGCTTCTGGGAGCATCCGTTCGACCGGCAGGATTTCGCTCGCCGGTCCTTTCCCTTTCACCGCACGCTTTTTAACGCGATCGCCGCTCGGGATGCCGAGGCGGCGCGGGCGGAGACATTGAAAATTCTCGATATCGTCGAGGAAGACATCAAGGAAATGTCCAAATGAGCAACGGCGCAGACCCGTTCGATCTTGCTTCCCTTATCACCGCCCACGACGACGGCAACTTCGCCGACGCCGTCGTGCCGCCGATCTTCCAGACCTCGCTTTTCACCTTTTCCGATTATGACGAAATGATCACCGTCTATCGCGGCGAGAAGGTGCGGCCGACCTATACGCGCGGGCTGAACCCGACGGTGCGCGCCTTCGAGGAAATGCTGGCCAAGCTCGAAGGTGCGGAGGATGCGCTGGGTTTCGCGAGCGGCATGGCGGCGATCTCGTCGGCGGTGCTGAGCTTTGTCGAGCCGGGCGACCGCATCGTCGCCGTCCGGCATGTCTATCCCGATGCCTTCCGCCTGTTCGGTACCATCCTGACGCGGATGAAGATCGAGGTGACCTATGTCGACGGTCGCGACGAGGAGGCGGTGGCGAAGGCGCTGCCCGGCGCCAAGCTCCTCTACCTGGAAAGCCCGACGAGCTGGGTCATGGAGGCGCATGACGTCGGTGCGCTCGCAGCCCTTGCCAAGCGACACGGCGTCGTCTCGATGATCGACAACAGCTGGGCGAGCCCGTTCTTCCAGCGGCCTCTGACGCTCGGCGTCGATCTCGTCATCCATTCCGCCTCCAAATATCTTGGCGGCCACAGCGACGTGGTGGCGGGCGTCATCGCCGGCTCGAAGGCGATGATTGCGCGCGTCAAGGCCGAGGCCTATCCTTATCTCGGCGGCAAGCTTTCGCCCTTCGACGCCTGGCTGTTGATCCGCGGCCTGCGCACGCTGCCGCTGCGGATGAAGGCTCATGAAGCCTCCGCCCTGGAGATCGCCAGACGGCTGGAGAAGCTCGATGTGGTGGAGACGGTCTGCCACCCCGGGCTTGCCAACCGTCTGCCCGCCGGGCTCCACGGCACGTCGGGCCTGTTTTCGTTCATTTTCCGAGAAGGCGTCGATATCCGCGCCTTCGCCGATCGCCTCAAGCTCTTCAAACTGGGAGTGAGCTGGGGTGGGCATGAAAGCCTGATCGTACCGGGCGAGGTGGTGCTTCAGCAGAAGGCACAGCCGAATTCCGCGCAAACTTTTGGAATTCATGCGCGATCCGTACGCCTCCATGTCGGCCTCGAAGGAACCGAGGCCCTGTGGAGGGACATCGAGGAGGCGCTCGCCGCCGCCTCATAATCCTGAAACCAGAGAGAACCTGACAAGAGAGACCTATAAGGGGGAACTGAGCATGAAAAAGCTGATAATCTCGACACTCTTTGCTTCGATGATGGCGGGTACGGCGTTCGCCGATACGACGCTGAAGTTGGTCGAAGTCATCACCAGCCCGGAGCGCACAGAAACGCTGAAATCGATCGTCGGCAAGTTCGAGGCCGCCAATCCCGGCACCAAGGTCGACATCATCTCGCTGCCCTGGAACGAAGCCTTCCAGAAATTCGCCACCATGGTGTCGGCCGGTGACGTGCCCGATGTGATGGAGATGCCCGATACCTGGCTGTCGCTTTATGCCAACAACGGCATGCTCGAAAGCCTTGAGCCCTATCTCGAAAAATGGGAGCACACCAAGGAGCTGACGCCGCGCGCGCTCGAGCTCGGCCGCGACGTCAAGAATACTGCCTACATGCTGCCCTACGGCTTCTATCTCAGGGCGATGTTCTACAACAAGAAGCTGCTTTCGGAGGCTGGTGTCGCCGCGCCGCCGAAGACGCTGGACGAGTTTACTGCCGCGTCCGAAAAGGTCTCCAAGCTGCCGGGCAAATATGGCTACTGCATGCGCGGCGGCCCGGGCGGCCTCAATGGCTGGATGATCTTCGCCGCCACGATGGCGGGCGACAACAAGTACTTCAAGGAAGACGGCACCTCGACCATGAACAGCCCCGGCTGGGCAAAGGGCATCGAGTGGATGGTCGATCTCTACAAGAAGGGCTATGCGCCGAAGGACAGCGTCAACTGGGGCTTCAACGAAGTCGTCGCCGGTTTCTATTCCGGCACCTGCGCCTTCCTCGACCAGGATCCGGACGCGCTGATCGCCATCGCCGAACGCATGAAGAAGGAGGATTTCGGCGTTGCGCCGCTGCCGAAGGGGCCTGACGGCAAGTCCTTCCCAACCATCGGCTATGGCGGTTGGTCGATGTTTTCGACGAGCGCCAACAAGGATCTCTCCTGGAAGCTGATCGCCACACTCGAAGGGCCGGAAGGCAATATCGAGTGGAACAAGCGCATCGGCGCCCTGCCGGCCTATACCGCGGCCGAAAAGGATCCCTTCTATGCCGGTGACCAGTTCAAGGGCTGGTTCGAGGAACTGGCGGATCCGAACACCGTGCCGACCGTCATGCCGACCTATCTGGAAGAGTTCGCCTTCTTCAAGGATTCGCTGGCGATCAAGACCTCGCAGCAGGCCTTGCTCGGCGACATCTCGGCGAAGGATCTGGCGGATCAGTGGGCGGATTATCTGACCAAGGCGCAGCAGAAGTTCCTGAGCAAGAAGTAGTGAAAAAAGGGGGCTTCGAGCTGGGGGCCCCCTCATCCGCCTGCCGGCACCTATGGCTGGGTCGAGCCACTGGTCTCGACCCGTCCTTCAGACCCCCGCTGGGGAGAAGAGACTCGTGGCGGCGCCTCATTCTCCTTCTCCCCAGCGGGGAGAAAGGTGGCCCGAAAGGTCGGATGAGGGGGCTCCGGTCTCTTCGTTCAGAAGCGTCACAATTCCCAACCGGGTAAGACAATGGAAACCGCAATCCGATGACCATTTCCGCCGATATGCTCGACATGCGTCGCGACCGCAGGCCGTGGCTGCGCCGTCTTGCCGATGCTTCGGAGCCCTATCTCTACAGCGCGCCGTCGCTGATCCTGATCATTGCGGTGATGCTGGTGCCGCTGACGCTCGGGCTGTCCTATGCCTTCCGCGATATCCAGCTGCTCAATCCCTTTTCCGGCGGCTTCATCGGGCTCGAGCATTTCCGCGAGTTGTCGAGCGACGCGGCCTTTTACGGCGCGCTGAGGAACACGCTGTGGTGGACCGGCGCCTCCGTCGTCTTGCAATTCATCTTCGGCCTCATTCTGGCGTTGCTGCTCGACAAGCCGTTCCCGGGCCGGGCGATCGCACAGGCGCTGGTTTTCCTGCCCTGGGCGGTGCCGTCCTTTCTCGCCGGTCTCAACTGGGCCTGGCTGTTCAATCCGGTCATCGGGCCGATCCCGCACTGGCTCTTCGCACTCGGGCTGATGCATGAGCCGGGCAACATTCTCTCCGATCCCGATCATGCGATGTGGGGGCCGATCGTCGCCAATGTCTGGTGGGGAATTCCCTTCTTTGCCATCACCCTGCTTGCGGCGCTGCAGGCGATTCCGCGCGATCTCTACGAGGCCGCCTCGATCGATGGTGCCGGCTGGTTTCAGCGTTTCCGCTCGATCACCCTGCCGTTTCTGGCGCCGACGATCGCCATCACCGTGCTGCTCCGCACCGTCTGGATTTCCAACTTCGCCGATCTCATCGTCGTCATGACCAATGGCGGCCCGGCCGACCGGACGCAGATCGTCGCGAGTTATATCTTCACCACGGCCTTCAAGCGGCTCGATTTCGGTTATGCCTCGGCGATTGCACTGGTGCTGCTGGCGCTGCTGCTCGCCTATTCGATGCTGATCATCCTGCTGCGGCAGACGCTGTTGAACAAGGATTGAGACCATGAAACGATCAATCCTTCCCACCATCGCGCATCGCTTAGCGATCCTCTGCTACATCGCCTTCGCGCTCTTCCCGCTGTTCTGGCTGCTCAAGGTCTCGGTGACGCCGAACGATCTGCTCTATACGGAAGGCGTGCGCATGTGGCCGTCGCGCACGAGCTGGGATCATTATGCCTTCGTGCTGCAGCACAGTGCCTTTCCCACCTTCTTCAAGAACAGCCTGATCGTCTCGGCCTCGACGGCGGTGACGGTGACGATCTGCGCCTCGCTCTCGGGCTACGCGCTGTCGCGCTTCAATTTCCGCGCAAAATACTGGATCGTCGCGCTGATGCTGCTGACCCAGATGTTTCCGCTCGTCATGCTGGTCGCGCCGATCTTCAAGATCCTGTCGCCCCTGCATCTGACCAACAGCCTGACTGGGCTCGTCATTGTCTACACCGCCTTCAACGTGCCCTTCGCCACCTTCCTGATGCAGTCCTTCTTCGACGGCATCCCCAAGGATCTCGAAGAGGCGGCGATGATCGACGGGGCGACGCAGTTCACGGCCTTCCGCCAGATCATCCTGCCCCTGACGCTGCCAGGCATCGCCGCGACGCTCGGCTTCGTCTTCACCGCCGCCTGGAGCGAACTGCTGTTTGCGCTGATGCTGATCAACGGCAATGATGCGGCGACCTTCCCTGTGGGACTTCTAACCTTCGTTTCGAAATTCTCGGTGGATTTCGGGCAGATGATGGCGGCGGGCGTCATGGCGCTCATTCCGGCCGGCCTCTTCTTCCTGCTCATCCAACGATATCTCGTCCAGGGCCTGACGGCCGGCGCGGTCAAGGGTTAAACAGAATGGCATCGATCGATATCCAGAATATCCGCAAAGCCTATGGCCACGTGCAGGTGCTGCACGGCGTCGACCTCGAGATCAGAGATGGCGAATTCGTCGTGCTCGTCGGTCCCTCCGGCTGCGGCAAGTCCACGCTGTTGCGGATGATCGCCGGGCTGGAGGACGTCACATCGGGTGAGATCCGTATTGCGGGCGCCCGTGTGAACGAACTGCATCCCAAGGACCGCGACATCGCCATGGTGTTCCAGTCCTATGCGCTCTATCCGCACATGAACGTCGCCGGCAATATGAGCTACAGCCTCAGGCTGCGGAAGACCGCCAAGGAGAAGATCACCAGCGCGGTGGCGGCGGCCGCCGCCAAGCTCGGTCTCGATCCGCTGCTCGAACGGCGGCCGAAGGCGCTCTCCGGCGGTCAGCGCCAGCGTGTCGCGATGGGCCGCGCCATCGTGCGCCAGCCGAAGGCCTTCCTGTTCGACGAACCACTGTCCAATCTGGATGCGCGGTTGCGCGAACAGATGCGCGCCGAAATCAAGAAGCTGCATGGCGAGTTGAAGGCAACCTCGATTTATGTCACCCATGACCAGATCGAGGCGATGACGCTCGCCGACCGGATCGTCGCCATGCACGGCGGCGTGGTGCAGCAGGTCGGCAGTCCGCTCGAACTCTACGATCGCCCCGCCAACCTCTTCGTCGCCGGTTTCATCGGTTCGCCGGGGATGAATTTCCTCGACGCCACCTATGAAGCAGGCGGCGTCAAGCTGAAGGATGGGACGATCGTGCCGCTGGCAAGGCCGCTGCCGCTTGCAGACGGCGCGAAGGTGATGCTCGGCATCCGGCCGGAGCATGTGCTGATGACGAGTGACGGGACGGGGCTTGGCACCGATGTGGAGCTCGTCGAACCCACCGGCTTCGGCATTATCCTGCACCTCACCCTCCATGGCCTGCCCTTCAAGATCTTCACTCTGGACCGCGAAGCGTTGAAGGCGGGGCCGAAGGTCAATGTCGCCTTCCCGCCCCAATATCTGCATGTGTTCGACGGCGAGGGACAACGCATCGATTGAGCAGCCGAGCTCCTCAGGCGTCCCTATCTGCTGGTTGCTGTCATTGTAAAAAGCACCCCGAGAGAAAAAGATCGATCAGATTCAACGGGATGAGCGAGACTCGGAAAACGCGTGGATGATTCTTGCTAAGCTATTGAAATTTGATTCGTTTTGATTCGGAACCAATCGTAAAGTGATTCGGTTGACTCGCACTGGTTGCGGCAGGAGCGCGTGCGAAATGGTTGCCCCGAGAGCGAATTGGAAAGGCTTCATCAAGTTCGGGGAGGTGGCCTTCCCCGTGGCCCTTTACACCGCCGCCTCCACATCCGAGCGGATCGCGTTTCACACACTGAACAGGAAGACCGGCAACCGGGTGCGCCGAGAATTCGTTGACGGCGAGACCGGAGACCCGGTCGAGCGCGAGGACCAGGTCAAGGGTTTTGAGATTGAGGACGGCCGCTATGTCGTGCTCGAGCCCGAGGAAGTCTCGGCCGCCATTCCTGAAAGCGACAAGACGCTGAAGGTGGAGGCGTTCATTCCTTTTGACGAGGTCGACGACGTCTATTTCGACAAGCCTTACTATCTGGCTCCCGACAAGATGGGCAGCGACGCTTTCAAACTCCTGAGGGATGGTATGGAAAAAGCCAAGGTCGCGGCCATTGCCCGAACGGTGCTGTTCCGCCGCCTGCGAACTCTCCTCATCCGCCCCCATGGCAAAGGGCTGGTCGGCTCAACCTTGAACTTCGATTATGAGGTTCGCTCCTCGGAGAAGGCATTCGAGGAGATGCCGGATCTCAAGATCGAAGGCGAGATGCTGGAGCTTGCCAAGCACATCATCAACACCAAGAAGGGCGAGTTCGACCCGAAGCAGTTCGACGACCGATATGAAGCGGCCGTCGGCGAGCTGGTGAAGGCCAAGATCGAAGGCCGCACCCTTCCGAAGAAAAAGGCGCCGCCGGCTCCCAAACCGAGCGACCTGCTACAGGCGCTACGCGAAAGCGCCGGCATGGCGACGCCGGCCAAGGCGAAGCGCACCGCTGCAAATGCCAATGCCGGAAAGAGCAGGCAGAAGGCCGCGCGCGCGTCGACGACGAAACCACGCAGCCCGGCCGGCGCTCACCAGCGCCGCGCCGGGTGATCGGAGGTTTCCATGGCGATCCGGCCTTACTGGAAAGGTTACCTCAAACTGTCGCTCGTCACCTGCCCGGTGCAGATGATGCCGGCCACTTCTGAAAATGAGAAGGTGCGTTTTCACACGCTCAATCGCGCCACCCAGAACCGCGTCGTCAGCCACTATGTCGACGCCGTCACCGGCAAGGACGTGAAAGATGAAGACGAAGTAAAAGCCTATCAGCGCGGTGAGAACGAATATGTCTTGCTTGAGGACGATGAGTTGGAGAACGTTGCGCTTGAAAGCACCAAGACGATCGATATTGAAGTCTTTACGCCGCGCAACACCGTCGAATGGATCTGGCTCGACACGCCCTACTATCTTTCACCCGACGATCCGGTCGGCCAGGAGGCATTCTCGGTGATCCGCGACGCGATGGCCGCCGAGGACATGGTCGGCATCTCGCGGCTGGTGATTGCGCGCCGCGAGCGGGCCGTGATGCTGGAGCCTCGCGGCAAGGGCATCGTCCTTTGGACCCTCCGTTACGGCGACGAGGTGCGCGACGCTGAGAACTATTTCGATAGGGTGGACGATCAGCCGGCGGACAGCCAGATGATGCCGCTGGTCCAGCAGCTCATCAAGAAGCAGACGCAGCACTGGAACCCGAAGATGGCCTCCGACCCGGTGCAGGACAGATTGCTCGAGCTTATCGAAGCCAAGAAGAAACAGATGAAAAAGCCTGTCAAGGCCAAGTCCAAGGGAAGGGAGAAGCCAGAACCGGCTCCCAGCAACGTCATCAACATCATGGAGGCGCTGCGCAAATCCGTCGATGCCGAGAACCGATCCGGCAGGCATTGAGTGATGACCAGACCACGGCGCCCCTCCGCCCCCCTGCTTCGCGATTCCAATTCCGCGATACACTCGCGACCTGTCCGTCGGCGTGATCCCGACCAGCCAAACCTGCCGTTCGATGCAATGCCGTTGAGAGTGGAGCCGTGCCTGGCCTTGCTGAAGCAGACGGTGCCGCAAGGGCCGGATTGGCTTTACGAGGTGAAGTGGGACGGCTACCGATTGGCGGTCCACATCCAGCCAAAGGCTATTCGTATTCTCACCCGCGGCGGCCATGACTGGACCCACCGTTTTCCAAGCATCGCCGCAGCAGCAAAAGAGCTCGGTGTGTCGAGCTGCATTCTCGACGGAGAAGCCGTCGTCCTCGATGAAGAAGGTCGCTCGGACTTCGGAGCCTTGCAGCGCTCGCTCGGCGGCAGGGGCGGCAAGCGGATCTCGACCGAATCCATCTTCTACGCCTTCGATCTGTTGTATCTCGACGGTCACGACCTGACGCGGACGGAACTGTCGGTGCGCCGTCATCTTCTGGAGGATCTGGTCCCTGAGACCGACGACGGCGCCATTCGGTTCTCGCACGAACTGGATCTGGGTGGCGAGGAACTGCTCGAACACGCATGTCATCTGGGCCTCGAAGGCATCATTGCCAAGCGCAGTGACAGCCCTTACCGGAGTGGCCGGCTGGGTGACTGGCAGAAGATCAAGTGCGTTCAGAGCGACAGTTTCATGATCGTCGGTTACGAGGAATCCGCCAGCACGCGCGGCGGGCTCGGCAGTCTTTTGCTTGCAGGCCGAAAGGGCAACGACTGGATTTACGTCGGATCCGTCGGCACGGGGTTCAACCGAACCGAGGCGGAATATTTGCGCAAGACGTTGAACCGCCTCCAGACGAAAAAACCCGTCGTGCCGCTGAAAGGAAAGCGCCTCGTCTTTTCCCAACCGACCTTGATTGCCGAGATCGAGTTTCGCGGCTGGACGCGTGAGGGCAGCCTACGGCACCCCTCATACAAGGGCCTTCGCGAGATCCAGGATAACGCCGCCGTCTTCGATTTGACTGATGCCACTTCAATCAGATGAGTGCCGCGGGCCATCAGCCGTGTCAGGCGGCATGCTTGCCGGTGCGGCCGAGCCTCTTGATCGCTTGCTCCAAGGGACGCTGCCCCTCGCAATAATCCTTCCAGGCGGACGACTTCGACAGCAAAGCAGGCACGGTTCGGATCGTGAACCTTTTGGGGTCGAGGTCTGATTTCACCTGTGCCCACGTCAGAGGCATTGACACCGTCGCCCCTGGGCGGGCCCGAGGGGAGAGTGGTGCCACGGCCGTCGCCATGCGATCATTGCGCAGGTAATCGAGGAAAATGCGACCGCCCCGCAGGCTCTTGGTCATCTTGATCAGGTAGAGATCGGGATTGTTCCGGGCCATCTGCTGGCAGACGTCGTGCGCGAAGCCCTTTGCCTCCGGCCATGACAACGGTTTTCGTTTGTTGACTGCAAGCGGGGTCACGACATGCAAGCCCTTGCCGCCGGTCGTCTTGCAGAAGCTGATCAATCCGAGGTCTTCCAGCCGATCGCGCATTTCGCGGGCAGCGGCAACAACCGTGGAAAAGGGAACGTCGGGCCCGGGATCGAGATCGAATACCAGGCGACCAGGCACTTCCGGTTGGCCGGGTTCGCAGTTCCACGGATGGAGCTCGAGCGCCGCGATCTGGGCGACCGCCGCAAGCCCTTCGATGCGATCGATCTGCAGGTAAGGCTTCTTGTCGCCGAATACCTTCACCAATTCGAGCAGGTTGGATTGCCCCGGCATCGCATGACGCTGGAAGAACTGCTCGCCGCCAATCCCGTCCGGGGCGCGGATGATGGAGCAGGGCCTGCCCTTGAGGTGGCCGATCATCCAGTCGCCGACCGCCTCGTAATAGCGGGCCAATTCCTCCTTTGTCACCGGCTCACCATCATTGGCATCCGGCCACAATGGTTTGTCCGGGCTTGAAATCAGCACACCCATGACATTGGCCTTCTGACCCCCGCGGCGCGTCGATTTTGGTGCGGCCCGCGGAGCCGTCTCCGCAATCTCGGCCTTGGAGGATCTTAACGGTCGCTCCGCCTCGACTTCCCTGGCCGGCTTGTCTTCACGCAAGCCCTTGAAGGCGGCCTGCCGGACGAGACCGTCGGCGGTCCAGCCCTCGAATTCAATCTCGGCGACAAGCTCGGGCTTCACCCATACGACTTCAGCCTGCTTCTTCGGAGCGCCGACACCTGTGAACGGCGACTTCGCCGTCTCCAGCGCCTTCAGTTTCGGAAGCAGCGTTTCGACTTTCTTGGCGCCGTAGCCGGTCCCGACACGGCCGACATAGACAAAATGATCGTCGCTGAAAACGCCGACGAGAAGGGAACGAAACTTGCCGTTGGTCTTGGCATAGGCGCCGATGACTACCTCGTGCCCCGCCCGGCATTTCGACTTCGCCCAGCTCTCCGTTCGACCGGACTGATAGGGGGCATCAGCCTTTTTCGACACAATACCTTCCAGCGATAGCTTGCACGCCGACCTGAGCACGGCGTCGCCGCCGCCTGTAAAATGCTCGACGTAGCGGATGCGAGGATCGTTGCCAGCCTGCGTGAGCAGCTCCTGTAACCGCGTCTTGCGCTCCATGAGGGGCTTGGAGCGGAGATCCTCGCCGCCGTCATAGAGCAGGTCGAAGGCGAAGTAGACGAGGCTGCCGGTCTTGCCTTCCGACAGCGCCGCCTGCAGCGCGGCGAAGTCAGGCACACCGTGCTCATCGAGAGCGCAGATTTCGCCATCGATTATGCAGTCTGGAAGCGCTGACGCCGCTTCAGCGATTTCGGGGTACTTGGCCGTCCAGTCGAGACCTTTCCTGGTTTTCAGCGTCGCTTCGCCGTCGAGCACGCGCATCTGAATGCGGTATCCATCGAACTTGATCTCGTGGATCCAGCCGTTCCCGCCGGGTGGCCGCTCCAGCTTCTCGCAAAGCTGCGGCGCGATGAAATTCGGAAGATCAACCGCCGTTGCGGTGCCGGCGCGCTTTCCGCCTCTCGCCTCCTGCCGCCCCTCGGCGGCCAGTCCGTGATTACTGTCCCAGACGGCGTCAGCCTCGACCTTGGCGCCTTCCACCATGAAGGGTGTCGGTTTGCGCCCCTTGCCGGCTGCGATCATTTCCATGCTGCGGCCCGAGGCCACCGAGGTGACGTTCTCTTCCAGGACGAAAGCACCGTTCTCCTCGACGGAGAACTCGTCATGATGCTTGATCAACAGCCAGTTGGTACGCGTGCTGCGCTCGCGATCGTTGCGCATGCGCACCAGCACGAAGCTCCCGTGCAGGCGCTCGCCTTCGAGTGTGAACTTGAAATCGCCCTTGGAAAGCGCCTGCTCGGGAGTCTTCCTCCCCTCCGGCTCCCAATAGCCGCGATCCCACAGCATGACGGTACCGCCGCCATACTGGCCTTTCGGAATCGTGCCTTCGAAGTCGCCATAATCGAGCGGATGATCTTCGACCTCGACCGCAAGGCGCTTGTCGTGCGGATCGAGCGATGGACCTTTGGTGACAGCCCAGCTCTTGAACACGCCGTCGAGCTCGAGCCGCAGGTCGTAGTGCAGCCGTGTCGCATCGTGCTTCTGAATGACAAACCGGCGGCGATTGCTCTTTTTCACGCGTTGCTCGCCGCTGGGCTCCGCGGTCTTCTGGAAATCGCGTTTGGATCGGTAGTTCGATAGGCTGTCGCTGGCCATGGCTGTTCCCGGACATTCGGTCCACAAACGAAATTGCGCACATCGTTGTTCCAACGCCGCGCGACCGGCCAGATTCCTGAAAGGGAAGGGGCACGGCCACAAATTCAATCGATGCCGGCGGCATTCTTCACCTCGACCACCTACCCCTCCGCTCGCGTCGCAGAACGCCAAGCGAAGGAGGTTATCCCATGACCACTATAACAGCCCCAGCTGTTTGCGGAAGAATTTCAAATCCGTTCGCTAAACCTGGCTTCTGTGCCAGCGCGGCTCGCATGGGGCCGCGCGGCAGGCATCGCGAGGTCCGATGTGACCTCCCGGTTACGCCGCCTTTAGCGGAGGGCAGCGACACGCGTAGGTCGGGCCGGGCGGCTGGTGGCTTGCACCTGCCAGGGAGCGGCAACTGCCGGCATGCCGGCTTCGAAGCACGCGGCCATGAAGGCCTCCCGTGCAATCAATGGCGCAATAACTCGGTTGAGGGCACCGCGACAGGTCTTGACCGCACGCTGATAGCGTTCACCATGGGCCAGTGGCCATTCGTTTTCCAGGAAATCCAAGGCATCATAGACGCCGGTAAATGTTCGTTCCAGACCGCACTGCAGCCGGACCGTCACTGGACGCGTCCAGAGCACATCGTTCAACGGCATTTTCTTCCTCCTTTCGATGCCAGCTTGCTCCGGCAAAAATATTGGAAGTAGCTGTCGGGTGTTCAAGACCGCAGCGATCAATGGTCGCTTCACACGGCGAGCCGGACCAACCGTGCTCCATTGATGAAGCTGCCGTCGTAACAGCACCATTCGCCGAGTTGAAAAATCTTTTGCCGCATTACCCGGTCGGGCTATATCCTTGGATGATCTCACTGGACTGGATTGATATGACCGACACCGTTCTCGACCGTTTCCTCCGTTATGTCGTAATC
The DNA here is from genome assembly GCF_019685235.1 of Rhizobium sp. NLR8a. Classification (NCBI taxonomy): domain Bacteria; kingdom Pseudomonadati; phylum Pseudomonadota; class Alphaproteobacteria; order Hyphomicrobiales; family Rhizobiaceae; genus Rhizobium; species Rhizobium sp. NLR8a. The sequence goes on from NZ_JABDWI010000002.1 coordinate 336,354, forward strand.
GACACCCAATCCGATCCGTCCTCAACGACTCAGCCGACCACCGAGAAGCAGAAGGATCTCGGGCGGGTTCTGGTCGACGAACTGCTCGAGATCGGGCTTTCCGACGCGCATCTCGATGAACACGGCTATGTCTATGCCACCATTCCGGCCAATAGCGACAAGGCTGTGCCGGTCATCTGTTTCTGCTCGCATATGGATACGGCGCCCGATTTCAGCGGCACGGATGTCAAGCCGCAGATCGTCAGGAATTATGCCGGCGGGGATATCCAGCTTGCTGGCGATTCGAGCCGGGTGATTCGTGTCGCCGAGCATCCGGAGCTGAACAACCAGATCGGCAACGACATCGTCACGACCGATGGCAGGACATTGCTCGGTGCCGATGACAAGGCGGGACTGGCAGAAATCATGACCGCGGCCCAGATTCTGGTCGACAATCCCGATATGCGGCACGGAACGATCAAGATCCTGTTCACGCCCGACGAGGAAGTCGGTCGCGGCGTCAACAAGGTCGACCTGGAAACGCTCGGAGCCGACTTCGCTTATACGATGGATGGCGAGACGGTGGGCCACGTCGAGGACGAAACCTTTTCGGCCGACGGCGTCGAGATCAGCATAACAGGCGTGGCGATCCATCCGGGCTTCGCCAAGGACCGTATGGAGAACGCCATCAAGATCGCCGGCGCCATCATCGACCGGCTGCCGAAGGACTTGGCGCCGGAGACGACGGAAGGCAAGCAGGGCTTCATCCATCCGGTCGGTGTGACCGGCTCGATGGAGAAGGCGTCGCTGAGCTTTATCATTCGCGACTTCACTGACGAAGGGCTCCTGCAAAAGGAGGCGATGCTCGAAACCATCGTCAAGCAGGTGATCTCAGCCTATCCGGGCTCGACCTACCATTTCCACGTGACGGAACAATATCGCAACATGAAGACGGTGCTCGACCGCCATCCGGAGATTGTCGCTAACGCGCTTGAGGCCGTGCGCCGTGCCGGCATGGCGCCGGTGCGCGGCAGCATTCGCGGCGGCACGGACGGCTCGCGCCTCTCCTTCATGGGGCTGCCGTGCCCGAACATTTTTGCCGGCGGCCATGCCTTCCACTCACCACTCGAATGGGTGAGCCGTCAGGATATGGAAAAGGCGGTCGCAACGATCGTGGAGCTTGCGAAGATCTGGGAAGAGCGCGCTTAAGGCGCTCTTCCTGCTGTGCGAAATCTAGTTTTAGCCGCCATTTACCGGGATCTCGCCGCGCAGCATCACGCTGTCATAGGCGGGACGGGGCGTGGGGATCGCGATCCGCATTGCCGGCTCGGGCGCGGTTGAGGTTTCCGGTTGGGTCACCGGAGCCGTTATTATCTGCATCGGCGCCGTGCTCGCCGTCGCCATCGGATCGGGCGCCGGCAGAGGAACGGGAACGGCGGAAGGTATCAGCGCCTCGAATTGCGGCGGCAGTATGCTTTCGCCAGGCACATAATTCATCGCTACCTCATAAGACGGCAGCGGCGGCGGCGTTTCGAGCATGCCGTTGGAATCGCGCTTCTCGTAGAAGGCGTTGCCGCCGGCGACCGTCACATAGTGCATGTTGTCGTAGGGGAATTTCAGCCCGTCGGTGTGAAAGAACATCGCGTCCTTCACCTGGGGATGGCGCGCACCCTTCAGCAGGATCGCATCGGCCGCGGTGGCAAGTTCCGGTTCGGCCTGCGGCTTGACCTCGCGAGTCATGACCCCGGGCGCAAACTGCCTCGCCTGGGCGACGACACCGCAGATCGATGGGGGGTAGGCGCCTGACGTCAGCCTGTTCATGACGACGGTGCCGACGGCCAGATAGCCATCCTCGTCGGAATGCTGCGATTCGAAATACATCGCACGCTTCAGGCAGTCGCGATCCTTGGCGGTATAATTGAAAGTGACTTTCGCCGCTTGAGCCTGTTTGGTCTTTGCCGGCGTCGTCGCCGGCTTCGGTGTTGTGGTGCAGCCTGCAGCCGCCAGTCCTGCGAGTAAAATCCCGATCAGGGATTTTCCAAAGCAAATCTCCGCCCTCAACGCCAGGTGCCTCCTATGGGATTAGTCCAGCCCTTTATGATTAACGCGCACAATCTTTTACTCGTCATATGACTGAATTACAAACAACCTGAGATCACAAAAGGCCGGGTGGACTCTCGCCATGGGCGATTCCGGCTGATCCCTGCGACCGACTGGTGCATAAATCCGGAGGGTTAACGAATTATTAAGCAAGCGCCGTGCGCGCGCCAGGAAAGACGCGCGCAATCGAGATCAGCTGCGAAACAGCTTCCAGCGAGTCGGCTTGAACGCGACGTGGTTGCGGTCGAGCCTGTCGGCCTCGCTCGGCGGCAGCTCGATTTCGATATTTGGCCGGTCATTGCCGATATCGAGTTCGATATGGCGCGTGCCGGCGACACGGCGGCTGGAGACGGGCTGGCCGGCGATGCAGTTTTCGGCTGTTTCGCACAGCCTGACATCATGCGGGCGGAAGTAGAGCTGCGCCGGTCCATCTGGCTCGCCTTCGGCATTGAGGCCGAGCGAGCGGCCTTCGAAGCGGATGTCGCCGTCCGATATCTCGACCTGCAGGCAGTTGGATTGGCCGATGAAGCCGAAGACGAAGGGCGAATTCGGATAATCGTAGACTTCGTCGGGCGTTCCGACCTGCTCGATCGCGCCCTGGCTCATGACAACGACGCGGTCGGCAAGCTCCAGCGCCTCGTCCTGGTCGTGGGTGACGAAGACGGTGGTGTGGCCGGTACGGTCGTGGATCTGGCGCAGCCATTTGCGCAGGTCCTTGCGCACCTGGGCGTCGAGCGCTCCGAAGGGTTCGTCGAGCAGCAGCACGTTCGGCTCGACGGCCATGGCGCGGGCGAGCGCCACGCGCTGACGCTGGCCGCCGGAAAGCTGGGCGGGATAGCGCTTTTCTAGACCGGAAAGCTGGACGAGTTCGAGCAGTTCCAGCGCCCGCCGGCGGATATCGGCCTTCGCCGGCCGCCGCGAACCTTTTCTGACCCTCAGGCCAAAGGAGACATTGTCGAGCACCGTCATGTAGCGGAAAAGGGCATAATGCTGGAACACGAAGCCGATATTGCGCTGCTGCACCGATTTCTTCGAGGCATCCTCTTCACCGAAGAAGATCTGTCCCTCGGTCGGGCTTTCCAGACCGGCGATCAGACGCAGCAATGTCGTCTTGCCGGAGCCCGAAGGGCCGAGCAGTGCGATCAGCTCGCCGGAGCGGATGTCGAGCGAGACATCGTGGAGCGCCGGAAAACGATCGAATTCCTTGCGGATGTTTTGAACGCGTACTTCCATTCCAGATCCTTCAGTGCCGCCGGCTGGCGGAGATTTCAGCGCTATAGCGCATTTCCAGCAGCGTCTTCAAAACAAGAGTCACGAGCGCGAGCAAGGCCAAAAGCGTGGCGACGGCAAAAGCGCCGGTGAAATTATACTCGTTGTAGAGAATCTCCACCTGTAGCGGCATGGTGTTCGTCTGGCCGCGGATATGGCCGGAGACGACCGACACGGCGCCGAATTCACCCATGGCGCGGGCGTTGCAGAGCAGCACGCCATAAAGCAGACCCCATTTGATGTTCGGCAGCGTCACGTGCCAGAAGGTCTGCCAACCGCTGGCGCCGAGCGAGAGGGCCGCCTCTTCGTCGGCCGTGCCCTGTTCCTGCATCAGCGGGATCAGTTCGCGGGCGACAAAGGGGAAGGTGACGAACATGGTGGCAAGCACCAGTCCAGGCACGGCGAACAGGATCTTGATGTCATTGGCGCTGAGCCAGTGGCCAAGCCAGGTGTTGGCACCGAACAGAAGCACGAAGACCAGGCCCGAAATAACAGGCGAGACCGAAAAGGGCAGGTCGATCAGCGTGGTCAGGACCGCCTTGCCCTTGAATTCGAACTTGGCGATCGCCCAGGCGGCGGCGACCCCGAAGGCGAGGTTCAGCGGTACGCTGATGCCGGCGACGGTCAGCGTCAGGCGGATCGCCGAGAAGGTTTCGGCATCGCCGAGGGCTTCAATAAACGGGCCGCCACCTTTGCGGAAAGCCTCGACGAAGACGGCTGCGAGAGGCAGCAGCAGCATCAGCAGCAGGAAGAGCAGCGAAACGGCGATCAGCGTGTAGCGCGCCATTCTGTGTTCGGTGGTCACCGAACGCAGTTTCGCGGGTTGAAGGGTTGCATCAAGCGCCATAACCGTACCTCCGCCTGCTCCAGCTCTGGATGAGGTTGATGACGAGCAACAAGGCGAACGAGATCACCAGCATGATAGCTGCGATGCCGGTGGCCGCCGCGTAATTGTATTCTTCGAGTTTAATGATGATCAGCAGCGGTGCGATTTCCGATTTGAACGGCAGGTTGCCGGCGATGAAGATGACCGAGCCGTATTCGCCGACGCCGCGGGCAAAGGCGAGCGCGAATCCGGTCAGCACGGCCGGCGCCAGCCCGGGCAGCAGCACGCGGAAAATCGTCTGCAGGCGGTTGGCGCCAAGCGTTGCCGCAGCCTCTTCCACCTCCTTGTCGATTTCCTCCATCACAGGCTGCACGGTGCGCACCACGAAGGGCAGACCGACGAAGATCAGGGCCACGACGATGCCGGCCGGGGTGAAGGCAATCTTGATGCCGAGCGGCGCCAGGAACTGGCCGACCCAGCCGTTCGGCGCGTAGAGCGCCGCCAACGCGATACCGGCAACGGCAGTCGGCAGTGCGAAGGGCAGATCAACCATGGCGTCGATGACGCGCTTGCCGGGGAATCGGTAGCGCACCAGGACCCAGGCAAGGATGATGCCGAAGACGGCGTTGACGATTGCGGCGATGAACGCGCTGCCGAAGCTGATGCGCAGCGCGTTCAGGATGCGCGGATCGAGCGCGATCGACCAGAATTTCTCCCAGCCAAGCGCGCTCGACCGGACGGCAAGGCCGGAGAGCGGGATGAGGATCAGAAGGGTGAGCCAGGTCAAGGTAAGGCCGAGCGCCATTCCGAAACCCGGAATGACGCTCGGCCGTTTGAACCGCCACCGCGTGGGGCTATGTGCTGTCATGAAGTCTATTATTGGGCCGGCTTGTAGATTTGGTCAAATACGCCGCCGTCGCCGAAGAATTTCGGCTGTGCCGTCTTCCAGCCGCCGAAGTCATCGATGGTGGCGAGTGTCAGCTTCGGGAAGCGGGCGATGTCGGCCGGATCGGCAGCTTCCGGCTTCGTCGGACGGTAGAAGTGCTTGGCGGCGATCTTCTGACCTTCATCCGAATAGAGGTAGTTGAGATAGGCTTCGGCGACCTTGCGCGTGCCCTTCTTGTCAACATTGCCGTCGACCACGGCGACCGGCGGGTCTGCGCGGATGGAGAAGCTCGGCGTCACGATTTCGAACTGGTCAGGACCAAGCTCTTCGAGCGAAAGATAGGCTTCGTTTTCCCAGGCGAGCAGCACGTCGCCGAGGCCGCGCTGGACGAAGGTGGTCGTGGCGCCGCGGGCGCCGGTGTCGAGAACAGGAACGTGCTGCAGCAGTTTCGTCACGTATTCCTGCGCCTTGGCGTCGTCACCGCCATTTGCCTGCTTGGCCCATGCCCAGGCGGCCAGGAAGTTCCAACGTGCGCCCCCCGAAGTCTTGGGGTTCGGCGTGATGACCTGCACGTCATCCTTGATCAGATCGCCCCAGTCCTTGATGCCCTTCGGGTTGCCCTTGCGGACCAGGAAGACGATCGTCGAGGTGTAAGGCGTCGAATTGTTGGGGAACTTGCTCTTCCAGTCGGCCGGGATCTTGCCGGTCTTCTTGGCGATGGCGTCGATATCGCCTTCAAGGGCCAGCGTGACAACATCGGCCTCGAGACCGTCGATGACCGAGCGGGCTTGAGCGCCGGAGCCGCCATGCGAGGCCTGGATCGTCACGCTTTCACCCGTATCCTTCTGCCACTTGGCGGCGAAGGCGGCGTTGAAATCCTTGTACAATTCGCGGGTCGGATCGTAGGAAACGTTAAGAAGCGTCTGATCCGCGAAGGCCGGCGCAATGCTGCCGATCGCGAAGCTGCCCGCCATGACCGCGGCCGCGAGGAGCCGGGTGAGTCGTTGTGTCTGCATGGGAACCCTCCTGTTTCTGGCTTAACTCTATCAAGTCAGTCGTATAATGAAACGAAACATCTTCCGGTTCCGGCAGGTCGGATAGAATGTCATTCCATTTGAGGGGCTATTTTGAAATGGACGTCCCGGAGTTGGCCGCGGCCAATCGCGTGGCCGCCGCCATGCCGCAAAACCGTGTTTTTTTGGCCACAGTTCCTCCACATCGGACCTGAGCGATGCTGATTTCTGCCCGCATTTTGCCGCGGTGGCGTTTGCGGATTCCTATATGGCGGCGGTGCGGTCGTATTTGCCGGCCGCTACGTGGGGGCATCCCTTGAAATGCGCCTCACATTCCAACCTGTTAGGGCCATTCGAAATGAATATCAGAACGATCCTTTTTGCTTCCGTTGCCGCCCTTGCCGCGGCCTCCGGAGCACGCGCAGCCGACGCCATCGTGGCAGCGGAACCCGAGCCCGTGGAATATGTTCGCGTTTGCGACGCCTACGGTACCGGCTATTTTTATATTCCGGGAACGGAAACATGCCTTTCGATCGGCGGCTATATCCGTACCGAAGTGCGCTTCGGTGACAACATTGCCGGCGATTCCGACGTCAACTTCTGGACTCGCGGTCAGGTCACCTTCCAGGCCAAGAACGACACCGAGTACGGCACGCTCACCGGCGTCCTGACGCTGCGTTACAATGCCGACAACGCCTCCGATCAGGAAGCGCTGCTGGACGAGGGCTACATCGATATCGCCGGTTTCCGCGTCGGCAAGCTCTATAGCTGGTGGGACGACGACATGAGCGGCGAGACCGATACGCTCGCCAGCAACGAGACGACCCACAACTCGATCCGTTATCAGTACGAGAATGGCGCTTTCGCCGCCGGTCTCTCGGTCGACGAGTTGGAAGACGACTATGCCACCAAGCCGGGCGAAGGCCCGAACAACTTCGGTGTCGCAGGTCAGGTCTCCTACAAGGCCGGCGCCATCAGCGGCTACCTGCTTGCCGGTTATGACACCGACACCAGCGAAGTCGCGGTTCGTGGTATCGTCTACGCCGATATCGGCCCGGGCACGCTCGGCATCGCCGGCGTCTGGGCAAGCGGCGCCAACTACTACTACGAAGAGTCCGAGTGGACGATCGCAGCAGAATACGCCTTGAAGATCAACGACAAGTGGTCGGTCACCCCGGGCTTCCAATATTTCGAAAACATCGCCCTCGAGGCTGACGGCAACGGTTTCACCGGCGGCAGCGCCTACACCACAGGCGTCACGATCGACTACCGAATCGTCGACGACCTGCGTTCGAAGCTCAGCGTGCAGTATCACGATGAGGACGAAGGCGACGACGAAGTGTTCGGCTTCCTGCGCTTCCAGCGCGACTTCTAAGTTGGTCTGATTGCAGACAAGCGGGCGCGGCCTTCGGGCCGCGCTTTTTTATGCCCGGGAATCAGCGATGAAATCGGAATAGAATTCGTCCGCTGTCCTTGCCTTGCGCATGGCGGCAAGCACGCCATTCGATTGCAGCCGCCGGGCGATGGCCGACAGAACATTCAGATATTCGCCGCGGTTGTTCTCCCCGAAAAGCAGCACCACGGCGATGTCGGCGGGGATATCGTCGATTGCCTCGAAATCCAGCGGCCGGGAAAAGCGGAGGAGCAGACCGCGCGGGCTGCTCATGCCGTCGATCGCGGCATGCGGAATGGCAATGCCATTGCCGATCCCGGTGGAGCCGAGCTTCTCACGCGCTTCGAGCGCCTTCAAAATGGCCCGGCTGTCAACGGAAAAGGCCTTGGCTGCCTTGTCCGCTATGATATGCAGCGCGCGCCATTTTGTCGGTGCCGACACGCCGATGAAGGTATGTTCCGGCCGGATGATATTGGGAAGATACATGTCATTCTCGATACTGTTCAGGCGGCGGGTGAGAGAGCAGGTCAGTCCGGTTCCCTGAGCCGATAGCCGACTCCGGTCTCGGTGGTGATATAGTGCGGCTGGTCGGGGCTCTGCTCGATCTTCTGTCTGAGCTGCCTGATATAGACGCGCAGATATTGCACGTCGGCTGCCGGCCCCCATACCTGCTTCAAAAGAAACTGGTGTGTCAGCACCTTGCCCGCATGCTGGGCGAGCACGCGCAGGATGTCGTATTCTTTCGGCGACAGTTTGAGTTCCTCGCCATCGACCTTGACGATGCGCTTGACAAGGTCGATCGACAGCCCGCCGGTCTGGAAGATCGCCTTTTCGCCCTGCTGCTGCAGCCGGTGACGCAGCGCCACGCGGATGCGGGCGCCAAGTTCGTTGATGCCGAAGGGCTTGGTGACGTAATCGTCGGCGCCGCTTTCCAGCGCCTTGACGATGCCGGCCTCGTCGGTGCGGCTGGAGAGGATGACGACGGGTATGGACAGGCCTTCGTCGCGCCACTCCTGCAAGAGGTCATGGCCAGCCGTGTCGGGCAGACCGAGATCGAGCAGGATGAGATCGGGCCTGCCGTCGGCAACCGATTGGCGGGCGATTGCCGCATTCGGCGCCTCCTGCACCTCGTAGCCCTGCGCGGTCAGGCCGACGCGAAGCAGCTTGCGGATTGGAGGCTCGTCGTCGACGACGAGGATCTTGACGGCTGAACCGGTCATCTGAGTTCATCCAGTTTCGGTATGTCGTTGGGTTTCGGCAGGCGGATGGTGAAGACGGCGCCCGGGCGGCCCTTTCGGTTGGCGGCGGTGATCGTGCCGCCCATCGCCTCGACGAAACCGCGGCAGATGGAAAGGCCGAGGCCGGTGCCGGCGCGCACCTGATCGCCCTTGCGCACGCGATAGAAGGTGTCGAAGACGCGGGTAAGGTCGGCGGGTGGAATGCCCGGACCTTCGTCCGAGACCTGCAGGATGACGTTGTCGGCATCGGCCCAGCCTTCGATTTGGATGACCGATCCCTCGGGCGCATATTTGGCGGCATTGTCGAGCAGGTTGAAGATCACCTGCTCGAACAGCACCGGATCGACCCGCACCATCGGCAGGTCGGCGGGAATGCTCATCTCGGTCTTGTGGTGTTCGAGGATCTTGGCGGCGCGGGCCAGCGCCGTGCCGACGATGTCGCCGGCATAGTGCGGCGCAGAATTCGGCTCCATCGCACCGGATTCGATCTTGGTCATGTCGAGCAGGTTGGCGATGAAACGGTTGAGGCGCTCGGATTCGTCGACGACGGTCGAGAGCAGGTCGTTGCGGTCCTCCTCCGGCATGGAGGCGAAATAGTCGCGCAGCGTGCCGGCAGCGCCGAGGATAGCCGCAAGCGGCGTTTTCAGATCATGCGAAATCGAGGTGAGCAGGGCCGAACGCAGCCTGTCGGCTTCGGCCGCGAGCCTTGCCCGGTCGACATCGGCGACGAGCTGAACGCGTTCGATCGCAAGGGCTGCCTGATCAGCCAGCGCATCGAGCAGGCGCTGCTGTTCCGGCGTCAGCAACGGCCCGTCGCGGCGGTCGCTGTCGAGGCCGATGACGCCGACGGCGGTGCGACCGGTTCTCAGCGGCACGTATAGGCGTTTGGCGCCGGGCAGGGTATCGGCGCCGCGGCCGGCGGCGTGATTGTGCTCCCAGGCCCAGCGGGCGGCGGCGATATCGGCCTCGTCGAGCGTGTCGTCAGGGGGATAACCGGCCTTGACGGCGATGCTGCCTTCTTCGGGCAACAGCAGCACGACGCGGACCTTCAGCATCGAGGCAAGCTGAAAGGCGGTCGCCCAGAGCACGTCGTCGAGCGTGCCGGTGCCGGCGAGTTTCTTCGAGAAGAGATAGAGATCCTCGGTCGTGCGTGCCCGCTGCCGGGCTGCGGCGGCCTGGCGCTGCACGGTTGCGGTGAGGTTGCTGGCGATGATGGCGACGCCGAGGAAGAAGAACAGCGCAAGCACGCTTTCCGGATCGCTGATCGTCAGCGTGTAGCGCGGCGGCAGGAAAAAGAAGTTGAAGGACAGCGCGCCGAGAATGCAGCTGTAGAGTGCCGGCCGTAATCCATGCAGGACGGCGGAGGTCAGCACCGCCATCAGGAAGACGAGGGCGAGGTTGCGCACGTCGAGCACCTGGTCGAGCACGATGCTGACCGCGAGCGCGATGGCGACATAGACGGTGGCCAGCAGATAGGCTCTGAAATCGAATTGGGGGGGCGTGGCCGCCGCTCGGACGCCGCGTGCGGTGGTGCCGTCCTTCTCATTGCCTGAAATGACATGGACGCTGATCTCGCCGGTCTTGCGGATCAGTTTGTCGGTGATCGAACGGCTCCACCAGTCGCGCCATGTCGCCGCCTTGGGAGCGCCGATGACGATGTGGGTGACGTTGTTGGCAGTGGCATGGCGGACGAGTTCCTCCGCCACCTCGCGGCCGGGAATGGTGATCGCCTCGCCGCCGAGCTGTTCGGCAAGTCGCAGCGTCGAGGCGATCGTATCGCGCTCGGCTTCGCTGAGGTTGACCGAACGGTTGGTCTCTACATAGACGGCGGCCCAGGGTGCGCGCAGGCGCGAGGCCATGCGGGCGGCGTAGCGCACCAGCGAGGCCGAGCGCGGGTGATGATCGACCGAGACGAGGACGCGTTCGCCCGCCGCCCAGGGGCCGGAGATGGCGTGGGCCTGCATATGGGTCAGCAGCTGGTCGTCGACGCGCTGGGCGGTCTTGCGCAGCGCCAGCTCCCGCAACGCCGTCAGATTGCCCGGTGTGAAGTAATTGGTCAGTGCCCGCTCGGCGGTGCGCGGCATGTAGACCTTGCCGTCATGCAGGCGCTTGATCAGATCGTCCGGGGTCAGATCGATGATCTCGACATCGTCGGCGAGATCGATGATCGAGTCCGGCACCGTCTCGCGCACGCGGATGCGGGTGATCTGCGAGACGACGTCGTTCAGGCTCTCGACATGCTGGATGTTCAGCGTCGTATAGACGTCGATGCCGCGATCGAGCAATTCCTTGACGTCGAGGTAACGCTTCGGATGGCGGCTACCCTCGGCGTTGGTATGTGCGAGTTCGTCGACCAGCACGAGATCCGGCCTGCGGGCGAGGATGCCGTCAAGGTCCATCTCCTCGAGCGCCCGGCCCTTATAGTCGATTTCGACGCGGGGAATGATCTCGAAGCCGGCGAGCAGCGCCTCGGTTTCCTTGCGGCCGTGGGTCTCGACGACGCCAATGACGACATCGAGGCCATCGGCGAGCTTGGCGCGGCCGGAGATCAGCATCTCATAGGTCTTGCCGACGCCGGGGGCGGCGCCCAGAAAGATCTTCAGACGGCCGCGCATCTCCGCCCGGGCTTTTTCAAGAAGCGCATCGGGCGAGGGCCTGCCGACCTGGTCGCGGTTGTCGTCTGGCATGCGTGTGGTCTTTCCAATGCCTGCGACGGAGGACGGGTTCTCCTCGGGATCTCTCTTTAAGTCAGTTCAGCCGACGGCCGGCATCGCTTGAGTTGGCGAAAGGCATTCCGGAGCCGGGCTCTATGCCGCGAATAGTCCCTATGCTCGCCCCACCCTCCGTCATGCTCGGGCTTGAGCCGAGCATCCACACGGCGCCCACCAGTTGGCCGCGACATGGATCCTCGGGTCAAGCCCGAGGATGACGGAGAGTGGGGTTGGCCTTGTCGCCAAACCACAGCATCTAACCTGCCAAACTCACTCAGTCATAGAAGCATCAAGGCTCTGGTTCAACGCCAGAACATTGACGGTAGGTTCTCCCAAAATGCCGAGTTCGCGGTCCTGGACGGCGCCGTCGACCAGCGCCTTGATCTTCGCCTCGTCGATGTTGCGTGCCTGGGCGACGCGCGGCACTTGGAAATAGGCGGCCTCGGGCGAGATATCGGGATCAAGGCCGCTGCCAGACGCGGTGACGAGGTCGGCCGGCACCTCGGCGTTCGGGTTTGCCGCCTTGGCTGTTTCGTAGTCGCCCTTCACGCGGTCGATCAGTTTCTCGCTGGTCGGCCCGAGGTTCGAGCCGCTGGAGGCGGCGGCGTTGTAGCCATCGCCGGCGGCCGAGGGGCGGCCGTGGAAATACTTGTCGCTGGTGAAGGCCTGGCCGATCAGCCTCGAGCCGATCACATGACCGTTCTTCTCGATCAGGCTGCCATTCGCCTGGGTTGGGAAGAGCGCCTGGGCCGCACCCGTCATGGCGATCGGATAAAGCAGGCCCGTGATGGCCGTGGTGGCAACGATCATAACGAGGGCCGGGCGAAGTTCTTTCAACATTGTTCGTACTCCTTGACGAGTTCACGCGGAGACCGATTCCGGTGAGGAACCGGATCTTCCGCTAGGCGAGGCCGAGGGCGGCGACGGCCAAGTCGATCGCCTTGATGCCGACGAAGGGCACGAGGATGCCGCCGAGGCCGTAGATCAGCAGGTTGCGTGACAGAAGCGCTCCGGCGCCGATCGGCCGGTAGCGCACACCCTTCAGCGACAGCGGGATCAGCGCGATGATGATCAGGGCGTTGAAGATGATCGCCGAGAGGATGGCGCTTTGCGGCGTCGACAGTCCCATGATGTTGAGCACACCGAGCTGCGGATAGAAGGTCAGGAACATCGCCGGGATAATGGCGAAATACTTGGCGATGTCGTTGGCGATCGAGAAGGTCGTCAGCGCGCCGCGTGTCATCAGCAGCTGCTTGCCGATCTCGACGATCTCGATCAGCTTTGTCGGGTCCGAGTCGAGATCGACCATGTTGCCGGCCTCTCGGGCGGCGACGGTGCCGGTGTTCATGGCAACGCCGACATCGGCCTGGGCCAGCGCCGGGGCATCGTTGGTGCCGTCGCCGCACATGGCGACGAGCTTGCCCTTGGCCTGTTCCTCGCGCATCAGCGCCAACTTCATCTCGGGCGTCGCCTGGGCGAGGAAATCGTCGACGCCGGCCTCGGCGGCGATGGCCGCTGCCGTCAGCGGGTTGTCGCCTGTGATCATCACCGTGCGGATGCCCATGCGGCGGAGTTCCGTGAAACGCTCGCGGATGCCGCCCTTGACGATGTCCTTCAGCTGGATGATGCCGAGCAATCTGCCATTGCGGGCGACGGCCAGCGGCGTGCCGCCTGATTTGGCGACCTCGTCTGATATCGACTGCAGCTCGCGGACGACCTCGTTGCCGTTCTTCGAGGGGGCCTCGCCGTTGACATGGGCGAGCACGGTATCGACCGCACCTTTGCGGATCGAGGCGCCTTCGAGATCGACGCCGCTCATGCGGGTCTGGGCGGTGAAAGGCACGAAGCTGGCCTTGAGGCTCGCCATGTCGCGGCCGCGGATCGCATATTTCTCCTTGGCGAGGACGACGATCGAACGGCCTTCCGGCGTTTCGTCGGCAAGCGAGGCGAGCTGGGCGGCATCGGCGAGCTCCTGCTCGGAAACGCCGCGGACGGGGTGGAAGGCCGTCGCCTGGCGGTTGCCGAGGGTGATCGTGCCGGTTTTGTCGAGCAGCAGCGTGTCGACGTCGCCGGCCGCTTCGACGGCGCGGCCGGACATGGCGAGCACGTTGAAGCGGACGAGCCGGTCCATGCCGGCAATGCCGATCGCCGACAAGAGCGCGCCGATCGTCGTCGGGATCAGGGTGACGAAAAGGGCGACGAGCACGATGATCGGGATCGAGCCGCCGGCATAGATGGCAAAGCTCGGGATCGTCGCGGTGGCGAGCACGAAGATCAGGGTCATCCCGGCAAGCAGGATGTTGAGCGCGATCTCGTTCGGCGTCTTCTGGCGTTCGGCGCCTTCAACCAGCGAGATCATCCGGTCGAGGAAGGTGGAGCCCGCCGCCGCGGTGATGCGCACGCGGATCCAGTCGGACAACACCTGCGTGCCGCCGGTCACCGCCGAACGATCGCCACCGGATTCACGGATGACCGGGGCGGATTCACCTGTGATCGCCGCCTCGTTGACGGAGGCGATCCCTTCGATGACTTCGCCGTCCGAAGGGATGATGTCGCCGGCTTCGACCAGCACGATATCGCCGACCTTGAGGCTGGTGCCCGGCACCATGCAGTAGTCGCTGCCGTTGTTGGCGGTCAGCAGCTTGGCCTGGGTTTCGGTGCGCGCCTTGCGCAGCGAATCCGCCTGCGCCTTGCCGCGGCCTTCGGCGACGGCCTCGGCGAAATTGGCAAAGAGCACGGTGAACCAGAGCCAGAGATTGATCTGGAACGAGAAGCCGAGATTGCCGTTGCCCGCCACGAGGTCGCGCAGGAAGAGGACGGTGGTCAGCACCGAAACCGTGGCCACGACAAACATGACCGGATTTCTGGCAAGGGCGCGCGGGTCGAGCTTCGTGAAGGCGGCGCCGGCGGCGGGAACGAGGATGCGAGAATCGATGATGCTCGCGGATTTTGCCTGGCTCATAAAAGACTCCAGCTTTGAAACGAGGACGGCGAAGGAACCCTGGGATGCGGGTTATGGCATCGCCTCAGAAGGTTTGCCCGGCGATCGCGACCAAGTGCTCGACGACTGGGCCGAGGGCCAAAGCCGGGAAGAAGGTCAGGCCGCCGACGATCAGGATCGTGCCGATCAGCAGGCCGACAAAGAGCGGACCGTCGGTCGGGAAGGTGCCTGCCGAGGCTGGAACCGTCTTCTTGGCGATCAGCGAGCCGGCAATGGCGAGCGCCGGGATGATGACCAGGAAGCGGCCGGCCAGCATGCCGATGCCGAGCGTCACGTTGTACCAGGGCGTATTGCCCGTCAGGCCGCCGAAGGCCGAGCCGTTATTGGCCGCAGCCGAGGTATAGGCATAGAGGAGCTCGGAGAAACCGTGCGGGCCGGCCGTGCCGACGGAGGCGACGGCGATCGGAAGCACGCTGGCGATTGCGGTGAAGACCAGCATGGCGAGCGGCAGGCAGAGGATGGCGAGAACGGCCATCTTCATTTCCTTCGCCTCGATCTTCTTGCCGAGGTATTCCGGCGTGCGGCCGACCATCAGGCCGGCGACGAAGACGGCGACGATGATGAAGAGCAGGATGCCGTAGAAACCGGCGCCGACACCGCCGACGATGATTTCGCCGAGCTGCATGTTGATCAGCGGAATGAGGCCGCCGAGTGCGGTGAAGCTGCCATGCATCGCGTTGACCGCGCCGCAGGAGGCGGCGGTGGTGATGACGGCGAAGAGCGAGGACAAGGCGACGCCGAACCGGACTTCCTTGCCCTCCATATTGCCGCCGACGAGGCCAAAGGCATGCATCAGCGGATTGCCGGCCGCTTCCGCCCAATAGGTGACGCCGACGCCGGCGATGAACAGCACGCCCATCGCGGCCAGAATCGCCCAGCCCTGGCGCTGGTTGCCGACCATGCGGCCGAAGACGTTGGTGAGACCCGCACCGATCGCGAAGATCGAAACCATCTGGATCAGGTTGGAGATCGCATCGGGATTTTCGAACGGATGGGCGGAATTGGCATTGAAGAAGCCGCCGCCATTGGTGCCGAGCATCTTGATCGCGAGCTGCGAGGCGACGGGGCCGACCGCAATCGTCTGCTGCGCGCCTTCGAGCGTCGTCGCATTGACATAGGGTCCGAGTGTCTGGGGCACGCCGAGATAGACATAGACGAGCGTCAGCACGATGCAGGTGGGCAGCAGGATATAAAGCGTGCCGCGGATCATATCGACCCAGAAATTGCCGATCGCCTTGCCGGACGCCCGTGCGAAGGCCCGGATGAAAGCGACCGCGATCGCCATGCCGGTCGCAGCGGACAGATAGTTCTGCACCGTGAAGCCGGCCATCTGGGCCAGATACGACATGGTGCTTTCACCGCCGTAATTCTGCCAGTTCGTATTTGTGGTAAAGCTGACGGCGGTGTTGAAGGAAAGTTCCGGCGGGACGGCAGCCATGCCAGCCGGATTGTAGGGCAGAACGCCTTGCAGGCGCATCAGCGCGTAGAGCAAGAGGACGCCGAGCAAGTTGAACAGCAGCATTGCAAAGGCATAGGAGGTCCAATGCTGCTCCTCGCGTTCGCTGGTGCCGGCAACGCGGTAAAGCCCCCGTTCGATCGGAACGAGGACGGGTGACAGGAATGTGCGCTCGCCGTTGTAGACTCGGGTCATGTAACCGCCGAGCGGTTTGACGAGCGCGAGGACGATCCCGCAATAGAGCAGGATCTGAAGCCATCCGTTGAGGGTCATGGGGCTAAAACTTTCAATACCCGGCTGGTTCCCGGTCGCGCAGGCGCGGCCCCGGAAGCGTCGGTTTTTCAGAAGCGTTCTGGGCGTAAGAGAGCGTAGGTGAGGTAAACGGTGAGAAACACGGTTACGGCGCCGCTCAGGATATAATCGAGGGTCATCGTCGTTTCTCCTTAGAGGCTGTCGCAGGCTCCGACATAGGCAAAGCACAGCGCGAAAAATAAGATCGCGGTGCCGAGCAGAATGATATCCATCATAATCGTGACTCCTGCTGTTCTTGTTGGAGTCAGACAAGACAAAGGGCGGCCGTTGGAGACTGCCTTTCATACTTTCTGGCGTGGAGATGATCCTTGAATCTCTCGGGCACCAATATGGATCCGGAGCGCATAAAGGTTCGAGACGGCCGAAACGGCATCAATATAAAAATCTTATAAATGCTTTCAGGCGGCCGCAGCGGAAACGAGAGCAGGGCGCGATCTTGAAATTCAAGGATCGACCCGGAACTGGTAATGGCCTTCGGCGCTGCGGCCGTCCATCGAGAGGACGCGCCAGTCGAGGGTATAGAGGCCGGGCGCCATGGAGGGATCAAGCGGGATCTTGAAAATGGATCCTTCGGGACCGGAGAGGAACGGCTTGCCCAGGGGAAGCGTCCTGCCTTGGGCATCGAGCAAGGTGGCGGTCGAGCGGGCCAGATCGACGGGACCGCTGAAGGTAAGCTCGACATTGGCCGGCACGAGCTCTTCTTCCTGCTGCTGCGAGGGCAGAGACGCTTGTTCCAGCGCCGCGGCCGCCTGGTTGGCGGCGAAGAGCAGCGATGCGAACAGGCAGAATGACACGACCGACTTCATGATGGCCTTCCTATATTGCCGTTCCAATGGCGCCGGGAGCCGTCATGCTTCCGCCGCGCCATGCGGGCTGCATGCTAGTAACGCTGTCGGGGGCGATTTCGATCCCGCGTCCGTAGAATGACGCGCATTGGCAGCCCTGGGTTGTCCCTCTGAAGGGCGGCGTTCCAATCGGCCACCAATCTGCGCCAGAATTTTCGGAGCCGTCTGAAGATCCTCGAGGAAAGCCAGTTTCCGCCGACATTGTCGTTATCATGCTTCATCTCTTTTGCCGCCTCCCACTGTGTCATGGCTGATGATGAAGTAACTGTACTCTCCGGTGCTCTCTTCCGGAATCATACGGAGGTTTATCAGCGGTTATCTTTCGGGCTACGCATATGAGCATTTCGTCACGCGATGAGCAAAAGCTTACGTTGGCGGTTGAATTGAAGCGACTTGCGGTCTTATAGTCGGCTCAACGGCACCCTCTGAATCGCCGGGCCATAGGGAAGGAAACCGAGAATGACCAAAGTCCGTGCGCTGGTGCTGGAGCGCCAGCACGAGCTTGCGTTGCGCGACATCGATCTGCCGCTGGAGACAGGGCCGGGGCAGGTGAAGATCAAGATTCATACCGTCGGCGTCTGCGGTTCGGACGTTCATTATTACACCCACGGCAAGATCGGCCCCTTCGTCGTCAACGCGCCGATGGTGCTCGGCCATGAGGCGGCCGGCACGGTGGTCGAGGTGGGGGCCGGTGTCACACATCTGCAAGTCGGCGACCGTGTCTGCATGGAGCCGGGCATCCCCGATCCGAACTCCAAGGCGAGCCGGCTCGGCATGTACAATATCGATCCTGCCGTCAGCTTCTGGGCGACGCCGCCGATCCATGGCGTGCTGACGCCCGAAGTGGTGCATCCGGCCAATTATACTTTCAAGCTGCCCGACAATGTCAGCTTCGCCGAAGGCGCCATGGTCGAGCCCTTCGCGGTTGGCATGCAGGCGGCAGCCAAGGCGACGATCGCGCCCGGCGATACCGCTATCGTTCTCGGCGCCGGGCCGATCGGCACGATGGTCGCGATCGCCGCCCTTGCCGGCGGCTGCGCCCGCGCGATCGTCGCCGATCTCGCCCAGCCGAAGCTCGACATCGCCGCGCAATATCAGGGCGTCATCCCGGTCAATATCCGCGAGAAGAACCTGATCGAAGAGGTCGGCCGGCTGACCGAAGGCTGGGGTGCGGATGTTGTCTTCGAATGCTCCGGGTCACCCAAGGCCTGGGAGACGATCATGGCGCTGCCGCGCCCGGGCGGTGTCGTCGTCGCCGTCGGCCTGCCGGTCAATCCGGTCGGCTTCGACGTCTCGACGGCCACCACCAAGGAGATCCGCATCGAAACGGTGTTCCGCTATGCCCACCAGTATGAGCGTTCGATCGCACTCTTGGCATCAGGCCGCGTCGATCTGAAGCCACTGATATCGGAGACGTTCAAGTTCGAAGATTCGATCAAGGCCTTCGATCGCGCGGTCGAAGCGCGGCCGAGCGACGTGAAGCTGCAGATCGTTATGGAATAGGCGCCGCAGCGCTCTTACGGATGGCTGCCGCTTGATTTCATCCTGCGAAAGAGTAGAGCCGCCACTGCCACGACAGCGGCGGCTGCGATGGCGATCAGCAGGTGCCGGTGAAGGGGCAGGCGGCCGAGTGTCTGCTGGATGCCGTGGCCGAACAGATAGCCGAGCGCTGTGAAAAGCTGCCCCCACACTAACGCGGCTACCGCATTCAGGACGATGAATTTGCCGGTCGAGATCCGGGTCGTGCCGATGACGATCGGGCTGATGGTGCGCAATCCGACGAGAAAACGGAACGCCACAATGAAGCCGGTCTGATATTTCTCCAGAAGCCCGGTTGCGCGAGCGAGCGCGGGTCTTTCCATCAGCCGGCGCACGACGCTCCATTGCGCGGCATAACGGCCGGCGAAGAACCAGAGTTGGTCACCGGCGAAAGAGCCCGCGGTGGCCGCCAGCGACGCCGACCAATAGGTGAGCAGTTCGCGATGGGCAATCACGCCGCCGAGGAAGGCGGCCGTCTCGCCTTCGAAGGCTGCACCCAGGAAAATCGCCAGCAGGCCGTAGTTTTCGATCAGCGCTTCGATAGGCATGCGCGCCTCCAGCTCTTCCCGAGGTCAGGTCACGGCTAAACCGGCTTCAAATCCCCAAGCAGCGTCGGAATCAGCTCCGACACCGTCGGGTGGATCGGCACCGACCATTTCAGCGCGGGATAGGTGGTTCCCGCATTCATTGCATCGATCAGGCCATGGATCACTTCGTCGCCTTCGATGCCGAGGATCGCCGCGCCGAGGATCTCTTTGGTGTCGGCATCGGCAATCACCTTCATGAAGCCCTTGGTCTCGCCGCGTTCATTGGCCCGGCCGACGCGGCTCATCGGCCGGGTCGAGACCATGATCCTGCGGCCGGAGGCACGCGCCTGCTTCTCCGTCATGCCGACGCGACCGAGCGGCGGGTCGATGTAGAGCGCATAGGCCGGGATGCGGCTCGAGACCCTGCGGTCGTCGCCGTCGAGCAGGTTGGCGGCGGCGATTTCGAAATCATTGTAGGAAGTATGGGTGAAGGCGCCGCGGCCATTGCAGTCGCCGAGCGCAAAGATGCCCTCGACATTGGTGGCAAGCTTGTCGTCGACGGTGATATAGCCGCGCTTGTCCGTCGCCACGCCGGCGGCCTCGAGGCCGAGGTCGTCGGTATTCGGTTTGCGGCCGGTGGCGATCAGCACATGGCTCGCATCGATCTTCGCCGCGCCGACGGCAACGCCAATTCCGCTGCCATTTCGCGCGAAAGCGATGTTGCCGGCGTCGGTGTGGACTGTGATGCCTTCGGAGCGCAGTATATCGGCGATCGCGTCCGATATATCTTCGTCCTCGCGCGAAGCGAGCTTCGGGCCGTGCTCGATGACACTGACTTCGGCGCCGAAGCGGCGATACATCTGGGCGAATTCCAGCCCGATATAGCTGCCGCCGATCACCGCCAGATGCCGCGGCAGCGTGTCGAGATGAATGATCGAGGTGCTGGTGAGGTAGTCGATGTCATCGATGCCGGGCAGCTCGGGGATGACAGGTCGCGCGCCGACATTGAGGAAGATGCGCGGCGCCGTCAGGGTCTCGCCGTTGACGCGGACGGTCTTCGCATCCTCGAAGCGGGCATGACCGTAGATCACGCTCATGCCATCCATGCTGTCAAACCAGCCGATCAGGCCGTTGCGGGCGTTCATCGTCACCGTTTCCGCCCGGGCTCTCACCACTTTCATGTCGATAGCGATTTCCCCGGGGATATTGACGCCGTAGGCGGCGCCGCTTCTTGCGACATGGGCGGCGCGGGCGCTGGCGACGAGAGTCTTCGTTGGCATGCAGCCGGCATTGACGCAGGTGCCGCCGAGGAACTTGCGCTCGACGAGCGCTACCTTCATGCCCTTTTCGACTATGCGGGCGGCGAGGAACGGGCCGGCCTGGCCAGCGCCGATAACGATGGCGTCGAAGCTTTTCATGACACGGCTCCCACGATCAACACGGCAGCGACAATGGCAACGGCATCCTCGATGAGGGCGGCCGGCGGATCCTTGCCGAAGGCGGCGGCAAGCCTGGCGCGCAGCGCGGCGCCGCCATAGGTGCCGATGACGGCGCCGATCACGCCGGCGATCAGCCCGCCGAAAAGCAGGCTACTGGCTGCGCCGATCGTGGCGCCGGCAAGTGCTCCAGTGACGATGCGGGCGCCGAACTGCATCGGCACCTTGCGCGACGGCGTCGATGGCAGCTGGTCGGTGACGAGTTCAACGACGGCGAGAACGGTGAAAATCCACGGCGTCCACCGGTAGCCCATGAAGGCAAGCGGCGTCTGCGATACGTCGAACCAGCCGAGCGCCGCACCCCAGGCGACGGCAGCGGGCGCAGTCATGGCGCGAAGGCCCGAGATAACGCCGATCAGCAATGCAAGAAGCAGAAACATGCGTGATCCCCTCATTGCCGGCCTTATGCCGCAGCCAGGGAAGGTCTCACATTGTCAGGCGCGTGGCAATTCGCCAGGTCTGGCCGGGCTCTGCAACTCAATTTGCAAAGGCGGCGATGCCGGTGATCGCCCGGCCGATGATCAACGCATGGATGTCGTGCGTGCCCTCATAGGTGTTGACCACTTCGAGGTTGACGAGATGGCGGGCGATGCCGAATTCGTCGGAGATGCCGTTGCCGCCGAGCATGTCGCGGGCCGCGCGCGCCATATCAAGCGCCTTGCCGCAACTGTTGCGCTTGAGGATCGAGGTCAGCTCCACCGGCGGATGGCCTTCCTCCTTCATTCGGCCGAGCCGCAGGCAGCCCTGAAGGCCGAGCGCGATCTCCGCCGCCATGTCGGCGAGCTTCTTCTGGATCAGCTGGTTGGCGGCGAGCGGCCGGCCGAACTGCTTGCGCTCCAGCGTATATTGCCGTGCCCTGGCATAACAATCCTCGGCGGCACCAAGTGCGCCCCAGGCAATGCCGAAGCGGGCCGAGTTGAGGCAGGTGAACGGTCCCTTGAGACCGGTGACGCCGGGCAGAAGATTTTCTTCCGGCACGAAGACCCCGTCCATCACCACTTCGCCAGTGATCGAGGCGCGCAAGCCCACTTTGCCGTGGATGGCGGGGGCCGAAAGCCCCTTCCAACCCTTTTCGAGTATGAAGCCGCGGATGAGGCCATCCTCGGTCTTTGCCCAGACGACGAAGACATCGGCGATCGGTGCATTCGAGATCCAGGTCTTCGAGCCGGTCAGGCTATAGCCGCCGTCGACCTTCCTGGCGCGTGTCGCCATCGAGCCTGGGTCGGAGCCATGGTCGGGCTCGGTCAGGCCGAAGCAGCCAATCCATTCGCCGGTCGCAAGTTTGGGCAGGTATTTCAGCTTCTGCGCCTCGGACCCGAAGGTTTCGATCGGCACCATGACAAGCGAGGACTGCACGCTCATCATCGAGCGATAGCCGCTGTCGACCCGTTCGACCTCGCGGGCAATCAGGCCGTAGGAGACGTAACCGAGGCCGGCGCCGCCATAGTCGGGGGATATCGTCGGGCCGAGCAGGCCGAGTTCGCCCATTTCTCGGAAGATGGCGGGATCGGTCTTTTCATTGCGAAAGGCGTCGAGAACACGGGGAGCGAGCTTTTGCTGCGCATAGGCATGGGCGGAATCCTGCACCATGCGCTCCTCGTTGGTCAGCTGCTCCACCAGGCGGAATGGGTCGGACCAGTCGAAAACTTCGCGCGTATGCTGCATGGCAGCGTCTCCTCATTCAGCCTTGCCTCGCTCAAGGTCGCATAGACCCGCCAGCCGAGCGCGTCAACAACAAGGCGTCCCTATCGAAAAGACAGGGGCGGCCATCTTTTCAAACGCGACGCCATGATCCACTTTGCCCGCGGTCGATTCTGGAATGAGGAGGCGGAAATGTCGTCAAGCGATCTGTTCGTATCGGGCGAGGGGGCCGATTGGATCAATCCGGAGCCTGGCGTCACCAGGCGCGTCATGACCTATCTGCCCGAGATGATGATGGTAGAAGTGGCGTTCGAAAGCGGCGCCGTGGGTGCTGCCCATTCGCATCCGCACATCCAGGCAAGCTATGTCGCCGAAGGCAGCTTCGAGGTGACGATCGATGGCCGCACCGAAGTGCTGCGGCAGGGCGGCAGCTTCATCGTGCCGCCCAATCTCGTCCATGGCGTCAAGGCACTGGAAAAGGGCCGGCTGATCGATACCTTCACGCCGCACCGGGCCGAGTTTCTCAAGTAATCAGCTTTCGGATTCCGACCGGCGCGCGGAACTGGCGGCGGCGATATAGGGCGGCACGAAGCGCGCATCTTCGCCGCGCACGGCCTCGCGCAGAAAGTCGATGACCGCCCGCACACGCGGCGCCTGTTTCAGATCGCGATGGCAGGTAATCCAGTAATGGCGCTTGAGGTCGATCTCCTCGGGCAGCACGCGCACGAGCTCGGGATAACGGCTGGCGAAGAAATAGGGCAGGATGCAGAGGCCGAGGCCGTTTCGGGTGGCGGTGAGCTGCGCGAAAATGCTGGAGCTCTGGAACTGCGGTTTGATGCGCGGATGCACATCGCTGAGATAATCCAGCCCCGGCGCGAAAATCATTTCCTCGATATAGCTGACGAAAGGATGCTGAAGCAGATCTTCGCGGCAGGTGATGGCAGGCGCCTTTGCCAGATAGTCGCGCGAGCCGTAGATCTGCAAGTGATAATCGGTCAGCTTTTCAGCGTAATAAGGCCCGCCTTTCGGCTCGTCGAGCACAACTGAAAGATCGGCCTCCTTGCGCGACAGCGACATGATCTGCTGGATGGTCACCAGCTCGAGCGAAAGATGCGGATGCTGGGCTGCAAAGCGCGGCAACACGGTGGCGAAGAAGAAATTGGCAAAACCCTCAGGCGCGCTGAGGCGCACGAGGCCGCGCTGCGCCATCGAGCCATCGGCAAGGTCGGTGCGCAGCCGCTCGGTCTCCTGCTCCATCCGCTCGGCCGTCTCGATGAAACGCGTGCCCATGGCGGTCAACACGTAGCCACGCGGATTGCGTTCGAAGAGCTTGACCTTGAGGGCAAATTCCAGCCGGTCGATACGCCGAGAAACGGTGGCGTGGCTGGAGCGCAACTGCCGGGCCGCCGTCGAGAGCTGTCCGGTACGGGCGACGGCTAGAAAAAACTGCAGATCGTCCCAGGTAAACTGCGGTGAGTTCGTCATCGCCATTCCCTCCGTTCAACAACCAGCAACGAATAGCATGATCTTTAAAGATTGATACAATTCATTGTTTTGTTTGAGTTTTGTTTCCAATCTATCGGCAATCGGAGGCTGCGTGTTCGGCGAAAGCCCTGGAGCTCGATGAGGCCGGGGAGGCGCCGGCGATAAATCCGTTGATGCTTCGGCGGCGGCGCTTTCAGTCTCTCTGAGTAATGCTACACGGCCGCGTTTGAAATTTTGAGGGAATATTGATGAAGAAATTGGCTCGCCTGCTGCTGACGGTCGCTCTCGCATTCGTTGTTGTTATCGGTTTTCGTTGGTATCGCTACGTCTCCAACACTGAAAGTCCCTATGACGAAGTCGGCATCACGCTCAACTCGGCTATGCCAAGCCCGATCAATGCCTGGGGCTGTGCCAAGCTGAAAGAAACCTTTAGCGGCGTCTTGCCTCCCTATGGCTGCGGTGCCGACAACGGGACGCAGTGGAAGTAACAGCAGCCTGAACGTGCCGAAATGCGCCTGTGGGATGAAGGGACAAAGTAGGATTGTTCATTCGGCTGATGGCACATGCCTGCACAACTGCAGAAACTGCCCTAGTTCTAGCGCTGAGCGCTGATTCCTGGCGCTCCCTGAGGTTGGGATGGAAATTGTGCAGCTTTCTGTCTGTGCAAAAATGAACAGATACTGTTTGGAATTAGTTGTAAACCACCCGTTGCTTCAGGCGAGAATTTCCATGATCGTAGGACGAGGGGCGGTCGTTCTGAGGAGTGCGACCGGCCAAATCTGAACAGACCCGCAATCTGGCTCATCTCTGGGAGGAGAGAATATGCGTAAGAATCTCATTGCATCAGTTGCATTTCTGCTTGCGAGCAGCACTGCCGTGCTCGCGCAGAGCGCGACCGACGGCAAGGTCAAGATCGGCATCCTGAACGACCAGTCGGGCGTTTATGCCGACTTCGGCGGCAAGTCTTCCGTCGAGGCCGCCAAGATGGCCGTCGAGGATTTCGGCGGCAAGGTGCTGGATGTGCCGGTCGAGATCGTCGATGCCGATCACCAGAACAAGCCGGATATCGCCTCAAACATTGCCCGGCAATGGTACGACACCGAGCAGGTGGATGCGATCATGGAACTGACGACCTCCTCGGTGGCGCTTGCCGTGCAGGCGATCGGCAAGGAAAAGAAGAAGATCGACATCGTCACCGGTGCGGCGACGACGGATCTCACCGGCAAGGCCTGCTCGCCCTACGGCTTCCATTGGGCCTACGACACCCACGCGCTCGCTGTCGGCACCGGCGGCGCCCTCGTCAAGCAGGGCGGCGACAGCTGGTTCTTCCTGACCGCCGACTATGCTTTCGGTTATTCGCTGGAGCAGCAGACCAGCGAATATGTCAAGGCAAGCGGCGGCACCGTCGTCGGCGCCGTCCGCCATCCGCTATCAACCCAGGACTTCTCCTCCTTCCTGCTACAGGCGCAATCGTCCGGCGCCAAGGTGATCGGCCTCGCCAACGCCGGCCTCGATACCTCGAACGCCATCAAGCAGGCGGCCGAATTCGGCATCACCCAGGGCGGCCAGCATCTGGCGGCGCTGCTCTTCACGCTCGCCGAAGTCCATGGTCTCGGTCTCGAGGCAGCGCAGGGCCTGACGCTGACGGAGGGCTACTATTGGAACCGCGACGACGAAAGCCGCGCCTTCGCCAAGAAGTTCTTCGACCGCACCGGCAAGATGCCGAACATGATCCATACCGGCACCTATTCGGCGGTGACGCAATATCTGAAGGCGGTGCAGAAAGCCGGCACCGACGAGACGGAAGCCGTCGCCAAGCAGTTGCATGAAATGCCTGTCGACGACGTCTTCGGCCGCGGCGGCACGGTCGGCCCCAACGGCCGCATGATCCACGACATGTATCTGCTGCAGGTCAAGAAACCTTCCGAAAGCAAGGAGCCGTGGGATTACTTCAACGTTCTCGCCACCATTCCCGGCAAGGACGCCTATATCGATCCCGCCAAGAGCGGCTGCGATCTGGTGAAGTAGGCACGATGGCGGTTTCCGCGAGTGAAACTCAGGTAAAGCCGCGGGTGGTATTGTCCGCCCGCGGCCTGCGCCGCGATTTCGGCGGCTTCACGGCCGTCAAGAATGTCGATCTCGACGTGCATGACGCCAGCGTGCATGCGTTGATTGGCCCCAACGGCGCCGGCAAGACGACGGTCTTCAACCTGCTGACGAAGTTCCTGCAGCCGACGGCTGGCACGATCACGCTGATGGGCACCGACATCACCGGGACCCCGCCCGACAGGGTGGCGCGCATGGGGCTGGTGCGCTCCTTCCAGATATCGGCGGTCTTTCCGCACTTAAGCGTGCTCGACAATGTGCGCGTGGCGCTGCAGCGGCCGAACCATCTGTCGACGCAATTCTGGCGGCCGCTCTCGGCGCTCGAGCGGCTGAACGAACGCGCCGAGCAACTGCTTGCGAGCGTCGGCCTTTCCAAGGAGCGCGACCATTTCGCCGCCGATCTTTCCTATGGCCGCAAGCGCGTGCTGGAGATCGCCACGACGCTGGCGCTCGACCCGAAAGTGTTGCTGCTCGACGAGCCGATGGCCGGTATGGGGCATGAGGATGTCGGCGTCGTCTCCGCGATCATCCGTGACGTCGCCCGCGACCGGGCGGTGCTGATGGTCGAGCACAACCTCTCCGTCGTCGCCAATATCTGCCAGCACGTCACCGTGCTGCAGCGCGGCGAGATCCTTGCCGAGGGCGACTATGCCACCGTCAGCCAGGATGAGCGCGTCCGCGAGGCCTACATGGGCACGGAGGAGCACTGATGACCGCTCTCCTCGAGGTCCAGGGCCTCAACGCCTGGTACGGCGAAAGCCACATATTGCACGGCGTCGACATGCATGTCGGCGAGGGCGAGACGATCACCATTCTCGGCCGCAACGGCGTCGGCAAGACGACGACGCTGCGCACCATCACCGGCATCGTGCGCGCTCGCAAGGGCAGGATCAGCTTTGCCGGCAGCGACATGATGCATGTGCCGCTGCACAAGACGGCGCACCGGGGCATCGGATTCGTGCCGGAGGAGCGCGGCATCTTTTCGACGCTCACCGTCTCGGAAAACCTGCTGCTGCCGCCTGTCGTGGCGGCGGGCGGCATGACGCTCGACGAGATCTACGAACTCTTTCCCAATCTCTACGAGCGCCGCGGCAGCCCGGGTACCAAACTTTCAGGCGGCGAGCAGCAGATGCTGGCGATCGCCCGGGTTCTGCGCACCGGTGTGCGGCTGCTCATTCTCGACGAACCGACGGAAGGGCTTGCTCCGGTCATCGTCCAGCGCATCGGCGAGGTACTGAAGAAGCTCAAGGAGCGCGGCATGACGATCCTGCTCGTCGAACAGAATTTCCGCTTCGCCAGCCGTATTGCCGATCGCTTCTATCTGATGGATCATGGGCAGATGGTGTCGGAATTCCCGGTCGGCGAACTGCCGCAGCGCATGGATACGCTGCACAAGGTTCTGGGAGTGTGACCAGATGACGATGATCTTCGGCATTCCCCTGCAGGCGCTGCTCGGCCAGCTCTTGATCGGCCTGATCAACGGTTCGTTCTATGCGCTGCTCAGCCTCGGCCTCGCCATCATTTTCGGCCTGCTCCGGGTGATCAACTTCGCCCATGGCGCCCAATATATGCTCGGCGCTTTTGTCGCCTATCTGCTGCTCACCTATGCCGGCATCGGCTACTGGCCGTCGCTGATCCTGGCGCCTGTTATCGTCGGGCTTGCCGGTGCCGTCATCGAGCGGCTGTTCCTGCGCCGGCTCTACGATCTCGATCCACTCTACGGCCTGCTCTTTACCTTCGGCCTGGCGCTCGCCGTCGAAGGCACCTTCCGCTATCTCTACGGTTCTTCCGGCCAGCCCTATGCGACGCCGGCAGCGCTTGCCGGCGGGGCCAATCTCGGCTTCATGTTCCTGCCGATCTATCGCGGCTGGGTGGTCGTCGTCTCGCTCGTCGTCTGCCTCGGCACATGGCTGCTGATCGAGAAGACCAAGCTCGGGGCCTATCTCAGGGCTGCGACCGAAAACGCCGTGCTGGTCCAGGTCTTCGGCGTCAACGTGCCGGTACTGCTGACGCTGACCTACGCGCTCGGCGCCGGCCTTGCCGCCTTTGCCGGTGTGCTGGCGGCGCCGATCTACCAGGTCTCGCCGCTGATGGGCTCGAACATGATCATCGTCGTCTTCGCCGTGGTCGTCGTCGGCGGCATGGGATCGATCATGGGTGCGATCTTCACCGGTTATGTGCTCGGCATCGCCGAGGGCCTGACCAAGGTCTTCTATCCCGAGGCTTCCAACATCGTGATCTTCGTCATCATGGCGATCGTGCTTCTCATCAGGCCCGCGGGCCTCTTCGGCCGGGATGCCTGACATGACTGACATCACCGAAACCATCCGAACGGAAAAAAGTCGAACCGCTCTATCGGTGCAGGCGGGCTTCCTGCTTGTCGGACTGCTGCTTCTGCTGCTCGCGCCGTTCTTCTTCTATCCGATCTTCCTGATGAAGCTGCTCTGCTTCGCGCTGTTTGCCTGTGCCTTCAACCTGCTGCTCGGCTATACCGGTCTGCTTTCCTTCGGCCATGCCACCTTCTTCGGCGGTGCCGCCTATTTCACCGCCTATACGGTGAAGGCATGGGGCCTGCCGCCGGAACTCGGCATCCTGATCGGCGTGGCGGGGGCGGCCTTTCTCGGCTTGGTCATGGGTTTCTTCGCGATCCGCCGCCAGGGCATCTATTTCGCGATGATCACGCTGGCGCTGTCGCAGATGTTCTTCTTCTTCTGCCTGCAGGCCAAGTTTACCGAAGGCGAGGATGGCATCCAGTCGGTGCCGCGTGGCCACCTCTTCGGCTTCATCGATCTGAACAACTCGACCAACATGTATTATTTCGTGCTGGCCGTCTTCCTCGTCGGCATCCTGATCATCTGGCGTTTCATCAATTCGCCTTTCGGCATGATCCTGAAATCGATCCGCGAAAACGAGCAAAGGGCGATCTCGCTCGGTTATTCCGTGACGCGCTACAAGCTCGGCGCCTTCGTCATGTCGGCAGCGCTTGCGGGGCTGGCCGGCGCGGTCAAATCGATCGTCTTCCAGTTCGCGACGCTCACCGACGTCGCCTGGCAGATGTCGGGCGAGGTGATCCTGATGACGCTGCTCGGCGGCATCGGCACGCTGATCGGCCCGCTTTTTGGCGCGGGGTTGGTGGTGGCGCTGGAAAACTACCTCGCGACCTCGGAATTTCCGGTGACGATCATCACCGGCGTCGTCTTCATGGTCTGCGTGCTGATCTTCCGCCGCGGCATCATCGGCGAATTCTATGCCTCGCGGCTCGGGCGGAAGCTGGGCTTCGTCTATCGCCGCTAACGGGCGGCCGTCTCCCTCTTTCGCAGCGTGGGCAGAGGCGGGCGGCCAAGCATCTGGATTTTCGTGCAGGGCGCACATGGATCGTTACGACTACATAATCATCGGGGCAGGCAGTGCCGGCTGCGTACTCGCCAATCGTCTATCCGCCGACGGCAGGAGCCGCGTGCTGCTATTGGAAGCCGGCGGCAGCGACAACTACCACTGGATCCATATCCCAGTCGGCTATCTCTATTGCATCAACAATCCGCGTACCGACTGGTGCTTCACCACGGCGCCGGAAGCGGGGCTGAACGGCCGGGCGCTGAGCTATCCCCGCGGCAAGGTACTCGGCGGCTGCTCCTCGATCAACGGCATGATCTATATGCGCGGTCAGGCGCGCGATTACGACCTCTGGCGGCAGATGGGCTGCAGCGGCTGGGGCTGGGACGATGTTCTGCCCTTCTTCCGCAAGTCCGAGGATTTTTATCGCGGCGAAGACGAGATGCATGGGGTCGGCGGCGAATGGCGCATCGAGAAGGCGCGGGTGCGCTGGGCCGTGCTTGACGCCTTCCAGCAGGCGGCGAGAGAAGCCGGCATCCCCGAGACGGAAGATTTCAACCGCGGCAGCAATGAAGGTTCCGGCTATTTCGACGTCAACCAGCGCTCGGGCATACGCTGGAACACGTCGAAAGCCTTCCTGCGCCCGGCGCGCAAGCGCTCCAACCTGACGGTGCTTACCAAGGCGCAGGTGCGGCGCCTGCTGGTGGAGGAGGGGGCCGTCGCCGGGGTCGAATTCCAGCACCAGGGCGTGGCGAAGCGCGCCTATGCGGGCAAGGAAACCATCCTTTCGGCCGGTTCGATCGGCTCGCCGCATATTCTGGAACTCTCCGGCATCGGCAGGGGCGAGGTGCTGCAGCGGGTGGGCATCGATGTCGTCACCGAGATCAAGAGTGTCGGCGAGAACCTGCAGGATCATCTGCAGCTGCGTCTGGCCTATAAGGTGACCGGCGTTCCGACGCTGAACGAAAAGGCGACGAAGCTGATCGGCAAGGCGGCGATTGGGCTCGAATATCTCGTCCGCCGCTCCGGGCCGATGGCGATGGCGCCGAGCCAGCTCGGCATCTTCACCCGCTCGGGGCCGGACCGGGAGACGCCCGACCTGCAATATCACGTGCAGCCGGTCTCGCTCGAAAAATTCGGCGACCCCGTCCATCCTTTCCCGGCGATCACCGCGAGCGTCTGCAATCTGAGGCCGGAAAGCCGCGGTTCGGTGCACCTGTCGAGCCCGGATTTTGCCGCACAGCCGACGATCAGCCCGAAATACCTCTCGACGCAGCGCGATCGTGACATAGCTGTCCGTTCGATACGGTTGACACGCAGGATCGTCGCGCAGCCATCCTTCGCGAGGTTCCGGCCGGAAGAGTTCAAGCCGGGGCCGAGCTATCAGACCGAGGCCGATCTGGAGCGGGCGGCCGGCGATATCGGCACGACGATCTTTCATCCCGTCGGCACCTGCCGTATGGGCGCCGACAGGGAGAGCGTCGTCGATCCCAGGCTGAAACTCAGGGCGCTCGGCAAGCTCAGGATCGCCGACGCCTCGGTGATGCCGTCGATCACCTCGGGCAACACCAATTCGCCGACGATCATGATCGCCGAAAAGGCGGCGGCGATGATCCTCGAAGACAATCGATAGGAGAAGACCATGGCAAGGATCGCATTCATCGGGCTCGGCAACATGGGCGGGCCGATGGCGGCCAATCTCGTCAAATCGGGTCACGAGGTTCTCGGCTTCGATCTCGCCGCCTCCGTGCTGAAGGCGGCCGAGGCGAGCGGCGTCAAACCGGCGAGCCATGCCAGCCAGGCAGTCAAGGACGCGGAGATCGTCATCACGATGCTGCCGCAGGGCCGGCATGTGCTGACGGCGTGGACCGATATCCTGCAGACTACCGCGCAGGGAACACTTGTCATCGATTGCTCGACCATCGATGTCGAGAGCAGCCGCAAGGCGCATGAGATGGCCAACGCAGCAGGCTGCCTGTCGCTTGATGCACCCGTCTCGGGCGGCACGGGCGGCGCGAGCGCGGGAACGCTGACCTTCATGGCCGGCGGCTCCCCGGAAGCCTTCGCCCGGGCGAAGCCGATCCTCGAAGCCATGGGCAAGAAGATCGTCCATTGCGGCGAGGCGGGCGCTGGTCAGGCGGCGAAGATCTGCAACAACATGATCCTCGGCATCTCGATGGTCGGCGTCTGCGAAGCCTTCGTGCTGGCCGAGAAACTCGGCCTCTCGCATCAGGCGCTGTTCGACGTCGCCTCGACCTCATCAGGCCAGTGCTGGTCGATCAACACCTATTGCCCGGTTCCCGGGCCGGTGCCGACCTCGCCTGCCAACAATGGTTACAAGCCAGGTTTTGCCGCAGCCTTGATGCTGAAGGATCTCAAGCTCTCGCAGGAGGCGGCGCTCGCGAGCGGCGCTTCAACGCCGATGGGCGCGGAGGCCGCGCAACTTTATGCGCTCTTCGAAAAGCAGGGCAACGGCGGCAGGGATTTTTCCGCCATCATCGAGATGTTCCGCGAGAAGGTGTAGGCGACGGCCTACAAGAGATAGCTGACCGGTTCCCTTCGAACCGGGTGCGGGAAGACGCCCATGCCGACGCCGAAAATCGAGTGCAGCGTGTCGGCCTGCATGATCTCGGCGGGCGTGCCTTCGGCCGTGATCCGGCCGCGGCTGAGCGCGACGATCGCGTCGCAGTAGCGGGCGGCGAGGTTGATATCGTGCAGCACGATGGCGACGGTCAGCCCGCGTTCGTGGCTGAGATCCTGTACCAGGGAGAGAACGCTCGCCTGATGGGCGAGGTCAAGCGCCGATGTCGGTTCGTCGAGTAGCAGGCAGCTGGCATCCTGGACGAGCATCATGGCGATCCAGGCGCGCTGGCGCTCGCCGCCGGACATGTTGGCAACGAGGCGATCGGCAAAATCCTCAAGACCGGTGCGGGCGATCGCCTCCTCGACCTTGCTGCGGTCCGTTGCGGTGAAGCGCCCGAGCGTACCGTGCCAGGGAAAACGGCCGAGCGCCACCAGTTCGCGCACGGTCATCCCGTCGGCCGCCGGGGTGAATTGCGGCATATACGCGACGTGCCGGGCAAACTCGCGGGCACCCCAGTCAGCCGCCGGCTTGTCGTCGAAGGCGATGGCGCCGGATTGCGGCGCGATCTGGCGGGCGAGGATCTTCAAAAGCGTGCTCTTGCCGGACCCGTTCGGCCCCACCAGACCGTAGATGCGGCCCTTTTCGAGGGTCAGGTCGACGCCCGAGAGGATCGACTTCGGCCCGATGGCATAGGTGATTCCGGACAGGGCAAGGAAGGACGAAGGCATGGTCTGCTCCAGGTTCGGCACTGCAGGTTCGGGAGGCAAGCCCTCCCTTCACACCCGGTTCCTGCAAAACTAAACTATGATTGTCAACTTACCTTTTTCCGCTGAGCAAGAAAGCGGGAGCGCGGGCATTGTCGAGGCCGCAGGCAGAAATGACGTCAATCAGGTCTTCGACACCGAAAAACTCAGCCTGGCGTCGCCGAAGAGGATGTCGATCTCGCCGGGTTCAGACAGTTCGATGGCGCCGCTCAACGTGCCCGTCGTGATCAGCGCGCCTGCCTTCAGCGATGTTTCCGGACGCAAGTCGTCATTGGCGTAGTCGACCAGCCAGGTGAGAACGTCGCCCTTCGGATGCTGGGCCGGACCGTCATAGATGGTGCGGCCGGCATGGGTGACCTTGAGCGGCGTGCCGCCGGCGGTATCGACAAGGCTGTTGTCGAGCTTCGGACCGAGCACATAGCCGCTGTTGCCGAGGCGGTCGGCGGCAAAGAGCAGGAAGGAAACGCTGCCGCTTTCCCTGACCGCGCTGAGCAGCAGTTCGGCGCCGAGATGGACAGTGGAGATCGCCTTGACCACTTCGGCGCGGCTGTACGGCTTACCCGTGCGGATCGGCAGGTCATTGCCGAGGCGAACAGCAATTTCGGTTTCGAATTTCAAGCCGGGATACCAGGGGATATCAGCACCGAAGACCGATTCGGCATAGGGATGCAGCGGACCGCTGACGGCCTGGCCTTGCGGCGAGACCGTCACCTTCCATGCATTGCTGGAAATGCCATCGGCCGCGGCGAGGAAATGCTGGGCTTCCATCGCCTGATGGAGGTCAGCTGGCGGCAGAAAGGCGCTGGTCGCCTCCTGTATGCCGGCTTGGCGCAGACTGTAAAGCCTGGCTGCGAGGGCGCGCGGATCGAATGCTTCTGTCATGCTGTCTCCTCGACCTGATTTTGGAGGTGCCACACTACTAACCGCAAGCCGGCGAGGAACAAGGGGCGCGCCTGGGAAAAGCTGCTATTTCATCGCCGCGAACCAGCGATCGCGATAGGCCTTGAGCCTGGGGATATCGGTCGGCGGAACATGTGTCTGCGCCCCGGAGACCGGCCGGATGCCGGTCAGAAGGGCGGCCCCCTGGCTGGTGCCGGTCGAGCCGGGAAGGGCGATGACATCGCGGCCGGTGAGGGCGGCGAGCAGCTTGAGATAGGTTCCGTTCAGGGCAAAAGGCCCTTCGACGATGACAGGGCCCTTGGCGCTGATCAGTCCGAGACATGCATCGGTCATCAGCGCGAGATAGAGGCAGCTGGCGGCAAAACGCTCCTCGCGGCTCGCGTCTTCGGCGCCGATCCAGCGGCTTGCCTTGCCCGGAAACGGTCCCGAACCGGGGGCGATATTGGCCAGCAGCATGATGCCCTTGTCGATGACGGCGCCGATCGCTGCCTGCGCGGCCTTTTCGTCGACAGGGCCGATTTCGGCCGAAAGGATATCGAATTCCCGCCCGCCCATGAAACGCGAGGAGGGAACGGCGCGGCCATAGGCGTCGACATTGGCAAGCGCATCGCGTTTCGGATCGAGGTGGTCGAGATCGCCGCCGACGCCGAAACTGATGACCCAGGTGCCTGTCGAGACGACGGCGAAAGGGGCTTGCCGATGGACGAGGTGCGGCAGCAGCGAGGCGTTGGAATCGTGGATGCCGCAATAGACGGGCACGGAGATGCCGATATCGTCGGCAATATCAGGCAGGACAGGGCCGAGCGCATCGAAGGCGGAGCGGATCGGCGCCATCAGACCGCGGATGCCGAGCCTGTCGACGAGCGAGGAATAGCTTGATGTTTTCGGGTTCCAGAGGTCGGTGTGACAGCCGAGCGAAGTCAGCTCATTGGTGGCGACGCCGGTCAGCCGCGCCGCCCAATATTGCGCGTAGGTTACGATGGTCGCGACCTGGGCGAATTCCTCGGGAAAGGCGGTCTTCTGGTAGTGCAGCTGCGCGCCGACATTGAGGCCCATTGCTAGGCGCGGCGAGAAGGTTTCCTCGAAGGAAGGACGCAGCCGCGTATAGGCATCCCGGATGTCCTCCGGATATTCATGCTCGTAGTCGATCACGGGCATGGCGAGAGCACCGTCCCGGTCGAGCAGCGCGGCTGCGGCGCCATGGGTGGTGATCGAAATGGCATCGAAGCCGGGGTCCCGCGCCAGGCCTTTCAGTGCGTCGAGGGCGAAGGACCAGAGCGCCTCGATATCATAATGCGGGTAGAGGCCGGTCTTGATCATGATGTTCGGCCGTTTCAGGACGGCGATCTCGGCGCCTGTCCCACTGTCGAGCACGACGACCTTGGCATTGGTCTTGCCGATATCGAGGACGGCGATGCGGCGATAGGAACTGGTGGTCATGGCATGTGGAAGAGGGTGACGAGGTCGCTTTGAACAGGCGAATTATCCGGATTGGTCGCCATGATATCGGCCATATGAGCCCACCATTTTTTCATGACCGGATGGTCCGGCAGGCTCGTCATCGTGTGGTCCTTCGACCGCGTCAGCACGCCGAACAGCGTGTTGGTCTCGCGGTCGAGATGGATCGAATAGTCGCTGGCGCCCGACTGGTGCAGCAGATCGACCAGCTCCGGCCAGATCTCGTCATGCCGCTTGCGGTATTCGGTTTCCATGCCGGGATTGAGCTGCATCTTGAAGGCGTGTTTTTCCAGGGTCATCGGGAGCTCATGAGCTTGATGCGGCGGGCGATAATCGGAATCGCGATGGTGATGATGAGGAGAAGGCCGATGAAGATCGACATGACGATGCCGGGCACGTTCAACAGGCCGAGGCCGAAGGTGACGAGGCCCATGACGAAGGCGGCGATCACGACGCCGCCGATCGTGCCCGAGCCGCCGAGGATTGAGATACCGCCGAGCACGACCATGGTGACGACCTCGAGTTCCCAGCCTTGGGCGATCGACGGCCGGGTCGAGCCGAGCCGCGAAGTCAGGCAGACGGCGGCAACACCGCTCATGACGCC
Organism: Rhizobium sp. NLR8a; assembly: GCF_019685235.1. Taxonomy (NCBI): domain Bacteria; kingdom Pseudomonadati; phylum Pseudomonadota; class Alphaproteobacteria; order Hyphomicrobiales; family Rhizobiaceae; genus Rhizobium; species Rhizobium sp. NLR8a. The sequence continues at coordinate 371,820 of NZ_JABDWI010000002.1, forward strand.
GGTCAGCAGGAAGAGAATGAATTTGACGCGCTCGACCGGGATGCCGGAGAAGCGGGCGGCGAAATCATTGTTGCCGATCGCATAGACCTGCCGGCCGAAATTCGTCGCATGCAGCAGGATGGCAAAGAGGATCGCCAGCACGAAGAACAGCACGAATTCGAAGGAGAACACCCAGAACACGTAGCCCTGGCCGAAATAGGCGAAATCGGAAGGGTACTTGCCGTAGGCCTGGTCGCCGAGCACGATATAGGAAATGCCGCGGAACAGGCTCATCGTGCCGATGGTGACAACAATCGACGGCAGTTTCAGCACCGAAACGAGCACGCCGTTGAAGATGCCGCAGGCAAGGCCGGTGCCGATGCCGATCGCGACCAGGCCCGGCGTGCCGACGCCGAGTTGCGCCGCCGCCCCCATCGCCGTCGAGGCGAGGGCGATGATCGCGGCGACCGAGAGGTCGATTTCGCCCGAGATGACGAGCAGCGCCATGGCGAAGGCGATCATCGCCTTTTCGGTGAAGTTGAAAGTCGCGTCCGAGAGGTTCCAGGCATCGAGGAAATAGGGTGAGGCCACGGAATTGAAGATGAAGATCAGGATGGCGACGCCGAAGAGCAGCACTTCCCAACTCGACATGATGCGTTTGAACGGCGTGCCGAGCCGATCGGGAATGATCCGTTTTTCGGGCGTTGGAGAAACGGTGCTCATGCTGCGACCTCCGCTGCTGCGCGGTCACGCAGGATGATGCGGCCTCGATTGCGCTCGCGCCTTGCGTTGAAGACGACGGCGAGAATGATAACGGTGCCGGAGATCGCCATCTGCGTGAAGGGCGAAATGCCGATGACCGGCAGGGCGTTCTTGATGACGCCGAGGAACAGCGCGCCGAGCACGGTGCCGGCGACCGAGCCGACGCCGCCGGCAATCGAGATGCCGCCGATGACGCAGGCCGCAACGCTGTCGAGCTCGAAGCCGTTGGCGATATCGACATAGGCGACCGCATAACGCGAAACCCATAAATAGCTGGAAAGGCCGGCGAGCGCGCCCGAGAGCACGAAGGCGAGGAATTTCGTGCGGCCGGTATCGATGCCGGCATAGACGGCAGCTGTCGGATTGCCGCCGGTCGCATAGGCCGAGCGGCCGAACGGGCTGTAGCGCAGCAGCATGTACATCAGCGCGACGATGATGATCGCAACCCAGCTCAGCACCGGTAGGCCGAGGATCGGCGTGCGGGGAACGGCGAGGAAGGTCGGCGTCATCTGGTGGGCGTTCACCCAGGCGCCGCCGGAGAGCACGAAGGCCATGCCGCGATAGATGGTGAGCGTGCCGAGGGTCACGACGATCGGCGGGATTTCCAGGCGCCAGACGAGGAAGCCGTTGATGGTGCCGAGGGCAGCGCCGATCACGACCGCGGCGAGGATCAGCACGATCAGCGGCAGGCCGGGAAAGGCGGCGTTCATCATCGCGATCGCCATGCCGGTAAAGGCAAGGTTGGCGGCCACCGAGAGATCGATCGATTTCGTCAGGATAACAGTCATCTGGGCAAGGCCAAGAATGATGAGGATCGCTGTGTCGTTGAAGATGCCGGCGAGATTATCCGGTGTGGCGAAATCGGCCGCCCGCGTCGAGAAGATGCCAATCATCAGCACGATGATGGCAAAGAGCAGGGTTTCGCGTTTTCTGATCAGTTTGGCCATGCCCGTCACCTCATGCGTTTCCGGTCGCCGCGCGCACCAGCGCCTCCGGCGAAAGCTGATCGCGCTCGAAGAGCCCGGCCGACAGGCCTTCCTTCATCACCAGAACGCGGTCCGACATGCCGATGATCTCGGGCAGCTCGGAAGAGATCATGATGATCGAGAGGCCCTCTGCGGCAAGCTCGCTGATGAAGCCGTGGACGGCGGCTTTCGAGCCGATGTCGATGCCCTTTGTGGGCTCATCGAGGATGATGACCTTGGGCATGGTGGCGAGCCACTTGCCGATGACGACCTTCTGCTGGTTGCCGCCCGACAGCGTGCCGACCGGCACGGAGAGGGCGGCGGCGCGCAGATCCAGCCGCTCGGCATATTTTCGGGCGAGCGCGAATTCTTCCGCCGCCTGCAGGAAGCCCTTGCGCGAGGTGCGCGTCAGCGACGGCAGCGTCATGTTCTGGTAGATCGGCATCGGCAGCGCCAGGCCGTGGCGGCCGCGCTCTTCCGGCACATAGACGATGCCGGCCTTGATGGCGTCATGCGGCGAGCTGATCGAAATTTCCCGGCCTTCCAGCGTCAACCTGCCGGAGAGCGGCCTGGTGATGCCGAAGAGCGATTGCGCGAGTTCCGATCGTCCGGCGCCGATCAGGCCGTAAATGCCGAGAATCTCACCCTTGCGCAGGGTCAGCGAAATATCGCGGAATTCGGTGCGGTGGCTGTATTTTTCCACGTCGAGCACCGGGCCGCCGATCGCGACATCGATCTTCGGAAAGACGTTTTCGACGTCACGGCCGACCATCATGCGGACGATTTCGTCCTGCGGTGTTTCCTTGAGCTTACCCCGGCCGACAGCGCGGCCGTCGCGGAAGACGACGAAATCGTCGGCGATCTCGTAAAGCTCGTCGAACTTGTGGCTGATGAAGAGGATCGCCTTGCCCTGTTCCTTCAGGCCCTTGATGATGCGGAAGAGATCGTCGATCTCCTTGCGGGAAAGGGCGGCCGTCGGCTCGTCCATGATGACGATGCGGGCCTCGATCGACAGAGCGCGGGCAATCGCCACCAGGTGACGTTGCGCGATCGAGAGGTCCTTCAGCCGGATCGTCGGATCGATATTGCTTTCAAGCGCCGTCAGCAGCGTCTTCGAGCGGCTGTTCATCATCTGCCAGTCGATGGTGCGGAAGCGCGTGCGCGGCGCATGACCGAGGAAGATGTTTTCGGCAACCGTCAGCTCGTCGAACAGCACGGTTTCCTGGTGGATGGCGGTGACGCCGGCATCGATCGCCGCCTGGGCGCTCGCGAAGGTCACTGTCCGGCCGTCAACCAGGATCTCGCCTTCGTTCGGCCTGTAGATGCCGGTCAGGATCTTGACGAGTGTCGACTTGCCGGCGCCGTTTTCGCCGATCAGCGCGGTGACCGTGCCGGGGTGAAGCGCGATGCTGACATTGTCGAGCGCTTTCACGCCGGGAAAGATCTGGGAGATGCCGCGCATTTCCAGAATGGCGGGGGCATCGCCGGTTTTGCTGTCCGTGACGGATTGTTGAAAGGCGGCGTTCATCGGCTTTCTACCAGTGTCGAATGAGAAATCCCGGCGGCTAACAGGCCGCCGGGCTTTTATAGAGCTGCTTCGGATCAGAAGACCTTGGAGAACTGGTCGATGTTCGAGGCATTGTAGACGAAGGGATCGGCCATGGCGGCTTCGCCGTTGTCGCCGACCTTGATCTTGCCCATGCGGCCAGCATTGATTTCGCTGCCCGGCTTGCCGTCGGTCTCGCCCTTGACGAGGCGGTAGGCGATCTGGGTGGCGGAGTAGCCGAGGTCGATCGGGTTCCAGATGGCGAATTCCTTTGTCGCGCCAGACTTGATCGCGCCGGCCATTTCGGACGGCAGGCCGAGGCCGGTGACGTAGACCTTACCGACAAGGCCCTTGTCTTCGACAACCTTGGAAGCGGCGAGAACGCCGACCGTTGTCGGGGCGACGATGACCTTGACGTTCGGGTTGGACTTCAGCAAGCCTTCGGCTTCACGATAGGACTTGTCCGAGAGGTCGTCGCCGTAAACCGTGGTGACGAGGTTGAGGCCCGGGAAATCCTTGAGCTGCTTCTTCATCTGGTCGATCCAGATGTTCTGGTTGGTCGAGGTGGTCGTTGCCGACAGGATGGCGAAGTCACCCTTGCCGCCTTCGAGATGATCCTTGGCGAGCGTCAGGCACATCTTGCCGATCAGCTCGTTGGAGGAGGGGTTGAGCTGCAGGATACGGCCTTCCGGTGCGACGCCGGAATCCCACGAGATGACCTTGATGCCGCGCTGGGTTGCCTTCTTCAGCGCCGGAACAAGCGCGTCGGGATCGTTGGCCGAAACGGCGATGGCATCGACGCCTTGAGCGATCAGCGAGTTGATCACTTCGATCTGGCCTTCGGCCGTCGTCGATGTCGGACCGGTGTAGATCACTTCCACGCCGCCGAGTTCCTTGGCGGCTTCCTGGGCACCCTTGTTGGCGGCGTCGAAGAAACCGTTGCCGAGCGACTTCACGACGAGGCCGATCTTGATGTCCTTGGCGCTGGCGGTGCCGGCCATCATGGCGATGGCGAGCGCTGCGCCGAGCGCCAGTGTCTTTGCGAATTTCATGTCACTTTCCTCCCATTAAGATTTAGACTTCCACACCTCGGCGGCGCCTCATGCGACCGACGAGGAATCCTCCTTCGCAAGCTGCGCCACCGGGGTCGCGACAATAAGCCGGACGCCGGCATTCTCGACCATGCGAGCTGCCTCTTCTGAAATCCCGTCATCGGTGATGATCGCAGAAACACGGTCGAGCGCGCAGAGAATGAGGCTCGACCGCCGATTGAACTTGCTGGAATCGACCATCACGACGAGTTCGTCGGCCTGGTGCATCAGCTTCTGCTCGCTCTGGATGATGAGGGCGTCGGCCTCCATGATGCCGAGCGGGCCGACACCCTGCGCGCCGATGAACATGCGCCGCGCATAAAAATTGCGGATCGCGTCGTTGTCGAAGGGCGACAGGATCAGGCTCTGCTCGCGATAGATCGCGCCGCCCGGCACCGTCACGGTGTTTTTGGAATGCTTGACCAGATGTTCGGCGATGGCAAAAGAGTTGGTCATCACCTGCAGGCGGTGGCCGGCCATGTAATGCACCATCTGGAAAGTGGTCGTGCCGCCATTGATGATGATGGCGTCGCCGGCCTCGCAAAGTTCGACGGCGGCGCGCGCAATTGCGCGTTTTTTATCGATATTGACTGATTCTGAAACCCGGAAGGGCCGGCCGGCGAGATTGCCGAGCTGCGGCGGATGCACCGCCTCCGCGCCGCCGCGGACACGGCGGATCTTGCCCTGCACGTGAAGAGCCGCAATGTCACGCCTGATTGTCGCTTCAGAAGCTTCCGTCAATTCGGAAATGTCCTGGATCGTCACGACGGACTTTTCCTGAACGGCGCTTAAGATGATGCGATGACGTTCGCGTTCGTGCATTGGCTCCTCCTCTTGTCATATATATTTCGTATCTGTTAAAGCCTGTCAATCACAAACGATCATAAATTTCCATATTGCGATGCAGCATAAGCGATTTTGATCGTTTTCGATTGACAAGCGCATTTATGATGCGCGATACCTTGAGCGAAAGGGCTCGCTGATCGCGGTGCCTGACAAGCCTATATGGGAGGATGATATGGCGGCGAACGTCCGGCTTCTGGAAAACCGGTGGGATGATGGTTATGCGGCGGGCCTCGATGAGCCCGGCAAGCTGCTCTATCGCTCCAATCTGCTCGGCGCCGACAAGCGCATCACCAATTACGGCGGCGGCAATACCTCGGCGAAGGTGATGGAAACCGATCCCCTAACCGGCGGCAAGGTCATGGTCCTTTGGGTCAAGGGCTCGGGCGGCGACGTCGGCACTATCAAGCTCGATGGTTTTGCGACCCTCTACCAGGACAAGCTGGAATCGCTGAAATCAATCTACAAGGGCGTCGAGGACGAAGACCGCATGGTCGGCTTCCTGCCGCACTGCACCTTCAACCTGAATGGCCGTGCCGCCTCGATCGACACGCCGCTGCACGGCTTTGTGCCGTTCACCCATGTCGACCACATGCATCCCGACGCGATCATCGCCATTGCCGCCTCGAAGAACTCCAGGGAATTGACCAAGCAGATCTTCGGTGACGAGATCGGCTGGCTGCCCTGGCGCCGTCCGGGCTTCCAGCTCGGCCTCGATCTCGAAGCCTTCGTCAAGGCGAACCCGAACGCCAAGGGCGTCGTGCTCGAAAGCCACGGCCTCTTCACCTGGGCGAATGACGCCAAGGCCTGCTACGAGCTGACACTCGACATCATCAACAAGGCGATCGTCTGGTTTGCCGAAAAGACCGAAGGCAAGACGATTTTCGGCGGTGCACTGACCCAGAGCCTGCCCGTCGCCGAGCGCCGCGCTATCGCCGCCCGGCTGATGCCGGAGATCCGCGGCCGGATCGGCAAGCAGGAGCGCAAGCTCGGTCATTTCGATGATCAGGACGCCGTGCTCGAATTCGTCAATTCCCGAGATCTGCGGCCGCTCGGCGCGCTCGGCACCAGCTGCCCCGACCATTTCCTGCGCACCAAGATCCGCCCGCTGATCGTCGATTTCGACCCGGCCAAGCCGGATGTCGACGCGATCGTCGCCGGCCTCGACCAGGCGCTGGAGGATTACCGCGCCGATTACGCCCGCTATTACAACGACTGCAAGCATGACAATTCGCCCGCGATGCGCGACGCCAATCCCGTCATCTTCCTCGTTCCCGGCGTCGGCATGCTGTCCTTTGCCCGCGACAAGGCAACGGCGCGCATCGCCAGCGAATTCTACGTCAACGCCATCAACGTCATGCGCGGTGCCTCGACGGTTTCGGAATATCGGGGCCTGCCGGAGCGGGAAGCCTTCGATATCGAATACTGGCTGCTGGAAGAGGCGAAGCTCCAGCGCATGCCGAAGCCGAAGAGCCTTGCCGGCCGGGTGGCGTTCGTCACCGGCGGCGCCGGCGGCATCGGCCGGGCGACGGCCGCCCGCCTTGTCGGCGAGGGCGCCTGCGTGGTGCTTGCCGATATCGATCAGGCAGCACTCGAAAGCACAGAGGCCGACTTCGTCAAGAAATACGGTGCTGATGCCGTGCGCAGCGTCCGGCTCGACGTTACCAAGGAAGATGCGGTGATCGCCTCCTTCGCGGAAGCTTCGGTCGAATTCGGCGGCGTCGATATCCTCGTCTCGAATGCCGGCATTGCCTCCTCCGCGCCGATCGAAGCCACCGAGCTTTCGACCTGGAACCGCAATATCGACATTCTGGCGACTGGCTATTTCCTTGTCTCGCGGGAGGCGTTCCGTCTGTTCCGCCGCCAGGCGCTCGGCGGCAACATTGTCTTCGTTGCCTCGAAGAACGGCCTTGCCGCTTCGCCGAACGCGTCTGCCTATTGCACGGCAAAGGCCGCCGAAATCCATCTCGCCCGCTGCCTGGCGCTGGAAGGCGCGGATGCCGGCATCCGCGTCAACACTGTCAACCCGGATGCGGTGCTGCGCGGTTCGAAGATCTGGAGCGGCGAATGGCGCGAGCAGCGCGCCGCCTCCTCGAAGATCGAGGTCGATGATCTCGAGGAACATTACCGCAAGCGTTCGATGCTGAAGCTCAACGTGTTTCCGGAGGATATCGCCGAGGCGATCTACTTCCTCGCATCGGACCTTTCGGCAAAATCAACCGGCAATATCATCAATGTCGACGCCGGCAACGTGCAGAGCTTTACGCGGTGATTTTTGACGGGCGGATGCGTCCGCCCCTCACCCTAACCCTCTCCCCGTCATGACGGGGAGAGGGGACTTGCCCAACGAAATGTTGGAGTAGGACAGAGACGGCGCGGCATATTCCCTTCTGCCCCTCACAACGGGGAGAAGGTGCCGGCAGGCGGATGAGGGGCGGCCCCACGGCAGTTCCAATGTAGAAATTGCAGAACCGGGAGGACAAAATGGCCGAGTTCAGGATCGCGCAGGATCTCGTCGCGAGCGAGAACGACAAGCGGGCAGCCGCACTGAAAGCCGATTATGAGGCGCTGGGCGCCATACTTGCGCGCCGCGGCGTCGATATCGAAGCCATCACCCGCAGGGTCGCGGAATTCTTCGTCGCCGTTCCTTCTTGGGGTGTCGGCACCGGCGGCACGCGCTTTGCCCGCTTCCCGGGCGCCGGCGAGCCACGCGGCATCTTCGACAAGCTCGACGATTGCGCCGTCATCAATCAGCTGACGCAGGCGACACCGACCGTCTCGCTGCATATTCCCTGGGACAAGGCGGACGCCAAGGAATTGAAGGCCAAGGGCGATGCGCTCGGCCTCGGCTTCGACGCGATGAATTCGAACACCTTCTCCGACGCGCCGGGACAGGCCCATTCCTACAAATACGGCTCTCTCAGCCACACCGACGCGGCGACGCGCGCGCAGGCGGTGGAGCACAATCTCGAATGCATCGAGATCGGCAAGGCGATCGGCTCCAAAGCGCTGACGGTCTGGATCGGCGACGGATCGAACTTCCCCGGCCAGAGCAATTTCACCAAGGCATTCGAGCGTTACCTCGCCTCGATGGCCGACATTTACAAGGCGCTGCCCGACGACTGGAAGCTGTTCTCCGAGCACAAGATGTATGAGCCGGCCTTCTATTCGACGATCGTACAGGACTGGGGCACCAACTATCTGATCGCCCAGACGCTCGGCCCCAAGGCCCATTGCCTTGTCGATCTCGGCCACCATGCGCCGAACACCAATATCGAGATGATCGTTGCCCGCCTGATCCAGTTCGGGAAGCTCGGCGGCTTCCACTTCAACGATTCGAAATATGGCGACGACGATCTCGATGCCGGCGTAATCGATCCCTATCGGCTGTTCCTGGTGTTCAACGAGCTGGTCGATGCCGAGCAGCGCGGCGTCAACGATTTCAATCCGGCGCATATGATCGACCAGTCCCACAATGTCACCGATCCGATCGAGAGCCTGATCAACAGCGCCAACGAAATCCGCCGCGCCTATGCGCAGGCGCTCCTCGTCGATCGCAAGGCGCTCGAGGGCTATCAGCAGGACAATGACGCGCTGATGGCGTCGGAAACGCTGAAGCGCGCCTATCGCGCCGATGTCGAACCGATCCTTGCCGAGGCGCGCCGTCGCGCCGGCGGGGCGATCGACCCGATCGCCGCCTACCGCGCCAGTGGCTACCGCAAAAAGGTGGCGGCCGAGCGTCCGGCATCGGTTGCCGGCGGCGGCGGCATCATCTGAGCTGCCGGGCTGAATAGAAGTGTGGTCGCCGGCAGCGCGGGGTGAAACGCTGCCGGCAATCGCCGATCACGGTTTCCAGGCGCCGGCGATCTGACGGGTTGCGATGTTCAACCGGTTCCAGACATTGATGTTGGCGATGGCGATGACGAGAGCCGCAAGGCTGCGGCCGTCATAATGCCGGGTCGCCTCGTCCCAGATCTCGTCCGGCACCGGGTCGGCGCGGTCGCTGGTGCGGGTCACAGCCTCGGTCAGCGCAAGGGCTGCTCGCTCGGCATCGCTATAATAGGGGGCGTCGCGCCAGCCGGCGACGGCAAAGAGCCGCTCATCCGTCTCACCGTGTTTGCGGGCAATGCGCCAATGACCATCGATGCAGACGCTGCAGCCGTTGATCTGGCTGGCGCGCAGATTGACGAGTTCGAGCAGCTTTGGCGAAAGGCCCGTTTCGGTCGGCACCTTGCCGAGTGCATTGAGCGCCTGCATGGCTTGTGGAAGCACGAGGGCGGGATTTCCCATTCTCTCCTGCATGATATGTCTCCTTGATGCGTTCAGGGTGCGACGATCCGCCGGCGCTGTCACACCGGCCCGGTTTCATTCGTCATTGATGTGACGGAACGCAGCGAAGGAATGTGACGGATGAACGAGAATAATTGGCTGGCCGATCAATTCGAGGCGAACCGGGCGCATCTGAAAGCGGCCGCCTACCGCATGCTCGGCTCGCGCAGCGAGGCCGAAGACGCCGTTCAGGAGGCTTGGCTGCGGCTCACCCGTGCGGATAGGACTGACGTCGGCAATCTCGGCGGCTGGCTGACGACGGTGGTGGCTCGTATCTGCCTCGATATGCTGCGTGCCCGCAAGACCCGGCGCGAGGAGCCGCTGGAGATGCCAGTCCATGCAGCGATCGCCGATCCTGCCAAGGATCCGGAGCGCGACGCCGCATTCGCCGATTCGGTGGGCGTGGCGCTGCTCGTCGTGTTGCAGACGCTGGCGCCTGCCGAACGGGTTGCCTTCGTGCTGCACGACATGTTCGATCTTCCCTTCGACGAAATCGCGCCGATTATCGGCCGATCATCCGCCGCCGCCCGTCAGCTCGCGAGCCGTGCCCGCCGCAGGGTGCAGGGCGTGGACGAGACGCCGGATGTCGATCTCGGCCGCAAGCGAACGATTGCGGAGGCCTTTCTAACGGCTTCGCGCAGCGGTGATCTGCAGGCGCTGATTGCCGTGCTCGCCCCAGATGTCGTGTTTCGGCTGGACGCGACGGCGGCGCGTTTCGGGGCCTTCGGCGAAACGCGCGGCGCATCCGAAGTGGCAGAGTTGTTCAAGGGCCGGGCGCAGGCGGCAGAGATCGCCATCGTCGACGGCGAGCTTGGCTTCGTCGTGCGCATCGCGGGTCAGATTCGCGTCGTAGTAGCGTTTACCATCGCCGGAGACAGGATTGCGGCCATCGAAGCCATCGCCGATCCCGACCACCTCGAACGGCTTGACTACTCAATCCTGCGAGATTGAAATCGCTGGAAAAATTTGCCGCTCCTTGGCGGGAGCGCGGTTGAGAACGAGCGCGCTGCCGCCACTGCCGTGCGGCTAGCGACGCTTCATTTCTCTTGACAGCAGTCTCTTCGGCTTTATTCTATTATAAGGATTTATATAGCATAACTATGGAATTTGGAAATATGATCATATCGGGCGACCGGACGAAGAAGCCACTTCTCCTCACCAATGTCAGACCGATGGCGTTCGGTGCGGGCGCATCCGAGGGGGTGATCGACATTCTCGTCAATGCTGACGGCCGCATCGCCGGGATTGGTCCGTCGCTTCCGGCCTCTGAGGATGTGACACGCGTCGACGGCAAGGGTGCCTTCATTTCGCCGGGCTGGATCGATCTACACGTACACATCTGGCATGGCGGCACCGATATCTCCATCCGCCCCTCCGAATGCGGTCTCGAGCGCGGCGTCACCACCCTGGTCGACGCCGGTTCGGCCGGCGAGGCAAATTTCCATGGCTTCCGCGAGTATATCATCGAGCCCTCACGCGAACGCATCAAGGCCTTCCTGAACCTCGGCTCGATCGGCCTCGTCGCCTGCAACCGCGTCGCCGAGCTCAGGGATATCAGGGATATCGATCTCGACCGGATTCTCGAAGTCTACGCCGAAAACAGCGAGCACATCGTCGGCATCAAGGTGCGCGCCAGCCACGTCATCACCGGCTCCTGGGGCGTCACTCCCGTCAAGCTCGGCAAGAAGATCGCCAAGATCCTGAAAGTGCCGATGATGGTCCATGTCGGCGAACCGCCGGCACTTTACGACGAAGTGCTCGAAATTCTCGGCCCCGGCGACGTCGTCACCCACTGCTTCAACGGCAAGGCCGGTTCGAGCATCATGGAGGACGAGGATCTTTTCAATCTCGCCGAGCGCTGCGCCTCCGAAGGCATCCGCCTCGACATCGGCCATGGCGGCGCCTCCTTCTCCTTCAAGGTCGCCGAAGCGGCGATCGCGCGCGGGCTTCTGCCGTTCTCGATCTCGACCGATCTGCACGGCCATTCGATGAACTTTCCGGTCTGGGATCTGGCAACGACGATGTCGAAGCTGCTCAGCGTCGGCATGCCCTTCGACAAGGTCGTTGAAGCCGTCACCCATGCGCCGGCCTCCGTCATCAAGCTGCCGATGGAGAACCGGCTTTCCGTCGGCGCGCCAGCCGAATTCACGATTTTCGACCTCGTCGATTCCGGGCTCCAAGCAACGGATTCCAATGGCGATGTCTCGGTCCTCAGCAAGCTGTTCGAGCCGCGCTTTGCGGTGATGGGCGCCGAAGCGTTCACAGCCAGCCGGTACGTGCCGCGGGCGCGCAGGCTCGTGCGTCACAGCCACGGCTATTCCTACAGATAAATCCGGTGGCGCGGCAGGTGTCAGCGGTTGCGCCAACCCATCAGTTTTTCGATCCGTTCCGCCGAATTGCGCACATGCGCCGTATAATGGTTCTCATCGGAAAAGGCCTTCTGCTCCGGCAGCACGATCGAAATGGTGGCGACGCACTGGCCGGCGCGATCGCAGATCGGCGAGGCGATGCAGGCGACCGCATAGTCGGATTCTCCGGCCTGGATCGACAGGCGCGCCTCGAAGGCCTTGCCGGCCGCTTCCGACAGGGTGCTCGGATCGATCTCGGCGCGGCCGGTCGGTGATGAGCGGGCGCAGCGTTTGAAAAGCTCGATGCGTTCCTCTTCGGGGAGGTGGCCGACGAGCAGGCGGCCTGATGCCGTCCAGTTGAGCGGCACCCGGGTGCCGACGCGCGACGCCACCTGGAAATGGCTCGGACCGTCGGCCATGGCAAGCACCAGCATGTAATCGCCGTCACGGCCGCAGACCTGCACGGTTTCGCCGGCCTGGCGACAGAGATCGTGCATTTCATGAGTGGCAATGCTCATGAAATCCAGAGATCGCGCATAGGCGAGACCATAGTGATAAAGCCGGGCGCCGAGCCAGATCGAGCCGTCCGCCTGGCGCGTCAGCATGTTCTTCTCGACGAGGTCGTCGACGATGACGTAGACCGTCGATAGCGGCGCCTTCACCGCCTTGGCGATGGCATAGACGCCGGCCGGCGATCCTGTCTCATAGAGATGATCGATCACCTGAAGAGCGCGGTCGATGCCGCTGACGCGGGCGCGGCGCGTGCCCTTGCCGCCGGCTTCGCCGGCAAGGCTCTCATCTTCGGAGTAAACTGCGGGCGATGTCTTTCCGTCCAATTCCATGCACCTCATGAACACTGCAGCCATATTACATTACTATGGCACAATGGTCGCTGTGGCAAATCGCAACATCTTGTAGGTTGATCGTCTGTGCGGATGTGGTGGCGATGGAACCGGGAGACTGCGTGATATCCGCATCCGCCGACCGCCGACCTCATAACAGGCAGACGCGCTCCGATGATGCTCCAGGCTTTTGCCAGCCCCTTGTCGAGCGTGACGAGCGTGGCGTCGCTACCGATTGCGACGGCGAGATGCAGTGCGTCACCGGCACGAAGACCGAGATTGAAAAGCGATCTGGCCGCAACGCCGTTGGAACAACCAGCCGCAGCCTGAGTTTGTCCCTCAACTCAGGAGGCTATAATGACACAATATCCAACACCCCCTTTCCCATCCCAGAAACAGCCGATGCCGGGTTTCACGGCACAGATGGATCCGGTTCCCGACCATGGTGAAAAAACCTATCGCGGATCCGAACGGCTCAAGGGCAAGCGGGCGATCATTACCGGTGGCGACAGCGGCATCGGCCGGGCAGTGGCAATCGCCTATGCCCGGGAAGGCGCAGATCTGGTGATCTCCTATCTTGACGAGGATGAGGATGCCGACGAGACGAAGCGGCTCGTTGAACAGGCGGGGCGCAAGGCCGTGCTCGTCAGTGGCGACATCCAGGATCCGGCCCATTGCCGGCAAATTGTCGAGACGGCGGTCAAGGAGCTCGGTGGTATCGACATTCTCGTCAACAATGCCGCGCACCAGGCAAGCTTCAAGAGCATCGACGAGATTAGCGACGAGGAGTGGGAGCTGACCTTCAAGGTCAACATCCACGCGATGTTCTACCTGACAAAGGCGGCCGTCGCCCATATGAAGCCCGGCAGCTCCATCATCAATACGGCCTCGATCAATGCGGACAATCCGAACCCGACGCTGCTTGCCTATGCCACCACGAAGGGTGCGATCCAGAATTTCACCGCCGGCCTGGCCCAGCTTCTGGCCGAGAAGGGCATTCGCGCCAATGCCGTGGCGCCGGGCCCGATCTGGACGCCGCTCATCCCGTCGACGCTGCCCGAAGATAGCGTCAGCAATTTCGGCAAGCAGGTGCCGATGAAGCGGCCGGGCCAGCCGGCCGAACTGGCCACGGCCTATGTCATGCTGGCCGATCCCTTGTCGAGCTATGTCTCGGGCACGACAATCGCGGTCACCGGTGGCAAACCGATCCTCTAAACCGGTTTGCCGTAGCCGCCGCCGGTCGGCGTCGTGACGATCACGGCGTCGCCGGCGGCGAGCATTGCCTGGTCGCAGCCTTCCAGCCTTTCGACCGTGCCGTCGCTGCGACGAACCTCCGTTTTTCCCAATTGCCCGTCTTCCCCGCCGAAGAGGCCGAAAGGCCGGATCGTTCGGTGCGAGGAGAGAATGCTGCAATCCATCGCTTGCAGGAAGCGGATGGTGCGCTCGGTCCCGCCGCCGGAACTATATTGGCCCTTGCCCCCGGAGCCGCGGCGGATGTGAAAATCTTCCAGCACGACGGGAAAGCGGAATTCCAGCACCTCGGGATCGGTCAGCCGTGAGTTGGTCATATGGGTGTGCACGCCGTCGGCGCCGCTGAAGCCGGTGCCGTCATTGAGCAGGCCGGCGGGGCCGCCGGAGCAGATTGTCTCGTAATATTGGTAGGTGACGTTGCCGAAGGTCAGGTTGTTCATCGACCCTTGGGCGGCTGCCAGCGTTCCGAGCGCCCCGAAGAGCGCATTCGTCACATGCTGGCTGGTCTCGACATTGCCGGCGACGACGGCGGCCGGATAGGCCGGGCGCAGCATCGATCCGTCCGGCACGACGATCCGGATCGGCCGCAGGCAGCCGGCATTCATCGGGATCGGCTGCTCGACCATGACGCGAAATACATAGAGCACCGCGGCGCGCGTCACCGGTTCCGGCGCATTGAAATTGGTCGGTTGCTGGGCGCTCGTGCCGGTGAAATCGACCGTTGCCTCGCGCGCCTTCCGGTCGACGGTGATCTTCACCTTGATGACGGCGCCCTGATCGGTGGGATAGGAGAATTCGCTGTCGCTGAGGCGGGCGATCACCCGGCGAACGCTCTCCTCGGCATTGTCCTGGACATGGCCCATATAGGCTTCGACGACGTCGAGCCCGAAATGGGCGACCATCTTGCGCAGTTCCTGAACGCCCTTTTCGTTGGCCGCGATCTGCGCCTTCACGTCGGCGAGATTCTGGGCCGGGTTGCGGGCGGGGTAGGGATGGTCCCGCAGCATTGCCGCAAATTCGCTCTCACGGAAACGGCCTTTGTCGACCAGCAGGAAATTGTCGATCAGCACGCCTTCCTCATCGACCTTGGTCGCCCGCGGCGTCATCGAACCAGGTGCCTTGCCGCCGATGTCGGCATGATGGCCGCGCGAGGCGACGTAAAACAGGATGGTCTCGCCGGCGTCGTCGAACACCGGCGTGACGACGGTGATGTCGGGCAGATGCGTGCCGCCGTTGTAAGGCGCATTGAGCGCGAAGACATCGCCCGGTCGAATGCGGCCTTCGTTGAGCCGGATGATCGTTTCGACCGAGCGATCCATCGATCCCAGATGCACGGGCATATGCGGCGCATTGGCGACGAGTGCGCCGGTGCGGTCGAAGACGGCGCAGGAGAAATCGAGCCGCTCCTTGATATTGACCGAGTGAGCAGTGTTCTGCAGCGTCACGCCCATCTGCTCGGCGATCGCCATGAACAGATTGTTGAAGACTTCGAGCATGACGGGGTCGGCGCTGGTGCCGATCGCCGAATTGCGGGAAAGCGCGATCTCGCGGGTGAGAACGATATGGTCGTGGCCGGTCAGGCGCGCCTGCCAGCCGGTCTCGACGACGATCGTCTGATGCGCTTCGATGATGAGGGCCGGCCCCTTGACGACTGCACCCGGCTTCAGCGCATTACGCCTGAAAATGCCGGCCTCATGCCAGCTTCCGCCGGAATAGAAGCGGGTCGTGCGCAGCGCTTTCGGTGCGAAGCTCCCCGCCTGCACGTTCATCTCCTCGACATCGGCGCCGCCGCCGATGCCTTCGACTTCGATGGATTCGATGACGACAGGCCGGTCTTCGAAGATGAAGCCGAACTGCTTCTTGTGGGCGGCGGCAAAGGCTTGCGTCATCTCCGCCTGCGGCCCGAAGGCGACGGGCAGGGCGGTGTCGGTGCCCTTATATTGCAGGTGCAGCCGGATGACGACCTCCATGTCGCCGGCTTCGACGCCCTGCAGCATCAGTTCCCTGCGCACCTCTTTCTCCAGTTCGGCCCGGATACCGCCGATCGCCGGCAGGGCGGCGGCTAGTTCGGCCAGCACCGCGCGCTGGCGTGTGGCGCGGATATCGGCGAGCCCCATGCCATAGGCCGAAAGAATGCCGGAGAAGGGGTGGATCAGCACCGTTTTCATGCCGAGGCTGTCGGCGACCAGGCAGGCATGCTGGCCGCCGGCGCCGCCGAAGCAGGTGAGCGCATAGTCGGAAACGTCGTAACCGCGCTGGACGGAGATCTTCTTGATGGCGTTGGCCATATTCTCGACAGCGATAGCGAGGAAGCCGTCGGCCACCTCTTCCGCCGTCCGGCCGCCGCCGATATCCTGCGCCATCTCGGCAAAGGCGGCGCGCACCGCCTCGGCGTCGAGCGGCTGGTCCTGCTCCGGCCCGAAGATTGTGGGGAAGAACTCCGGCAGCAGCTTGCCCGTCATGATATTTGCGTCAGTAACAGCAAGCGGCCCGCCGCGGCGATAGGATTTCGGGCCGGGCGTGGCACCCGCCGATTCCGGGCCGACGCGGAAGCGTGAACCGTCATAGCTCAGGATCGAGCCGCCGCCGGCTGCGACGGTATGGATCTTCATCATCGGCGCGCGCATGCGCACACCGGCGACCTCGGTCTCGAAAGCGCGTTCCAGCTCGCCGTCATAGTGCGAAACGTCCGTCGAGGTACCGCCCATGTCGAAGCCGATCATCCTGTCGAAACCGGCGATGCGCGAGACCTCGACCGCGCCGACCACCCCGCCCGCGGGTCCGGAGAGGATTGCATCCTTTCCCTGGAAGAGATGCGCGTCGGTCAGTCCGCCCGAGGACTGCATGAACATCAGCTTCGGGCCCTTTCCTTCGACCGCGCCGAGCTCGACGGCGACCTGATCGACATAGCGCCGGAGAACCGGGGATAGATAGGCATCGACGACGGCCGTGTCGCCGCGGCCGACAAGCTTGATCAGCGGTGAAACCACATGCGAGGGCGAGATCTGCGTGAAGCCGATGGCGCGCGCGATGGCGGCGGCCTGCTGTTCGTGCTCGGGATAGCGGTAGGCATGCATGAAAACGATTGCGACGGCGCGCAGTCCCCGCGCATAGGCGGCTTCAAGCGCGTGCCGCAGATCATCTTCTAAGAGCGGGCGTTCCACCGTGCCGTCCGCCAGTACGCGCTCGTCGGCCTCGATCACATCGGCGTAGAGCAGTTCCGGTTTGACGATTTTCTTGGCGAAGATGTCGGCGCGCGCCTGATAGCCGATCTCCAGCGCATCGCGAAAGCCCTTCGTCGTCACCAACAGGGTCGGATCACCCTTGCGTTCGAGAAGTGCATTGGTGGCGACCGTCGTTCCCATCTTCACGGCGCCGATGAGCTCGGAAGGGATCGTCTGGCCGGGCTTGAGGCCGAGCAATTCGCGGATGCCATGAACCGCCGGGTCGCGATAGGCTTCCGGATTTTCCGAAAGCAGCTTGTTCGCGACGAGCGAGCCGTCGGGGCGGCGGGCGACGATATCGGTGAAGGTGCCGCCGCGGTCGATCCAGAAATCCCACTGCCCGCTCATCGTCCGGCCTCCCGTTGAATTGAAAAATCATTGACGATTTATCGATAAAATGTCAACGTTGAGCTGTTGATCGTGGAGGGATGGAATGGCAGATGAATGCGGGCAACCGGAAATCGGGCCGATCGTCTCCTCCTCGCATCTCGCCGACGGCGCGCTTCCCGTTCTGTCGGAACTGGAATTTGGGCTCATCCTCGCCGGCAATGCCTTCGACCGCTGGATGGTGCGCTGCATGACGGCGGCGGGCGAACCCGGCTGCGCTGCGATCGACGTGCTGGTGCTGCATTCGGTGGCGCACCGGCGGCGGCCGAAGCGGCTCGGCGATCTCTGCAGCGTGCTCGGCGTCGAGGATACGCATCTGGTGATTTATGCGCTCAAGAAGCTGGAAAAGCGCGGCCTCGTGAAAAGCGCGCGGGCAGGCAAGGAGAAGTTGATCATCGCTACCGACAAGGGCGTTGAAACCTGCCTGAGATACCGTGCGGTGCGCGAAGCGTTGCTGGTGGAATCAATGAAGGGGCTCGGGCTCGATGCCGGCTCGACATCGGCAGTGGCAGCGATGCTGAGGGCACTTTCCGGCCACTACGATCAAGCAGCAAGGGCCGCCGCCTCTTTATGACGACAGCCCTTGTCGGGGGCAGGGAGAGATCCCCCGGGTTCAAGCGGCTTTTCAGCCGAAGCAGGGGATGGCCGGCAGATTGGCGCGGCTCGCAAGCGCTCCGATCATCTTGCCCACCGGCGTCGGGCGCGGTTGACCTTTGTCGGCGGCCGTCTCCAGGAGTTGCTTGAAGTCCTCAAGCTTCACGCCGTCGGCGCGCAACACCATGGCGATCAGGGGGTCGCGAAGGGCTTCGGATATCGTCAGGTCGTCTCTGGTCTTTCTCATGGCTTGTCCTCCTTTCGTGGGCGGTCGCCCGTGTTCCACATCCGCCGCCAACCCTCTGCGTTGACTTTCGCGGCCTGTGGTGTTACCGGTAAGTAACAATGCTGTTGTTACCGATCGGTCACATTGATGTCAAGGACTTCGTCCGCAAAAAAATCAGAAACTTCGAATGAAATCTCCGCAACCGTTTCAGAAGATCGCATCCCGCCGCGGGAGCGCATCGTCTCGACGGCCGTGGAGCTTTTCCGCGAGCGCGGCATCCGCGGCATTGGCGTCGATGCCATCGCCGACGCCGCCCTGACCAACAAGATGACGCTCTACCGGCATTTCGGCTCGAAGGACGAACTCGTCTGCGAGACGTTGCGGCGCGCCTCCGAAAAGGCCAATGCCATCTGGTGCGATCTGGAGGCCGCCCATCCCGGCGATCCCCGCGCCCAGCTCGGCGCCTGGGTGGAGATGCGGGCGCAGTGTCTGAACGGCGAGCCCGCTGGCTGCGATCTCGCCAACGCCGCCATCGAGCTCAAGGGGGAGGGTCATCCCGCCCATGAAGTGATCGAACGGCACAAGGCCGAACAACGCGATCGCCTCGCCGCGCTCTGTTCGGCAGCCGGTGCGCGCGAACCTCAACTTCTTGCCGATACGCTGACGCTGCTGCTCGAAGGCGCGCGCGTCAGTCGCCAAACGATGGGCGCCGCCGGCTGTTGCGGCCATTTCGCCAAGGCCTGCAGAGCAGCGATCGCTTCTTTCACCTGATAGACCGGAACCTTACCGCCTCCACATCGTTTTCCCATCACCGGACGATGTGGAGACCGGGAGATGAACCACGTCTATCTCAAGCGGCTATATGCCAGACGCGCCGAGCTCGAAGCCAAGCTCGAGCTTCACGAGGCGCGCTATTGTTTTGGCGAGGAAGAGGTCGATGACGGCACCGACAGCGACCTGCGTCAGCGATTGAGCGAGGTCTCCGAGGAGATCGCCGCGCTGGAGAACAGGTCGGACAGAGCCTTTTCGGGGTAGGTCACCGAAGCTGCAACTGCTGTCGGATCATGGGCAAAGCCATGGTCAGGAGCGTCGCGAAAACCATGATGACGCCATAGGGTATCTTCCGGCTCGCCCGAATTTCCTCGATACGTATGAAAAAGGCGAGATGCGCGACTGCCAGCGGCACCGGCAGCCGCAGCACCAGCAGCGTCACGATGCCGAGGACAAGCAGCAGCACCGCGAACGGCATCATTCCGTGCCAGCCGATAAAAAGGCCGATCGGCAGGAAAAGCTTGGCGTCTCCTGCGCCAAACAGGCGGAACGCCCAGAGAGCCACCCCAAGCATGAACATCAGCAGACCGGCCGCGATGTCGCCGCCGATTCCGCTCGAGGCAAACAGCGCCGCGCCGACATCATCCGAGCCAATTATCAAGGCCACTGCCCGCAGTGCACAAAGTGTTACGAGCGCCAGCACGACGGCATTGGGGATTTTCCATGTACGGAAATCGGTCCAGGCCGCGTAGAGAAAAAGAAATACTGCAAGAGAACTAGTAACATTGACCATTTGCAGCATAGGCTTCGACCTTTTCGGCTATTTTAATCTTATTGTGTAGGCTAGGTTCACTCGATTACGGCAAAATTGTCGATTTTTACGGCCGGTTCTTTCATCCCAGTTTTAACCATAAAGTATAGATATCGCCCGTTCGCCTACAAAAGATTTGACTAAATTAGAATTAACAGATTATTAATATTTCCAGTCGAAGGGGCGGTCTCGACGACAAAGTGCCGGGGGAAATACGGCGCACCACTTACCTGGGAGGTAATTCTCGATGAAAGCATTTGTAAATAGCGTACGCGCTTTCGCGCGGGAAGAAGATGGCGTCGCACTTACCGAATACCTCATTCTGCTTGCCTTGCTGGTTGGCGGGGTGATCACGGCGGTGACACTGGCCGGCACCAATCTGAGTGCGGTCTGGACGGCATGGGCAGGGTGGTTCACGACCGCGCTGGCTGTCCCGGCCTGATATTGGCGTTCGACGAAGGGAGGGGTTTTTGTTAACCCCTCTCTTCTAAATTAGAAATAATGAATGGATGCACTCCGTCCAGTGTAGCGAGTAACCGCGATGCGTTCTTCAACGATTTTAAGTCTCGTTATTGCATTTGTACTCGCCGCCGCCGCAGTTTTCGGGATGCGCGCGTATCTCTCCGATCAGAAGGCCCGACTGCTGGCGATGAACGGCGTGAAGGCCGAGGAAAGGACACTTGTGGTCGCCGCCACGCCAATGCGCTTCGGCGACCGGATTCGATCCGAAAACCTCAGGGCCATTCCCTGGCCCTCCAATGAAACACCCGCAGGCTCGTTCGTCAGCATCGATCTGGTCGTCGGCAACGATGCCCAGCCGCGTTATGCCATGGCGGCGATCGATCCGGGCGAGCCGGTTCTATCCTCGAAAATCACCGGTACCGGCGAACGCGCCACGCTGTCGGCGGCGCTCGACCAGGGCATGAAGGCGGTCTCCATCCGGGTCAACGACGTGCTCGGCGTTGCCGGGTTCGTAAGGCCTTCCGATCGCGTCGACGTGCTTCTGACGCGGGTCGTGCGCGGACCGGCCGGCAACGATCAGACCTTCGTCGACGTGCTGCTGCAAGGCGTCAAGGTGCTGGCGGTGGACCAGACGGCCGACGAGCGCAAGGACGAGCCATCCGTCGTCAAGACCGTGACCTTTGAGGTCACGACCGACGAGGCGCAGCGCCTTACCCTCGGCTCCAGTATCGGCACGCTCTCACTGGCGCTCCGCAATGTTGCCTCTTCCTCTATCGAGCAGACCCGGCCGATCACCGTCGCCGACCTCGGTGGCGGGGCGATGGCGACAGAACTGGGCAAGGATTTGGAAAAGAAGTTGCCAGAACCCGAGAAACAAGTGCAGATTGTGGAGCAAAGGGTCGAACCGGTGTTGCCGGTCGAGCCGAAGTGGGTGACAGTGGGGGTCTGGAACACGACGAAGCGCGAGGAGCACCGAGTCGGCCTGGTCCAGTGATGTTTATGCGGCATGCCGCAGGTGCGGCTAGCCGAATGAGGGGGCTAAAGCAGGCATGGCGAGCGGCAAGAGAAGAATCGCAGGGACGAAAAGCCTTGCGGCATTAGCGGCAGTGTTTTCGGCCTGTGTGTGTTTGGCCCCTGGATTTGCCGGCTGCGCCAACGCACAGGAAAAGTCCGTCACTTTAGGCGAATTGGTCCAGCACGTGACGCTGCCTCCGAACGAGACGCTGACGCTCAATACCGGGCAGCCCTTCGGGGATCTCGTCATCGGCAGCGCCGATATGATCGACGTGGTGCCGCTTTCCGACCGCTCGCTGTTCATTCGCGGCAAAAAGATCGGCGCCACCAATATCTCGGTCTATGGCGAAGACAAGTCGCTTCTCGGCGTCATCGACATCCGCGTTGCCAGCGATTTCAGCGAAGTCGCCTCCGCCATTCGCTCTGCCGCGCCCTCGGCTCGGGTCAGGGTCATCAACTCCAACGATCGCATTCGCCTGACAGGCTTCGTCCGCGACGGCATCGAACTGCAGCGGGTGATGGAAATCGCCCAGTCCTATTCCGACCAACCGGTGCTGAACCAGTTGCGCGTCAGTGACAGCCAGCAGGTGATGCTGGAGGTCCGGGTCATCGAAGCCTCGCGCCAGACGGGTCGTGACCTCGGGATCGGTTGGTCCGGGCACGGCAACAACGGAATCGGCAAGGCAACGACCAGCCAGGGTATCACCGTGGACGATGACGGCAACCTGGTCCGTAGCCTCCTCGATCCCAAGGGTGCGGCAACGGGGGCGCTGCCCTTCGGCCAGTTGATCGCCAAGGTGCTGGAAATCTCGGGCGGCCACATCGACGTGGTGATCAACGCCCTCGAGCAGAAGGGACTGGTGCGTCGCCTGGCGCAGCCGAACCTCATCGCCATGAGCGGCTCGACCGCCAGCTTCCATGCCGGCGGTGAGGTGCCGATCCTGAAGACGACGAACAACGGCACGACGGTCGCCACCGAGACGGACTATCGCCCCTTCGGTGTGCGGCTGACCTTCAAGCCGGTGGTTCTTGATGATGGGCTGATCAATCTGGAGATCGAGCCTGAAGTTTCCGAACTCGATCCGTCGATCAACGTCAACGGCAATCCGGGCTTCATCTCGCGCGCGGCCAGCACCACGGTCGCGCTTCGCGACGGCCAGAGCTTTGCCTTGGCCGGCCTGCTGCAGTCGATCAATGCCAAGGACATCCAGCAATTGCCCGGCCTCGGAAAGATACCAGTGCTCGGCGCACTATTCCGTTCGACGAGTTTCCAGAAGAAGGAATCCGACCTCGTCATCGTCGTCACGCCGCACATCGTTCGACCGGCCCGCCCTGGCGAGGATCTCTACAGTCCGCTCGACCAGACGCGTTCGTCCAACGACCTCGAGCTTTTTGCGCTCGGTGTCATGGAAGTCGACAAGGACATGCTCCGACGCTTTCGCAATGGCGAAGGTGTGACTGGGCCCTATGGCCATCGTCTCGACCTGAACCAGGGAGTCCAAGCCGTTGCTACAAAACGCTAAGCGCGTCCTTTTCGTCCTTGCAGCCGCCGGCCTCGCTTCCGGCTGCGCCGACTACATGAACCATCGCGACACGATCACCTTCGGGCTCGGCAATGCCGTGGAAGCAAACAAGGCCATCCACATTCAGGACCCGTTCCCGCCGGAAGCCCAGCGAACGCAAATCGCAAGCGACGGCAAGGTGATCCGCAGGGTGGTCACTCAATATCAGAACGGCGGGTTGGGCGTTGTTCAGCCGTCGCCGGCCATGGGGGCGAATGGGGCCTCCAACGGGGCGACCGCCAGCCAATAGGCTGGCGAAAGGCATGAACTGCGGCAGTGCGCCGGAGGGAAAATGCACGAAACGGGGTCATCACGGCGATAGCGCCGTGATGGGGGGACGCCAATGCTCAGCAGGGTTGTCAGACGGTTCTGGAACGATCATCGCGGCTATGTCATCGCCTTGACGCTCATCGCCATGCCAATGCTTCTCGGCTTTTCGCTGCTGATCATCGATGTCGGTCGCAGCAGCAACCTGCATACCGATCTCCAGAACGCCGTCGATGCGATGGCGCTGGCCGGGGCCCGCGAACTCGATGGCCGCGATGATGCCATTACGAGGGCGCAGACGGCGGTCGAGAAAATCGCCAACAGCGCGGCCTTTTCCGGCGGCGGAACCGGCATGTCGCTTGGTTCGAATATCAGCGTGACCTATGACGCCGGCAACGATGCCGGAAGCACTGTTACCGTGCTTTTTCTGAAGGATATCCCGGCCAACGACGATACATCAATCCCGGCTTCGATGGAAACGACAGTGGCCAGCGAAGCGTCCTATGCCTGGGTCATCGCGAAGCCGCAAGCGATGCAGACGATCTTTCCGATCCCCGTCGGCTTCAACCGCGATACAATCAACATCGCCGCCGACGCCGTGGCGGTATATCACGCCAGTGCCTGCGACGTGACGCCGATCTACATCTGCAATCCGTTCGAGCCGGTGGGGAACACGAGTGAAAGCGCCAGCGAAACTGCAGCTACGGCCCTGCACACCAACTTTGCGGCCGGCAATCTCTACGGACGACAGATCGAGCTTCACAGCACCGCGGCATCCAATCCCGGTCCCGGCAATTTCGGCTTCCTGCGGACCCCCTTGGGCAATGGTGCGTCCGTGCTGGCGGAGGCTCTTGCCACCGGCAATCCCGGTACATGCTACACACAGGACAACCTCGATACCGAGACCGGCGCAAAGGCGGGGCCCGTCGAGGACGGGGTCAATACGCGCTTTGGCTTCTACTCCTCGTCGTTCAACAAGGCGAACGGAGATTATCGTTACCGGCCTGCCCAGAACGTGCGCTCCGCGCAGTCAATCAGCGGCAAGGGCAAGAAGGGCTGCGATACCTATGATCCAGTCATGGTCGGAGCCGTTGTCGGCGATGCGACCAAGGCCTTGCCGCTCGGCTATGGAGCGGGCATGACCTCGCTTGCCGGCGGCAAGATCAGCAGTGGCAACAATTGGAACTACACGACCTATTGGAATGTCGCGCAGGGCACGGCAGCGCCCTCGGTGAGCACGGTCCTCAGCAACTACTCCAGTTATCCCCCGCAGGCGACCGGAACGCCAGCACAGCCCTCCGCTTATGACGTCTATCGCTACGAGCTTGCAAACGCGGCTCTCATCAATCATGCCTCGGCGAATGGTGAGACCGGAACGCCGGCAACGGGTGGTCAGTGCTATGCCGGCCCGGACCTTTCGAACTATACGGCAGCCGAATATGGCGACCGCCGCGAGATTTTCTCGGCCATTGTCAATTGTGGCTATGAGGCTTCGGTCGGCCATCTGAACGGTCACAAGGCCACGCGCGCCGTTGCCTTCGCGCGCATGTTCCTGACCAAGCCGGCGATAAAGGATGCCGGCGAACGATACCTTTCCCTGGAGATGATCGACATCACCGGCAAGGGTGGTCGCGGTACGCTGGACGAATTCCTGCGGGAAGAATCGGAGCTGGTCAGATGATTGCGTTCCGCAATTTTATTCTGCATCGGCTTTGCCTCGGTTTCTGGCGGCGGGAGGAAGGCGCAGTGCTCGCCGAAGCGCTGCTCGCAATCCCCTTTGTGACGCTCTTTGCGGCTGGAATACTGGAGTTTGGCAGCATCTTCTGGCAGCGCATGCAGATCGACGCAGGCTTGCGCGATGCGGGGCGTTACCTTTCGCGCTGCCGACCGGCCTCGGGAACCTATGTGCCGACATGCAATCAGGCGACGGCCAAGACCATTGCTTTTTACGGAACGCAAACACCCGCGGCAGATGCTGAGCCCCGTGTCCCCGGCTGGAACGACCCTTCCGACATCACAATCAGTGCACCCGATGCGGACGGCAACATCACCATTTCCACTGCGCATCTCTATCAGAGTTCACCGGTATTCGCCTTTCTCGGACTCGACGCCATCACGATCAGTTCCTTCCATGAAGAGAGATACATCGGATGGTGACCTCCAGGGCAATCAAGGCATTCTGGCAGGATAGCAGTGGCGCCAGCCTTGTCGAAGCATTGCTGACCTTTCCGATCGTCATGCTGGTCTTCGCCGCCTTCATCGAGTTCGGCTATGCCATGTCGCAGTGGAATCAGACAGTCAAGGCACTGCAATATGGTGCCCGACTGGCGGCCGTATCAGATCCGCTGACAACCAATTTCGCTGCCGTTTTCCCGGTCGAAGCTGCCGATCCGCTCAACAACGGCAAAGCGACGCCGAACGATGCCACGATATCCTCGACCTGCGGACCGGCTCTTGCGAACTGCAGCACGGCGGCATTGAACCGGATTGTCCTCGGAAGCGACGGCGTTTGCAACGCGGGAACCGATCCCCACCCGGGCATTTGCGACCTAAACTGGCGCATCACGCCGGATAAGCTGATGGTCACCTATCAGCGATCGGGGCTCGGCTATTGGGGCCGCCCGGACGGGCCGGTGCTGACGATGCGGCTGGAGGTGCGCGACATCACCTTCGATCTGCCGATCCTCGGCGGGCTGCTGGGACTGAACGACGTCACCATCCCGGCCCATCCGGTGACGATCACGACGGAAGACCTGAAGACCTGCTCAACCTGCTGACTTCTTGTTACGCGTAGGAAAGCGAAAATGACAGCGCACATGAACATTGCCGCATCCACCAAGATCCTGGTTCTCTCCGACGACGCGGCCGCAGCGAGCTTCATGCTCGATACATTCGGGTCGCTTTCGCGTTACGATGTCCGCCATCTCTCGCTGAAGGCGCTCGGAGAAAAGGGCCGACTCGATCCGACGCAGTTCGGACTGATCGTTCTCGACGTCGACAACGGGGAATTGCTGCAGCAACCGGAGCTCTTCGCGTTTCGCACCCGCTATCGGGACGTTCCGCTCGTCGTCGTCTCCGAAGACTTGCCGGACGACATGCTGCGGCTGCTCTTCCGCCTGAACGGCAATGACTGGCTGAAGAAGCCGCTCGAGCGCCGCGCCCTGATCGACATGATTTCGACCCATGCGCCAGGCACGGGCGCCAGCGACAGCCGGGTGCATGCCGTGGTCTCAGCCGTCGGTGGCGCGGGCGCCAGCATGATCGCTTCGTCGCTCGCGCATGTGCTGGCCCAGCCGACCAAGAATTCCACGCCGAGGATCGACTTGTTCGACACGGATTTTTGTTCTGGGGCGCTCGGCTATTATCTCAATCTTGTCAACGACTACGACTTGAAACCGGTCATCGCCAATCCTTCCCGGGTCGATCTCGAATTCATCGATCTTGTCCGAAAGCGGCATCCGGGCGGCTTTTCACTGCTGTCCTTCAAGCAGCCGTCAGTCCTTCTGGCGCCGAAGGGCGGTGAACTCGTGCTGCGTATGCTCGACGTGGCCGCCTTTGAGAGCGACCACACGATCGTCGACATCCCCTATTATGACACACCGTGGAAATACGAGGTGCTCACTTCGGTCAACAGCATCTATATCGTCACAGAAATGACGGTCCCCGCGCTTTCTCATGCGAAGGATTTGTTTTCAAACCTGGTGCGGCTGCGAGGAAGTGCGGATCAGATATTCATCGTCATCAACAAATACCGCGCCAAGTTTTTTGGCCTCGGCCTGCGCCGACAACAAACGGAGAAGATATTCAAGGACATCCCGACGCACGTCATTGCGGATGACTGGGAGACTTTGAGCGAGGCGGTCAACCGCGGAGTGCTGCCGGTTCAGGTGAATTCCCGTGCGCGCTTCTGCGGCGCGGTCGGTAAACTTGGAGCATTGGTGCGATGAAGGCGATTGACAGTGGGTGCATAAGGTCCTGCGTCGGCCTTGTGTTTCTGGCCGTTCTGGCCGTCGCCGGGGATGCGGCGGCAGCCGGGCTAGTGCCGCGAAGCCTTGGGCCGACGACAAGCACGGTGGTGACGATCGAAAAAGGCTACGCGGCTGGAACGATCGTCATCGTCAGCGCGAACCGAACGCTGGATCTCGTCATCTCCGATGGACGGGCGATCCGTTACAAGATCGGCGTCGGACGAGATGGATTTCGCTGGAGCGGGACTGTCAAGGTTGGACGCAAGGCGGAGTGGCCCGACTGGCGCCCGCCTGCCGAGATGAAGGCGCGCGCAGCCGGGCTTCCGGACCTGGTGCCCGCTGGGCCGCTCAATCCCTTGGGCGCTCGCGGGATCTATCTCTTCAAGGGCGGGACCGACACGCTCTACCGCATTCATGGAACGAACGAGCAGTCGACGGTCGGCGATTTCGCGTCATCGGGCTGTTTTCGCATGAGCAATGCCGACGTCATCGATCTCTATGAGAGGGTGAAAGTCGGTTCCACGGTCATTGTAAAATAGTTCAGGGGTGGGAAACATGGCGAACGGCATCATGGGGCGTTTCTACAAGCATCAGCAGGAGCCTGAAATCCGCGAACATCCGGAGGCGGCCGAACTGTCACTCGTCGCAGCGCAGAACATGCCTGCCCAACCGGTCTCTGTCAGCAGCACGGTGAGTGGCGAAGAAGCTTCGCTTGGGCCGGACCTGGTTTCCGAGCGGGTAAATCTGCACCGCTACCTGCTCGATCGCATCAACCTCGGGATTCTCGACACGCTCGACAACGAGGAGATCGCCACCGAGATCCGACCGCTGGTCAAGGATTACATCCGCAATAACAACTTTCCGCTGAATGCCAAGGAAATCAATGATCTGATTCGCGATATCACCGACGAGATGCTCGGGCTGGGGCCGATCGAGCCGCTGCTGGCCGACGACACGATCGCGGATATTCTCATCAACGGCTACAACAGCGTCTATGTCGAGCGGAGCGGCAAGCTCGAGAGCACCGCCGTGCGGTTCAAGGACGAGGACCATCTGCTTCGGGTGATCAACAAGATCGTCTCGGCCGTCGGTCGCCGCGTCGACGAGTCGACGCCGATGGTCGACGCCCGCCTCAAGGATGGCTCGCGTGTCAACGTTGCCATCAGGCCGATCTCGGTCGATGGACCGCTCGTTTCCATTCGCAAATTCACCCGCAAGCCGCTGACATTGGAGCGCCTGGTGCAATATGGCGCCATGGCCGATGCGATGCGCATCCTTCTCAGCGCTGCGGTCAAGGGCAAGGTGTCGATGGTGATTTCAGGCGGCACCGGTTCCGGCAAGACCACCTTGCTCAACGCTCTCTCGTCCCAGATTTCTCCAAAGGAGCGCCTGATCACCATCGAGGATGCGGCCGAACTGCAACTGCAGCAGCCCCATGTCGGGCGCTTGGAAACCCGACCGCCGACGCTCGACGGACGCAACGAGATCCGCCAACGCGAACTTCTGAAAAACGCCCTGCGCATGCGCCCCGACCGCATCATCGTCGGCGAAGTCCGCGGCGACGAGGCATTCGACATGCTGCAGGCGATGAATACCGGGCACGAGGGGTCGATGACGACGATTCACGCCAACACGCCCCGCGACGCCGTCGGCCGGCTTGAGCAGATGGTCGGCATGGCCGGGATGCCGATGTCGCAGTTGAGTATTCGCTCGCAGATCTCGTCCGCCATCACCGTCATCGTGCAGGTACAGCGCCTGAGCGACGGCAGCCGCAAAGTTGTCTCGATCTCCGAGATCACCGGCATGGAGGGTGAAGTCGTGCAGATGCAGGAGATTATGAAATTCAAGAAAATCAACACCGATGAAGGTGGGCGGATCCATGGAGAATTCCGCGCCACCGGCATCCGGCCGCGGTTCGTCGAGGAATTTGCCGAACTCGGGATCGAGATCCCTGTGGCGATTTTCGATCCCGGTAAACCGCTGCAAACGGGGCCTGTTCAATGACGACCCTCACGCTGCTTTACGCCGCCGTTTTCACCGCGGCCCTAGTGGCTGTCGAAGCGATCATGCGCGGCTATTTCAAGACATCCGAACGCCACCGCGCGGTGAACCATCGGTTGCGCTTGCTCGAGGTCAGCGATGATCATCGTAAAACCTATAGCGATATGCTCAAGGAGCGCGGTGCCGGCGACAGTTGGCGGCAAACCCCCATAATGCAGCGACTGCTGCGGTTCTACGCCCAGTCGGGAATCAAGTTCGATATCAGGCGTTTTGCTCTCTTCGCGATCGCCGGCGCACTTGTGACATGGCTGGTCGTCCAGTTCCTCGTGCCGAGCACTCTGTTCAGAATACCCGTCTTTCTCCTGATCTGCCTCCTCGTCCCGGCACTCGTCGTCTGGCGCGCCCGGGCCAGCCGCATGAAGAAATTCGAACTGAAACTTCCTGAAGCGCTGGATGTCGCCAATCGCAGCCTCGCGGCTGGCCACCCGCTGCCGGCGGCGATCGCTCTGGTGGCCCGCGAGATGCCTGATCCGATCGGCACCGAGTTCGGCCTCCTCTCGGATGAACTCACCTACGGCGTTACACTGGATGATGCCCTTCTCAACTTGGCGGGCCGGGTCGGCGTCGAGGATCTGAATCTGCTCGCGATATCGTTGAGCGTACAGGCGGGAACCGGCGGAAATCTCGTGGAGATCTTGCAAAACCTTTCGAAGACGCTGCGAGACCGGACGATGCTGAAGGCGAAGGTCAGAGCGATTTCCTCGGAAGGGCGTATCACGGCGATCTTCATGTCGGTTTATCCCTTTCTGCTCTACGCGATGATCAAGGCATTGTCGCCGACCTACTTCGATCCCGTCTGGGATAGCGGCTACGGAACCGCCATTGTGAGCGTGCTGCTCACCGTCATGGCGATCGGAAATGTCATTCTCTACAAGATGGTCAACTTCGAGTACTGAGGCGGTCATGTCGAGTGAGTATGGAATTTACCTCATCGTCTTCTTTGCAGTCCTGATCTTTACAGCAGCAGCCTCGGAACTGTTTTTTCGACAGCGCGAGGTCGCGGTTCGGGTTTCGAAGAGCTCGGCGGCAGCCCGCGAGGAGTTCCACCTCGGCGATACGACAATCGCCGATCTCGGCGAGGCTGAAAACCGCCTGATCCGTCGCTATTTCGAGATTACGCGACGCGACACGAATGTGAACTCCACCCAGAACCGGCTGATTCGTGCGGGGTATTTCGCTGCCGGCGCCGTGACCACCTTCCAGGTGGTTCGCGCGGTGGTCTGTATCAGCGTGCTCGTTGCGGCGGTC
Source organism: Rhizobium sp. NLR8a (assembly GCF_019685235.1). Taxonomy (NCBI): domain Bacteria; kingdom Pseudomonadati; phylum Pseudomonadota; class Alphaproteobacteria; order Hyphomicrobiales; family Rhizobiaceae; genus Rhizobium; species Rhizobium sp. NLR8a. The sequence continues at coordinate 402,371 of NZ_JABDWI010000002.1, forward strand.
TGGGCCGTAAACCGGATCGCACCCAATATGTCGCAGATGGCGGCCCTGATCATTGCGATGTTTGCTGCGGGCGTAACCTTCATCCTGGTCAACATCTATATCGACCGGCGCGGCGCCGCCAAGGAGAGGGAGTACCGCCGACTCTTTCCCGATTTCATGGATATGCTGATCGTCTGCCTCGATGCGGGCATGAGCATCGAGGCGGCGGCAAACCGGGTTGCTCGTGAATTCGTCGACAAGAAGCAGGACTTCGGCCTGCATCTCTCGATCATGATGCTGGAAGTGCGTGGCGGCCGGCGATTGCGCGAGGCGCTCGCCAACCTTGCCACCCGCCTGAGGATCGATGAGGCCCGGGCCCTTTCCGTTCTGTTCCGCCAATCGGAGGAACTCGGGACCAGCGTTACGCAGACGCTGCGGGTCTACAGCAAGGAAATGCGCGACCTGCGTATTGTCCGCGCGGAGGAAAAGGCCAACGCCCTGCCGGTCAAGATGCTGCTGCCGCTCGGCGCCTTCCTTTTTCCGGTGAGCCTCATCATCGTTCTCGTCCCCATTGTTATCCGTGTCGTCATGCTTCTCGTCAGCATGAAACCCGGCGGTTGAGCCAAGCGAGGTCGTATGCAGTATTCGCTCGAACAAAATCGTAATGATGCGATCATTTCCCTCGACCCGCGGATGCCAATGGCACCGGCAAGCCTAGAACAAGCGGGATTGGATCAGTCGTTCCTGCTCCGGCTGGCCGCAAAATGTGCGGCCGAACAGGATACGACCACGGCATCTCATCTCGCTGAGCGCATGAAATTGCCGAAAGTGATCGTCAACATCCTGATCAAGGAACTGGTAAAACTCGCCTATCTCGAGGCCCGTGGCTTGGCGGGTGAGGATGTCAAATCCGATGTCCGATATGCGCTGTCAATGAAGGGGTTCGAATATGCCCACACGGCGTCGCGTCAATGCCAATATGTCGGACCGGCGCCGGTATCGCTCGACGCGTTCTGCCGGCAACTCGGTTTGCAGTCCATCCATGACGAGCGCGTGACCCCCGAGCGGCTGACCGACAGCCTTGAGGGGCTGGTGCTCTCGCACACCCTGGTCGAAAAGCTCGGCCCGGCCATTAACTCCGGCCGCTCTATTCTGCTTTACGGACCGCCCGGCAACGGAAAGACCAGCATCGCCGAGCGGACGTCGCAGCTGTTTCGCCAAACGATCTGGGTGCCCTATGCCATCGAGGTCGGCGGCCATGTCATCAGTTTCTATGACGAAGCCGTGCACCACCCTGTATCCGAGGCTGATACGGATTCTCATCCGAAAGCGGATCGCCGATGGATCGAATGCCGCCGCCCGGTGATCAAGACGGGCGGGGAATTGACCCTCGATCAGCTCGATCTCACCTTCAACGCCGGGCCAAATGTCTATGAAGCGCCCATACACTTGAAGGCCTCCGGCGGCGTCTTCATCATCGACGACTTCGGGCGTCAGCAAGTGGCGCCGCAGGCGCTCATCAATCGCTGGATTGTGCCGCTCGAGCGCGGATATGACTTCCTGACGCTGCACACCGGCAAGAAGTTCAAGGTTCCCTTTGACGAGTTGGTCGTGTTTTCGACCAATATCGCACCGAAGGACCTCTCCGACGAGGCGGGCTTGCGGCGCCTCAAATACAAGATCTATGTCAACACGCCGTCGCGAGACGAATATATCAGAATTTTCAAATCCTATGCCAGCGGCGCCGGAGTGGTTGTCTGCGATCCAGACCTGAACCTGTTCTACGATCGCAAGTACAATGGCGATGTGCTAGCGTCGTGTTATCATCCGAAATATCTTATCGATTTCGTCGGTTCTTACTGCGAATTCAACGGCATAACAGGAATCGCGTCGCTCGATATGCTCGAACGGGCGTGGGAAGGTGTATTTACGTCGGAATGATTGCGGGCCTGGTGCTGATCGCCTGTTCCCGGACAATGTGTCCAACTTTATGACTTACGGGGGAGTAACACAAATGACCGGCATCCCGAATATCGACATCGAAGCCGACCGCGCAAAACCAAGCCACATGCGAACACCAGAGCCGAGAGGCTCAAGAAACCCGCTGCTCGTCGGTTTGATCCTCATGCTCCTGCCGGTGAATGCCGGCGTTCTCATTTATACGGCCAAGAACTCAGCCGATGTTCGCGAGAGCCGCGAAACCATCGCCGCGCTCAAAAGGTCCATTGATGGCCTGAGAGGACAAATGGAAAAGCAGTCGGGCAACATCGCGGATACTGCCAAGGCCGACGAAGTCGCACTGATCCGCCAGGAGATTGATAGCTTGCAAAAGTCCATTTTGTCGATGAACGAAGCGATGCGCAACGACAGAAGCGGTGCACGCATGGGTTCAGCCTTGGTCCTCAGCGCGCCCGGCAAGGAACCAGCACAATTTTTCGCACCTTCGGTCCGCGCCCTGTCGGCGGAAACTCTAACGCCGGATAGCACTCTTGCGTCCATCGAAGCCGGCGGCATTCCAATCAATAACCTGCCGCGTTACGAACGCACGCTCTCGCCGGAAGGCAAGCTCATCCTTCGGAAGGCACGGTAAATACCGACTTCGCCGAAATCCCCAAAGCAATCGGTGGACGCCGCCAGGGGCGCCGTGCCGCTGCTCATATCTAGGGCGTTCTCATCTCGACGCAGATTGCCGATCGCTGAAGGATCGATTACCTCTGAGCATACTTCACACTGTTCTTCATCAGTTCGAGATTACGGGCAGTGACTTCGTTTCCGGGATCGAGCTCATAGGCTTTCAGGAAATAGCGTCTGGCAGTCCGCAGGTCGCCACGTAACAGGTGAGAATATCCGATATTGTTGTAGTAGACCGGGGTGTTGCCGATCATCCGCGAGAGTTGCTGGTAGGCGCGGTCGGACGTGTCAAAGCGGGCAACCATGTCGGCGGAGGCTGCCAGGCCTAGCCAGGCGGCCGGGTCTTCCGGAAAAACGTCGACGGCGCGCTTGTAGATGGCGTAGGATTTTCCGTAGTTTTTTTCCTGAAACTGCAGTTTGCCGTTGGTTATCAGCTCGTCGTTCTTGTAGAAGGCGACCGCCGAGTCGTCCTGGAGGGTTTTGGCACTGTCGCCGTAAGCAGCCAGACCATCAACGCCGGATGACTGGCAACCAGCCAAAATCGCTCCGGTCGCTATCAAAAAGGCAATGCATTTCGTCCCAGCTCTGATCTGCAACATTGGAAATTTGATCCCCACCAGACATTCTTACCCAAGACTCGGATGCGTTCACCGGCATCATCATGAAAAAAAGCTAACAACTCAAGAATTTAAGCAATTACTCACAAAAAAGCGACGGAGGCGGCCTTCGCCGGGATTGCGCCATGGGTGATAAACCCCAGCTATCCAGGGTAGGTATCATGTGCCCAGTGATTCTCAGAGTAGAAAATCAATCAACGTCGCCTACCCTGCTTGCCAGGTCAAAGGATGGAACGCCGCATGCGGATCGCCATTTTTTCGCTGATGCGACTGGGGCCAGCACTGGCCTTAGTCCCTGGCGCTGAGGATCTCGATCGTCCGCTCGTCGAATTTTCCTTGATAAAAACGATCGATCACCCGGTGGAAGGGTGAGTCGTGATCGCTGATCGCAGCAAACAAGGTCATCGAAGAGCGCAGCTTGATATCATCAGGCGAGCCGAGGATGTCATGAGCCGATCGGCCGTCGATCGATAAAATCGCCTCGACGCAGCGCAGCAGCCGGCTTGAGAGCGTGGGATCGGCGAGATAGGCAGCGGCTTCCCCGGCCGAGCGTATGGCGTATTTTTCCGCCATTGCCGAGGTGCCGAGACCAGTTATCTGCGGGAAGATGAACCACATCCAATGGGAGGTTTTCCGTCCGGCCCTCAGCTCGGAAAGCGCCTGCTCGTAGATGCCGTTTTGGGCATCGACGAAACGTTCGAGATTGTAATCGATCTTGCCGGCCATGGTTCTTTCCCCTTTTTGCTGTCAACGCAGCCTTGAGCCAGAGGTCTCCATGCCCGGCGAAGGAACGTCTCCCCGGCGAACAATGTCGCCCGGGGGTAGTCGACTTTGCTATCAGCAGACCCTTTCAGCATAAGGGCTACTGTCACGGCAATGGCCGTAAGGCTGATGGTGCGGCGTATCGTCAGGGGTGGCGGCAATGGCCGATGTCGTCACCGGATCCGTCTCGCTGGAAGAATATGCGGCAAAACCGACAAAGCTCAAGACAACCAGCGCTGCGACCACGACGATGCGCTCGAAACCGGAAAGTTTCTGGGCGCTGACATGTTCCACATAGTCGCGCTCGCCTGGGCCGGCAGTTTCGTCCTCTTTCACGTGGAGGGTCACCATGTCCTGGCGACGGCTTAAATTTTCACAATCTGTCATTTTAATTACTCCTCGAACACATGCGGGCCGGTCGAAGAGTAAACTCTCACCTTCGTGCCGAACCGGCTCGCCATGCGTGCATGCATGTGTGTCTTCAATCGTGGCAATTGAAGGGGCGATATTCAAACTCAGTGTTCAAAAATTCGTACCAATAAATGCAAAAGATCGTGAGGCTCTGGCCCGCTCGAATGATCCGGGTTAGTCCTAGGCGGCATCTCTCATCAGGACCGTCCCATGAGCAAATCCTTCGGTGCGATGTCTGTCGCCCAGCTTTCCGTTCTCATCCAGGGCGGTGTCGCCGATCCGGTCGATGTGGCCGAGACGGTATTCGAATCCATCTCGGGTTTTGCCGACAAGGCGGTCTTCACCACATTGCTCGAAGGCCGGGCGATGGAGGAGGCGCGCGCCTCCTCCAAACGTTTGCGGGAAGGGCGCTCGCTCGGTTTGCTGGACGGCGTTCCGATCGCCTGGAAGGATCTTTTCGACATTGAGGGCCTGCCAACGACGGCAGGGTCCGTCGTCCTGGCCGCCGATCCGCCCGCCACTCGCGATGCGGCGGTCGTCGGTCTCCTCAGGCAGGCGGGCATGATTGCCATCGGCCGCACCAATATGAGCGAGTTCGCCTTTTCCGGCCTTGGCATCAATCCGCATTACGGCACGCCGGTCAATCCGCGCGGCACGGATCTCCCGCGCATCCCCGGCGGCTCCTCCTCCGGCGCCGGTGTCGCCGTCGCAGCCGGGCTGGTGCCGGTCGCGATGGGCACGGATACCGGCGGGTCGGTGCGCATTCCCGCCGCCTTCAACGGGATCGTCGGCTATAAGGCAACATCAGGCCGTCATGCGATGGACGGCGTCTATCCGCTGGCAAAGAGCCTCGATTCGCTGGGGCCGCTCTGCCGCAGCGTCAGGGATGGCGTGTGGATCGATGCGGCGATGCGCGGCCTGACCGCGCCTGATGTCGTCGAGCGTCCGTTGCGGGGGCTGGAATTGGTCGTGCCCGAAAATATCGTTTTCGATGCGGCGGAACCGGGCGTTGTCGCTGCTTTCGAGATGGCTTTGGAACGTCTTCAAAGCGCCGGTGCCTCTGTTTCCCGCACCGTCATTCCCGCCTTCAGCGAAATCTTCGATCTGATGACGAGATATGGTCCACTGGTGACGGCGGAGGCTTTCGCCCTTCACCAGGAACGTTTGGCGGGGCCGGATGCAGACCGTATGGACCATCGCGTCGTCATGCGTACCCGCTTGGGAAGCAGGACAACGGCGTCCGATTACATCGCGATGCTGCAGGCGCGCAGCCGCCTGATCGCCGATACGAACCGCCTCATTGGCAATCGCCTGATCGCTTTTCCCACGGTCGCCCATGTCGCACCGCCGATCGCGCCGCTGGAAAAGGATGACGAACTGTTCTTCGCCACGAATAACAAGACGCTGCGCAATACCGCGCTCGGCAATTTCCTCGACTGGTGCGGCGTTTCCATCCCCTGCGGCACGGGCGTAGCAGTCATGCCGGTCGGTCTGCTGCTTTCGGCGACCGCAAATCGCGACGAGGCGCTGCTGGGGGCGGCACTTGTGGCCGAGGCGGTGGTCCGGGGCGATTTCGTCTGAAATTGGCAATTGAACCGCCCGGTGTTTATTGCCATTGATGGGTGAGGAGATTCTGGAGGAAGGCACGTGCAAGTTTTGCAGAACGGACGCTTCGCGGTTTCGACCTGGTCGCTGCATCGGCTGCTTGGCGCTGTTTATGCCTATAGCCCCGATCCTGATAAGAGTGCGGCGCCGAAAGAGCCCTACGGCCCCGGCGGCGCGGCGCTGATCGACATGCCGGCGGCGCTCGCGGCGCGCGATATCCACCGGCTGGAGGTCTGTTCCTTCCATCTGCCGAGCCTTGATGCCGCCTATCTAACTGAACTCAGCGACGCGGTGGCGTCGTCGAACGTGCTGTTCCAGACGCTACTGGTCGAGGACGGCGATCCAAGCCATCCCGAAACGGCCGAACGCGATGTCAGATGGATGGCAGAGTGGATCGATATCGCGGCTGCGCTTGGGGCGCAAAGGATGCGCGTCATCGCCGGCAAGCAGAAGCCGACGCCGGAAAACCTTGCCCGCGCCGCCCGCCATCTTGATTGGCTGGCAGAGCAGGCGGAAGGCAGCGGCGTGCGTGTCGTCGTCGAGAACTGGTTCGACCTGCTGCCGTCACCGGTCGAGATGAACTGGCTGCTTGACCGGCTGGACGGCACGGTCGGGCTCAACGGCGATCTGGGCAACTGGACGGCGCCGGCCAAATATCAGGGCCTCGCCGATATCATGCGCCGGGCGGAAATCTGCCACGCCAAGGCGGACTATAACGCTGCGGGTCTCGATGCCGAGGATTACCGCAAGTGCCTGGAGATGTGCGAGACGGCCGGTTACGCCGGTCCTTTCACTGTGATTTACGACTCGCCGTTCTTCCCCAACGAATGGAACGGCATTCTGCTGCAAAAGGCGTTCATCGAGGATTTCCTGCATGAGGCGCCGGCGCGCAGGTCGGCTTAATAAGCTTATTCCTGGCGCGGGAACCTCTGGCTCTCCTCCAGAACGTTCAGGTCCATGTGGTTGCGCATGTAGCGCTCCGAGGCTTTCTGCAGCGGCTGATAATCCCAGGGATAATAGGCACCATTGCGCAGCGCGGCGTAGACCACCCAGCGGCGCGCCTGGCTTTCGCGCACGGCTGCGTCGAAATCGGAAAGGTTCCAGCGCCGGCCGGCCTGTTCGACAAGGCTTGCCAAGGCGTCGGCATGCGCCGGATTTTCCGCCAAGTTCTCGAGCTCGTGGGGGTCGGCCTCAAGGTCGAACAGCATCGGCGGGTCCTTTTCGCAGAGCGAGAGCTTGTATCGCCCGTCCCTAAGGCAGACGAGCGGCGCTTCGGAACCTTCCGCGGCATATTCCATCGGCACGGGGCCTCGGTTGCCGCCGCCCTGGGCAAGCGCTGCGAGATCCCAACCCTCGGTCCACGGTCTCAGTGAGGCGATATCGATCCCGACGAGGCCGGCGAGTGTCGGCGTCACGTCGAGGGTGGAGACGGGCTGGTCGATGCGCTTCGGCTTCCAGCCCGGTGCCGCAATCATCAGCGGAACGCGAGCCGAACCTTCGAAGAAGTTCATCTTGAACCAGAGACCGCGATCGCCGAGCATGTCGCCATGGTCTGACACGAAGAGGATGATCGTATTGTCGGCCATGCGGCTGCGTTCCAGCACGTCGAGAATCTCGCCGATCTTCTCGTCGACATAGGAAATGTTGGCAAAATAGCCGCGTCTTGCCCGCCTGATCTGCTCCTGACTGATGTCGAAAGCATCGTGGTCGCAGGCTCTCATCAGGCGCTGCGAATGTGGGTCCTGCTGTCCATATGCGATCGGCGCGACCGCCGGGTCGAGGGCCGGGCAATCCTCATAGAGATCCCAGAATTTGCGGCGTGCGACATAGGGATCGTGCGGATGGGTAAAGCTGACGGTCAGGCACCAGGGGCGTTCATCCTGGCCGCGCGAGAGATCGAAGAGCTTGCGGGTGGCGTGATAGGCGACCTCGTCGTCATACTCCATCTGGTTCGTGATTTCGGCCACGCCGGCGCCGGTGACCGAGCCGAGATTATGGTACCACCAGTCGATGCGTTCGCCGGGCTTGGTGTAGTCGGGCGTCCAGCCGAAATCGGCCGGATAGATATCCGTCGTCAGGCGCTCTTCGAAGCCATGCAACTGGTCGGGGCCGACGAAATGCATCTTGCCTGATAGCGCCGTCTGGTATCCGGCCGCGCGCAGATGGTGGGCATAGGTCGGGATGTCGGAAGCAAATTCGGCCGCATTGTCGTAGACGCGCGTCCGGCTCGGCAATTGCCCGGACATGAAGGAGGCGCGCGCCGGCGCGCAGAGCGGGCTTGCCGTATAGGTATTGGCAAAACGTACCGAGCGCTCTGCCAGCGATTTCAGATGCGGCGCGTGAAGAAAATCGGCGGGGCCATCGGGAAAGAAGGTTCCATTCAGCTGATCCACCATCAGGATGAGGATATTCGGGCGCGCCATTTGAATTGCCTTTTGCTATTTGAAGATTTTATTGAAGCGTCTAATATCGCGCCTGTAAAGGCGGCTTTTTTCGATATCTGCCCAAAAGGATCTTTATGTCAGAACGGACGCCTGAGCTCGGATGGATGCGCCTCTTCGTCGAGGTGGCGCGGCTCGGGAGCTTTTCCGCGGCGGCAGCGCTTCTCGGTTTGAGCCAGCCGGCCGTGAGCTATCAGATCCGCCGGCTGGAAGAGCAGTTCGGCGTCAGCCTGCTGCGCCGCCAGCATCGTGGCGTCGAACTGACCGCGGAAGGCGAGCGGCTTCTCGAAGTGGCCGCCAAGGCGGTCGGCGACATCGACGCGCTCGCCCGCAGTTTCCGGGTCGAGGCGCAAAGACCGGTGGTCAGGCTGAGAACCGATTATGCTTTCTCGGCACTTTGGCTGATCCCGCGCATGGATGGCTTTCGCCTTCTGCACCCGGAAACGGATATGCAGATCGTCGCGACGCAGCGGCTTGCGGCCGGATTTCGCGACGAGGCGGATGTTGCGGTGGTTTTCGGTACGCGGGCGGAATTCGGCGCCGTCGGTACGCTTCTGCTGCCGGAAAGGGTCGTGCCTGTCTGCACACGCGGGTTTCTCGATCGCAATGGTCCTTTCGACGATCCGAGGCAGCTTGCCAAGGCGAGGCTGATCCATCTCGACGCGCCGCTGCCATCGCCCTGGTTCGACTGGCGCGGTTATTTTGCCGAACTTTCCGTCCAGCGTGACATCAATGCCGGCCGCGGCGACATCAGTTTCAATACCTATTCGCTCGTTATCCAGGCCGCACTAAGCGAGCAGGGCGTGGCGCTCGGCTGGATCGGCCTCGTCGATACGCTTCTTTCGGCGCACATGCTGCTGCAAGCCGGCCCGCAGTTGGAGGCGGCCGACCGCGGTTATTGGCTGGTGCCGCCGCGATCTCCAAATGTCCTCAGCGAGAAGCTCTGCACCTGGCTGTCGGATGAGGTAGAGAGAAATGCTGAGTAGCGGTTGCATTTCTCCACGGGAGAAGCCTTGTCATCGGCGATGCCGATCGACATTGTGGGATCGAATTCATGAAGAAGGTGGCTGAAGCATGCGAACGATCGGATATGTCATCGGACTGCTTATGGTCCTGCTCGGCCTGATCTGGATTGGGCAGGGAAGCGGCTATTTTCCCTATCCGGCCTCCAGTTTCATGATCGCCCAAAAGATCTGGATGCTCTGGGGAGCAATTCTGGCGGCGGCGGGCATCGTCGTGATGGTCATCATCTCGCGGCGGCGCAGAGGATAAACTGCTGCCGCCGCTTGGCGGCAATCCGGCCGGAGACGGCCTGTCGAATGAGGAGAATGGCATGAGCGCAGCTGAAATCGATGGCTTTGCGGACCGGATCAGGAAGCACCAGGGCGGCATGATCTCCGCCTGGGTCGGCATCCCCGACGCCATGCTCGTCAACCACCTGGCGCAGGAAGCTTTCGATGCCGTCGTGCTGGATATGCAGCATGGCATGTGGGACATGCAGTCGGCGGCAAACGCCGTCGCTCAGACCCGTCTTGCCGGCAAGCCGGCCATCGCGCGCATTCCCGTCGGCGATTTTGCCTCCGCTTCGCGGCTGCTCGATGCCGGCGCCTCCGGTATCATCGCGCCGATGATCAATTCGGCCGAGGACGCGCGAGCCCTGGTCAGGACCACGAAATATCCGCCACTCGGCGAGCGCAGCTGGGGGCCGTCATTGGCGCTGAACCATACCGGTCTGTCGGCTGACGTGTATCTCAAGAGCGCCAACGAACTCACTGTCGCCATCGCCATGATCGAAACCCGCGCCGCTCTCGACGCGATCGACGGCATTCTCGGCGTCACCGGCATCGACGGCATTTTCGTCGGTCCTGCCGATCTTTCGATTGCGCTGTCGAACGGCGACCAGGTGGCGCCGAACGCCGCCGAAATCGACGGCGCCATGCAGCATGCCGTTGCTCGCTGCCGCGCCCACGGCAAATTCGCCTGCGCCTATGCCGGCGATGGCGAGCGGGCTGGCGAACTGCTGAAGTTCGGCTTCGACCTGGTCATTGCCGGTGCGGAGACCGTGCAACTGCGCGCCGGCGCCCGCCGTGCGATCAACGCAGCGCGCAGGATCGCTTCCGGCGGCTGAGCTCGTCTCAGCGGACCGGTTTGACCGCCAGCCAGATGACGTGGCGGGCGCCGCGCTTGCGGTTGGCGCGGGTGTTGACGACGTCGACAGAAAAGCCGCTGTCCTTGAGACGCCGTGTGAAATCGGGATCGGGGCCGGACGACCAGACGGCGAGCACGCCGCCGGGGCGAAGTGCGTCGCGGGTGGCGCGAAGGCCGTTAAAATCGTAGAGCCGGTCATTGGATTCGCGGGTCAGCCCGTCCGGGCCGTTGTCGACATCGAGCAGGATCGCGTCATAGCCTGCCTTGCCGGCACGGATCGCCTCGCCGACGTCGCCTTGATGGATGCCGACGCGGGGATCGTCGAGACAGCCCTTGAAGACCTCGGCCATCGGCCCGCGCGCCCAGGCGACGACGGCGGGCACGAGTTCGGCGACGGTGACGCTGGCATCTTCGGGAAGGACGGCGAGGGCGGCACGCAGGGTAAAGCCCATGCCGAGCCCGCCGATCAAGATTCGGGGCTTCGGATGCGCCGTGATCCGTTCCCAGGACAGCGTTGCCAGCGCTTCCTCCGAGCCGCTGAGGCGGCTGTTCATCAACTCGTTGGCACCGAGCATGATCGAGAATTCGCTGCCGCGCTGCTTCAGCCTGAGTTCGCCGTCTTCGCCGGGAATGGTCGCGGAATCGAGCTGAATCCAGGGCAGCATGACGGTTTCGCCTCACATGAAAGGAACCGTCCCCTAGCACAGGGCGAAGAGCGAGGCCAGCAAGCCGGCCTCAGATCATCCGCATGAAATGGTTCTGCTCCGCTTCGACGATCTCGTCCTGCGGTGCGGCCGAACGACGGCGGATATGTTCCACCTCCTCGGGCATCAAGCGCGCCTTCGGATCGTCGAAGCGGACATCGGGATCGGGCACTGCCGAAAGCAGCAGCCTTGTATAGGGATGCAGCGGGTTGTCGATCACCCGAGCGGTGCTGCCCCATTCGACGACCTGGCCGGCATACATCACCGCGATGTCCTCGGCGACGTAACGGGCAGTGGCGATGTCATGGGTGATGTAGAGCAGACCGAGATTCATCTCCTGCTTCATCTCGTTCAGAAGGTTCAACACGCCCAGGCGCACCGAGACGTCGAGCATCGAAGTCGGCTCGTCCGCCACGATCACCTCCGGCTTGACGGCGAGGGCGCGTGCAATGTTGACGCGCTGGCGTTGACCGCCGGAGAGTTCATGCGGATATTTCGGCGCGACAAGATCCGGGTCGAGCCTGACGCGCTGCAAGAGTTCCCGCACCGTCGCATCGATCTCGCTGCGGCGGATATCCGGCCTGTGCAGCTTCAGCGGCCGCTGTAGATGGTGGGCGATCGTATGCGCCGGGTTCAGCGAGGCGAACGGGTCCTGGAAAATCATCTGCACGGATCTGCGGTAGCGCGCGATCTCGTCCGCCCCGGCGCCTTCGACCGGGCGGCCCTTATAGAGGATCTGTCCTGCTGTCGGCTGATATTCGCGCATCGCCATGCGGGCGCAAGTGGTCTTGCCGCTGCCGGATTCGCCGACGAGCGCCAGTGCCCGGCCAGCATGCAGCGAAAAGGAGATCGAGCGGGCGGCATGGACGGCGGATGCGCCGTGGCCGAAGGTTTTGCTCACTTGGTCCAGGACGAGGATGGTTTCGCTCATAGCAGCACGCCTCCATGAAGCGAGGGGAAGGACGCCCAGAGCTTTTTCGTATAGGCGTGCTGCGGTGTCTTGTAGATCGCGCCGGCATCGTTCTGCTCGACGAGCCTGCCGCCGAGCATGATGCCGATGCGATCGCAGAACTGCACCATCAACCCGAGATCATGGGTGATGAAAAGCACCGAGAAGCCGAAGCTGCGGCGCAGTTCGTTGATGCGCTGCAGGATCTCGCGCTGGACGACGACGTCGAGCGCCGTCGTCGGCTCGTCCATGACGACCAGTTTCGGATCGAGCGCCATGCAGATGGCAATGACGATGCGCTGGCGCATGCCGCCGGAAAACTGGTGCGGGTAGTCGCGCATGCGGTCCGGCGCGATGTCGACCAGTTTCAGCATCTCGGCGGTGCGCTCGCGGGCCTGCGCGCGGCTCATGTTCTTATGCGTGCGCAGCACGTCATAGAATTGCGTCTCGACGCGCAGCACCGGGTTCAGCGAATTCATGGCGCTCTGGAAGACCATGGCGACTTCGCGCCAGCGGAAGGCGGCAAGCGCCTGCCGGTCGAGGCCGAGCACGTCGCGGCCGTCGAGCAGGATGCGGCTCTCCTTGCGGATCAGCGCCGGCGGCCTGTGCAGGCGGCTGATGGCGAAGGCGATGGTGCTCTTGCCGCAGCCGGATTCGCCGGCGAGGCCGAAAACTTGGCCCGGCGTGACGTCGAAGCTGACGTCGTCGACGGCGCGGAAATCCTTCTCCTCGCCGATATAATCGATGGTGAGGTTCCTCACCGAGAGCAGCGGCTGCGTCACAGGCGGCCCTCCCCGGAGTGGACGAGCAGCGACCAGCGCTTCAGGTGATTGCCAGTGCGCAGACGCGGATTGGCGATCTCGTCGACGGCGAAGTTGAGGAGCGACATGCCGATGCCGAGGAAGGCGAGCGCGAAGCAGGGGGTGAGGATATCCCACCAGGCGCCGACCGAAAGTGCGGAGGCCTTCTGCGCATTATAGAGCATCGTGCCCCAGGAGATCGCTTTGGGATCGCCGAGCCCCAGGAATTCCAGTGTCGCTTCGGTGATAATAGCGAAGATGACGCTGCCGATGAAATTGATGCCGACGATGGATATGACGTTGGGGAAGATCTCGAATGTCATGATGCGCCACTGCGGCTCGCCCATCATCTCGGCCGATTTGACGAAATCCTTGTGTTTGACCGAGAGCGTTTCGGCGCGGGTGACGCGTGCGCCCCAGGCCCAGGAAGTGGCGCCGAGGATGAGGGCGATGACGAGCGGGCTTGCTTGGCCGATGAAGGCTGCGAGCACCAGTAGCAGCGGCAGATTGGGAACGACGAGCACCATGTTGGTGAAGAAGCTGATGATTTCGTCCGTCTTGCCGCCGCGATAACCGGAGATGATGCCGAGCGCTGTGCCAACGAGCGTGATCAGCAGCCCGGCGCCGAAGCCAACGGCAAGCGAGGTGCGGGCGCCGTAGAGCAGGCGGGCGAAGACGTCCTGGCCGATGCGAGTCGTGCCGAGCAGATGGTCGAGCGATGGCGGCTGGTGCGGCCTGCCGGTGCGGGCGGCCGGATCGTAGTGCGTCAGCAGCGGTGCCGCGATCGCGACGGCGATGATGAGAGCGATGATGACGAGGCCGATCAGCGCCTTGCGGTTTCGCAGCAGGCTCTTCATCTCACGCTCCCTTCAGCCGCGGGTCGAGCGAGATATAGCTGACGTCGACGATGAAATTGGCGATCAGCATGGTTGCTGTCATGATCAGGAGCTGGCCCTGGATGACGGGATAATCGCGGGCGAGGATTGCCTGGTAGAGAATGTTGCCGAGACCGGGATAGTTGTAGACGACCTCGGTCACCAGCGAGCCGCCGAGGATGGTGCCGATGGCGATGGCAAGGCTGGAGACGGTCGGCAGCAGGGCGTTGCGCGCCGCATACCAGAGCATCACATGCCGGTCGGAGAGGCCCTTGGCGCGGGCCATGACGATATAGTCCTCGCCGAGCAGGTTGATCATGTTGTTGCGCATGGTGACGGTGAAACCGCCGATCAGCACGGTGCAGAGGGTCACCATCGGCAGGATGCCGTGATAGGCGACGCTGCCGATATAGTGCAGGCTGAAGGCCGGATCGAGCGACGGATCGGCGGCATAGCCGTTCGGAAACCAGCCGAGCGTGAAGCCGAAGATGAAGAGCACGATCAGCGACGTCACGACGGCCGGTACCGAGGTCGCGAAGATCGCGCCGACGGAGACGATGACGTCGAACCTGCTGCCGCGCCGCCAGGCGGCGAGGATGCCGAGGAAGGTGCCGAGCGCGAAGCTGACGATCGTCGCCGTTCCCATCAGGCCGACGGTCCAGACGAGGGCATGGCCGAGAACCGAGGTGACCGGCAACGGGAAATACTTGATCGAGCGGCCGAGATCGCCGGTGAAGATGCTGCCGAGATAGGTGAGATATTGCTGCCAGAGCGGACCGTCGACGAAGCCGAAGGTCAGCTTCAGCGCCTGCAGGCTTTCCGGCGGCAATTCGGCGCCGGCGCTCGAAAACATGATCTGCACGGGATCGCCCGGCATCAGACGGGGCAGGAAGAAATTGATCGTCGCTGCCGCGGTGAAGGCTGCCATGTAGAAGACGAGGCGGCGAAGCAGGAAAGCCATGGGGACTCCGTCGTGAGCGGAGCGGCGTTGACGCGCCGCTCCCGAGATCAATGCCTTACTTGACCGGCTCCAAGGCGAGCAGGTTCAAGAGGCGCGCCGGATTGGTGCGCGAGATCGACGGATTGACGAAGGGATTTTCCTTGGTCGACCAGCCGGTGAAACGCTTGGTGTTGTACTGGTACCAGTTCGGATTGTTGAAGACCGGAATGACAGGCATGTTTTCGGCGACGATGCGCTGCGCCTTGTTCATCGCTTCCTTCTGTTTGGCGAGGTCGGCGGTCTGGGTGAACTCGGTGACGAGCTTCTCCACATCCGGGTTGAACCAGCGCTGCGCGGTGAAGCGGGTCTTGCCTTTGTCCGAAGCGCTGAAGGCGCGCTTGTAGGGATAGTAGGGCGAAGCCGAAGCCGGCAGGCTGTTGATCGCCGCATCGAAGGTGCCGTTGATGAGGTTGCCGGTCCATACGGCTTCTTCAGGCGTTTCGATCTTGGCATCGATGCCGACCGCCTGCATGCCTTCGACGGCGATGTTGACGGTGTCGACCCAGTCCGTCCAGGAGTTTGGGACGATGATCGAGAAGGCGATCTTGCTGCCGTCGGAATTGTCGCGGAAGCCGTCGCCATCCTTGTCCTTGTAGCCGGCCTCGTCGAGCAGCGCCTTGGCCGCGTCGGCGTCATAGGTCGCGTATTTGCCGAAGTCGGCCTTGATGGAAGGGTCTGCCCAGCTCTTGTAGAGTTCACCCATCAGGCCGGGGTCTTCGTTCAGCGTCGGGTAGCCGTAGCCGGCGACGTCGATCATCGTCTTGCGGTCGAGCGCCATGCCGACGGCGCGGCGGAACTTCACATCGTTGAAGGCCTTCTTGTTGTTCTCGTTTGCGGTTTCCAAGTTGAACAGGAAGGCGACCATGCTGCTCGGCGAATACCAATAGTGGAAATGCGCCGGGTCCTTCGAGACATAGACATTGTCGATGTCGGGAATGAAGGAGACGCCCCAGTCGAGCGTGCCGTCGGCGGTTGCCGTCAGGATCTGATTGTTGTCGGCAAGCTGCGGAAAGCGCATGCAGTCGATCTTCAGATGCGCGTTGTCCCAATAGTTCGGGTTGCGGCACTGGTCGTAGGTCTGGCCGGTGAAGCGCGGCACCTCCGTCAGCGGGCCGCTGCCGACCGGGGTCTCGTTGGCGAAGGTGACGGGATCGGCGACGTCCTTCCAGACATGTTCGGGAACGATTGGCAGCTGCGAGATCTGCTCGGCGGCAAGCGAGCTCGGATTGGCGAGGGTGAAGCGCACCGTCTGGCCGTCGACGGCTTGGACGTCGGTGACGAACGTCCAGATGCTGACGAAATCGAGCGCCGGGAATTTCTTCAGATAGTCATAGGTGAACTTGACGTCGGATGCGGTCAGCGGCTTGCCATCAGACCATTTCAGGTTCCGGCGCAGCTTGAATTCGATGCTCTTCAGATCGTCGGAGAGCTTGAAGCTTTCGGCCAGGCGATAGACTGGCTTGTTGCTGTCGAAGCGATTGAAAATCACCAGCGGCTCGTAGATGAAGTCGAGCGTCGACTGGCGCGACGAAGTCTGGTTGAACGGGTTGAAGTTGCGAACCCAGGTGGTTGCCGGTTCGATATTCGCCGTCAGGATCGTCTGCGCCATGGCGGATCCCGAAATCAGCGTGAGTGCTGCGGCCCCAAGAAGATATTTTTTCATGTTCCATTCCCCTTCTTCTTATACGTGAAAAATGATGTGCCGGTCAGGCGGCCGGCACGCTGGCAAACATGTCTTCGACTTGCCGGTGAGCGGCGCGATAATCGATCTTGAGATTGCCGAGGCGGGCCTTGCCGGCGGCGATGCGCTTGAGAGCGGCGTCGGTCAGCGGGCGGGCGGCCTTGGCTGCGGCTTCGCTTTCCCTGACGTCACCGTGGCTGTGGAGGGCGATATCGAAGCCCGCGTCGAGCACTTGGGCGACGCGTTCCGGCAGGGTGCCGGAGAGCGACTGCATGAAGATGCAGTCGGATATCAGCACGCCCTCATAGCCCATCTCCTTGCGGATCAGGTCGTGCATAACAGGCGAGATCGAAGCCGGCAGCTCCGCGTCATAAGCCGAATAGACGACATGGGCGACCATGGCCCAGGGCGTATCCTTCAGCGTGACGAACGGCTTGAAATCGGTGGCGATGAGCGTTTCGCGGCTGGCATCGACCACCGGACGCTCCTTGTGGGAGTCGAGCGTGGCGCGGCCATGGCCGGGAATATGCTTCATGACGGGCATGTTGCCGGTCTCTAGCAGGCCGTCGACCACCTCGCGGCCGAGGGCGGCGATGAAGTCCGGATCGGGGCCGAAGGAGCGGGCGCCGATGACCGCGCTCGTCGTCTCGAAGACGAGGTCGAGAACGGGCGAGCAGCCGCTGGAAAGGCCGAGTTCCGTCATCATCGCGCCCATGGCCTGGGAGGAAAGGCGCAGTGCCTTTTTGCCGAGATCGAGATCGCGCCGCGCCAGTTCGGCGAACTGGCCGAAGCTGTGGAAGAGCGGCCAGGGACCGGCGTCGAGGTGTTGGACGCGCCCGCCTTCCTGGTCGGTGAAGACAGGCGCATCGTCGCGGCCGACGGCTTCGCGAAAGCGCTCGATCAGGCGCCTCGTCTGCTCCGGCTCGCGCTGATTGCGCCGCCCGACGAAAAGGCCGAGCGGGTTGGTGTCGCGAAAGAGCGCGAATTCATAATCCGATATGATGGGATTCGGAAGCCCGACGAAAAGGGCAAGAGGGGTCGAGGACAATTCTGGAACTCCGGTATCAGATGGTCATTTCGGCGCGCTTCTGAGCATGCCTTCGTAAATGCCCTTGTCGGGGGCGGGGATAACGATGGCGCCTGCGGTCCTGGCGTAGAAGTCGACGGGGCCGGCATCGCCGATGAAGGCGTAGGCATGGCCGAGCGTCTTCATTGTCTCAAGGCAGGCGGAAAACAGCGCGAGGCCGATGCCCCTGCCGCGTGCTCCGGAATCGACGCCGGTCGGGCCGAAGAAGCCACGCGCCGTGGTGTCGTAGCAGGCAAAGCCAAGCAACTTGCCGCCTTCGACTGATATCAGGCAGGCGACGGGCTGGCGGGAAAAAGCGACCGAAACCTCGCTCGCCCAATTCTCGCTGAATTGTTCGCGAACCCAGTTGACCACGAGGTGCAGTTCCGCAGGAAGAGCCGGACGGATGGAGGCGCCGACGACGTCAGCCCGCTCTTTCAGTTCGGCGAGCCTGGTGGAATATAAGCTCACAAGCAGGTCCGGCACCCGTCTCTCCTCTGGATGTTCCGTTATTGCGGAATATATCCCCTTTTAATGTCATAGACTTGGCCATCTCAGAAGGCTTGTCAACAGGGATTTTCTTGGACGCGACTGTTCTCGTTGCGGCCTAGACGTGCGGTATGGGTCCAATGCAAAACGGCCCGGAACAAGCCGGGCCGTTTTACATTTGCATCTGTTTGCCGATGCCAGCGCCTATTCGCCCTCTTGCCAGAGCGCGTGGAAATGCTGCACCGGACCGTGGCCGGAGCCGACGCTGAGCTTTCCGGCGGCTGCGACCGCGCCGGCGAGATAGTCCTTGGCAATGGCAACAGCCCCTGGCGTCGAGTCGCCTTTGGCGAGTTCGGCGGCCAGCGCGCTGGACAGCGTGCAGCCGGTGCCGTGGGTATTCTTGGTCGGCACGCGTCGCGCCTCGAACCAGTGCAGGCCGTCGGCAGTGGCAAGCACGTCGGGGCTTTCGTCACCGTCGAGGTGTCCGCCCTTGACCAGCACGGCGGCCGGACCAAGGGCGCGCAGCCGCTCGGCCTGGGCGGCCATCTCGGCCCGGTTTGTCGCGACCGGCTGGTGCAGAAGTGCGGCGGCTTCCGGCAGGTTCGGGGTGAGAAGCGTGGCAAGTGGCAGCAGCCGCCTGGTCAGCACGTCGACCGCTTCAGGTGCGAGCAGGGCGGCGCCCCCCTTGGCGATCATCACCGGGTCGAGAACGACGGGGATGCCACGCCGGTGCGCGAGGGCTGCGGCAACAGCCTCGGCGATGCCGGCATTGGCGATCATGCCGATCTTGACGGCGTCGACGCGCACATCGGCAAAGACGGCATCGACCTGGTCGGCGACGAATTGCGGCGGCACCAGATGCACGCCGCTCACCCCTTGCGTGTTCTGCGCCGTCAGCGCGGTCAGCACCGCCATGCCGTAGACGCCGCGGGCGGAAAAGGCCTTGAGATCGGCCTGGATGCCGGCACCGCCCGAGGGATCGGAGCCGGCGATGGAGAGAACGTTGCGGATCATGGGCGGACCTTTCGGATTTCTGCGGCGATGCGGCGCGTGGCCGCCTCGGGGTCCGGCGTGCCGGCGATGGCTGAGACGACGGCAAGCCCATTGGCGCCTGCGGCAAATACCTCGGCCACGTGGTTCGCCTTGAGGCCGCCGATGGCGACTGACGGCACCGGCGAAGCCTTCACCAGCCTTGCCAGACCGTCAAAGCCGATCGGCTGCTTGTGGTCGGCCTTGGTCGGCGTCGCAAAGACCGGTCCGACGCCGGCATAATCGACGAGACCGGGATCGACGGCGCTAGCAAGCGGCGCGGTCTCGACCGAGAGGCCGAGGATCATCCCGGGGCCGATCATCGTCCGTGCCGTGCGCGCGTCCATGTCTTCCTGGCCGATATGTAGGCCGTCGGCACTTATGGCGATCGCCGCCTCGACATCGTCGTTGACGATGAGCAGGGCGCCGGTTCCCGCAAGCGCTTGTTTCAAGGCTCGGCCGGTCTCGATCATTCTGGTCGTGCCCGCATGTTTGTCGCGCAGTTGCACCATCGTGGCGCCGCCGGCAACGGCAAGGCGCGCGGTCTCGACCATGCCGATCCCGGCGCAGAGTTCGGGGTCGAGGACGAGATAGAGCGAAAGGTCGAAAACCTTCATACGGCCGAAATCCTTGCCCGGGCATCGAGCGTTTCGGCGTCCAGGGCTGACAGCGCATCGAGGAAACGCCAAGCGAAGGAGCCGGGGCCGGCCGCCCCGAGGGCGGCATCCTCGCCCGCGACGGAGAAGGTCGCAAGGGCCGCAACTGTCGCCCCGAACGTATCCTCAGGGGCGGTCGCGGCAAAGGCGCCGATCAGGCAGGTGAGCGAGCAGCCGAGTGCGGTGACCTGCGGCATCAGGACCGATCCGCCTTTGATGCGCACGGCTCTTTCACCATCGGTGACGAAATCGGCCGCACCGGTGACGGCGACCACCGCCCGCTGCCGCTCGGCGAGCCGCCGCGCCGAGCCTTCCGCCTGCTCGACCGGGTCGCGGCTGTCGACGCCCTGGCCGCGGCTCTCTCCGCCGGCAAGGGCGATGATCTCGGAAGCATTGCCGCGGATGATCGTCGGCTTCAGCGCCAGGAGATCGGCGACCGCTCCGCGGCGGAAGGCCGTCGCGTAATGCGCGACCGGATCGAGGACCCATGGTTTGCCGGCTGCGTTGGCGGCCCTCGCCGCCGTCTGCATGCCTTCGATCCATTGCGTCGAAAGCGTGCCGATGTTGATGGTCAATGCATTCGCGATGCCGGCGAATTCGCCGGCTTCTTCAGCGGCGTGCACCATGGCGGGCGAGGCGCCCGACGCAAGCAGAACATTGGCCGCGATGTTCATGGCGACATAATTGGTGATGCACTGGACGAGCGGCGGCTTTTCGCGCATCGCCTTCAGCATGGCTCCCGACGTGATCTTGTTTTGCATGGCGCCCCTTTCAGGCGGGGGCGGGCACGGGGCAATTCGTGCGGGCGAAACCGCGACCCCGAGCGACTCCCTCCGCCGGCATTATCCGGTTCAGGTTCGAAGGGTGCTTCTCAGCCCGTCTGTCGACGGGCGCCCCTGTCTCTCATCGCGCTCTTTTTCGCAGAGAACGGGGCGGATGTCATCTCGAAAATGAGGGTTCGGTACTCTCCTTGCGGCTGCGCTTTAGGCGTGAACGTTGCTGCTCAGGAATGCAATCCCGATCGCATCCTATCCGGCTAACTCAAATCGTGAAGATCCGTCGTAATCGCCGGCCCGATCGAAAACTCCGAAAACCGCACCCTCAACCCGCTGCGCTCCGGCGTGCAGGCCGCCGGCCCGACTTCATAGCGGTCGGCAGCCGGGAAGGGCGCTAGCCGCAGCAGCGGCCAGCGGCTGCCGTCGCGGGAGGCCTGGATGCGCATGGCGCCGCCTGCGACGGTGACGCGGATGTGGAAATCTTCGAGTTCCTCGAAGGGCTGGGACACCGACCAGTCGGATCTGCCGTCGGTGACGACGGCGCTGAGGAAGGCTTCGCCGTCGGTGAATTCGACGCCTGACTTCACCCAGCGTGTTTCGTCGAGGCGCACCATCAGGCCGGCCTGATCGTAGAGGGTGCGGAATTCGCCCTGGATGCGGATCTCGGCGGTGAAGCTGTCACCGGTGGGAAAAGCGAGGAAATGGCCGTTGTCGCGGGTGAAGCCGTAATAGGTTTCGCACCAAAAATCGGTTTTCTCGTCGGTCGTCAGGGTGAGGCTGGTTTCGTCTGCGCGCCAGCTGGCCGGCTCGTTCAGCCACTTTCCTTTGTTGAAATCGATGCTCATCCCGTTCTCCCGTTCTGTTGAAGCCTGACCGCAGGCGACCACCTGACTTTGGCATATCATGCCGCTTTCATGCAGCGCAGACAGCCGCAGATGAAGATGGTGCTTTTTCGGCGTCGCGCTATCCGCGGCTGCATAATCCGTCGCCCGCGCTTGACAGGATCGATCCAGTTCTTATTCTGTTACAAAAAGATGAATTGCATAATAATGGAACTAAACGGGAGCCATCACATGAAAACACTGGTCGCATTCCTGCTCGGTACCGCGCTCGTCGCCCTGCCGTCCGCCCTGCTTGCCCAGGAAAAGGGCGGCGTCATCAATGTCGCGACGATCGGCGAGCCGCCGACGCTCGATCCGATGTCGTCGACGGCTGATCTTGTCGGCATCGTCACCCAGCATATTTTCGAAACGCTCTACACCTTCGACAAGAGTTGGAACGTCACGCCGCTGCTGGCCGAAAGCCTGCCGGAGATCAGCGCCGACGGCAAAACCTATACGATCAAGCTGAGGACCGGCATCAAGTTCCACGACAATACAGACATGACGTCCGAGGATGTTGTCGCCTCGCTTGGCCGCTGGACGAAGATCGCCTCGCGCGGCAAGCAGGTGGCGGGCTTCATCGGCAAGATCGCCGCGACCGATCCTTCGACCGTCACCATCACCCTGAAGCAGCCCTATGCGCCGCTGACCTCGTTGCTCGCCTTCAACAATTCGGCGGCGATCATCATCCCTTCCGAAAAGCAGGACGAACCGATGAAGGAATTCATTGGCACCGGCCCCTATATGCTGAAGGAGCGCAAGGCCGACCAATATATCCAGCTCGTCCGCTTCGACGGCTATAAGTCACGCGAGGGCGACGGCAATGGTTACGGCGGCGCCCGCCATCAATATCTCGATGAAATCCGCTTCGTGCCGGTGCCGGATCCGAACACCCGCGTCGAGGCCGCCATTTCGGGCCAATATGATTATGTCGACTCGATCGCGGTCGAATCCTACGACAAGCTGAAGGCGTCGACTGCCTCGCAGCCGGTCATGCTGAAGCCCTTCGGTTATCCGGTCTTCGTCTTCAATACGAAGGAAGGTGTGGCTGCCAATGTCGAGGTCCGCAAGGCGATCCGCCAAGCGCTCAGCATGGAAGACATGCTGGCGGCAGCCTTCGGCAGCAAGGATTTTTATGCGCTCGACGGCGCCATCTACCCCAAGACCTTTGCCTGGTCGACGGATGCCGGCGTCGAGGGCGCCTATAATGTCGCCGATCCGGAAGGGGCGGCGGCTGCCGCCAAGAAAGCGGGTTACAACGGCGAGCCGATCCGCATCCTGACCAGCCGTCAATACGAGTTCCATTACAAGATGGCGCAGGTCGCCGCCGAATATCTGAAGCTTGCCGGCTTCACCGTCGATATGCAGGTGGTGGACTGGGCGACGCTGACGCAGCGCCGCACCGATCCGAAGCTCTGGGATATCTATATCACCCACAGCCCCTTCCTGCCGGAGCCGGCCCTCATCGGCTCGCTCTCGACCAGTTCGCCGGGCTGGTGGGACACGCCAGCCCGCAAGGCCGCCGTCGATGCCTTCACCTCCGAGGTCGACCCGAAGAAGCGCGTGGCGCTCTGGGCCGATGTTCAGAAGGCGGTTTATACCGACGCGCCCTTCATGAAGATCGGCGATTTCAACGCCGTCTCGGCGAAGTCGGTCAAGCTCGAAGGAGTCGATCCGGCTCCCTGGCCGTATTTCTGGAACGCTTCGATCAAGAAGTGAGCATCACCGCCGGCACCGGTCCTTCGGGACCGGTACCGGTCATCTTTTCTGCCGCATCTGCAAGGGCTTGAAGGCCGGCATTCATGATCCGCTACATCCTCCAGCGCCTGTTCGGCATGATCGTCGTGATGTTTCTCGTCGTCACGATCGTCTTCGTCATCGTGCGTGTGACGCCGGGAGATCCGGCCGCCGTTATGCTCGGGCCGGATGCGACGCCGCAGGATATTGCCGATCTCCGAACCCGGCTCGGCCTCGATCAATCGCTCGGGTTGCAATATGTCTATTATATCGGCCAGTTGCTGAAGGGTGATCTCGGCCAGTCGATCTTCCTGAACATGCCCGTCACATCGGCCCTCATCGACCGGGCCGAGCCGACCTTCTTCCTGACGCTGTTTTCGCTTGCCATTGCCAGCGCCATCGCCCTGCCGATCGGCATCTATGCCGCCTATCGGCGCGGTTCCTTCATTGACCAGGCGGCAACGACGCTCGCCATGTTCGCCGCCAGCATTCCGAGCTTCTGGCTCGGGCTCATTCTCATGCAGTTCTTCGCCGTGCGGTTCAATCTCTTCCCGGTCTCGGGATATGGCGGCCCGGGCTCGACCTTCATCGACCGGATGTATCACCTGACCCTGCCGGCCTTTGCGCTTGGCATCGTCTCCTCGGCGTTGATCCTGCGCTTCACCCGCGCCTCGATGCTCGATGTGCTCGGCGACGATTATATCCGCACGGCCCGCGCCAAGGGCTTGATCGAGCGCAAGGTCATCCTCAAGCACGCGTTGAGGAATGCGCTGATCCCAATCCTGACGGTGCTCGGCCTGACGGCGGCGGTGCTGATTTCGGGCGCTGTTGTCACCGAAACAGTCTTCGGCCTGCCGGGTGTCGGCAATCTCGTCGTTTCGGCGGTGTTGCGCCGCGATTATCCCGTCATCCAAGGGGCGCTGCTCGTCATCGCCGCGCTCTATGTGCTGATCAATTTTGCGATCGACATGCTCTACCTGCTGGTCGATCCGAGGGTGCGCTACTGATGGCCGATATCGCAATCAAACCAGCCGAAAGCGAAGGCGGCAAATTCGTCCGCCGCCTGATGAAGCGCAGGACGGTGGCCTTCGGCCTGCTGATCCTGGCGATCTTCGTGCTGCTGGCGGCCTTCGCGCCTGTAGTCGCGCCCTATTCGCCGTCGAAGCTTTCCATCGTCAACCGACTGAAGCCGCCGAGCGGCACCTTCTTCTTCGGCACTGACGAGTTCGGTCGCGACGTCTTCTCGCGCACGATCTTCGCGGGCCGCCTGTCGCTGTTCGTCGGGGCTGCGGTCGTCGCGCTTTCGGCCGCAATTGGCGTCACGCTCGGCCTGCTCGCCGGCTTCTTCCAGAAGCTCGATACGCCGATAGCCCGGCTGATCGACGCGATGATGGCTTTCCCCGATATTCTGCTGGCGATCGCGCTGGTCGCCGCCCTCGGCCCGTCATTGACGACCGTCATCATCGCGTTGTCGATCGTCTATGCGCCGCGCCTTGCCCGCATCGTGCGAGCCTCGACGCTCGTTATTCGCGAGCTGCCCTATGTCGAGGCGGCGAGGGCGCTCGGGATTTCGACCTTCCACATCATGACGCGGCATGTGCTGCGCAATCTGCTGTCGCCGATCCTGGTGCAGGGCACATTCCTCTTCGCCAGCGCCATGCTTGCCGAGGCCGGCCTGTCCTTTCTCGGCCTCGGCGTCAGCCCCGAGATCCCAACCTGGGGAACGATGATCGCCGCCGGCCGGCAATATATCGGCCAGGCCGACTGGATGACGCTTTTCCCCGGCGTCGCGATCGTTCTCTCGGTGCTGTCGCTGCAGATGGTCGGCGACGGCCTGAGGGACATGCTCGACCCGAGACTTCGCAAGGACCTTTGATCCGTCGACCAGCGGTCGGCCAATCCAAATTCGCCAATCGAAATTCGCATGACAGGAGTTCGCGTGAATCAGTTCCCCGCCGCAGCCGGCAAGGTCGAGAATTCGCCTTACCAACGGTTAGCCGCTCTTGGCATAACGCTGCCGCCGCCGCCACCGCCGATTGCCAATTTCGTGACGCATGTGGTGGAAGGCAGCATGCTCTATCTATCCGGCCAGGGGCCGCGCGAAGCCGATGGCTTCCTGCATGCCGGCAAGGTCGGCGGCGGCGTCGGTGTCGACGAGGCGTACCGGCATGCGCGGCTGACCGGCATCAACCTGCTTGCCGTCATGCATGAGGCGCTCGGCGATCTCTCGCGCGTCAGGCGGGTGGTCAAGCTGCTCGGCATGGTCAACGCCGTACCCGAGTTCGAGGACCATCCGAGCGTCATCAACGGCTGTTCCGACCTGTTGATCGCGGTCTTCGGAGCGGCAGGCGAACATGCCCGCTCGGCCGTCGGCTTCGGCTCGCTGCCCGGCAATATCACCGTCGAGATCGAGGCGATCGTCGCTTTGCATGGATGACGAGGTGTGTTTTCATGTTTGGAGTGGTCTTCGGATGACCTTTTCCTATCTTAACCCGCGTCCGTTCTCCGGCTGTTCGACACTGCCGGACGACCGCCCCATGTTTCGCCCTTCGCCCCAGACTTCCGGAGATCTTCATGCCCGATGATATCAGACCTTCGCTCGGCCTTCGTCCCGTCATCAATGTGTCCGGCACGATGACCAGCCTTGGCGCTTCGATCGTCGTTCCCGAGGCGATCGCGGCGATGGCGTCCATCCTGCCGCACTTCGCCGAGATCAACGACCTGCAGCGCAAGGCAAGCGGCGTCATCGCCCGGCTGACCGGCGGCGAGGCGGGCTTCGTCACCGCCTCCTGCTCGGCCGGTATTTCGCTTACCGTCGCCGGTGCGATCACCGGCAACAATCTGCTGGCTATCGAGAGGCTGCCGGATGCCGTGTCTGAGAAGAACGAAGTGCTGGTGCAGATGGGCCATGTGGTCAGCTACGGTGCGCCCGTCGACCAGGCAATCCGGCTTGCCGGCGGCAAGGTCGTGCTTGTGGGACAGGCGACTTCGACCCATCGCTTCCATATGGAAAACGCCATCACCGACAAAACCGCAGCCGCCGTCTATGTCGTTTCCCACCACGTCGTCGATTACGGCCTCTTGAACCTCAAGGAATTCGTCGAGATCGCCCATGCCAAGGGGGTGCCCGTTATCGTCGATGCGGCATCGGAATATGACCTCAAGATTTTCCTGGAGCAGGGGGCTGATATCGCGCTTTATTCCGGCCACAAGTTTCTCGGCGGCCCGACCTCCGGCATCGTTGCCGGCAGGAAGGATTTGGTGCGCCATGCCTTCCTGCAGAATATGGGCATCGGCCGCGGCATGAAGGTAGGCAAGGAGAGCATTTTCGGCGTCATGGCGGCGCTGGAAGCCTGGGAAAGGCGCGACCATGCCGGCATCCGCGAACGCGAGACCGGCTATCTCAATCTCTGGAAGAAGACCCTCCAGGGTCGTCCCGGCGTCACCGCGCTGATCGAGCCCGACCCCACCAACAATCCGCTCGACCGTCTGCGTCTCATCGTCGATCCCGAACAGGCCCATATCACCGCCTGGGATCTGGCCGATGCGCTGGCGAGAGGCAACCCGCCGATCATCGTGCGCGACCACGAGGTGGAGCACCGCTATTTCTATCTCGACCCCTGCAACCTGCATCCGGGCCAGGAGGTGATCGTCGCAAACCGTCTTGCTGAGGAGCTCGACAAGGCGCGCGCCTCCAACGAGATCATCGCAACCCCGATCGAAAACCGCAGCCGGCACCGCTTCGACGGATTGCTGCGCTGGCCGGATTGACCCGCCGTTCTCATCCGCCGCAAGAGGAGCCGAAATGGCCAACGCCCAAGCCCAGCCGATCGAGACATTGAGCCCCGTTCTTTCCGTCGACAGGCTGACCACCTCCTTCCTCGTGGACGGCGCCTGGAAACCGGTCGTGCGCGATGTCTCCTTCACCGTCGCGCCCGGTGAAACCGTGGCGATCGTCGGCGAATCCGGCTCGGGCAAGAGCGTGACGTCGCTGTCGATCATGCGGCTGTTGCAGCCGGAAACGAGCCGCACCGAAGGCTGCGTCGTGCTCGGCGGCCGCGACCTGCTGGCGCTGCCGGAACACGCGATGCGGCAGGTGCGCGGCAATGAGGTGGCGATGATCTTCCAGGAGCCGATGACCTCGCTCAATCCGCTTTTCACCATCGGCGATCAGATCTCCGAAGCGCTGCTTTGCCATTCCGATTTGAGCCGGGCCGATGCCAGGGCCGAAACGATCAGGCTCTTGGAGAAGGTCCGCATCCCCTCGGCCGCCTCGCGCTTCGACGAATATCCGCACCGTTTTTCCGGCGGCATGCGCCAGCGGGTGATGATCGCCATGGCGCTCGCCAGCCGGCCGAAACTGCTGATCGCCGACGAGCCGACGACAGCGCTCGACGTGACGATCCAGGGGCAGATCCTCGATCTCATCAAGATGCTGCAGGCGGAGGAGGGGACCTCCGTTCTCTTCATCACGCATGACATGGGCGTTGTCGCCGAGATCGCCGACAGAACGGTGGTGATGTATCGCGGCGAGCAGGTCGAAAGCGGCGTCACCGCCGATATCTTCCACCGCGGCAGACATCCTTATACGAAGGCGCTGCTGTCCGCCGTGCCGGTGCTCGGCTCGATGCAGGGTCGGCAGAGGCCGCTGCGTTTTCCCGTGGTCAATACCGCAACGGGCGAATCCGACGTTCCCGCCGAGGCAGCCGATACGGTGGCAGTGACGCCCGTCCTGCAGGTGAAGAACCTCACCAAGCGCTTCGATATCCACTCCGGCCTCTTCGGCCGGCTGACGAGCCGCGTGCACGCGGTCGAAAACGTCTCTTTCGATCTCCATGCCGGCGAGACGCTGTCGCTCGTCGGCGAATCCGGCTGCGGCAAATCGACGACAGGGCGGGCCATCATGCGCCTGATCGAGCCGCAGGCCGGTTCGGTGCTCGTCGAGGGGAGGGAGGTGCTCGGCCTCGACAGGAGGGCACTGCGCGAAATGCGCAAATCCGTGCAGATGATCTTCCAGGATCCCTTCGCCAGCCTCAATCCGCGCATGACGGTGGGTGCTGCGATCGCCGAGCCCTATCTCGAGCACGGCATGGGCACGGCGAAACAGTCCAAGGACGTCGTTGCCGATCTGCTGGTCAAGGTCGGCCTTTCCGCGGAGATGGCCGGGCGTTATCCGCATGAATTTTCCGGCGGACAGCGCCAGCGCATCTGCATTGCCCGGGCGCTTGCCCTGCAGCCGAAGGTCATCATTGCCGACGAAAGCGTTTCGGCGCTCGACGTCTCGATCAAGGCGCAGGTCATCAACCTGATGCTCGACCTGCAGCAGAGCCTCAACC
This sequence comes from Rhizobium sp. NLR8a, assembly GCF_019685235.1. Lineage (NCBI taxonomy): Bacteria > Pseudomonadati > Pseudomonadota > Alphaproteobacteria > Hyphomicrobiales > Rhizobiaceae > Rhizobium > Rhizobium sp. NLR8a. Next base: position 430,944 of record NZ_JABDWI010000002.1, read on the forward strand.
TCGCCTTTCTGTTCATATCGCATGATATGGCGGTGGTCGAGCGCGTCAGCCACCGCGTGGCGGTGATGTATCTCGGCGAGATCGTCGAGGTCGGCCCGCGCGCCGCCATATTCGAAAATCCGCAGCACCCCTATACGAAGAAGCTTATCGCCGCCGTGCCGGTGCCCGATCCCGACCGTCGCCACGAAAAGCGCCTGGTGGCGAATGACGAGATCAAAAGCCCGATGCGACCGGTCGACTATGCCCCCCCGAAAGCTTTCTATCGCGAGGTCGGGCCCGGCCACCTGGTGATGGCGGATCGCTCGTCCGGCTTGTGAGTTGCCTAACGGATCGGCGGCGCATAAAGCAGGTGCAGAGACAAATGCTTGGAAAGCCGCACCGATGAACAAGACGGTTTATTTTTCGACGCTCGGCGGATTGCCGCCGCAGAGCCAGCTGCTCTCGGGCCGGGCCGTTTTTACCACGGCTTACGCGGTCATCCCCCGCGGCGTCATGAGCGATATTGTCACGAGCCTGCTCCCGCATTGGACGGGCACGCGCGCATGGGTTCTCTCCCGGCCGCTGTCGGGCTTCTCCGAGACCTTCTCGCAATATGTGATGGAAGTTCAGCCGGGCGGCGGTAGCGACCGCCCGGAGCCCGACAAGCGGGCTGAAGCGGTGCTGTTCGTCGTCGAAGGCGACATGACGGTTGAGCTCGAGGGCGTCAGCCATGCGCTGCGCGCCGGTTCCTTTGTTTACATTCCAGCGGATTCGGCCTGGCGTCTGAAGAATGACGGCTCAGCCGCAGCAATCTTCCACTGGGTCAGAAAGGCCTTTCAGGAGGTCGAGGGGCTGGAACCGCCGCCGGGGATCGTCACCCATGAGGACGACCATCCGATCCGGGCCATGCCCGACACCGACGGGCGCTGGGGCACGACCCGCTTCATCGATCCGGCCGATGTGCGCTACGACATGCACGTCAACATCGTGACGCTGGAGCCGGGTGCGGTGATCCCGTTCATGGAAACGCATGTCATGGAGCATGGTCTCTATGTGCTGGAGGGCAAGGCGGTCTATCGCCTGAACCAGGATTGGGTCGAGGTCGAGGCTGGCGATTTCATGTGGCTGCGCGCCTTCTGCCCGCAGGCCTGCTACGCCGGCGGCCCCGGCCGGTTCCGCTACCTGCTCTACAAGGACGTCAACCGCCATATGAAGCTCTGGTAGTCGCTTTCCGCGACGCGTGCCGCACGCCCGCACGCTCCCGATCAGCCTGTTCGGTTGCTTGACAGCTCTGTGGATTGCCCGCATCGTTCTTCGATGCGGAATATGGATTCATGGCTCTCGGAGAAGAAAGAAATAGGCCGAAGAAACGCTGCCGAGGCGGTCTTCGAAGATATCCGCACGGCCATTGTCGATCGGAAACTGGCGCTCGGGATCCGTCTGCCCTCGGAGGTGCAACTTGCCGAACGTTACGGCATCAGCCGGGCGATCGTGCGTGAAGCGCTGCGTTCGCTGCAGACACTGGGGTTCACGCAGACCAGGACCGGCCGGGGCACCTTCGTCGTTTCGGAAAGCCCCGCGCGCCAACTCGGCGGCGGCGCCTATTCCGCCCGGGATCTGATGGAGGCGCGCCCCTGCATCGAGATTCCGGCTGCCGGTTGGGCGGCATTGCGGCGCTCGGACGAGCAGCTGACCCGGCTCGCATCCTTGTGCGACCGGATGGACGAGGAAGAGGATGTCCGGGAATGGGTGCGGATGGATGCGGTCTTTCACGGAGAAATCGCGGAGGCTTCCGGCAATGCGATCTTCCGGAAAGTCGTCGCCGATGTTCGCGGCGCGCTTTCGACGCAATCCGAACTCGTCGAGCATGTTCGCGGCCGGCGCAAAGCGTCCAACGCCGAACATCGCCGAATTCTGGAGGCAGTTGCCGCGGGCAGCGAGCAGGATGCGCGCGCGGCAATGGCGGAGCACCTGCTGGAGGTCGAGCGGTCCATCATCGGGATTGCCGATAACAGACGAACTGCCTGGAAGGCCTGATTTCAATTTTGCGCCCGGACATTCCGCCCGGCCAATCGAATGCAAGCGATGAACGATCTAGAAAACTGGCTGTCCGATCCCGCGACCCTCAGTCGCAAAAGCGCCTCGGAACTTGTGTTCGATGAATTGCGCAGCCTCATCCTTTCCGGCCGTTTTGCTGCCGGTTCGAAGCTGCCGTCGGAAGCTAAGCTGGCGGGAAAATACGGCGTCAGCCGCCCGATCGTCCGGGAAGCGCTGCGCTCGCTGCAGATTTTGGGGCTGACGGAGACGCGAACGGGCAGCGGCACCTATGTACTCGCGGCTGCCGGCGACGGAAATATCAGTTACGGCGATTATTCGGCGCGTGATCTGATGGAGGCGCGGCCTCACGTCGAAGTATCGGCCGCCGGCTGGGCGGCGCTGCGTCGGAGCGATGACGAGCTGTCCCGCTTGCTCGGACTTTGCGACGAGATGGAGCAAGAGAAAAATACCGAGGCCTGGGTGCGGTTGGATTCGGAATTTCATGGGCTGATCGCGGCTGCATCGAAGAACGCCGTCTTCCGCGACATCGTCGACGAGGTCCGGGAGGCGATGGCGCAGCAATCCGGGCTGCTGACGGTCTTAGGGCCGCGGCGCCAGGAGTCGAACGACGAGCATCGCGCGATTGTCGACGCGATCCGTGCAGGCTCGGAGATCGAAGCCCGGGCCGCGATGGAGGTTCATCTCCAAAAGGTCGAGACGGCGGTCAATCGCATCCTCGGCGCCGCACTGCGTTAAGCAGCCGCGAACGCTTCCTCCAACACCGTGCGCTCGGGCATCGGCAGCTGCCAGATGGGCGAACCGGCGTTCATATATGCACCCTCTCGAACGAAAGACCTTGACCGTGGCGCGGATCCTCAGCTATTCCACAAACCTGTCAGACCGCATAGCAGATTAACATCTATGGGGCGACTGCGCGGAAGGGCGGCCGGGGAGGCTGCCGAATCCAGGATAGGGAGGAGTAATGACAGTCATGGAATCCACCAGAACCGAGGCCGATGGCCAGATCTTCGCCGAGGAGGATCTCGGTTACAAAAAGGCGCTGAAGCCGCGTCAGATCCAGATGATCGCCATCGGCGGCGCCATCGGCACCGGCCTGTTTCTCGGCGCGGGCGGGCGGCTTGCCGCTGCCGGTCCGGCGCTCGTACTCGTCTATGCCTTGTGCGGCTTTTTCGCATTCCTCGTTCTCAGGGCTCTCGGCGAACTGATCGTCCATCGCCCGACCTCGGGCTCGTTCGTCTCCTATGCCCGTGAATTTTACGGCGAAAAGCTCGCCTTCGCGGTCGGTTGGCTGTACTGGCTGACCTGGGCGATGACGGCGGTCGCCGATGTCACCGCGGTGGCGCTCTACATGAATTTCTTCAAGGCCTATGTCCCATGGATCGCCATGATCGATCAGTGGGTATTTGCGCTGACGGCACTGGTCCTTGTTCTCGCCATGAACCTTCTGTCGGTGAAGGTCTTCGGCGAACTGGAATTCTGGTTTAGCCTCGTCAAGGTTCTCGCTCTGGTTGTCTTCCTGATCGTCGGGGTTTACTTCGTCATCTCCGGCACGCCGATCGACGGCCACGTTCCGGGGCTGAATACGATCACCGATTTCGGCGGCATGTTTCCGAGCGGGATCCTGCCGGCGCTGGTCGTGATACAGGGGGTGGTTTTTGCCTATGCCTCGATCGAGCTGATCGGCACCGCCGCAGGCGAAACCGAAAATGCGCGCAAGGTCATGCCCCGGGCGATCCGGACGGTCGTGCTGCGCCTGGTGGTCTTCTATGTCGGCTCGGTTCTGCTGCTGTCGCTGCTGCTGCCCTATACCGCCTATAAGGGCGGCGAGAGCCCCTTTGTCACCTTCTTCGGCAAGATCGGCGTCCAGGGCGCCGACGTCGTCATGAACCTCGTCGTGCTGACCGCGGTCCTGTCGTCCCTCAATGCAGGCCTCTATTCGACCGGCCGCATCTTGCATTCCATGGCGATCTCAGGCTCGGCGCCGGCCGCCCTGGCGAAAATGAACAGATCCGGCGTACCCTATGGCGGGATTGCGGTGACCGCAGTCGTGACCGCCTTCGGCGTCGTGCTGAACGCCGTCGTTCCGGCAGCAGCTTTCGAGATCGGCTTGAATGTCGCGGCCCTCGGCATCATCGCGGCCTGGGGCGTCATCGTCCTCTGCCAGCTCAAGCTGTGGTACCTGTCACGTCAGGGCAAGCTGGCGCGGCCGGAATTCCGGATGTTCGGCGCGCCTTACACCGGCGTGCTGACGCTGGGCTTCCTGGCGATCGTCGTGATCCTGATGGCCCTCGATTATCCAGTCGGCACCTACACGGTCGCGTCTCTGCTGCTGATCATTCCGGCGCTGGTGGTCGGCTGGCTTCTGATGCGGGAGCGCATCCACCTGATTGCAGCCGAACACGGCGACGATCGCGGCGGTTTCGATCTGGCCTGACCCGCGATAGCTATCCCCGGCGCGCCGAAGGCCGTCGGGCACCGCATCAATGGAGAGAGAAATGATCCCGAGTGAGGATTTCGTCGTCACCGATCGTGGCGGCATCGTCGAGAACCGTCACCGCGTCCATGCGGCGGTCGTCGATGCAACGGGGAGGCTGCTTTACGCGCTGGGAAACCCGACGCGCCTGACGCTTGCCCGGTCTGCCGCCAAGCCGGCTCAGGCGCTTGCCATCCTCGAGACGGATGGGTTCGAGCGCTACGGCTTCGATGATGCCGATCTCGCGCTGATTTGCGCTTCCCACAGCAGCGAAGAGCGCCATATCGTGCGGACGCGGACCATGCTATCAAAGATCCAGGCCGAGGAGGCGGATCTTCGCTGCGGCGGCCATCCTTCCTTGTCCGAAAACGTGAACCGGGCCTGGATCAAGCAGGACTATACACCGACGGCTGTCTGCAGCAATTGTTCGGGAAAACACGTCGGAATGATTGCCGGCGCCCGGGCCATCGGAGCGGGCGCCGACGACTATCACCTGCCGGATCATCCGATGCAGCTGGTCGTGAAGCGGACGGTCGCCGAACTCTGCGACCTGGACCCGCAGGACGTCGAATGGGGGATCGACGGATGCAATCTGCCGACGCCCGCTTTTCCCCTGGATCGCCTGGCGCGCCTCTATGCCAAGCTTGCTTCGGCCGCGGACCGGGGCGAGGGGCGGGAGGGCTCGTCGACGCGAGACGCAGCGCTGGCTCGCATTTTCCGGGCGATGGCGTGCTACCCTGAACTGGTCGCGGGCGACGGGCGTTACTGCACGGTTTTGATGCGCGCATTCGACGGCGCAATGATCGGCAAGCTCGGCGCCGATGCCAGCTATGCAATCGGTGTTCGCGCCTCGGACGATACCAGGCGACTGGGAGCGGATGGGGCGCTCGGCATCTCGGTCAAGATCGAGGACGGCAACATCGAAATCCTCTACGCCGTCGTGACGGAAATCCTCGAGCAGCTTGGCGTCGGCTCGTCGGAACGTCGCAGGCAGCTTGCGGAGTTTCATCGCCCCAGGCGCGTGAACACGATGGGTATCACGACCGGCGGCGTGTCCTTTCCATTCAAGCTGCGCGGATCCAAGCCGGACGGAGAGAATTCCCGTCCCGCGGCTTGACCGGATGACACTTCCGGATCCGGCAATTTCTGCCGCGTCCCCATTCATCATTCTTCCGGCCTGCCGCCGCAGCCGCAGCGCCGCCTCTCGAAAGTTCAGCCATGACTATCTCCGATATTGCGAAAATCCGCGTCGAGCATGACCTGATCGGCGACCGCGACGTTCCGGCCTCGGCCTATTACGGCGTGCATACGCTGCGCGCGGTCGAGAATTTTCCGATCACCGGTCAGACCCTGCGTGAATCGGCGGATCTGATTGCCTCGCTCGCCGCGATCAAGCAGGCGGCGGCTCAGGCCAATGCAAGCCTCGGCCTTCTCGATCGGGCGCGCGCCGACGCCATCATCGCAGCCTGTGTCGAGATCCGCGACGGCGCGCTGCACGACCACTTCGTCGTCGATCTCATTCAGGGCGGCGCCGGCACCTCGACCAACATGAATGCCAATGAGGTGATTGCGAACCGGGCGCTTGAAATCATGGGATATTCGCGGGGCGAGTACCAGCACCTGCATCCGAACGAGCACGTCAATCTCTCGCAATCCACCAACGATGTCTATCCGACGGCGCTGAAGCTCGCCGCCTGGATCGGCGTTCACCGTCTCGTCGACGCCATGGCAATCCTGCGCCGGTCGTTCGAGGCCAAGGCGGTCGAATTTGCCGACGTCCTCAAGATGGGTCGCACCCAGTTGCAGGACGCCGTCCCGATGACGCTGGGACAGGAATTCGGAACCTATGCACTGATGCTCGCGGAGGATGAGGCGCGCCTTGCCGAAGCCGTCTCGCTGATCCGCGAGATCAATCTCGGCGCCACCGCCATCGGTACCGGCATCACCGCCCATCCCCACTATGCAGCGCTGGTGCGCGAGCGCCTGTGCGAGATCGTCGGCGTCGATCTGGTGACGTCGCCGGATCTGGTCGAGGCGACGCAGGATTGCGGATCCTTCGTGCAGCTTTCGGGCGTCCTCAAGCGCGTGGCGGTCAAGCTGTCCAAAACCTGCAACGACTTGCGACTGCTGTCCTCGGGACCGCGAGCGGGACTGAACGAGATCAACCTGCCGGCGCGGCAGGCCGGCTCCTCGATCATGCCGGGCAAGGTCAACCCGGTCATCCCCGAGGTCGTCAACCAGGTCGCTTTCGAAGTGATCGGCAATGACGTGACGATCACCATGGCCGCCGAGGCGGGCCAGCTTCAGTTGAATGCTTTCGAGCCGGTGATCTTCTACAGCCTCTACCGCAGCCTGAGCCACTTGACCAATGCCTGCCTGACGCTCGAAGCGAACTGCATTCGAGGCATTACCGCCAATCGTGACCGGCTGCGGCAGACGGTCGAGCAGTCGATCGGCATCGTGACGGCGCTGAACCCCTATATCGGCTATCGCAACGCCACGGAGGTTGCGCTGGAAGCGCATCATTCGGGACGGGGGGTTTACGAAATCCTTCTCGAACGCGGCCTGATGCAGAAGGAGCATCTCGATGCGGTGCTGCGCCCGGAAACCCTGACCCGGCCGAGCGAGAAGCTATCCTTCTCGTAAGGCATGTGGCTCTTTTTGCTGTTGCGAAGGGCGCCCGGCCGCTTCCGCAATCTCTCCAAAAGGATGTCAGCGGCACATGAAGCTCTGGTCGCTTCATGTGCCCGGCAACACTCATCTGTGCGTGATCACGCCGCCTTTGCTTGCGGCTTGGCGGCCTTGACATGGGTTATGCTGCGGCGGCCGTCGATGCCGACGGGAATATCGCCGTCAACCGTGGCGCGGCGCACGACGCGGTGCTGGTCGCCATAATCGTTGACGGCATAGTGCTGGGTGGCGCGATTGTCCCAGATCGCCACATCCCCCGCTCTCCAGCGCCAGCGCACGGTATTTTCCGGGGCGGTGACGTAGGACTGGAACACCTCGTAGAGTTTTACGGAGTCGCTCTTCGACAGCCCGACAAGGCGCTGAACGAAGTTGCCGAGCAGTAGCGATCTTTCGCCGGTTTCCGGATGGACACGCACGACCGGATGCTCGGTCTCATAGATGGTCGAGGTGAAGACCTCCTCGAAATGCTTCTTCTCTTCAGCGGTGGCGCGAGGGCGAACGGCAGCATAGTCATAGGCATTGCTGTGAATGGCCCACAGGTGATCCGCCAGCAATTTGAGCGGCGCCGGCAGGCTTTCATATGCGGCATGGGTATTGGCCCAGATCGTGTCGCCGCCGGCCGCCGGAATGACTACGCCGCGAAGAACGGAGAATTTGGGATAGGCATCGACGAAGGTGACGTCGGTGTGCCACTGGTCCGCCCTGCCGCCGCCGCGGCTGGAATCGAGATTGAGGATGGAAGCCGTGCCGGCGACCGGTCCCTGGGTTGGATGCGGCACAAGGTCGCCGAGGCGGCGTGCGAAGGCTTCCTGTTCGGAATCGTCAAGATGTCCTTGATCGCGGAAGAAGATGACCTTGTGTTTCAAGAGAAGCTGGTTGATGGCCGCCACCTTTGCATCCGAAAGATCACCGCCGAGGCGGATACCCTCGATTTCGGCACCGACGCGGCCGGTCAGCGGGACGACATCGGACTCGGGGATGATCTGATTGACGAGAACCGGATTGCTCATGGAAATCTCCTGTTGAAATTGGAAGAAGTCGGCAGGTCACTGCGCCCGATGAAGGATTCATCGGGCGTTCGAAATCTCATCGCTGGATGTCGACAGGGCTATGGAACGGCATAATCTATAAAATATATAGACAATAATTTCTAATTTTGCCTGTTTTCCTGAAATGCGATGTTCGATTTCCTCACCGGCGGGGAGGCTGGCGGCCGTTGCCATTTCTTCGTATGTTCCGCCGGTCAGCGTGGGATCGCCGAGCAAATCATGCTTGAGGCCCTGGATCCGCGCCCGGAAAGGAACTTGCGATGGCAACAGTCAAACTCCTGTCGGATGAAGAGGCCGCAGCCATTCCGACCGTGCAAGCCGTGTTCGATGACATCAGGGCGACACGCAAGACCGATTTCATCAACAATTTCTGGCGTGCTCTCGCAAATGATCCCGCAAATCTCAACCGGGTGTGGGAGACGCTTAAGTCGGTCATGACGGTCGAAGGCGCGATCGATCCGTTGACGCGGGAGATGATCTATATCGCCGTGTCGACGGCCAATGCCTGCCAATACTGCATTCAATCCCACACCGCGGCCGCCCGGGCGCGCGGCATGACCGATGCCCAACATGGCGAACTCCTGACGATCATCGGGCTTGCCGCGCAGACAAATCATCTCGCTCTCGCCATGCAGGTTCCCACAGATCCGGAATTCGAGGTGCGGTAGGAAACGACCCGAATAACTTCGCGGCTGCGGCATCGACGTACAGAATCGGCCGCTTGGAGCGCCTTCAGCACGATGCGATTACCCCCCGCTGAAAACGCTCACATGTGCCTTTGACAGGATAACAAGATCGTCCGGTCTGACGTTGAGATAGTTGCGCCGCGTGCCGCAGACGGCTCCTCCGTCAGCAAAAATCTCTACGATGCCCTTGTCGTGGATGACTCTCAGATCCGTCGCACCGGCAATCGCCGCGGCGTAACGGATCGATCCGTCGTCTTGTGGCAGCTGCACGGAGATACTTTGATCTTCCACGACGATGGAAAATGACAATTGTCCGGCTTCGGTTGCGGTGATCCTTGTTCCGTCGAGCGTCCCGTTCAATCGGATATCGATAGACGCGTCGTCCAGAACGTATCTGCCGGGCTCTGCGGAAGACAGAGGCGCATGAGTGAGGGCCTCCTCCACTTCGTCAGCGGGTCTCATGCATATCCTGTTGCGCGCATCCAGCGACAGCTGGCGAGGTAAGGACAACTCGCCGGAATACGGCGACCCGGCAGGCTTGCGGAACTCCCAATTGAACAACCACGCAAAGGCAATCTGCCTGCCATCCGTCGCGAAGCTCTGCATCGCATAATAGTCGCTACCGAAGTCGAGGAGTTGCAGCGCATCGGAGTCCGGAATGAAGCGGTCATCGACGAAATCTCCGACGAGCCCATAAAGCAGGTTGTGTCGGCCGCTGCCTGGATCACAGTGTCCGACAAGTCCCATGATCAGCACCCATTTGCCGTCGATGGGGAAAAAGTCGGGGCATTCAACTGCTCTGGCGCCCTGCTCACGGAAGAAGGGCGGTGCACGGAACAGCGGTCCCAGGTATTTCCACTCACGCAGATCCTCCGAACCGTAAAGCAAGACTGCCGGGTCGCCATGAATAGAAGCGCCGAGCACCATGCGATAAGCGCCGGCGGCTTCATCCCACCACACCTTTGGATCGCGGAAGTCGTGCTCGACTCCTTCGGGGCGCTGCTCGAGCACGGTCGAGATGCTCGCCGCCTTGATCATCCGCCGGTCCGGCCGGGCGATCTTCTGTATTTCTCGATAACCTTTGAAAAGGTCATAGGCGGGCAGGCGCTCCGTATAGAAGAACATCAGCCTGCCATCCCTATCCTCAAATGCATTGCCGGAGAATGCGCCTCCGGTTGCACCGAGACGCCAGAGGTTCTGCTCCGGATGGAGGAAAACCGGCATGTGTGTCCAGTTGAACAGGTCAGGGCTGGTAGCATGTCCCCAGTGCATTGGCCCCCAGTCGCCGCCGCATGGATGAAATTGATAAAACAGGTGCCAGCAGTCGCCCATCCTGCAGAGACCCACGGGATCGTTCATCCAGTTGCGACAAGGAGAAAAATGAATTCGAGGCCGCTGAGGATCGCTTCGCAGCCATGTGCCAATTTCCTTTCCTGCGCGAATTAGAATCTCATCCGTGCTGAATTCCCATAGCTTTATGCCGGCCTCCGCAACGGTTGCCGGATCGTAGGAGTAGGCCCAAAGGAATGCTTCCGGCCGATCCCATTCAACGACAACGCTGCCGGCCTCGCGGTGGTGATAGGAATAGTATGATGGATGAGCTTCGAAAGCGGGCACACTCCAGAGGGTCTCACCATATTGTGAAATGGTGACGGCCCCGGGACCAACTGCCCAGAATTCCAAACGCTCGCCCGAAGCAAAAGAGACAGTCGCTTTAGCCATTTGGAGACGCAATCTGAGTGAAGAACGGCCGGTCCGAAGACTGGCCCAAGTTTTCTCGGGAAGAGGACTTGTGGTCCCACGACCGGCGGGAGAGGCCTGGCGGCTGCGGTCTATTGCCCAGGAACCGGAGTGCCCCTGAATGCATTGACCGCTCGGTCCATCACCACTTGTTCGACATTTCCGGAGTCCAGGACCGTATTCCCCACGGAGGCCTTTTGCACCAGCACAGTCGTTACGTCGAGCAAAGTCGAATTCCCGATTGAAAGCAATGCGCTCACTTGTGTTGAAAAACAGGCGCTGTTTGGCGTGTCGCTCCCGTCTTTTTGAGCTATTTCGGTGGTGGCCACAATGTGGTTGTTGGCTATGTAGTTTCCACTGCCGGAAACTACATTGATTATGACAGGTTTTGCTGCGGGAGGCTTGATATATTGAGTGTCAACGGTGTGCGAAATATGGTTCGCGATCAGCGAATTGTTGCTGCCGTCAATCTGCAGAAGTCCAAACAGATCATCCAAGCCATTGTCGTACTTCTGCATCGGCGCCCATGGCTCGCGATCTCGCAGAAAATGATTTGACGAGACCAAATTCTCGCAGCAGTTAGCAGCAAGAACCAACATTCCGGGATAAAAGGAATGGAACCTGTTTCCCGTGACCGAGGAACGCACCACTCCGGAGAAATGGACACTGCTTGCTCCTCGAGGAAATACGTTGTTTGAGGACACCAGAATGCCGGCGTAATTCTCGGCGTAAATCGAGTGCCCCCTATATCCCGCGCCGACGAAATTATTTGCTATTCTCGAGGCCTGCCCCATACCTTTCAGTTCGATACAGTTGCCGCACTCTGCGATGAAATTGTTGTCTATCGCGAGCGCATCTGCATCATGAACAGTAACTCCATGTTCCAGGTAGATAAGGCCCATCCCGGTTATTCGGAATGAGTCATTGGCGCTGCCCACATAGATTCCCGTTTTGCCATTTCTGTATGTGTTTTCTGCGTCGTCTTGCCCCAAACCATCATCGATGAAGTGCAAGCCATCGATGCAAAAGTCGGCAAACTCCACAGAGCTTATACGAGGATTTCCGTTGCGCTTGACATAAAACGCGGCACCAGCAGCCTCACCGTCTGCGGCCTCTGGAGAAATGTCCACAAGGATTCGACTTCCGCCCGGCCACACCTCGTGCCAGTGGGCCAACTCGCCTGCGGGTGTGTTGAAGCGGATGCTTGACGACGTAAAACCATGACCAGAGCCAACGATTTTCAGATAGCTCACGTCTATAACGACTTGAGTGACGAGACGATAATCGCCTGGTGGTATGTAGATAACTGATCCAGGTTTTCCGCCGTCATTTACATCGACAACCGCTTGCCTGTTCTTGATATCTGCAATGATGTTATTGATGACGGCGCCAATATCCTCCCGAGGATTGCCTGTTGGATACTTCGTGACGTCGTAACAGTTTTCGCTAACCATTGTCATGTCTCCTCGGACAGCGAGGGTTAATCTTGTTTTCTTTTGGCTGTGCCTTCACCAGATGCTGGTGCGGGTGCCCGGGTCAAAGAAGTGAAGTTCTTCGGCATCGACAGCGATGCGCGCGATGTCACCTGCTCGCACTGTGCTCTTTGGAGAAAAGCGGGCTACCGCAGCTTTTTCGTCGCCGATGTCGACGATGGCGTCCGGGTCGCCAGCGTCCACCCATGGTGCATCGATATTCAGATGCACCATGGATTCAGAACCCAGCGCCTCAACAAGAGTGACCGGGGCCGAGATCTCGGCCGAAGAAGGCCGGATTGAAGCGTCATTCATGTGCTCCGGCCGGATGCCGAGGAGGATTTGACGGTGAGACGCACCGTTGAGCGAGGGACGGCATTCGAAAACCCGGTCAGGAATTTCGAAACTGTTGCTGCCCAGGATCACCGTCCTTCCATTCAGAACGGCCTCGTACAAGTTCATCGAGGGCGATCCGATAAAGGCCGCAACAAAGACGTTGTCGGGGCGACTGTACAGGTTCTGGGGAGTGTCGACTTGCTGCAGCACGCCGCCCTTCATGACAGCGACACGGTCCCCCATCGTCATTGCCTCGACCTGATCGTGAGTGACGTAGATCGTGGTGACGTTGAGTTTTCTCTGGAGGCTGGCAATCTCGGCGCGCATCTGCACACGCAGTTTTGCATCGAGATTGGACAACGGTTCATCCATCAGGAAGGCGGACGGCTGGCGGACGATCGCCCGACCCATGGCGACGCGCTGCCGCTGGCCGCCCGAGAGCAGCGCCGGTTTGCGGTCGAGCAGAGCCGTCAGCTCGAGGATGCGCGCGGCCTCATCCACGCGGCTGGCAATGTCGGATTTCGGCAACCCCGCCATTAGCAAGGGAAAGGCGATGTTTTCGCGCACGGTCTTGTGCGGGTACAGCGCGTAAGATTGAAAGACCATGGCGATGTCGCGATCTTTGGGATCGACATCGTTGACGACCCTGTCCCCGATCCTGAGTTCGCCGCTCGAAATGCTCTCAAGGCCGGCGATCATCCGAAGCGCCGTCGATTTCCCACAACCCGAGGGACCGACAAACACCATGAACTCACCATCCCTGATGTTGAAACTCAGGTCGTGTAGCGCATGAAAGCTGTTGCCGTAGATCTTGTTGACGTTGCGCAGTTCTATATCGGCCATGTCTTAGCCTCCCTCATCCTTTTACAGCGCCGAAAGTCAGGCCGCCGACGATCTGCTTTTGAAGTGCGAGCGTTACGATGATGACGGGCAGTGAATAGAGCACGGCCGCCGCCGTCATCGCTCCCCAGGCAAGGCCATAGACGGAGTTGTATTCAGCAATGACGATCGGTGCCGTTTTGGTCGCCTCTGACGTCAGCAGCAGTGCGTAGAGGAACTCATTCCAACTCGTGATGAAGGTAAACAGCGCGGTGACGGCGATTCCGCCCGTCATGATCGGAAGAATGACCTTCAGAAAGGCCTGGAAACGGGTGCAGCCGTCCATGCGCGCCGCTTCTTCCAGATCCTTCGGAACGCCTTCGAAGAAGGCTGCCATGAGAAGAAGCGCAAGAGGTACCGCGGCTGATGTGTGGGCGAGCACCAGACCGGGAACGGTATCCAGCAGACCGAGCGACTTAAGAAGCTGGAACAGTGGCACGCCGAGCGACACCGATGGCACCATGCGCGTGACCAGCGCGAAAAGCAGGAACAGGGTGGTGATCCGGCGCCGGTAGTGGGTCGCGACATAAGCGGCCGGAACCGCCACAGCGAGGGAAAGGATGGTCGTCAGCACCGCCACCATCAGCGAGCTTGCGAAGGCCCGCGGCAGGATCGACGATTGCAGGACATCGCGAAAATTCTCGAAAGAGATCACCACGGGAAAGAAGCTCGGCGGAATCTGCTGGACATCCGCTGCCGGCTTGATCGACGTCATGAGCAGATATACGTAAGGCAGCGCATAGGACAGGACGAGGACGAGCGCGGCGGCATTGATCACCATGCCGTTGAGATTGAAGCGGCGCGCACTACGCATGGACCGGCCTCCATATCTTCCAATAGGCAGCAGCAGCCAGAACCATCATGACGATTAGAAACAGCGTGCCGGAGGCCGAGGCCTCGCCGAGATCGCCGAAGCGCATCATGCGCTGATAGATGTTCATCGAAAACACTTCAGAAGCGTGGTTGGGGCCACCCTGCGTCTGAATCCAGATGAGGTCGAAGGTCTTGGCCGCATCCACCCCACGCACGATGACGACGACGGCGATCACCGGGCGCATCAGTGGCAGCGTGACATGCCAGAAGCGCTGGAACGCGTTCGCGCCGTCGATCCGCGCCGCCTCGAGCAGGTCTTTGGGAATGTTTGTCAATCCGGCATAGGAGACGAGGGCGACAAAGGATGTCGTCAGCCAGATATCGGCGAAAGAGACGGAATAGATGACGATATCTTCGTCGGACAACCAGGCAATCGCATCGGGATCGCTGATGACGCCCAGATGGACGAGCCCGTAGTTCAAGATGCCGATGTTCCCGACCAGGAGAAAGCGCCACAAGAGGCCGGCGACGATTGGCGGCACCATCAATGGCAGCGTGAAGATCGTGCGGTGCCAGCGCGATTTACCGGGGAGCGCCGTGAACAGCAGCGCGGCGCAGAAACCGAAGGTAAATTCGAAGAACAGCGCAAAGATCGAATACTGGATTGTTCTGAATGCGCTTTCCGCGACACGCTTCGAGGTTAGCGCGTCGATATAGTTCTTGAGCCCGATCCATTCTCGTATGTGGGGAGTAATGGTGTCGACCTTAAAAAAGGAATCGAACACCAAAAGCCCTACCGGGTATGCGACCAGCAAGCCAAGGATGGCGAGGGCTGGCGCAAGCATGCACAGCACGAATCGGTCTTCACCCGACATGGCGCTCTCCGAAAGCTGATGATGCGAGGAGGACCACCCGTCCTCCTCGCCGCCGAGGGACTAGTCGAGGATGTCTTCGATCGTTTCCTTGGCGTCCGTCAGGACCTTGCCGACGTCCGCTTTGCATGTCAGGGCCTGCTGCACGGCTGGCAGAACCGCTTCGTCGACAAATTCCTGATATTTTTCATTCATCGGACGGCCTTGCGTCGCAGGAGCGCCCAACGTCTCAAGCAGCGGCGTGAAATGCTCATAACCGGGCTTGCTGGCATAGCCGTTATAGGCCGAATTCGTCGCAGCCAATCCAAGCGGCGCTTCGATACCGAGCGCATTGTTGGCGATGGCGAAGGCTATGAACTTCTTGGCCGCGTCCTTGTGCTGGGAGGTCGACGGAACGACATTGTACCAAGGACCCGGAATTGCCGCGATTCCTGCATCGCCAGCCAGCATTGGGGCGACGCCGACCTTTCCGCTGACCTTGGAATCGGCGGGCGTCATCTTGTAGGCGTGCGCCCAGAATTTCATCATCGCCGTCTTGCCTTGATAGAACAGGTTCTGAGCTTCGCCCCAGCCAGTCTCGTTGACGTTTTCGGGCACGGAATGATCGATGCAGTGAGGCGCGATGTAGAATTCGAGCGCCTTCCTATGCGCTTCGTTGTTGATGATCACCTTCCCATCCTTGTCGAGGATCACACCTGGCGAGCCCGCCTGAAGCACATGCGCCATCCACTCTTCGGAGAAGCTGCCGATGGTGTCGGTGCCCCAAAAGTCAGTCTTGCCGTCACCATCGGTGTCTCGGGTGAAGAATGTTGCGATGTCGCGCCATTGCTGCCAAGTCTTCGGCGGGGCGAGGGGATAACCATATTTTGCCTGGAACGCTTTCTGTTCTTCCGGCTTGTCGAAAAGGTCCTTGCGATAAAAAACAATTTCGGCATTGGCCCAAGCAGGCATGCCGATCAGTTTGTCGCCGATCTTCGCGTCGGCAAGCAAGGCAGGCGGCAGGTCCTTGCGAACCGCGTCGGTGAAGAGCGGCGCGAGGTCTTCGACATGGCTTGCAAATTTCGCGTTCCACACGACGTCGATCGTTACCACATCGAACGCCGATGAGCCGGAGGCGATTTCGGCCGAAAACTTGTCGAAGACGCCCTGATAGGGAACGACGGTGAAGTCCACCTTGATACCGGTCTCGGCGGTAAACTTCTCTGCGGCTGCCTTCTGCAGCATTTCGCCGCCGCCTTCCACGAGGATATTGATGGTTTCGGCCTTGGCGGAGGCCGCTATGCAAACGAGCGCGAGCGCGTTGGCGCCAAGCAGTTTTTTCATGAATTCCTCCCTTGTTCCGCCGGAAGCACTTGCCTCAGGCTGTTCCATTGTTGGACCATAGGCGCGCTATGACGACGTTGTCAATTGGAATTGTCGACGTTGTCAGAAAAATATGTCGACGTTGTCATGCGTGTAGTTTACAACAGACCCGCATCAGGAGAATTGGCGGACATGGTTAGCATCGTCAGCGTCGCGAAAGCGGCCGGGGTTTCGAATAAAACAGTCTCTCGCGTCATCAATGGCGAGCCCTACGTGACTGAGGAAACCCGGGAGAGGGTGGAAAAGGCTATTCGCGACCTCGGCTACATCCCGAATATGGCGGCGCGCCTCATACGATCCAGCCGTTCCAACACCTTTGGGATTATCACCGATTATGTTTCCACGACGCCTTATTCGGTCGATATTGTCCGCGGAATTCAAGATTGGGCCAATGCGAACGGGAAAACCATCCTGATAGCCAACACCGGTGGTTCTTCCGAGAGAGAGGTGGAAATCTGGAAAATGTTCCAGTCCCATCGCATTGATGGAGTCCTGTATGTAACCATGTACCGCCGCATTGTGGATCCGGAGACCGGCGATGTCAGCATTCCGACGGTGATGATCAATTGTCGGCCGCAAACAAGGGAGCTCCTGCCGTCTATCGAGCCCGATGATTATCAGGGGGCGCGAGATCTTACCCGGTATCTCCTTGAACGGGGTCATCGCAGAATCGGTTACATCCGGCTCAATCCGATCCTATTGGGAGCCGAACTGCGCCTGGAGGCATTTCGCCGAACGACAAGCGAATTCGGTCTCACAGAGAACGACCTCTCTATCAGCCTCGGCATGGATGGGCCTGTCGGGGCAGAAAACAACTACGTCTTTGCGGCAGCGACCGAAATGCTCAAACAAGACGACCGTCCGACCGCGATCATGAGCGGCAACGACGAAATGGCAATTCAGATCTACATTGCCGCCATGGCGCTGGGATTGCGGATTCCACAAGACGTCAGCATCGTCGGCTTTGACGATTTTCGAACAGTCACGACGGCGCTGAAGCCAGAGCTGACCACAGCAGCGTTACCATACTACGATCTCGGCAGAGAGGGTGCGAAGTGGCTGAACGATTTGATAGCGGGCGAGAAGATTTATCCGGGCAGTCGGGTTGTCTCTTGCAAGCTGGTTGAGCGTAGCTCTGTCGCCTTTAACCCTCATTAGGCGGGAGAATCTCTGCTGCCTACCTTGAATGAGAGGCGGCATTGAGCTTCTTGCACGACCGGGCGCCCTACGCCGGGGCTTACTCCGGTTTACCTAATCGCGGTGAACGCCTGGATGTGAGATACTGAATATGCGGCAGATCGCCCGATCTGCCCGATTGTTGAGGAGGATGTCCTATGCCACTGTTCATAATCACAGGGTGCTATTCAGCCGCGGCAGCGAAGGGAATGATCGCCGATCCATCGGACCGGGAAGCGGCGGCCCGTACCATCATGGAAGCAGCAGGCGGGAAACAGCATTCTTTCTACGTCACGACCGGCGAAACCGACTGGATGGTAATCGCAGAATTCCCCGACGGTGTTGACCTGATCCCCGCGCTTCTTGTCGTCGGCGCATCGGGAGCAGTATCGAATATCAAAACCGTGCGAGCATACACGGGTGCGGAATTCAAGGCCGCCCAAGAAAAGGCGGGCAAAATCGCATCTGCCTACAAGGCCCCGGCAAAATAACGAAACCACTCGTCGAACGATCTTCGGCAGCGGATGTTCGATCCGCTGCCGGTTCGTTCCGGCATCGCCACAGGCGGAGAGGTCAGCCATTCGGGCAGGAGAGTGCGTAAATCCAAAATTGTGGGTGTCCAAGAGTGCGTGACCGAAGTCCAAAAGTATCTGGCGACACTCACTGAATGGTGGGGGTGGTGGTGGAGAATCTGTGGCGCTCAGGTTGAAATGTCCGCTGAGCCGCAAAGCAGAAATGTCACTCGCGGCTGCCACGCGGCACGACGACCAGCCCCGATCTGAGCGGCTGGTCCGGGTTGCAAGGTCAGAATCGGGGCGGGGTTGTGGCACCATTGGCTTTAGCTTTGAGACTATGCGATCGACGCCTCACGCTGCCGCATCGAGCTTTTAGTTGCCGCTCAGATCTGGCATCTGCGGTCTTCAAAAGTATTCCGCTTGAGCTCGCGGAAGATCGTCGAGCGATGCCGGCCGAGCTTCTCGGCAATGACGGTGGCGCTCACGCCGGCCGCTCGCCAGCGAACGATCCTGCGACGTTCATCCATGTCGATTTGGGAGTAGGTGCGTCTCGCAAGTCGCACTTCATCCTTGAGTCCACCCCGGCTACAGGTGAATCCGGCGTAATCTGTGTTATGGAACTTGAAGACGTGTGGCAACCGCTGCCACATAATTCGTTGAAATACCCAGAAAATTACTTCTTGTGCCTTCCCACATCAGAGCGTCAGCCAGTCGCCGATCGTTGTCCCGACACGTCGCATGGAGCGTGTTGTTGGAACGGCCGGGTGCTCGGTTGCTATGGTCTTTCGGACTTCACGCGGGCTGAGCCCGAATTCATGGCTGAACGCGCGGGTGAAATTGGCTGCAACGTCGAAGCCGGCGGTCTCGGCAATCTCCGAGATTGGCCTGGTGTCGGTCGGGTTGGTAAGCTCCGCATAGGCCTGCAGCAACCGACGTTTGCGAATGTAGTTGAAGACGCCCCCGCTCGTTTCGAACAATTGGTAGAGCCGCGTCCGCGAGATCCCCAGCGCACGGCACATGACCTCAGGCGTCAAGCTATCTGAATGAAGATTGAGGTGAATATAGCGATGCGCCCGCTCCATCAGCCCCATGTTGGTCTGTTCGTGACCGCGGTCCGAACTGGTGGAGGATGCGGCGCATGCAACGACCATATCGCCGATCGTCCGTACGATCCGCGGCACCTCCTCCACCGTCAAGCTGCTCAGATTGGCTTCCAGGCCGTTGATATAGCTGACCAGCAATTCAGCCAGGCTACCGGAGAAGGCGGTGTTGTTGGCGTTCTGCAGAAGGCTGGCATCACGGGTCAACAGTTCATAGGGCAGGAAGACGAGCACAGCGACTGAATCGGTCATCCGCCCGCGGTACGGATAACCAAGAGACCTGAAAAATATCTCACCCGGGCCGGTCTCGGTTACATGCCGATCGGCCTCGGTCCAGGCCCGGCCGCTGCGCAGCACGCCGAGGTTCCAGTGATCGATTGGGCTCGATCGCAGCATCGCCTGATCGCGAATATAGCTGCACGCCTGCGCGCGCTGCTGAACGATGAGGATATCGCCGAGATGCCAGCCGGTCTGTTCCGCAAGGAAACCGTCGCCCTCCGATTTTTCGTCCGGCAGATGAACATTCATAAGGGGCGCGACATGTGATCGCCAAGCCTGGAACTGTTCTTTCGGTGGCAGTTCGTGCGTTGAAAATCGCAGGGGCGCCAGCGCCGGTGGAACGTCCACCCGATGTTCTTTCTGGGAAGACGGTTCGCGCGGCCAGCGCCGCCGCTCCAGGTGCGCCGGCCATTCCTGTCCCGCAGCCGGGTCATCTCCAGATTCCGTAACCATCCAATTCCTCCAGCGCAAGAGCCAATCCGGGCTGTTCAAACTGAAGCAAACAATCGTTTTCGCGGCTGAACCGCGCAGCCATCCGACAAAACCGAATTGACTAAAGCTCTACGTGCATAAGCTACTTATCATATTCATCCGCGAGCAGAAATGGACGGACCGATAATTTTCTGGATGCGGCGATAACGACAATTGCGTCCCGTTCATATATCTAAATAAGCAATGGTTAATTCCGAAGGACGTTCGGAAATTTCCAAAATACTCAACTGCCGGTGCAATGTAGTGTCGAAGCGCCGTCAACGTAAAAAGACACTTATTCAAAACAAAAGATGCGAACATGGGAGGATAGGTCGTGAACTATCGGGGAAATAGTCGTGTGCGATTTGCGCAAGCCTTGGCTTGCGACAGGAATCATCCTGAGGGTGCGCCAGGAGAGATTCTACCGCCCATCGTGCCGATTCATGCGAGACGCTCCTGAGGCCGGACATCGGCAAATAATGGCGCGCGAGGGGTTGCGCGCAACCGAGGCCATCTGTGTCGATGCGTAAAGGCTCGAGGCTTGCACGCAACCCCTATCATATCCACCCATTGTCGAATTTCTTTGACGCTGCCCTTCATGTGGCAGAGGAGGCTAAGATGACTACCGCATGCGATGAGAACGTAATCCAATTGAAGCCGATTTCGAGCTGCAGACGAGAAGTCGAAGTCGCAATGGTGGAAATGCTCGTCAGTTTGCAGAAACGTGGATGGTCGGCTGCGGAGTTGGCATTGACGCTCGCAGACGCCTCGGAAGATCTTGTCATGCTGATCGCGACCAAAAAGCTTCGACCGAATTAAAGCAGTTCCAGGAAATGACAGGGTCCGGAATTGCGTAAACACAAAAGAGTAGAGCGGTTCTGTGCTTCCGTGAAAAGCTGAACCGCTCTTTGATCGCGTGGAATTAGGCCGTTTCTGTCTTAATGAGATGTCGGCATTACAGGCGCGGCGCGGCGATTTTCATCACCCCATACCCCACCACGTCAGTTCGCCGCGCCGGGATGGTTGACCACCGCATCGATATGCCCACGCCTCCGTCGGCGGCATTTGCTCCAAAGCCGAATTGTTTCTGTCGCAGGTTACGACCATCACTTGTCTACTAATTCTCAATGCGCTAATTTATGCAATAATGAGTTGCATCCGTTTGTGCCGGGTCCCCTAGCGACGGATGGCTGCAGAGCGATACCTTCGGATGACAATATGATCTGGAACCATCGCATCACACGCATCGTCGTCGGCCTGTTGCTGCTGGCACTCGTGACCGTCCTGTCATTGCCGACGATTACCGGCTTTACGAGCCTTGATGGCACAGTCAATGCCCGGTTTGCTGTCGTTAATGCCCCAATCGACGGCACGATTGCGGAAGAACCCCTCAAGGTCGGCAGCCCGGTCAAGGCGGGGCAACCCCTCGCAGAAATCCGAAATACACGCGTCAATCGTGCAATCCTCGCTTCGCTCGAGGCAGATCGCAACACGGCACTCGACCGCGTCGCGGCACTTAAAAAGGAGCGGGAGGAGCTCTCCGCACTTCGCGAGGAATTGTCTGCCAGATTGGAAATCTACAGGCAGACCACCATTGCCAATCTCGAGCGCGAAGTCGAAATCCTGCGGAAAAAAGTCGAAGTGTCGCAAGCTCAGGATCTGGTCGCGCAGGTCGACCTGAATCGCCGGATGGAGCTCGAGTCAAAAGGCATTCTAACGCAGAAGCTGGTTGAGGTCGCGCGGGCCGCCGGAGCTGCGACTGGCGGCGAGGTCGAAATCAGCAATTTGACTGTCGATCAATTGGAACAAAGGCTCAATGCGGTCCGCCAGGGTATCTTTGTCTTCGGCGACGGACAGAATGACGTGCCTTATTCGCGACAGCGTGAAGACGAGGTTGTCGTTCGCATCAACGACTTGAACTCACGCATCGCGGAAAATGAGACACGAGCCACCGAAGTTCAAAAGCAGCTGGTCAAAGAGGCAGATCGCGTCAGCAGCCTTGAATCCGCGACCGCAATAGCGCCGTTCGACGGCGTTATTTGGACCAGGAGCATCGTCGACGGTTCCAACGTGGTGCTGAACGACGAGTTGATGCGCCTCCTCGACTGTCGAGAGCTGTTTGTGGATATCCTTGTTCCCGAGGTCAATTATGACGAGATCTATCCGGGGCTTGTTGCGCAGGTGCGCTTGTTCGGCCGCAGCGATGTCTTCCAAGGCACCGTCATTTCTGCCAGAGGCAGTTCGGCTTCGGTCGAGGCCGATTCCTTTGCCGCCAGTTTACCGCCGTCGACCGAGCGTAATGCCCGCATTCGCGTTCGCCTTGATCCATCTTTCATGAACGACGATTTTGCGAACTCCTGCCAGGTGGGGCGCACAGTGCAGGTACGGTTTTCCAAGCACGGCATCGACGTATCCAACTGGGTCAAAAGCCTGTGGTTCAGTATCTTCTAGCGCTGGTTCCGACCTTTCTCGTTATGGCCTTCTTCTTTCTGGGGCCGTTCAATTGGTCGCGGCATCACACCTGGACACGGGCGGTAACCTGCGCGTTCGTCGCAGCATTCGCCTTGCGATACATGTACTGGCGCTTGACCGAGACGGTGCTTCCCTATCCGAACGACGGTGCGAGTTTCTACTGGGTCTGGATCCTCTTTGTCGTCGAGGTTCTCGCCTGCGTCGAAGTCATCCTTTTTCTGGTATTGATGAGCCGCTATGTCGACCGGAGCGCGGAAACCGACAGGTTGGGTCGTGTTTTCTTTGCGCGCGACAAGCGTGAGCTGCCGACAGTCGATGTTTTCATTCCCACCTATAACGAGCCGCTCGATGTTCTCGAGCGAACCATCATCGGCGCCCGCTCGCTGGATTATCCTGCGGACAAATTGAATGTGTATGTGCTTGACGATCAACGCCGGGATTGGCTGAAGGCCTATTGCGAAGAAAAGAACGTCATCCACGTCACGCGCGGCGACAACAGCCATGCCAAAGCCGGCAATATGAACAATGGGCTGAAGGTCAGCTCGGGCGAGTTTATTGCGATTTTCGATGCCGATTTTGTTCCCTATCGACACTTCCTTCGCCGGACCCTGCCCTTCTTTTCCGACGAAAGCATCGGTATCGTCCAGACACCTCAACATTTCTTCAATGTCGATCCGGTGCAATCAAACCTGGGCCTGGAGAATATCTGGCCGGACGAGCAGCGTTTGTTCTTTGACGAGATCGCGCCCAGCCGAGATGCCTGGAACGTCAGTTTCTGCTGCGGGTCATGCTCGATTGCCCGCCGCCAGGCCGTCGATGCAATCGGCGGTTTTCCGACGGAGTCGATCACAGAAGACCTGCTGACAACTCTTTCGATGCTCAACAAAGGCTACAAGACGCGCTACCTGAACGAGCGGCTATCGATGGGACTGGCCGCCGAAAACCTGACCGGTTATTTCGTGCAGCGCGAACGATGGTGCCAGGGGGGTATTCAAACCCTGTACTTGTATAATGGCCCGCTGCGCGGCCCGGGATTGACGCTCTTTCAACGGATCATGTTCCTGCCGGCATCATGGCTGGTGCAGTATCTGGTCCGCTTCACTATATTGCTTGTCCCCATCGTCTATCTCTGGTTCGGCCTGCTTCCGCTCTATTTCACGGATATGGCCGATTATGTATCTCATCAGGTGCCGCTGCTGGCGGCGTATTTTCTGCTCATGCTGTGGATCACGCCGACGCGCTATCTGCCTGTGGTTTCCAGCGCCGTCGGTACCTTTGCGACATTCCGCATGTTGCCGACCGTGGTCTCCAGCCTGGTGAGACCATTTGGCAAGCCTTTCAGGGTGACGCCAAAGGGCAGTGGCAACGAGGCGAACCAGTTCGACCGCTACAGCTTCGCCTGGATCGCAAGCATGATCACGATCACCGTGGTTGGTCTGCTGGTCAACATCGTACCGGAAACGTCGCATGTACAAGGCCAGTTTTCGCCGGTCGCGGCATGGTGGTCAGGGATCAATATTGTCGTCCTGCTGATTGCGTCACTCATCTGCTTTGAGAAACCCCGGCGCCTGTTTCATGCGTTCAAGCTCGATGAACCCGCCATCGTCAACGATGTCCCCGGCCAAGTCGTCAGTCTCGCACTCGACAAGGCGGTCGTTGCAGTCCCGGACATGGCCCGATTTCAATCCAAATCGGCGATGCTGAAACTCTCTGGCTTCGCCCCGATCAAAGCGGAGCTCGGACAGATCACCCAACGACGAAGGAGCGTAAGTCGCGGCGGCGACAAGCAAGCCTATTACCTGCACTTGTATTTTGAACTCAGCGGCTCTGCTCGCGACAGCATGATTGTAAAACTCTACACCGGTCGATATTCGCGGGACGTTCGCGACATCGACAAGGTTGCCGTCTCTCTTAATCTGCTGTTGCGGTCATTCGGGCGAACGCGCACGTTGTAGCCCGGCTCGTGAGAGAGGTTGTCGCGCTTCTTCAACTTATTGCCCGGATCGTTCGTCGAGGATGGACAGCGCGTCCTGCAGTCTGAGCGCCGCCAGCGCTTCCGTTGCCTCGTCCGGAGACCATCCTGCTTCGAGCGCTGCAGAAAGAACCAGCGATTCCGTTTGAAGTTCGAGCTTCTCATAAAGCGGCTCGATGGCTTCGCGTGCGGTGACAACGTGCTGATCGGGCGGAGTGATGGGCGTCGCGGCAACCGTAGGCATGATGCTCCTCCTTTTAAACGCTAAGGTTCGAAACCCAATTGCAGGCATGCTTGTTCCGTTCACAATCGCATTTAGCCGGATCACGGCTGACGGACACTGTTCCGAAGCTCTGGCGATCGCAATTTCGCCCGTCCTCGGCATCTCTGGGCTCCCAGCGAAAATCTCCGCTGGATGTGAACGAACGGACAGGCTACCGCACAATTGCCGAAAGCGGAAGCGACTTGCGGTAATCACCGTTGCCGCAGAAGCGCGCCTAACGAGGACCGTCGCCACATCTGCCGAAATTTCCTCCATTTCAGAAGCGCCCTGATGACGAGGGCCGACGGTATCTTCTCGTGGTCGCCGACGGTCCCCTGCTTGGCGACCGGTGCGTTTGCGTAGAGGAGAAACGCGATCAGCGTGGCTGGATCCTTGGCCTCGAGGTCGAGGCGGGCATCCGACAGATGCAGTCCCTGCTCGCCGTCCATGAAGGTCTGACCATCAACGGTGATCGAGCCATGGAAGACATAGAAGTAGAGATCCCTGCCCTGCTTGCGCGGGAATTCCGACCGCGCACCCGCTTCCAGCCGGATGTCGAAGATGTCGACAGCGCTGCGGACATAAAACGGCGCGCCCTCCCCTTCCGGGCCGACCAGGTGTCGCCAGACATTCGCCGCGACCGTGGGGATCGGGCCGTATTGAATTTTGGGCTGCAGATCGACCGCACGCGGACGAATGAGGATCTGCACCATTCGCAGCGGCGGATCGGTCACCAGCGTCTCCTCGGAGTGCCAGAAGCCTTTCCCGGCATTCATCACCATCAGATGATGGCGGTCGATCAGCAGCCAGCCTGTGGCTCGGTTCTGGTGACGCATCACGCCATCAGGCACCCAGGAGACGATCTCGTCGTTTCTGTGCTCGTGCATCGCGATCAGCCGGCCAGGGTCGAGAATGGATTCGACGACCATGGCGAGAGGGCCATGGCCGTGGTCCGTCGGCTTCGGCTTCAACCATCCCGGCATATTGATGTGCGCGACAAAACCGCCAGCATCCCGCACCAGGAATGTCCGTTCGCCTTTGAGCAGCATCGCGTCCTCCATGCCTGTCAGGCTATGACGACACGTCTTGCTGAGGATGCCGATGAATGGCCTTAGTGGCAATTTGAAAAACATCCGCCGCAATCGATTCGCATACGGGATCTCCAATGACCATCGACGCCGCACGAAATCCGCATCCGATCTACTTTGCCGGCGCTTTTGCCACGGGTGGGCTCCTGACGTTCATGGTGCATCTCAATGGCGAGCTGGCACGGTACGGAAATCCGCTTTTTTCTTCCTGGACCGCTCACGGCACCGGCATCATCGCCGCCGTCATTCTTCTCCTGCTGGTTCACCGGCGGCGAATGCCAAGGCAGGAAAAGATCTTGAAGGCGCCCTTATGGGCCTATTTCGGCGGCATTTCCGGCGCGGCAACGGTCATGCTGACCTCGACCGCGGTCAACTCACCGCTCGGGCTCTCCGGCACCTTGGCTCTCGGCCTGGCAGGCCAGGTCGTCTTCAGCGTCGCGGCCGACAGCTGGGGGCTGTTCGGCCTGCAAAAGCGGCATCCCGATACTCGCGACATCGTTGCGCTCGGCCTGGTCGTTGCGGGAGCGGCGCTGATCATCCTGTTCGGGCGAGGCGCGGCATGACGCTCTTCATTCTCCTCGCTTGCCTCGGCGGCGTGCTCGTCGGCCTCAGCCGTCAGCTTAATGGGCGGCTGAGCATCTCGACGACGCCGCTGATCGCATCCTTCTGGAATCACGCGATAGGCTTTGCCGTCCTCACCTGCCTCGGTGTCGTCGTCGGCGGCCTGCTTCCTGCGGGGGCTGCCGAGGCGCCCTGGTATGCCTATCTCGGCGGTCCGCTCGGCGTTGTCTTCGTGGCGGCCGGCAGTTGGGCGATTGCGCGGATCGGCGCAGTCAACTCGGCTCTGCTGATCATCGGCGGGCAGATGGTCACGGGGGTGGCGTTTGATTATCTCAGCGCCGTGCCGGCCTCCTTCTGGGCGAATGCCGGCGGGATTGTTCTCATCATAGGCGGAATGATGGTCAGCCGGGGACGGCGCAGGGCCGGCGCTCCGAAATAACCCCGGCGTCCGGCGGGAACGCCTCCCCGCCGCCGGATCACCAAGCCGCTGCATTCTCAAGCGAGGTATTTGGTAAACCAGTCGACCGTCCGCTGCCAGGCCAGCTTGGCCGCCGCCTCGTCGTAGCGCGGCGTGGTATCATTGTGGAAGCCGTGATTGACGTCGGGGTAGATATAGGCCTCATAGGTTTTTCCCGCGGCTTTCAGCGCCGCTTCATAGGCCGGCCAGCCTTCGTTGACGCCCGTGTCCAGCCCGGCATAGTGGAGCAGCAGCGGCGCCTTGATCTTCGGCACGTCTTCGGCGCGCGGCTGCCGGCCGTAGAACGGCACGGCTGCGGCCAGTTCGGGATAGGCGACCGCCGCGGCATTGGCCACGCCGCCGCCGTAGCAGAAGCCTGTTATGCCGACCTTGCCGGTGGTGAGGTCACCCTTCATCAGGAACTCGACCGCCGCGAAGAAGTCGTTCATCAGCTTTTCCGGATCGACTTTCTGCTGGAGCTCCCGCCCCTTTTCGTCATTGCCGGGATAACCGCCGACCGAAGTGAGGCCGTCGGGCGCCAGCGCGATGAAGCCGGCCTTCGCCACGCGCCGCGCCACATCCTCGATATAGGGGTTGAGGCCCCGGTTCTCGTGCACGACCACGACGGCGGCGACCTTGCCGGTGGCGTTTTTGGGGCGGACGAGATAGCCGCGCACATCGCCATTTCCTTTCGGCGAGGGGTAGGTGATGTATTCGGCGGCGATATCCGGATCGGTGGCCTCGACCTGGGTCGCCAACGCATAATTCGGGCTCAGCGACGCCAGGATGGCGGCCGCGGTCACGCCGCCGACGGCGAATTTGCCGGCGCGGTCGAGAAACTCGCGCTTGGTGATCCTCCCATGCGCGTAGTAATCATAGAGTTCGAGCAGTTCCTGTGGGAAATCCTTGGCTGTCATGCGGGTCATGATGGCTCCTCCTGGCCTCCGGTTCCCATCCATCCTACACAGGCCAGCGTGCTCGACTTTTCAACATTTCGCGAGTTCTGCGTGAGCTTGCCGGCGAAATTGGCGTCAGTTGCAACCATTCGGCGCTTCCGCATCCGGTCGTCGACCGCATGAAAATCGAAAGCCGCCTGCCGGTTTATGAAAATTAATTTCATGGCCGTGGCGTGAGGCCCGTTTTCTATTGACGCCCTCCAATTTTTGTCTCAACTTAAAGAAAATAAATTACTTAGTTGGGAACTTGATCGGCATGAAAGTGGGCATCATCGGGCTCGGATTCCGGCTCGGCTACCTCGGCTACGTCTTCAAGGCGATCGATAGCAGCTTCGACATCGTCGGCTACGTGGATCCGGATCCCGCCGGCCTTCCCGGCTTGACGGAAAAGGGTATTTCCGCCGGCAAGGCCTATGGTACGCCGGAAGAGCTGCTCGCCTCGGAAAAGCTCGATCTGCTGATGATCGGTTCCCCCAATCACCTGCATCTCGACCACATCCGGCTCGGGCTCCAGTCCGGCCTCAAGGTGTTCTGCGAAAAGCCGATCGTCACGACCATCGCCGAGAGCATCGAGCTTGCCCATCTCCTGGCGAAGTTCGGCCACGAGCGGCTGATGGTCGGTCTCGTGCTGCGTTATTCGCCTCTTTATAAGGATCTGCGCGCCATCCAGGCCGAGGGCAAGCTCGGCCAGATCGTGTCGATCGAGGCTTCCGAACATATCGAGCCCTATCACGGCGCCTTCTTCATGCGCGACTGGCGCCGCTATGAGCGCTATTCCGGCAGCTTCGTGCTGGAGAAATGCTGCCACGACCTCGACCTTTACAATGGTGTCGTCGGTGCGCGGCCGGAGCGCGTCGCCAGTTTCGGCGGCCGCAAGAGCTTCATTCCGGCCAACGATCCGACGCGCGAGGGCATCAACGACCTCGAGCTTTTCCATCGCAAGCCGAGTGGTTGGATGGGGTCGGACAAGGTGTTCGACAGCGATGCCGATATCATCGACTATCAGGTGGCGATCGTCGAATATGCCAATGGCGTCGGCATGAACTTCCATACCAATCTGAACGTACCCGACCAGTTCCGCCGCTTCGCCATCATGGGCTCGCGCGGCATGGCCGAAGGCGATTTCGTTCGCGGCTATCTCAACGTGCACGAACAGCTGACCGGCAACAAGGTGGTCGCAAACACTTATGCTGCAACCGAACTGTCCCAGCATTACGGCGCCGACGAACAGATGGCGAGCGACCTCCTGGAAAGCGTGCGCACCGGCCTCGAGCTTCCGGTTTCGACGCTGAATGCGCTCGAGGCCGGCATCCTGGCCCTTGCCATGGACGAAGCGAGGATGAAGAAATCGGTCGTCGACCTGCGTCCCGTGTGGGACCGCTTCGACGAGGCCCTTCACGCCAGAGCGGCTTGAGGAAGGCGGCAAGATGAGTGTTCAAAGA
This sequence comes from Rhizobium sp. NLR8a, assembly GCF_019685235.1. Classification (NCBI taxonomy): domain Bacteria; kingdom Pseudomonadati; phylum Pseudomonadota; class Alphaproteobacteria; order Hyphomicrobiales; family Rhizobiaceae; genus Rhizobium; species Rhizobium sp. NLR8a. The sequence goes on from NZ_JABDWI010000002.1 coordinate 460,105, forward strand.
AGCGCCTTCATCTTCGCCTGGATCCTTCTTCTTCCGGCCGTTCTTTATGTCCTCGCCATCGTCGCCTATCCCCTCGTCGATACCTTCATTCTCTCCTTCACCGATGCGTCGCTGAAGAAGACCACCAATTGGGTCGGCTGGGTCAACTATGAGAAGATCTTCAACGCCACATTTGCGGAGGTCATTCTCCGAACCTTCGTCTGGACCTTCTTCTCCGTCGCGCTGAAAATGGTGATTGGCACATTCGGCGCCTGCATGCTGAATGCCGCCGTGCCGGGCCGCTCGCTGTTCCGGCTTTTGACCATGCCGCCATGGATCGTGCCGATGGCGATCGGCATCTTCATGTGGGGCTGGATGTATAATGGCCAGTTCGGGATGATCTCGGGCCTGTTGCAGCGCTTCGGCCTCGTCGACGGCCCGGTTGCCTTCCTCGCCTATGGCAGCACCGCCTTCTGGGCGACGATCGTTACCGACGTGTGGATCGGCGTGCCGCTGGTGACGATCTATTTCCTGGCGGCGATCCAGTCCATTCCGAAGGATCTCTATGAAGCCGCCTGGACCGATGGCGCCGGCCGCTGGTACCGCTTTCGCCGCATTACCCTGCCGCTGATGGTGCCTGCCATCATCACCATGTCGATGCTGTCGCTGATCGCCACCTTCAACTCGTTCGACATCATCTGGATCCTGACGCAGGGCGGTCCGAGCGGCGAGACGACGACGATGATCATCGACACCTATCAGACCGCGATCGGCTCGAAGAAGTACGGCGAAGGGGCGGCGCGCGCCGTCCTGATCTGCATCTTCCTGTCGCTCTTCTGCTTTGCCTATTTCCGTGTCACCCGCCGCCTCAACCCGGAGAAGCGCGCATGAGCAGTGCCGCCATGATCGACCGTTACCGCTGGTGGGAAATCATCCTGATCTATTGCGGCATCGCGGTGTTCCTGTTCTTCGTGCTGGCGCCCTTCGTCGAGGGCTTCCTCGTATCGCTGAAGCCGCTTGCCCAGCTTTTCTCCTCGCCCTATCGCTTCTGGCCGGAGAACGGCTCGTTCGAAGCCTACCGGACGATGTGGATCAGCGTGCCGGGTTTCGGGCGCTATATCTTCAACTCCTTCTTCATTTCGATCATCGTCACGCTGATCGTGCTCTGCCTCGTCATTCCGGCGGCCTATGCCTTCGCCAAGTTCGAATTCAAGGGCATGGGCATCCTGCTCGGCGCCTTCCTGACGGTGAACATGTTCTCCGGCGCCGTGCTGCTCATCCCACTCTTCCGGCTGATGCGCAGCATGGGCGTGCTCAACACCTATCTCGCCATGATCGTGCCTGGCGTCGCCTTCCTGATCCCCTCGGCGATCTGGCTGCTACGCACCTATATGATCCGCATTCCCCAGGAGCTCAACGAAGCTGCCTTCATGGATGGCGCCAGCCACTTCTACACGCTGCGCCGCGTCATCCTGCCCATCGCGATGCCGGGGATCATCGTCGTCGCCATCACCACCTTCATCGGCGCCTACGCCCAGCAATTCATCTTCGCGCTGACGTTCAACTCGAAGAGCGAATACATGCCCTTGCCGGTGGGGCTCTTTGCTTACTTCGGCAAGCAGGAGGTCATCTGGAACGAACTGATGGCGGCTTCCTTCGTCGGCATCGCGCCGGCGATGGTCGTCATCTTCTTCCTTCAGCGTTACCTCGTCGGCGGTCTGACCGCCGGTGCGGTGAAACAATAAGAGCAATAATCAGTGAACAGCTAACAACCACATTGGGAGTCACAACGTGAGCATAGCAATCAAGACAGGCCTTATGGCGCTCGCCCTGCTCGGTTCGACGGCATTGACCGCGGTCACTGCCCATGCGGCCGACAAGGAAATCAGCTGGATCTATTGCGGCGACACGATCGATCCGGTCCACACCAAATACATCAAGCAGTGGGAAGAAAAGAACGCGGGCTGGAAGGTCACGCCTGAAGTCGTCGGCTGGGCGCAGTGCCAGGACAAGGCAACGACGCTCGCCGCCGCCGGCACGCCTGTTGCCATGGCCTATGTCGGCTCGCGTACGCTGAAGGAATTCGCCCAGAACGACCTCATCGTTCCGGTGCCGATGACCGACGACGAAAAGAAGGCTTATTATCCGCACATCGTCGACACGGTGACCTTCGAAGGCAACCAGTGGGGCGTTCCGATCGCCTTCTCCACCAAGGCGCTCTACTGGAACAAGGATCTCTTCAAGCAGGCCGGCCTCGATCCCGAGAAGCCGCCGAAGACTTGGGCCGAAGAAATCGAGATGGCCAAGACCATCAAGGAAAAGACCGGCATTCCGGGCTTCGGTCTCTCCGCCAAGACCTTCGACAACACCATGCACCAGTTCATGCATTGGGTTTACACCAACAACGGCGCGGTGACGGATGCCGAAGGCAAGATCACGCTCGACAGCCCGCAGATTCTCGCCGCGCTGAAGGCCTACAAGGATATCGTCCCCTACTCCGAGGAAGGCCCGACGGCCTATGAGCAGAACGAAGTCCGCGCCATCTTCCTCGACGGCAAGGTTGCGATGATCCAGGCAGGATCCGGCGCTGCCTCCCGCCTGAAGGAAACCAAGATCAACTGGGGAATCACGACGCTGCCGCTCGGTCCCGACGCCAAGGGCCCCGGCACGCTGCTGATCACCGACAGCCTGGCGATCTTCAAGGGCTCCGGCGTCGAAGACAAGGCGACGGAATTCGCCAAGTTCATCACCTCGCCGGATGTGCAATCGGAGTACGAGCTGCAGGGCGGCGCCGGCCTCACCCCGCTGCGGCCCTCGAAGAAGGTTGACGAGTTCGTCGCCAAGGATCCCTATTGGAAGCCCTTGATCGAAGGCATCGACTATGGTGGTCCGGAACCGCTCTTCACCGACTACAAGGGCTTCCAGAACTCGATGATCGAGATGATCCAGTCGGTCGTCACAGGCAAGGCCGAACCGGAGGCCGCGCTGAAGAAGGCGGCTGGCGAAATCGAAGCCTTCAAGTAAGCTTGCTTCGCGCCTTGGGATCGTGGAGGCAACAATCCGCGATCCCTCCCCTGCAGCGTCACGCGTCTTATCGGATGCGTAACGCTGCAGCACCTTGCCTGTGCAGTAATGATGATCGAACGTGCGACAAAGACCGCCGGCGGAGACAGATTTTTGGGACAGCTTCTTCTCAACAAAGTTCAGAAGTTCTACGGCGATTATGAAGTGCTGAAGGGCGTGCAGCTCGAGGTGAGGAATGGCGAGTTCGTCGTCTTCGTCGGCCCCTCCGGCTGCGGCAAGTCCACGCTGCTGCGGATGATCGCCGGTCTCGACGCGACGACGGCAGGCGACATCATCATCGACGGCGTCAGGGTCAACGACCTGCCGCCCGTCAAGCGCGGCATCGCCATGGTGTTCCAGTCCTACGCGCTCTATCCGCATATGACTGTCTTCGAGAACATCGCCTTCCCGCTGCGCGTCGAGAAGATGGATGAGGCAAAACTCAAGGCCAAGGTCGAAAACGCCGCCCGCATCCTGCACCTCGACCAGCGGCTGCAGCAAAAGCCCGGCATGCTGTCCGGCGGCCAGCGCCAGCGCGTGGCGATCGGCCGCGCCATCGTGCGCGAACCGAAGATCTTCCTGTTCGACGAGCCGCTGTCCAACCTCGACGCGGCGCTGCGCGCCGACATGCGCATCGAACTTGCCAAGCTGCACCGGGCGTTGAAGGCGACGATGATCTATGTGACGCACGACCAGGTCGAGGCCATGACCATGGCCGACCGCATCGTCGTGCTCGACGCCGGCAACATCTCCCAGACCGGCGCGCCGCTGGAGCTCTATCACAAGCCCGCCAACCAGTTCGTCGCCGGCTTCATCGGCAATCCGAAGATGAATTTCCTGCCGGTGTCCTGCAAGGGTGTCAGCGCCAACGGCGTCGAAGTGGATTACAAGGGGCAGACGGCCGTTCTGCCGGTGACGCCGCGCGACGGCATGGTCGGCAAGACCCTGACGCTCGGGATCCGGCCGGAGCACATCCAGCTCAACGGCGGTGACATCGTCTTTACCGTGACGCCGACGGTCATCGAACGCCTCGGCGCCAATACTGTCGCTTACGCCTCGCTCAACGGCGAGGCGGAAAATTTCTGCGCCATGCTGCCCGGCAGCGTCGGCATTCGTCCCGACGCACCTGTTTCGACCGGCATCAACGCCGCCGATTGCCATCTCTTCGACGAGGCGGGGATTGCGTTTGAGCGGCGGGTGGAATTGACGGAAATCGATATGAACGTGATTAATCCGACGGCGGCTTGAGCTGATCCAATACCTCGACAGTGAAGCATGCACGTTCCAGCGCCAATCCGGACGACCGACGGCCAGCTGTTCGCGAGCGGTCTGGGGTGATGAAATACATGGAGGGCGGACCGCCCGAGACAGGGTCCGACTGGCGTCGCATGGCCTACACGCTCCGCGAGCTGCATCGGTTGACACAGGGCAGCGGCCGCCTAGGGAGAAATCACAACAAGAGCCGTCGAGATTGCCTCGCCTTCCCGGCGGTAACTGTGCGGAACGCTTGAGTCAAAATACATAGCGTCGCCCGCATCCAGCGCTGTCTCCTTGCCGTCCACAATGACGACAAGCCGACCGCTGAGCACGTAAATGAACTCGGCGCTGCCATGTTGATGCGGCTCCGAGGGCGGCGAATCGAGCGGGAATTCGGCGTAATACGCCTCCATGCGGCGGTCGGAAGCGGGATAATCGAGGCTTTCGAAGAGGAAGGCTGGGTTCTTTTCGCCCGGCGGGCTTGGAAGTTTGAGACGCTCGTACTTTCGGACGATCGCGATGAGCGGCTCCTCCTTGTCGGATTTGAAGAAGTGATCGAGGCCGACCCCGAAAACCATCGCGATCCGAAGCAGCGTGGGCAGCGTCGGAAACATCTGCCCGCGCTCGATCTTCGAAAGCATCGCAGGCGAGAGCCCTGTATGCCCCGCCAGCTGCACCAGCCCCAGCTTCTTTCTCAGTCGCAGTGTCTTGATACGCGGGCCGATCGCGTAGCGCTGAAGCTCATTGGACAGCGTGTCGGAGAGCACTCGTAAACTCCTTTTCGTTACGGGAAACTATCATAACGACAATTTTCATTACAATATAATTCCGTTTCCGCTCACGAAAATTTGAGTGGCAATAAAATCTGTGTTCTCCAAATGAAAGATGCGAGGTGCAACGCGCACCTGTCATCGAGAGGAGAATGACATGAAGTTGAGAAGCCTTTTAGTCGCTGCAGCAATCACGCTCGGCAGCAGTTTCAGCGGGGTCGCCGCGGAGAAGGATGTCGTCGAAACTGCCGCGGAGGCGGGTAAATTCAAGACGCTGGCGACCGCGCTCGAAGCGGCAGGCCTGGTCGCCACTCTCAAGGGAACGGGTCCGTTCACGGTCTTTGCTCCGACCGATGAAGCCTTCGCCAAGTTGCCGGCCGGTACCGTCGAAAACCTTCTGAAGCCAGAAAACAAGCAAAAGCTCACCGCGATCCTCACCTACCATGTGGTCGCGGGCAAGATGATGGCTAAGGACGTGGCGGGTATCGATGAGGCGAAGTCGGTCAATGGCCAAATGATCGACGTCAACGTCGAGGGCTCCACCGTCAAGGTCAACGACGCCGCCGTCACCGCCGCCGACATTGCTGCCTCCAATGGTGTCATCCATGTCATCGACAAGGTGATCGTGCCGCCGGAAGGCTGACCCTCGTCCCCTCAACTGGAGAAGAACCATGAAGTTCATCAACATACTAACGCTCATCCTCGTCATCGTAGGCGGCCTGAACTGGGGGCTGGTCGGGCTATTCGGCTCTGACCTCGTGGCCGCCATTTTCGGGGCCGGCTCGGTTATCGCCCGGATCGTTTACGTCCTGGTGGGGCTGTCAGCCGCCTGGCAGGTCATCCCGCTGTTTTCTGCAATGGGTTCCGGCGAGTTCGCTGCTCGCCAAAACCAATAGGGCCTTTGGAGGGACCCGCTTGCCGCGTCGGCGGCTCCCTCCACCTTTTGTCGGATGGACATGCATTCCCTTCTTGTGATGGTCGCCTTTCAGGCCGTGAGCTTTGCTGCGGTGGCCACCGGCGTGATTTTTCGGCCAGGCGACTGGTACAAGCAGCTCGACAAGCCAGGATGGCGCCCGCCCGATTGGCTGTTCGCCCCGGTCTGGGCGGTACTCTATGCCTCGATCGGACTGTCGGGCTGGCTCCTGTGGCTGGAGGCAGGCATTGCCGGTGCAGAATTCCCGCTCAGTGTCTATGCAGTCCAGCTTCTGCTCAATGCTGCGTGGTCGCCGATCTTTTTTGCCCTTCACCGACCCGGGCTGGCAGCGGTGGAGATCATCCTGCTTTGGGCTGCGATCCTGGCGACGATCATCCTGTTTTATCCCGCGAATTCGGCTGCTGCCCTGCTCCTCGTTCCTTACCTCACGTGGGTGAGTTTCGCGGCGGCACTCAACGTGTCCATCTGGCGGCGTAACCGCCCGAAACCGCTGTCGGAGGGCGGCCGATGAAACCCCGGTGGATCGTCGTGAATGATCGGATGCAGCAAGGCTACCGATACGCTCTCGCTGCACCAAGTGGCCGCAACTTTCATCCCGACTTCCGGCCAGAGCTGACCCCCGCCGAGATGCTTGCGCTCGGCGTGTTCGGCGGCAAATACATGACCGATTGTCGTAACGAATTCCCGGCAAGCTGGTTTGCAGAGGCCCGTCTATCGCCGCTGCGAAAGGATCCGTCACTGAATTGCTTCGGTGTCGACGCCAGCCAACCCCTTAGCGTCTGGCGAGCCAAGGGATGGATATATCCCGACGATCCGCGTGGCTGGTTCCAGTGGTACTGCCGCTATTATCAAGGTCGCCGCATGCCCGGCGAGGACGAGCGACAGATCGCCCGCTGGAAAGCCATTCGCCGCCATGTCGCTCAGCTTCGCCGAGCCTGCGAGCCTGGAGATTGTTGGTGCCGGCCGCGCCAGCGCCAGGCTCTGCTGCATTGGGCATATGACAGCCGCTCGATCTAACGGCCGCTGCTGCGCCGATGTGCGCATCGAGCTTGCCAAGCTGCACAGGGCTTTGAAGGTGATGATGATCTACCTGACGCACGACCAGGTCGAAGCTATGACAATGGCTGACCGCATCGTCGTGCTCGACGCCGGCAATATCTCGCAGACCGGCGCGCCGCTCGAGCTCTATCACAAGCCGGCGAACCAGTTCCTCGCCGGCTTCATCGGCAACCCGAAGATGAATTTCCTCCCCGCGACCTGCATGGCGTCAGCGCCGCCGGCGTCGAAGTGGATTACAAGGGGCAGACGGCCGTTCTGCCGGTGACGCTGCGCGACGGCATGGCCGGCAAGACCCTGACGCTCGGCATCCGCCCGGAGCATATCCAGCTCAACGGCGGCGATATCGTGTTCACCGTGACCCCGAGGGTCATCGAGCGCCTTGGCGCCAATAGGGTCGCTTACGCCTCGCTCAATGGCGAGGGAGAGAATTTCTGCGCCATGCTGCCTGGCAGCGTCGGCATCCGCCCCGACGCACCTGTTTCGACCGGCATCAATGCCGCTGATTGCCATCTTTCGACGAGGCCGGCATCGCCTTCGAGCGGCGTGTAACCGCAGGAATTTTTCGTCATGGCCTTCCTCAATTCGCCCTCAACCGGAAACGCCCCTACCAGACAAGACCGCGAGCCGCGACCTCTTCGACGCGGGTCACCACGCCAGCCCGATGAAACACCATCGTATCGAACAGGTTGGACACCACGCAGGTGTGGTTCGGGATGATGAAGAGCTTTTCGCCGATCTGCGGCCGGGGGCCGGTGCAGTTCGACAGATCGATCACGCCGTGTTCTTCCGAGAGGCTGGTGATGCGTGCCTGGGGATAACCGACGATCAGGCCGTAATCGCTGAAGCCCTGAAGATCCGATGTCAGCGCCTTTGAGCCGGCATCGATGACGGCGCGGTCGGCGTTGGGGCGTGACACGACCGTTGCCAGCACATGCATGGCGCAATCGTCCTCGGTGCAATGGCCCATGCGCACCATCTGGCGGTCGTTGTAGATATAGGTGCCGGCGCGGTGTTCGGTGGCCGATGCGACGAGATGCGCCTCGAACAGGCTTGGCGTTCCGCCATTGCTGACGATCGGGCAGGTTATGCCTTCGGATTGCAGGCGGCTCACTGTTTCGGCGATGAAGGCTTCCACGGCGGCGGCCGATTGCGGCTTCGGATAGGTGACGATGCCGCCGAAGGTGAGGCCGTCGGCTGCGGCTATGCGCTTGGCGAGCGAGGCTGCTTCCTCCGGCGTCTGCACGCCGCAGCGGCCGGCGCCGGTGTCGCACTCTACAAGCACCGTCAGCGGCTTATGTCCGGAAAAATGTGCGGCGAGCCCGTCGACCGTCACTTCGCTGTCGGCGACGACTTTCAGGGCTGGAATGCGCTCGTTCAGCCTGGCCAGGCGCTCGAGCTTCTGCTGGCCGAGGATGTTGAAGGTGATGAGGATGTCGCCGAAGCCGGCTTCGGCAAAGACCTCGGCTTCCGTCACCTTCTGGCAATTGATGCCCTTGGCGCCGGCGGCAACCTGCGCGACGGCGAGCGCCGGAATCTTGTGCGTCTTGATATGCGGGCGGAAGTTCAGGCCGTGCTCGTCCATATAGGATTGAACGCGGGCGATGTTTGCAGCCAGCCGGTCTTCGTCGACAATAGGGCGCGGCGTCGAGAGATCGGCGATCCTCTCCCCTGCCTTGGCGACGACGGCGAAGCTGTTGTCATGCATCTAGGCGGCTCCGCGTTGTAGCCCGTGTGGATCGGCCACCATCGGCCAGATGGTCTTCGGCGCTCGCCGGTACGGCGTCGTCGCAGGATTATTGGGATAAGGCGTTCCGGCGGAGCAGTAAAGGATTTCCGCGGCGATCCTCGAGAAGGACGCGAAGAAGTGGTTGGTGGATTTGATCACCAGGATCTTCTGCTTCGTCGGATCGATGCCCATCACCGAAAACAGGCTCGGATCGAAGCTCTGGGCGCGCGTCGAATTCAGGATGATGTCGATGCCGTTAAGCACGATATGGGCGGCATCGCCGAAGGGCACCAGGCTCTCGCCGAACCGCATCTCGGCATTCCTGACCAGCTTGACGATCTTGACGGTGCCGTCGATCGGGTTGCCGGTGCCGGGCGCCGACTTGGCGCCGAAGCGCAGCGGAATTTCCGCGCCCTCGCCTGCCGCAAAGCAAATCTGGACGGCCATCGGATCCCAGATGGTGCCGACCGCCGCACTCGTGACGCCGCGGGCCATCAGTTCTGCGAGAATAACAGTCGCATCCCCTGCCGTGCCGCCACCCGGATTGTCCCAGACATCGGCGATGACGACGGGCCATGCGGTTGCGGCGATTGCGCGCGCGACGGCTTGCCTCTCGTCGATTTGCGGCACCATGAAGGTGCCGCGCTTGGAAAACAGTTCGAGGCCGAGTTCGCGCGCCAGCGCCGCGCCCTTTTCCGGTCTGTTGTCGGTCACGACAAGCAGCTTCGTTCCCATTTCGGGAACGTCGCCGACCATGAAGCCGTGGACCACCGAAATCGACAGGATCTCGGGGTCGTCCTTTTCGATCTGCATGATCTTGTCGACGAAGGAGCGCATGGGTTCGCGCGAGGTCGGGAAGACATCGATCATCCGGCAGTCGAACACCGACATGACCGGCTTCACCCGGCCTTCCAATGTGTCGACGGTGATGCGCCAGAGGTCCTCGGCGCGGTCGACGAAGTCGGTATGCGGAAATTCCTTGAAATAGACGGCGAAATCGAGTGCGGCGATGCGTTTTGCCGTGAGATGGCTGTGTGGGTCGAGTTCGGCTGAGATGAGCACGTCAGGTCCGACGATCTCGCGCATGCGCTGGAGAAGATCGCCTTCGGAATCCTCATATCCCGCCGCCACCATGGCGCCATGCAGGCCCATGACGACGGCATCGACAGGCATTGCCGCCCGGAGTTGGCCAAGGATTTCGTCGCGCAGTTCCTCATAGGTGGCCCGGTTGACGAGGCCGGCGGGGTCGGCCCAGGTGGCGGTTCCCTCGATCAGCTCCCATCCCTTCTCTTTGGCGACGCGCCTGCCGACGGTGATCGGCGCGGTGCAGAGCGTCGGCGTTTCGGGATGCTGGCCGGGCGGGGCATAGAGTGAGGCTTCGAAGGCGCGGCGATCCACGCAGATCGGGGAGAAGGTGTTGGTCTCGGTCGCCAGTGCTGCCGTGAAAATGCGCAAGAAAGTGGCCTTCTTCTTATCGGCTCCGCTTCAACCCATCGGGTTCGGCAGGTAGCCGGTGAAACCTGAGATCTTCCAGCGTCCCTCGTGCAGCCTGCAATAATAGAGTGTCTGCCATTGCAGGACATCGCGGGTGCCGTCCGCCTTGGTAATGCCGCCGTCGAATTTCTTGCGAACCAGCGCCGTGTCGCCTTCGATCTCGATATCTTCGAGCGTCGTCGTGGTGAAGATCGCTGTGCGCGCATCTTCAGCGAAGCTCTGTTTGGCGAAATCCTCCGCCTGCCTCAGCCACTCGTCGCGATAGGCTTTGAGCGTCGGGAAAGCGAGCCGCCATTTGTCGGGGTTTGTCTCCTTGCGGCCATCGATGCCGATGAAGCCATCTTCCACGAAGTCATGCTCCACCATCGACCAATCAGCGGCCAGAAAGGCATCGATATCGCGGGGAACGAGCATCTCCCAGATCGCGTGGCGGGCGCTATCGGATGGGAAAGGATTCTGGAATGGATCGCGCATGGTTGCCCCGGATTGAAATTCTTTTCATAAAACGCGTTTTTCACTGGTCAAATTCTGCTTTCTATGGTCACTTGTCAACTTATCAAGAAAATAATTTGCAAGGACTTTGAATGCCAATCAAGCGCTATGGCACTGTTCAAACCGGCGCCGGCGGCAAGGCGCTGCCTTTCGCGCGCGCCGTCGAAGCTGACGGATGGCTCTATGTTTCCGGGCAGGTTGCGATGGAAGATGGCGAGATCATCGACGGCAACATCATCGCCCAGACCCACAAGACGATCGCCAATGTTCTGGATATCCTCGAGGAAGCCGGTTACGGCGTCGAGGATGTCGTGCGCGTCGGCGTCTGGCTCGATGATCCCCGCGACTTCTGGACCTTCAACAAGATCTACCAGGAATATTTCGGCGAGCATCCGCCGGCGCGCGCCTGTGTGCAATCGTCGATGATGGTCGATTGCAAGGTTGAGATCGATTGCGTGGCCTATAAGAAGAAGGGCGCGTAGCGAACAATCGGAGGGAGGCGGTTTGGATATCTTTTCGACATTGCAGGAAGATAAGAGCCGGCTTTCTCCTTCGGAAAACCGCATCGCGGAGATCATCGTCAACGATTTCGAGTTTGCGGTGAATGCCTCGATCATCGAGCTCGCCGAACGCGCGGAGGTCTCGCCGCCGACTGTCACCCGCTTCTGCCGGCGGCTCGGCTGCGAGAGCTTTTCCGATTTCAAGGTGCAGCTCGCCCGCACCGCCCATATCGGCGTGCGCTATCTGAAGCCGGAATCGAAAAGCACCGATCCGGCCGATGTCGCCCAGGATATCATCACCAAGGCGCAGAACGCGCTCTTCCTCCTGCACCGCTCGCTCGATCTCGCGGCAATCGAAGCGGCCGTTTCGTTCATCGCCAAGGCCGATATGATCTATGCCTTCGGCTCGGGCGGCAATTCGTCGATGATCGCCGACGAGCTGCAGAACCGCCTCTTCCGTCTCGGGCTTCGCATCACCGCCAGTTCCGACCACAGCATGCAGCTGATGATGGCGGCCGCGGCCAAACCGGGCGACGTGCTGATCGGCTCGTCCTTCTCCGGGCGCAATATGGAGCTGGTGCGGGCCTTCGAGCTTGCCCGCGACACCAAGGTGAAGACGATCGCTTTGACCCAGACGGAGAGCCCGGTTGCCAAGGCCGCCGAAATCGTCGTGCCGATCGATCTTCCCGAGGGCAACAATATCTATCGCCCGACTTCGACGCGCATCGCCTACATCGCCATGGTCGATATTCTGGCGAGCCTGGTTGCCTACGCCGTTCAGCCGAAAGCGACGGTGACCCTGCGGCGCATCAAACAGCAGCTCGTCCTTCACCGGGACGGCGACGACCGGCAATTGCTTGGAGACTGAAGCATATGAACGGGAGCGACAATCAATGACTCAATCGATCGCCATCGTGACGGGCGCTGCAGGCGACATCGGCGCGGCGATTGCCGCGCGTCTCGCCGAGGACCATGATGTCGTTCTGCTTGCCGATATCGATGCGGCTGCTGCCGCCGCCGCGGCTTCGAAACTCGGGCCGGCGGAGCGTTTCGTCGCCGTCTGCTGCGATGTGACCAGCGCGGCGAGCATTGCCGAATTGGCAGAACGCGCTGCCGGCAGCGGCGTCGTCCGAACCCTCGTCAACAATGCCGGGGCCGCCCGCGCCACCAGCCTGCACGAGACGACGCCCGAGATCTGGCGGGCCGACAATGCGCTCAATCTCGAAGCGGCATTCTTATGTTTCCGCGCCTTCGAACCGATGCTGAAGACCTCCAAGGGTTCGGTCGTCAACATCGCCTCGGTCAACGGCCTGCATGTCTTCGGCCATCCGGCCTATAGCGCCGCCAAGGCAGGCCTCTTGCATTTCACCCGGCTGGTCGCCGTCGAATATGGCAAGTTCGGCATCCGCTCCAATGCGGTGGCGCCCGGCACGGTGAAGACGCAGGCCTGGGAAGCGCGCGCCGCCGCCAACCCGAACGTGTTCGAGGAGGCGCGCCGCTGGTACCCTCTGCAGCGCGTCGTCGATCCCAAGGACGTCGCCAATGCCGTGGCCTTCCTTGCCAGCCCATTGGCCGCGGCCATTACGGGCGTCTGCCTGCCCATCGATTGCGGCCTGACGGCCGGCCAGGCCGAGCTGGCGCGAACCTTCTCGCAATCAGAACATTACTGACCGAGATAGATGCGCCGCCTCTTTCCCGACGTCTTCCGCAATCCGGCAATCCGCGCCAGCATGATCGCCATATTCACTTTCGGAATGGCGGGGGCGATGACCGCGCCCTATCGCTCGATCGTCGGCATCCGCGAGTTGGGGCTGAGCGACGGTCTCTATTCCATCCTGGCCTTTGCTTCGGCGGCGGTGAACGTGGTCGTCAGCGTTCTGCTCGGCAATCTCGCCGACCGGCTGGGCGAGTACCGTTCGGCGATGATCGGCGCCTGCATTTTCGGCATCGTCGGCTACGGCGTGGTCTATGCCTTTCCGAGCGCGGCCGTCTTCGTCGGCAGCGCGCTGCTGCCACTTCCGATCTACGGCGCGCTGAATTCACTGCTTTTCGCCAATGCGCGGGCGGCGATGCAGGGCATGAACCGGGAGGACATGGTGACGGCGAACTCGGGCGTGCGCGCCATGATCTCGCTATCCTGGGTGCTGATCCCCGGCATGACTGGCCTTCTGCTTTCGGGCGCATCGAGCATGCTGCCGGCCTATCTCTTTGCCGCCCTCTCCTGTCTCTTATGCCAGGGCATCATCCTCTTCGCCCTGCCGAAGCGCGCGGCAACGGAGATCGACACCATCGACCATCTTTCCCATCTCGGCGCCCTGCGGCAGGTGATTTCGCCGGGGATTTCGGCGCACATCATCGGGGTGGCGCTGATCACCAGCACGCTGCATCTCAACGATGCGCTGCTGCCGTTGATCGCTACCGGCGCGGCGCATGGTGCACTCAGCGATGTCGGCATTCTGGTCGGGATCGTCGCCTTGCTCGAGATCGTCTTCATCATCGTCTGGTCGCGGATAGCGCGGCAGGCCGGTCAGATGACCGCGCTTGCCGCCGGCACGATCGTCTATGCCGTCTTCCTCGGCCTTCTCGGCTTTGCCTCCGCGCCGTGGCATCTCTACGCGCTCACCTTGCTCGCCGGTATCGGCGCGGCGGCGATCATCAGCATCCCGATCACCTATCTGCAGGATCTCATCGCCGACCGGCCGGGGCTCGGCAGTGCACTAATCTCCGTCAACGTCTTTGCGAGTGCGGGCATCGGGGCGCTGGTCTTTGCCGCCGGCACCTATGTGACCGGATACTCCGGGACCGCCATGCTGAGCGCCGTCACCGGATTGTCGGGGATTACGATCCTCGGCCTGCTGCAGCGACGAAATGCCGTTGCGCCTGTCGACGCCGAGCTTCGATAAATCAGGCGAAGAATCCCGCTTTCATCGCCATCCGTCTTGTGACAAGGGTGATGCTTCACTTGCTTCGAAGGCGACATGAAGGCGATCTCCGGCACGAATCTCGAGCAGGCCAAGTCTCACAACCGGCGCGTGGTGATCGAGGCTGTGCGCACCCACGGTCCGCTGTCGCGGGCGGCGATTGCCCGGATGACGGCGCTGACGCCGCAGACCGTCTCCAATATCGTCGAGGAGCTGGAGAGCTCGCAGCTTCTCGTTGCGGCCGAGGCTCAGAAGCTGGCGCGAGGCCAGCCGATCATTCCCTACAGCATCAATCCGCATGGTGCCTATTCGATCGGCCTGGAGCTTGGCCGTCGACGCGCCAGCGGTGTGCTGACGGACCTCTCGGGCGCCGTCTGCGCCCGCATCGAGCACCAGGTCGAACAGGCCGATCCGCAACAGGCCATGCCGGCGCTGCAAACAATCGTCGAGGATCTTCAAGAGGCTTTCGTCTTCGATCGAAACAGGCTGCTCGGCGTCGGCATCGCCCTGCCCGGCCGCTACGCCGATGGCGGCACCACGTCTCTCAGCCCGCACAGCCTGCCGGGCTGGCAGGATTTCCCGGTCGGGCATGCACTGGAACAACGGGTCGGAGTGCCGGTCCTCGTCGAGAACGACGCGACGGCGGCCGCAATCGGCGAGCGTCTTCACGGTGTCGCCCGCGGCCTCGGCAGTTTCGTCTATCTGTTTCTGGCCGGCGGCGGCGGCATCGGCGCCGGAATGTTTCTCGACGGCCACCTCTACAAGGGCAGCCGCAACAATGCCGGCGAGATCGGTCATATCATCGTCGAGCCGCATGGCAGGCTCTGCAGCTGCGGCAAGCGCGGCTGCCTGGATCGCTATCTCTCGCCCTCGGTCGCCTACGAATTCATGGGCATCGCCAATGCCGGGGAGCTTTCCCCCGACGATCTCGATGCGCTGATCGCCGAGGGACGTGAAGGCCTGGATGCGTGGCTCGATCAGGCCGTCGAGCCGCTGCGCCAGACCGTCGATTTTCTGGAGCTCGCCTTCGATCCGCAGACCATCGTGCTTGGCGGCAGCATCCCGACGTCACTGATGCGCCGGCTGGCCGAACGGCTGGAGCCGCTGCATGATCCGCTCGATCCCGGCCGGAAGCGGACGCTGCTCCGCATCATGATCGGCATGACCGGCAAGGATACGGCGATCCTCGGCGCAGCCGCCCTGCCGATCTTTTCCGAAACCAATCCGCGCTTCGACGTCCTGCAAAAGCCGGTCGGCTGACGCCCTTACCCGTCTGCCGGCAGCCTCGCATCTGCTTGGAGCGCGCGACGGGCCAGAGGTCGTGCAAAGATGACCACGTTGCCGAGAAGCGTCAGCGCCAGGCCGATCAGGCCGAGGCTGGTCCAGTGGTAGCCCTCGAAGATCGTCGACAATGACAGGGCGACGATCGGGAACAGGACGGTGGCATAGGCGGCGCGTGAGGAGCCGATGCGGGAGACCAGCATGAGATAGGCGGTGAAACCGATCACCGATCCGATTGCCGCGAGATAGAGCAAGGCGGCGAGATAGGTGATGTCAGGCGGCGTCACGATCGGCGTTTGCGTTAGGGCAATCAGCAACAGGAGAACGACCGCGCCATAGGTCATGCCCCAGCCATTGGCGGTCAGCGGTGAAATTCCCGCCGCGCTGTTTCGACGCGAGGCCATATTGCCGAGCGAGAAGAACAGCGTGCCGAGCGCCGCGAGCCCGATCCCTTTCAACGTGCCCACATTGAAATCGACGACAACCTCCTCTGCGAACAGCAGCAGCAGGCCGGTGGCGCCGAGCGCTGCCGCGAGCAGCGTGCGGCCTGTAATGCGGTCGCCGAAGAACAGGCGCGCATTGACGGCATTGTAGATCGTTGCGAGCGAGAAGATGACGGAGATCAGCCCGGACGGGATGAAGCCGGCGGCGTTGTAGAAACAGATGAAATTGAGGCTGAACAGGCAGAGCGCTTGCGCCAGGATGAAAGGTTGGTCACGCAAGGCCGGCAACTTCAGCTGCCGCATGAAAGCCAGGATGGCAACGAGGATCACGGCTGCGAGCGCAAATCTGTAAAAGACCGAGACCAGGACCGGCACGGGACCGACCTGGATCGCAATGGCGATCCAGGTCGTGCCCCATATGAGGACGGTCGCGATGAAGAGAGCGGCATTTGCCATGGAGTGATCCTCGTTTTCTCCATGAATAGGCGAACCGTGAGCCGGTCTCTTGCAGATTCTTGCTGTGAAATTCTTAGCCCCGGAGTTCCCGCTCGCCACGTCGGCCGTCCACCGCTATTGTTCGCAAGACGTCACGGGTGTGGGAAGAATTGGTGAAAGACAGCCGCCTCTCTGTTTTCAGGTTTTTGTCCGCATCGCCCTCGGCGCGGATGTCGCAGTCGATCGATCTGGGGCTCGGGCGATCTGCGGCCCTCTGGAGCAATGGCAGCGACAGGATGAGCTATGAGCGGCCGGACGGACATACGTTCAGCCTTTATCTCAACGGAGGCGCCGGAACGCGCCGTCTGGACGGCAGCCCCGCCGCGCGAGGACGGCCCGGGGCCTTGTGTGTCATGCCACAGGGGCACTCGTCCGAATGGGAAATCACCGATCCCTTCGACTTCGTCCATCTCTATGTTCCCGACGATCAGATGCGCCGGATGTTTGCCGAGACGTTTGACCGCGATGCGCGGTTTATGGCTGTTGCCGAAGCGACCTTCGCCGATGCACCCGTCTTGGCGCATACGCTTCGGCAGTTGACGGAAGCGATGTTGGCGGGGGATCATCTGCTGGCTGAAGAAGCGATGACGCAGACGATCAGTGATTTTTTGGTTGATCCGCGTTATGGAGGGATGCGCCCTTGCGCGATCAGCGGCGGGCTCGCGCCCCATGTGCGCCGCCGCAGCCTGGACTATATCGAGGCCCATCTCGGCGAGACCATCCGCTTGCAGGATCTGGCGACGATCGGCCAGCTCAGCGCCTTTCATTTCCAGCGGATGTTCCGGGCAAGCTATGGTGTGTCCCCGCATGGCTGGGTGGCTCACCGGCGTGTCGAGCGCGCCAAATCGATGCTGCGCGGCCCGGACCCGATCGCACAGATCGCTTCGGCCTGCGGCTTCAGCAGCCAGAGCCACATGACGCGGGCTTTCAAGTCGGCCACAGGCGTCACACCCTCTGCCTACCGGCAGCGGCAGTGACGCGGCTTCTCCGAGCGCTACGACTCCTGCAATCCATAGAGCAGCGGCATCAGCCCCGCGAGCGCCTTGAAACGTTCCCATGACTTGGACGAGGGTTTCGTCCAGCCGGTTTCGGCAAGTGCCGAAAGGCGCGGGAAGACGAGACGGTCGAAGACGGCGCGATCCGTCATCGGCTCGGACCAGATGCAGGCCTGGATGCCGAGCAGTTGCTGTTTCTGGCTCGCTGTCCAGCCGCCGACGGGATCGAAATTGTAGAGCTTTTCCGCGTCGGAATTTCCTGCCCAGCTGGCGCCGGGCTCATCCCAGTCCGTCCTCAGCGCCATGTCGAGATAATAGACCTGGCCCGGGCAGACGACCATCTGATAGCCGCGTTCGGCGAGTTCGGCCGAAACCTCAACATTGCGCCAGCTGCAGAGATAGCTCTTCGACTTGTCGATGACGTCGCCGTGCGCGGCTTCCTCCCAGCCGCCGGTGATGCAGCCCTTGCTCGCGAGGAAGCGCTGGACACGCTCAAGGAATTCCGCCTGCAGGATGGCGGCGCCCGAGCCGTGAATGTCGTCGGCGCCATGGGTGTTGGTGACGACGTTCAACCGTTTGGCATGCGCATCGGCAACCTCGTCGCCGGCGATGGCGCTGAGGCGCGCCAGCGCTTCCGGCGAGCCGGACCATGCGCCGAGGGGAACCTCGTCGGCGCCGAGATGGATCGTCTTGAACGGAAAGAGCTCGATGAGTTCGGAGAGAATGGTCTCGACGATCTGGTAGGTCTGTTCGCGCGCCGGATTGATGCAGTTGTCGGGAAAACCCTGAACCGAGTAATAGCTGGCTTTTTCGGCCGGGTCGCGCAGCTCCGGTATCGCCTGTTGCATGGCGTAACAATGTCCGGGCATATCGATCTCCGGCACGATTTCGATGCCGAAGTTCTTTGCGAGGGCGACGATCTCGCGGATGACAGGCTTGGTGTAGTAGCCGCCCGTCCGCGCCGGGCTTGAACCCAGAAGCGGCGGCACGGCGAGACCGTGGCCGCGCCATGCGCCGATCTCTGTCAGGGCCGGGTAGGCATCGATCTCCACGCGCCAGGCCTCGTCGTCGGATAGGTGCCAGTGGAAGCGGTTGAGCTTGTTCCAGGCCAGCACCGCCAACAGCTTCTTGACCTCGGCCGCGCCATAGAACTGGCGTGCGACATCGAGATGCAGACCGCGCCAGCCCATCGACGGCTCGTCGACGATCTCGCCGGATGCGGGAAACTGGAAAACTTGGGGGTGCAGCCTGGCGCCGCGCCAGATCTGGCCGAGCGTGACGAGGCCGTAGAGGAAGCCGGTGCGGCTGCTTGCCTCGATCGTGATCGCCTCTTCTTCGAAGCTCAGCCGATAGGCCTCCGGCCCGAAGCCGGCAGCCTCCTTCAGGCCGACACGAACCGCGCCTTCGGCCTCGGTTCGCACGATGCCTTCGACCGCGAAGAGATGCTCCGCCAGCGCCGCGAAGCTTTTTGCCGCCGCCTCCCCTTCAGGGCTCTGCGCCTGCGGCGCAAAACCCGCCGGCAGCGGGCGGCGCGATGCGACGGCGACGCGGTTCGGCCAGGGGATGATCGACACCGGAACGGGCGCGTTGACGGGAACGGGATAGATCTCGGCACCGCGCTTCAGCGGCGCATTGCTGACGGAAGAGCGTGTCGGCCCGACGCCGAGCACGATGGTGCTGCCATCGGACAATGCGAGATAGGCACTCGTCGCGCCGTCCGTCCAGTGGCGGAACTGCCAGCTGAGCGCATAGACGGAGATCGTCCAGGTTTCGCCTGCGCCGAGAACGAAGTTGGCCGGCGGCTGGAATTCGGTGAAATTAGAAAGCCGTTGCGACACCGTTGCGCCTTCCACGCGTCCGGCGGGGTCGACGCGGCCCGGACCGCTGACGCAGAGGGAAAAACTCGAAAGCGGCTCGCTGCCTAGGTTCTTGAGGCGCAGGACATAGGAGAATTCCTTGCCCTCGGCAGGCGGATTCCAAATGGTTTCAAGCCGCAGGGCGTTCGGTCGCGGTGTCGACATTGGTCACTCTTCCTTTGAGGAAAACGGGGCTTTTGGACGTTCCGGCACGGCCACCGGGATCGGAGCGGCGATTGAAGTCAATCAAATTGATTTAATAGTGATAGCCAGTTTCCCGCCGGACCGTCAATCGGCCACCCGGAATTTCTGCCGCCCGGCACTTAAGCAAATCCCCCCGATGACATCGCCGGGGTGTCGCAATGTGGGAAATAATATCGGCTTGCCCATTTGCGTTAATATTAAGGTACCGTGAGCGACCAACGCCCGGCTGGTGGCGATCTCCTCGGTCTGCGCGCGCTGGATCAATTCTTCGCCGCAGCGTGGCGGTTGCCATGCCGGTCGTTTCGATCGCAAACATGAAAGCCCTAGATTTCTCACCGATCGGACGATGCCGCGCTGGCGGGATACTCGCATGTCGGAACGACTTGAAGCTGCTCGTCCTGATGGAAGGCCCGCCATAGTCTGGTTCGGCTTCCTGGCCATGTGCGTCGGCATGTTCATGGCAATCCTCGACGTTCAGGTGGTGGCGACATCGCTGCCGACCATCCAGTCGGCGTTGGGCATCGATCCGGATCAGATGAGCTGGATACAGACGGCCTATCTGATCGCCGAAGTGGTCGCCATCCCGCTGACCGGTCTGCTGACGCGGCTTTTGACGATGCGTTGGCTGTTCGTCGTCGCCATCAGCCTGTTCGTGACGGCGTCGGCCGGTTGTGCGGCGAGCGGCAGCTTCGGCGCGCTGGTCGCCTGGCGGGTGCTTCAGGGCTTTTCCGGCGGAACGCTGATCCCTTCGGTGTTTTCAGCCGTGTTCATTCTGTTTCCGAACGAGCGGCAAGCGCTTGCGACGACGATTGCCGGCGTGCTTGCGGTGCTTGCGCCCACCGTCGGCCCGATCGTCGGCGGATGGCTGACCGAAACCTATTCCTGGCACTGGCTGTTCCTGATCAACATCCTTCCGGGGCTTGCCTCGGCAATCCTTGCGGCCCGCTTTCTTCCCAGGCAGGAGGCCGATCGGTCCGAACTCAGGCATCTCGACGGGCTGTCGCTCCTCTTGATGGCGGCAGCGCTGACGGCGCTGGAACTCAGCCTCAAAGAGGCGCCGACCAGCGGCTGGACCTCGGCCTACGTCCTCAGCCTGCTGGCCGTCTGCCTTCTCTCGGGCGGCGCGTTCATAACGCGAACGCTGCGCCGACGCCGGCCGATCGTCGATCTTGGCAATTTCGGCGATCGGAATTTTCTCGTCGGCTCGGTTCTGAGCTTCATCCTCGGCATCGGCCTTTTCGGCTCGGTCTATCTCATGCCGGTCTTTCTCGCTTTCATCAGGGGACACGACGCCCTTGAGATCGGCGTGACCATGCTGGTCACGGGCATCGCACAGCTGGTCACTGCGCCGGTCGCTGTCGCGCTGGAGAAACGCATGGATGCGCGGCTGCTGTCGGCCGCAGGTTTCGCGCTGTTTGCGATCGGCGTCGGCATGAGCGCGTTTCAGGATCCGCGCTCGGATTACGACGCGATGTTCTGGCCCCAGGTGGTGCGCGGCGTCGCCATCATGTTCTGCCTGCTGCCGCCGACCCGGCTGGCGCTCGGCACGCTTCCGGCTGATCGCGTTCCCGATGCGAGCGGGCTTTTCAATTTGATGCGCAATCTCGGCGGCGCCATCGGCATCGCGCTGATCGACACCATCATCTACACACGCTCGGAGCCGCTGGGACAAGACCTCTGGGCACATCTTGAGGCCGGCGACATCGAGGCGGCCACGTTTGTCGGCGCGCCTGCCGAGATCATATCGGGACATAGCGGCAGCTTCGATGCGGATACCATGGCGACGCTCGATCCGCTGGTCCAGACCGCGGCCAGCGTTCAGGCGATCAACGAAGCCTGGATGGTCGTCGCCGTCCTGACCGGCTGCGCCCTGCTCTCGGTCCCTTTCGCCAGGCGGCCGGCGCCGGCATGAGACCCGGGCAACGATCCGACTCGACTATCTTCTGCGGCAAATATCAATCGGACACAGAAACGTCGATCCATCGACCGGTTCCTTGGTCACCGTAGATATCAACGTCAATCCATACATTGCCACGCAGGATCATATTGGCGGCCCCTCGCGTCATCGTTCCCGTTCCGAAGCATCTGCTCCAGAGCTTGGCGATTTGCCGGATCGGCAAAGAATGAGTCCGATTGATCGTCATGATCGCGCACATGGTACTGATGGAAATTCGCCCTGTCTTGTCGGATGATCTGCCACGGCTGGGTAAGTCTAGCCCCATTTGAATTGTAAAGATCAGCGTCGCCGATATACGCGCGATAGCTTTCGATCAGGCGATTGCTGTGGGTGGCCTGAACTCTCGCTTGAGCGTGCGCTGTTCCCGCCACGATGACTGTGCTGAATAGAATCGATAATAATTTCCGCATGTTGCCCTCTTTCAAAAAGAGCGGTCTTACTGAGCGTTAAGCCAATTCGCCAGCCAAAAAGTGTCTTTTTGGCATAGCGAGGCTCCAGCGTGTGAGGGAACCGCCGGCGGCCGCCAAAGTTTAGCCTTTTGAAGCCATTGGCGGAGATGAGTTCAATGGCAGACGCACCGAACTCGCTCACCAGCACCGATGGCTCGCAGATTATCCTGTTGAGGCCATCATCGCCTACCGTGGGAATTCAGCATGAACACCGAGACGATTATTTTCGATGAGAGCGACTGGGTTCCGAACAACCCACGCCTTCCTGTATTGCTTTACCGGGATGTCTTTGCCGACGGTGGACCTCGCGATTTCAAAGATCGCTTCGCGGCAAACGGTTGGACCGGCATCTGGACGAACGGTGTCTTCGATTATCAGCACTACCATTCCGGTGCTCATGAAGTGCTGGGCATTGCACGTGGCAGCGCCACGCTGCTGATCGGCGGTCCCGGCGGTCGAGCGCTCGAAGTCACGGCGGGAGACTGTCTGGTGCTTCCAGCCGGAACCGGGCACCAAAACCTCGGCTGCACGTCGGAGTTCGAGGTCATCGGGGCTTATCCCAAGGGGCAGCATGCCGACATTCAGACTTCGGCTGCTTCAAGTGAAATGCTGGCGAAAATCTCGTCAGTGCCCCTGCCCGATACCGATCCCGTTCAGGGACCATCGGGATTTCTCATCGAGAAGTGGCGATAGCCATTTGCGCACCCTGATATCTTTCGCTTTCTGTTCCGCTTTGAGCCGGTTTTTGCAGCGTCCTCATGTGCGTTCATCAGCTGCGGCACCTTGTCGACCTTCCCATCATCGGTAAGATTTCTCTCAATCTTTTTGCGCCATCCTTTGATTCCCCTCTGACATCAATCGACGAGATCTTTATGGCCCCGAACCTCAAGCGCAGTTTGCAAATGCCACGACGCGAAGAGCTGGGTCTCGTTGCGATCAGCAACGGTTCCGGCCTGTCGATATCGGCTTTGCCGAACGGCACGTTGTTTGCCATCGAATATGCCGACGACAAAGGGGCGGTGCAGATCAATCAGATCCAGGGCTCGCCGCTCTACGGCGGCATCGGCCGCCTTTATCTGCGCATCGGAGGCGCCAAGCCTGATGTCGTCGAGATCGTCGGCCCTCGCGCCGATGGCCGCTTCGGGCACGATGCGACTGGCTTTTCCTGGAGCGGCAAGGCCGGCGATATCAGCTACACCGTCCGCCTCGAGCTGCATCCCTCCGAGACGGCCTGGTTCTGGCGCGTCACGTTCAAGCATCCGAAGAAGGGAGCGCTGCCGGTGGATCTGGTGCTCGTCCAGGACGTCGGTCTCGGCGATCGCGGTTTTCTGATGAACAGCGAAGCCTATGCTTCGCAATATGTCGATCACCATATCGCCGATCACGAGACATATGGCCCCGTCGTCATGAACCGGCAAAATCTCAAGCAGTCGGGCGCCCGCAATCCCTGGCTCATCCAGGGGTGCTTCGATGGCGCGGCCGCCTATGCCACGGATGCGATCCAGCTGGTGCAGGCGAAGCATCGGCAGGGCGACCTTCTGGTTGGTTCCTTCGGCACCAACCTTCCGAGCGAACGGCGGCAGCAGGAGACGGCCTGTCCGGCCATTCAGTCGAAATCCTTCTCCGTACCGGCAAGCGGTGCGACTGCGAGTTTCTTTGCTCTGTTCGCCGCCGATCACCCCGAGGCCTCGAGCGATGCCGACCTCTCGCGGCTCGACGGGTTCGCGGCGCCGGAGAGTGCAGCCGCCGATCCGGAGGCGGCCGCGGCCGTTCGCAGCCTGCTCCAGGATGCGCCCCTGCTGGAGGCCGAGGCGCTGGACCTGAAGGCGATCCGAAGGCTCTATCCGGAGCGGACCTTGGAGGAGCGCGCGCACGGAAGGCTTCTTTCATTTTTCGTGCCGGACGGCGTTCTCAACCGTCACGTCGTCCTGCGCGACAAGGAATTCATCGTCGCGCGGCGCCATGGCGCCATCGTGCGAAGCGGTCAAAACATGCTGCTCGACGATTCAACCCTTGCCGCCACCTGCTGGATGCAAGGGATTTTCGCCGCGCAGCTGACGATCGGCAATACATCTTTCCACAAGCTTTTTTCCGTCTCCCGTGATCCCTACAACCTGATGCACGCCAGCGGATTGCGCATCATGGCCGATCTCGACGCAGGCTGGCGGCTTCTGGCGGTGCCATCGGCCTTCGAGATGGGACTGAGCGATTGCCGCTGGATCTATCAGTGCCGGGATCGCAGGATCATCGTCACGGCGATCGCTTCCGGCGAGGATGCGGCGATGCAGTGGAGCGTGTCGGTGGAGGGCAAGCCGTGCCGCTTCCTGGTGTTTGGCCATGTCGTGCTCGGGGAGCGCGAATATGACGCCGGCGGGCAGATCGAATTCGATCCCGGCCGCAAACGCATCTCTTTCCGGCCGGACCCGGCCTGGCTCTGGGGCGAGCGTTATCCCGATGCCGTTTACTGGCTGGTGAGTTCGACGCCCGACGCCATCGAGGAGATCGGCGGCGACGAGCTGCTCTATGCCGATGGCGCTGCACGCAACGGCGCCTTCATCGCGCTCAAGTCCCGGCCGACGCTGGCGCTCTCCTTTGCCGTCGTCGGTTCGATGACCGATGCCGAAGAAGCCGAACGGCTGGCGCGCCGTTATGAGGCCGGCGTCACCGATGAGGCCATGCTTGCGCCGGCATCGGCATTCTGGCGCAACGTCGTGCGCGGCATGAGGATCGACAATCCTTCGCCCGATCTCGCTGCCCAGACGACCCTTCTGCCCTGGCTTGCGCATGACGCCATCGTGCATCTCAGCGTACCACACGGCCTGGAACAATATACGGGTGCGGCCTGGGGGACGCGCGATGCCTGCCAGGGGCCGATCGAATTCCTGCTCGCTTACGAGCACGACCGCGAAGCCAGGGAGGTGGTGAAGACCGTCTTCAGCGAACAATATCTGGAAGGAGGCGACTGGCCGCAATGGTTCATGCTGGAGCCCTATGCCAACATCCGGGCGGGCGACAGTCACGGCGACGTCATCGTCTGGCCGTTGAAAGCGCTCTGCGACTATATCGAAGCGACCGGCGATCTCGCCATTCTCGACGAGAAGGTTTCCTGGCGCGATGAAAAGACCATGCAGAACGCGCCCGAGGCCGACGCCATCGCCTCTCACGTCGAGAAGCTGCTCGATACCGTCCGCACACAGTTCATCCCGGGAACGCATCTGATCCGCTATGGCGAGGGAGACTGGAACGATTCCCTGCAGCCGGCCGATCCGCATCTGCGCGACTGGATGGTCAGCAGTTGGACCGTTGCTCTGCTCTATGAGCAGTTCGTCCGTTATTCCGCCATCCTGCGCCGGCGCGGCCAGAGCGGCAAGGCAAAGGCTCTGCGGCAGATTGCAACCGCGATGCGCCGGGATTTCAACCGTCATCTCGTGCGCGACGGCGTCGTTGCCGGCTACGGCATCTTCGATCCCGCCCATGACGGCGTCGAATTGCTGCTGCATCCGAGCGACAAACGCACAGGCCTTTCCTTTTCGCTGATCTCGATGACGCAGGCCATGCTCGGCAAGCTGTTCACGCCGGCGCAGAGGCGGCATCATATGCGGCTGATCGAGGAGCATCTGCTCTTCCCCGATGGCGTGCGGCTGATGGAAAAGCCGGCGAGCTACGCCGGCGGGCCCGAAACGCTGTTTCGCCGGGCCGAATCCTCGTCCTTCTTCGGCCGCGAGATCGGACTGATGTATGTGCACGCGCATCTGCGCTATTGCGAAACGCTCGCGCTGGAGGCTTCGGCAGAGGAGCTGTGGAAGGCGGTCGCCATCGTCAATCCGATCGCCGTCACGACGGTCTTGCCGCACGCTTCACTGCGCCAGCGCAATACCTATTTCAGCAGCAGCGACGCGGCTTTCCACGACCGCTATCAGGCGGCGGATGACTGGGCGCGCGTCAAGGCGGGCAAGATCGCCGTCGACGGCGGGTGGCGCATCTATTCAAGCGGACCCGGCCTCTACACCAGGAGCTTCGTCGAAAATATCCTGGGTTTCAAACGACGCTTCGGCCGGCGCCGCCGCAAACCGCTTCTGCCGGCGGCGCACGCCGCCGTCGCTCTGCAAACGGATCATAGCGCCTGGCGGTTGAGGAAGCCGAAGATGAAAATGGCGTTGAGAGAACCCTAAACAACGGCAAGAGAGAACGGCTGGAGAGCATCCTATGCGGCCCGTGTTCCTCGGCAGGACGAGGGTTTCCGCGCCTTAGCTTGCGCAGCCCGCCCCCGGGGCCGCTATCAGCAGATCCGAGCGACAGGGTTTCTTATGACAGGCAACTCCTCACAAAGCAAAATCCTGAAACACAGGGCACGGTCCGATGCCGAAAAGGCGCGTATTTGTGCCGCTAACAATGCAGATCTGTATCAGGCGGTTTTCCGTGCCCATGGACTGCCTGATCAACGAACCAACGCATTTTGGTCAAGCGACGCGATTGCACCGCCATACTATTCCAACATGACAACACTTGACCCGGATGCAACGGAGGAACAGCTGGTTGAAATCGGTTGGCTGACAGATCGGCTGGGACGGCGCCCCGGTTTCAAAGACGGGTTTTCCCGGTTCAATCTCGTCGACAAAGGGTTCCAGTTGTTGTTTTCCGCATCGTGGATTTGGGCCGAACCTCACAAAATTTCAGCGCGTGCGCCCCAGGAGTGGGTACGCATTCGCGATGCGGCGGCCCTGCAACGCTGGGAACATTCGTGGAAAGAGTCGGGTAGCCCCACAGATGCCGACGTCTTCACACTGGGTCTGCTTTCCGATCCGGACATACACATCTATGGCCGATGGGCCGACGACGGCTTTGACGCGGGCTGCATCGTAAATCGATCACCCGAGGCTGTCGGGATCTCCAACATCTTTAGCTTGGCTGGCACGCCGCAGGTCTTCCGGGATGCCGTCTCCTTGGCCACTGTCGCCTTTTCACCCGATCTGCCGCTTGTCGGATACGAGCGTGGTGCAGCACTGGACGAAATGACAAAACTGGGTTTCAAGCCGGTCGGCCAATTGCGCATTTGGCTATCTGATGAAGGCGGCATGTAACGCTTTTCTTCATTTGCGTTGTTCAGCGGGAAATCACGCAACGCCCTCAAGATGCGAACGTTCAGGACAGGCCGGTCGCGTCGCGCAGTTCCTCGAACCGGGCAGCACTCTTCGACAGATGGCTGCGGATGGCACGGCGCGCGGCCGCTTCGTTGCCGTCGCGGATCGCCGTGAATATGGCGTGGTGTTCCCTACGCATACGAGCGGCATGGCGCTTGCGCTCCGCCGCGGTCATCTTGTCCAAGCGTGCCCATTGCCGCGGCACCATGATGTTGCCGAACGTATCGAAGAGGCGGCCGTAGTAGGAATTCTGCGTCGCCACCAGGATCGACCGGTGGAAGGCGTAATCTTCCTCTGCGCCATATCCACCCTCTTCGAGCGCCCTGTCGAGCGCATCGAGCCGGTCCTGCATACGGTCTATGTCTTCCGGCGTGCGCCGCAGCGCGGCAAGACCGGCCGCCTCATATTCGACCCCCATGCGCAGCTCCAGCACCCGCAGAACCTCATCGATCGACTGCAGGTCATTGGGAATGATAGAGAAGGATCTCGGTGTCGGATCGTCCGAGACGAAAGCCCCGAGCCCCTGGTGCGTGGTGATCAGTCCTTTGGCGCGCAGGGTCGCGAGCGCCTCGCGCACGATCGTGCGGCTGACGCCGGTCGCCGCCATGATCGCCTGTTCGGTCGGCAGGCGCTGGCCCGGCTTGAGGTCACCGGACTCGATCTGCGCCGTCAGCGTATCGGCAAGGTTGCTGCGCAGGTTCGACGGCTGGCGAATGGTGGTGAAGAGCGCGTTGTCCTTGTCCGTCATTCCTTGTCATATCCTGCCTGTCGGGGCGGCTGCGCCGGCCGGTATGCTTTTGCTAGCGCATGCCGGCCGGAAAGGCAAAACGACGCGGGCCGAGACGCTGTGTTTCGCCGGTCGACGAAAGCGATTACCGCGCCAGCCAGCCGCCGTCGACGGGCAGCACCGTCCCGTGCACGTAATCGGATGCAGGCGATGCCAGGAACACGGCGGCACCTCCAAGTTCGGACGGCGTTCCCCAGCGTCCCGCCGGAATACGGGCCACGATGGCGGCGTTGCGATCGGGATCCTCACGCAGCGCCGTCGTGTTGTTGGTGACGAAGTAACCGGGGGCGATGGCGTTGACGTTGACGCCCTTGCCGGCCCATTCGCAAGCGAGCAGCTTCGTCAGTCCGGCAAGCCCGCTTTTCGAGGCGGTATAGGACGGGATGCGAATGCCGCCCTGGAAGGAGAGCAGCGACGCGATGTTGATGATCTTGCCCCTGCCCTTCCCGACCATATGGCGGCCAGCCGCCTGCGACAGGAAGAAGGCCGTCTTCAGATTGACGTCGATCACCGCGTCCCAATCTTCCTCGGTGAAGTCGAGCGCATCGGCACGGCGGATGATGCCGGCATTGTTGACGAGGATGTCGAGGCCGCCGAAGGTCTGGATCGTCTCGGCGACGATCCCCTTGACCGGTTCGATGGTGCCAAGATCGGCCTTAATGACATGGAAGCGGCTTCCGGCCTGCTTCACCAGCGCCTCGGTTTCCTCCATCGAGGAGCGCCCAACGGCGACGATCGCCGCACCGGCCTCGGCCAACGCCGCAGCGATCGCCTGGCCGATCCCGGTATTGGCGCCGGTGACGACGGCGGTCCGGCCGGAGAGGTCGAAGGGATTTGCCACGGTGCTCACCTCAGATCCGCGATGGCGATATGATCCATGTCGGTAAAGCTCTTGTTGTCGCCGGCCATCGCCCAGATGAAGCTGTAATTCTTGGTGCCGGCGCCCGAATGGATCGACCAGGGCGGCGAGATGACCGCCTGCTCGTTGGCGACCAGCATATGCCGGGTCTGTTGCGGCTCGCCCATGAAGTGGAAGACACGCTGGTCGGATTCGAGATCGAAATAGAGATAGGCTTCCATGCGCCGGTCATGCGTATGGGCCGGCATGGTGTTCCAGACGCTGCCCGGCTCGATCATGGTGAAGCCCAGGGTGAGCTGGCACGACTGGCAGACTTCCGGGTGGATGAACTGGTAAATCGAGCGCTTGTTGGCCGTCGCGGCTTCGCCGGGCGTCAGGTGACGAGCCTTTTCGCGGGTGAGCAGCACGGTCGGGTGCGTTTGATGGGCCGGCGTCGAGACCAGATAGAATTTCGCCGGATTGGCGGCATCCAGGCTTTCGAACCGGATGTCCTTGGCGCCCTTGCCGGCATAGAGGCAATCATATTTGGCAAGGTCGTAGCTCGTGCCGTCGACGATGATGCGGCCGGCGCCGCCGATGTTCAAGGTTCCGAGTTCACGCTCGGCGAGGAAGGTTTCCTGTCCGATCGCCGTCGGCGCCGTCAGCGTCAGCGCGACACCGAGCGGCGTGGCGCCGCCGATGACCATCCGGTCGTAATGGGAATATGTCAGCCGGATCTCGCCGCCTGCGAAAACGGTCTCGACCAGAAAGTGACGCCGCAGCGCTTCGGTGTCGTATTCGCGCACGGCCTCGGGATGGGAGGCGTGCCTCACGTCGATCTGCATGTCAATTTTCCTTCAGCTTCGTTGTCGTCACGCATCGTCGCTATTGCGCAAGCCGATCCATCAGGCGTCCTCCGCTGCGGCGGTATCCGTCTGGTTACATAGTTGTACGACAAGTTTGGTGTCAACACGTTTGTCCGGGACTTGGCTGAGCAGACGTGAAGGGATCGTAAGGGGCCGCTTTCGGCGCGGCCGCACATTCCTCGGCCAAAACGAAAAAAGCCTGCCGCGGGAGGAGGTGCGGCAGGCTTTCGATAAAAACCGAACGACAGCTGGGAGGAGGAGTGCTGCCGTTCCCGCAAGCGACCCTGGGAGGAGGATGGGGCGCCTGCATGGTCGAAGGATGCGGGAGGAGGTGCACCGCTTCGATGAAATAATCATACTTATTTTCTGCTCAGATGATAGGCATTTCTTTGCAGGGCAGCTATGCGTTATGCGAAAAGCGGGCGGCTCGCCATCTGACGGGCAAGCCCAAAAAGCAAAGCGCCCGCTCGGGAGGAAGCAGGCGCTGGCCAAATGTCGAAGGTGGTGGTCTGTCTGGCCGTTAGCGGGCGATGGCCGCACGGGCGATGGTGCGGATTTCGCCGCGGCCGATGCCGAGGTCGTCCAGTTCGCGCGTCGACATACGGCCCAGTTCAGCGACCGTCTGACGGTACTTGCGCCAGTTGTTGAAAGAGCGTGCTACGTTCATGATGATCCCCTTTCCGTGGGCTTTCGAAGCCTAGCTGCCAGTCTTTGGCGCTTCGGTTGCTTCGATGAGTTCTATATAATACGGGACCCCCGGTTGTTGCAGCGCCAATGCATCACTGCACCTATGCGATAACTGCATGGGTTCTGATGGGCCGCGGCCGATCTCAGGCTTTGAAGCGATCGAAGGCCGTCAGCCGGACGAGCGGCGGATCGGCCTCCTTCCACCGATAGATTTCCGAACGCAGATAGGAAAGCTCGTCGCCGAGATCGTCCTCGCCGACTTCGATCCACCAGGATTTCAGGCGGCCATCGCTTCCATCAGACCAGCGGTAGCCCCTTGCCTTCAGGTGGTCCTTCATCTCGAACGGGCTGTGTTCGGCAAAGATGCGGACGCGGCAGCGTTGGCTGGCGCGGTACAGCTCGGCGAAGGGGCTTTCACCGTCGCCCTGCTGTCGATCCAGGATCTCCAGGAGTGCGTGGCAGTCGTCCACCGCGCGGTGGCCTTCATGGAAATAGCCGGCCTGGCCGACGAGGTAACCGAGCTTGGTGCCCTCGAAGCCGCGGGCGCTCCAGTCGATCTCCGAAACCGAGCACGCCCAGGCCTTGCCGGTGAAGATGGGTGAGAAGGCCTCGCAGAACGGCCGGTCGAACCCGGCATTATGGGCAATGATGAGGTCCGCCGGTTCGATCAGTGCACTCAGCGACGGCATGTCGATCATCTGTCCTTCGACCATGGCATCGGTAATGCCGGTCAGCCTGGTGATGTCGGGCGGGATCGGCCTGGACGGCTGCTGCAGACCGCCATAGATGCCGACCACATCGCCGACCGCGCCGTCATCGTTGAAGGTGAAGGCGACGGCGCCGATTTCGATGATTTCATCGCTGCGGTAGTTGAGGCCCGTCGTCTCGGTATCGAGGATGACGCCGAGCCGCGAAAACTGCGGCTGTCTCGCTGCCGCGACCGGCCGGGCGGCAAGTTTCCTCAGGATGCGATAATTGCCGCTCTCCTCGAGCGCGCGCGCCATGTCTTCATCGCAGCGGGCCGCCGGCGGTGACGGCCGCCGGCGCGCCGGGCCGCGTGCCTCGGCCATTGCGGGCGATGGCTTGGCAAACATGTCGAGTTGCGAATCTCTGTGCACGCTCATCGAACTTGTATGTCACGGAGGCGCGGGCGAATCCATCGCCCGCGGCGCGCTATGCCCAGCCCTTGCCTTTCATGGACAGGAAAGTTTAGCTGAGTGTCAGCGGCGGAAGGAGAAACCATGCCTCGTGACGACTTCAAGGACGCGGACGAAGACGTCGTCATCATCGGCGCCGGTGCTGCCGGTATTGCCGCTGCCCGCCGCCTGCTGGCAATCCGTCCCGGTCTTTCCGTCCTCCTGCTCGAAGCCGGCGACCGTCTCGGTGGCCGGGCCTGGACGGTCGGGCTGCCCGGAACCGGCGATCTCGGTTTCGATCTCGGTTGCGGCTGGCTGCATGGGGCGCGGACCAATGCCTGGACGGCGATTGCCGGTGAGGTCGGATTGACGGTCGACCGCTCGCCGGCGCCCTGGAACGGGGGGCGGCGGCTTCAGCGGGACGATGCGGAGAGCCAAGCCGCGCAGCAGGCGATTGGCGCTTACTTCGAACGCCTAGAAAGCCACGAAGGCAACGATCGCGACATGGCAGCAAAGCTACAGCCCGGTAGTCGCTGGAACGGCCAGATCCGGGCAATCGGCACCTATATCACCGGCGCCGAACTGGAGCGTTCGTCGATCGTCGACTACAACAGATATGATCCCGGCGCCGGTCCCGACTGGCGGGTGCGGGAAGGCTATGGAACATTGATCTCGCTCTATGGCGCGCCGGTCCGGACAAGGCTTGGAGTCGAAGCAAGGCGCGTGGATCACCGCCATGCCGGCCGTATCAGTATCGACACGAACAAGGGGATGATCACCGCCGGGACGGTGCTCGTCACCGTTTCGACGAATATGCTTGCCGCCGGCAGGATCGCGTTCGATCCTCCCCTGCCCGACAAGATTGAAGCGGCAGCTCGTTTGCCGCTGGGGCTCGCCGACAAGATTTTCCTCAGCCTCGCCGATCCGGACGCGTTGCCGGCAGATACGCATATGCTCGGATCGGCCAGTCGCGGTGCGACCGGCACCTATCAGCTGCGGCCGTTCGGCGCTGCCGTCGTCGAGGCCTATTTTGCCGGCGATCTCGCGCATGATCTGGAGCGGGCAGGGAAAGAAGCCGCCTTTGCCTTCGCCGCCGATGAGATGGCGGGGCAATTCGGCGCGGACATCCGCAAGCAGTTGTCGCTGGCGGCGATCTCGGCCTGGGCCGCTACACCCCATATCGGCGGCTCCTATTCCTATGCCGAGCCCGGCGCCTCCGATTTGCGCGCGATCCTCGCCGCACCGCATGACGAACGGATCTTCTTTGCCGGCGAAGCCTGTTCGCATGCGCGTTATTCGACGGCGCACGGCGCCTACGAGACCGGCGTCGCCGCAGCCGAGCTGCTCGCCGCCTCGTTTTCGAAAAATCCGTAACCGGCGCCCGCCCGCGGGAATATGTTTTCCCACTTGTGGCACGGGCGGGATTGGTTATGCTGCCCTCGCCCCTGCGCTGGATGAGCCCAGGGCGCCATACGTCATCCGGCGGCAAGCGGCCGCCTCAAGCTCGATATTGTCATTGGATTGCGGAAGCCCCGGCTTCTACCCCGGCGATTTTGCGCGTCGGCTGCGGGCGCCCGCATGAGGAGGAAGAAATGGATTATCGCAAGCTCGGTCCCAGCGGGACCGTCGTTACCGCCTATTGCCTGGGCACCATGACCTTCGGGGCGGAGGCCGACGAAGCGGCCTCGCACAAGCTGCTCGACGATTATTTCGCCTGGGGCGGCAATTTCATCGATACCGCCGACGTCTACAGCGCCGGCAAGTCGGAAGAGATCATCGGTCGCTGGCTGAAGGCGCGCCCGACCGAGGCCCGCCAGGCGATCGTCGCGACCAAGGGCAGGTTTCCGATGGGCAACGGGCCCAACGATATTGGCCTGTCGCGCCGCCATCTCGGTCAGGCACTCGACGATTCGCTGCGCCGGCTCGGCCTCGAGCAGATTGACCTCTACCAGATGCATGCCTGGGACGCGCTGACGCCGATCGAAGAGACGCTGCGTTTCCTCGACGACGCGGTTTCATCAGGCAAGATCGGCTATTACGGCTTTTCCAACTATGTCGGCTGGCACATCGCCAAGGCTTCGGAGATCGCCAAGGCGCGTGGTTATACGCGTCCGGTGACGCTGCAGCCGCAATACAGCCTGCTGGCGCGCGACATCGAGCTCGAAATCGTCGCCGCCTGCCAGGATGCCGGCATGGGCCTGTTGCCGTGGTCGCCGCTCGGCGGCGGCTGGCTGACCGGCAAGTACAAGCGCGACCAGATGCCGACCGGCGCCACCCGCCTCGGCGAGAACCCCAATCGCGGCAGCGAATCCTATGCGCCGCGCAACGCGCAGGAACGCACCTGGGCGATCATCGGTGCGGTCGAAGAGATCGCCAAGGCCCGCGGCGTCAGCATGGCGCAGGTGGCGCTCGCCTGGACGGCGGCGCAGCCGGCTGTAACCTCGGTCATCCTCGGCGCCCGCACGCCCGAGCAGCTCGCCGACAATCTCGGCGCCATGAAGGTCGAGCTATCCAAGGAGGAAATGACGAAGCTCAACGAGGTCAGCGCTCCTCAACCGATGGACTATCCCTACGGCAAGGGCGGCATCAACCAGCGCCACCGCAAGATCGAAGGCGGCCGCTGAGCCCTCCGGCCGCAACTGAACGAAGCCTGTCTGCTTCATGCCGAAGCGGACAGGCTGTCCGGTCCGAGGCCTATTGACTCGTTCTTTGGGCTGCTGGTCGGTCGCCGGCGCTGCCGAATGTCTTCAGGTAGATTGACAAAAGCTGCGTCTGCGAGGAGATGCCCAGCTTGCGATAGACGTTGCGGCGATGGACCTTCACCGTGCCCGTCGAGATGTTGAGCCTGAGGCCGATCGATTCCGAGGAATGTCCTTGCAATACCAGATCGACGATCGCGGTTTCGCGGCTCGTCAACTTGAGGTCACGCCAGACAGTGTCGGCCGGCTGCAGCGCCTGCGCCGCCGCACCGCTTTTCCTCCCCTTTCTCAAGCCGGCATCGCGTTGCGCGTCGAAGCGGACGCCGAGCCCCGGCCAGAAATGCCGGACAAGGCTCGCCACCAAAGGTTCGGCCTTTTTCAGAAGCGCGAATTCAGCCGGTGGAAACGGGCCGGTCTTTTCCCGGCGCATCAGCGACAGCACGACGGTGATGTCGTCGTCGAGTGTCACGAAGAAGCCGATCTCCTCGGCAAGTCCCGTCTGGACATAGTAGCTCCGGTAATATTCGCTGGAGAAGAAGCGGTCGGGCGCGAGTTCGCGCATGCGGAAGACCCCCGGACGGCGTGCGCGGGCGGTATGGTAAAATGGATCGAGCAGGTAGGGACCGACCTGATAGAGGGTGACGAAAACGACGTTTTCGTCTGGATCGAAGGTGCTATAGAGATCGATCGGTCGCTCCTTGCCGCGATAGGCAAAAACCACGACATAATCGAAGCGCACCAGCGCCGCCATCATCCGGCGGAACGTCTCTCCAAACTCCGCATCCGCCATGGCGGCCTTTCCGACAGTGACGTCGAAAGCCTGAAACAGCGCCTCGAGATCGATGCTCATCGATAGCCTCCCCAAAACCGCTCTGCAGGAATACTCTGAGTTTCATATACACCTTCCACGAAGAGATGTGAGGCAGAATACCTCTTTCGGGGTATATACCGCGCCGAGGGCCCGGGCTTACTCTTTGTCCAACGACGGTGGCAAAAAGGCAGCGCTAGACTGCCCATCCCAACCAACCGCAGGGAACAGACGCGTGGCATCCGCTTCGACGAACGATATCGAATTCCGTTCGGTCACCAAGAATTATGGCGCGGTGACCGCCGTGACCGACATAAACCTGAATGTACCGAAGGGCGCTTTCCTCGCTCTGCTCGGCCCGTCCGGCTGTGGCAAGACCACGTGTCTGCGCATGATCGGCGGCTTCGAGCAGCCGAGCGAGGGCTCCGTGCTGATCAACGGGCGGCAGATGAACGGCGTTCCGGCCTATCGCCGCCCCGTCAACATGGTCTTCCAGCATTATGCTCTGTTTCCGCATTTCAACGTCGAACAGAACGTCGCCTATGGCTTGCGGCAGATGCGACCAAGGCTTGCGGAGGCCGAGATCAATCGCCGCGCGGCAGAGGCGCTCGAGATGGTGCGTCTCGGCGGGTTCGCCAAGCGGCGCATCCACGAGATGTCCGGCGGCCAACAGCAGCGGGTGGCGCTGGCGCGCGCGATCGTCAACCGGCCTTCGGTACTGCTGCTTGACGAGCCGCTGGCCGCGCTCGACAAGAAACTGCGCTCGGCCATGCAGATCGAATTGCAGACGCTGCAGCGCGAGCTCGGCATCACCTTCGTGCTCGTCACCCACGATCAGGAAGAAGCGCTGTCGATGGCGGACGTCGTCTGCGTCATGAGCGCCGGCCGCATTCGTCAGCTCGGCACGCCGCAAGAGGTCTATGACCGCCCGGCCGATCTTTTCGTCGCCGATTTCGTCGGCAAGACCAACCGGATCGATGCGACGCTGGAAGCCGGTGGCACGCTGCGCCTTGGCGACGGTTCGGCGCTTGCAGCCATCGCCCGCCCTGGCCTTACGATGGGCGACGTCATCGTTGCGATCCGTCCCGAGGCAATCCGGCTTACGCGGGCTGCGGTCGGCAGCACGTCCTTTGCCGGGACGGTCACGCACCGCATCTTCCTCGGCTCCTCGGCCGAATATGCCGTGACTGTTCCAGGTCTCGGCGATTTCCTCGTCACCGCCGACCGGCGCGGCATGAAAGAGAGCGATCTGGTCGAGCCAGGTGAAGCGGTCTTCCTCAGCTTCGATCCTGATATGGCCCACATTTTTCCAGGCGAGGCTTCTTCGCCCCAAGTTTCTTCAGCATCGAATGCAAAAACCAGAACAAGGGAACAGCATCATGAGCAAGGACTACAAGGATCATCTGCCTATTACCCCTGAAGGCTTCATGGACGAGTTCATGCGCCTGAAACGCGGCTCCGTCAGCCGCCGCCACTTCCTCGGCGTCACCGGCCTCGGACTTGCGACCGCCGTGCTGTCGCGTTTCCCCGGTGCGCTGTCGACGCCCGCTTACGCCGAGGACCTCGGTACCCAGATGTCGATCGCCACCTGGCCGAATTATCACGACCCTGCGACCTTCGAGAATTTCAAGGCGGCGACCGGCGTTGCCGTCGAGGTCAACGTCTTCGGCTCCAACGAGGAAATGCTGGCCAAGCTCCAGGCGGGCGCCTCCGGCTGGTCGCTCTTCGTGCCGACCAACTACACGATCTCCACCCACCACAAGCTCGGCCTGATCGACGAACTCGATCTCTCCAAGATCCCGAATTTCAGCCCGGCGACGGAAAATCCGCGCTTCACCAGGGAAGGCATGATCGACGGCAAGACCTACGCGGTGCCGAAGAACTGGGGTACCACCGGGTTCTCGGTCAACACAGCGAAGATCAAGACCAAGCTTTCGAGCTGGAAGGATTTCTTTGATATCGCCCAGACGGAAGCCGACGGCCGCGCCATGGTGCACGACTATCAGTTAACGACGATCGGCAGCGCGCTGGTGTCGCTCGGCTACGATTTTAATTCGATCAAGGCAGACGAACTCGCAAAAGCCGAGGAACTGCTGATTAAAGTCAAACCGCATCTTTTCGCCATCAACAGCGACTACCAACCGGCCATGCGCGCCACCGACGCCTGGCTCACCATGTGCTGGACCAATGACGGGGCGCAGCTCAACCGTGACGTTCCCGAGATCGCCTATGTGCTCGGCACCGACGGCGGTGAGATCTGGACCGACTATTACGCCATCCCGAAGGACGCGCCGAATAAGGCGGCGGGTTACGCGCTGCTCAACTACCTCATGGATCCGGCCAATGCCGTCAAGGAGCACGTCGCCAACGGCGCACCGACGACCGACAGCCGGGTCATCGCACTGCTGCCGAAGGAGATCACCGCGAACAAGATCGTCTATCCGGACGAGGCCTCATTGACGCCGCTGGAATTCGGCGCGGCGGTGACGTTGACCGATCCCGGCCGGGCGGAGCTGATGGCGCGTTTCAAGTCGGCTTGATCGCCGTGCCCAACTCCGGCCCCGCCGCCTTGGCGCGAGGGGCCGGTCTCGTGCTTAGAATCGGCGGATAAAGAACCTTTCGATGCCTTTTACTCCTGCCACAAATCGGCGCCTTGTCACCGCGGCTCTTGTCGGTCCGGCCAGCATCTGGCTGTTCGTGTTCTTGGTGCTGCCCTTCATCGCCATCATCGTCTTTGCCTTCGGAGAGCGGGCGCCAGAAGGTGGTTATCAGGCGGCTTTTACCTTTGCGCAGTTTGCCAATCTCGGCTCGCGCACCGCAGCCTTCAAGAACACGCTGATTCTTGCGCCGATCGGCGCCTTCGCCTGCCTGCTCGTCGCCTATCCGGTTGCTTATTACCTGGCCGTCAAGGCGAGCGCCAAATACCGGCTGCTGCTGGTCTCCCTCGTCGTCGTGCCCTTCTGGACGAGCCTTCTCGTGCGCACCTACGCCTGGATGTACATCTTGGGCGCGCGCGGCATTCCGCATCTCTTGGAGATGGTCGGCATCGAAGACGTCAGGCTGCTGAACACACCGGGCGCCGTGCTGCTCGGCATCGTCTACGGCTACCTGCCGCTTATGATCATGCCGATCTATGTCAGCCTCGAAAAGCTCGACCGCCGCCTTCTGGAGGCCTCCGCCGATCTCGGCGCGCGGCCGCTTTCGACCTTTTTCGGCATTACGCTGCCTCTGTCGCTTCCGGGTGTGATGACCGGCATCGCCCTCGTCACCATCCTGCTGCTCGGCGAATATTTGATCCCGCAGTTGCTTGGCGGCGGCAAAGTCTTCTTCATCGGCAATGCGCTGGTCGATCTCTTCCTGCAGTCGCGCAACTGGCCGTTCGGCTCTGCAATCGCTGTCACTCTCGTCGTTGTCGTCGTCATCGTGCTGTTGATCGCCATGCGCATCGCCTGGCGTGTTGCCGGTACCCGCCAAGTGGATCTCGTCTGATGCGCGCGCTGGTCACCGCAGTCTACCTGTTCCTCTACATGCCGATCGCGCTTGTCGTGCTGTTCTCCTTTAATGCAGGCCGTAATGCCAGCGATTTCACCGGCTTCTCGACGCAATGGTATGGCAGGGCGATTGCGAACACTTTCCTGATGGAAGCGCTGCAGAACAGCCTGACCATCGCCTTTACCAGTGCCGGGCTGGCGGCCATTTTCGGCACGATGGCGGCGATCGGCATGGAGCGGCTCGGCGTCCGGGCGCGAGCGGTCTTCGACGGGCTGTTCGCTGCGGCGATCGTCGTTCCCGGCGTCGTCATCGGCATTGCGACGCTGGTGGCGCTGGTCGAGGTCTTCGGCTTCGTCAATCCGCTGATTGCCGCCGTCTGGCCAGGCGAACAGGCGCCGAAGCTATCACTCGGCTATGGCTCGATCATCGCCGCCCACGGCCTCTTCACCATGGCGCTGGTGACAATGATTGTCAAAGCACGCATCGCCAGCCTCGGCCGTGACATCGTCGAAGCGTCGAGCGACCTTTACGCCACGCCTTTCACCACTTTTCGCCAGATTGTGCTGCCGCAGATCCTGCCGTCAATCCTGGCCGGTTTCCTGCTCGCCTTCACCTTCTCCTTCGACGATTTCATCATCGCCTTTTTCGTCGCAGGTTCGAACACGACACTGCCGATCTATGTCTTCGCCTCGATCCGTCGTGGCGTGACACCGGAGATCAACGCCATCGCCACGATGGTGCTTGTCGCATCGCTGGGACTGATCCTCATCGCGCGCTTTCTGATGCGCGAGAAAACAACAAACTGAACGGGAAACACCAATGATTCTTGAAAATCGCGTCGCGATCGTCACCGGAGCGGGCTCGGGCATCGGCCAGGCCGGCGCGCTGATCATGGCAGGAGAAGGTGCTTTCGTCGTCGTGGCCGACCTGAATGCCGCCAGTGCCGCCGAAACCGTCGACCGGATTGAGGCCGCCGGCGGCAGGGCTGAGTGCCTAGTTCTGGACGTCACCGACGACAGGGCGCTCGAAGCGGGCATTGCTGCGGTCGCCGAACGTCATGGCCGGATCGACATCCTCCACAATCATGCCGGCGCACAGGTGGCGGGCGATCTGGAACAGGTGGCTGTCGAGGGTTTCGACAGGTCATGGAGCCTGAATGTCCGAGCGCATTTCATGGCGGCTCGCTTCGTCATGCCGCTGATGAAGAAGGCGGGCCACGGCGTCATCCTCAACACCTCTTCCTCGTCGGGCGTACTCTACGATCGCGAGATGATCGCCTATACGACGACGAAACATGCGGTCATCGCGATGACCCGACAGATGGCTGGCGACTACGCCAGGTTCGGCATCCGCGTCAACGCGCTCTGCCCGGGCTGGGTGGATACGCCGTTCAACGAACCCTTCATCGCCCAGATGGGCGGCCGTGGCGCGATCGAGGCCTATGTCGCCGAGAAGGTGCCGCTCGGACGCTGGGCCGATGTCTCCGAAATCGCCGAGCCCATTCTCTTCCTGGTCTCGGACCGTTCGTCCTACATGACCGGTCAGATTCTCGTCGTCGACGGCGGCGAGACCATTGTTTGACGGTGGTGGAATGGTTTGCCCCCTACTAGGTCGGTTCGGCTAACCCTCATCCAGATCAAATCCCAGAATCAGGGCATGAAAAAGCCGCCATGTTTCCATGGCGGCTTGGCGGCTTTTCTGCTTGGGAGGCTATTCAAGCCGGGAGCTGGAAGAACCAGTTGGCGATCAGTACGATCGCGAGGCCGCCGACAAGTGCAAGATAAGGGAGCATGCCGGCTTTCCTGACGCCGAGATCCTGGCCGATGAGGCCGAGATCCTCCATCGCGCCGGCCGGGAACTTGCCGCCGTCGCGCACATAGTGGCGATAGGCGAAGACGGGCAGGATCAGTGCGGCGAAGATGAATCCGACCCAGAGTGCGTTGGAATAACCCCAGACCTTGGCGCCGGCGCCGAGGAAGAGCGCGTTGACGAAGGCGAGCACGGTGTTGAGGCCGATCAGCCAGCTCGGCGCCTTCCAGGGCCGTTCGATATGGCCGGAATCCACCCGGTGGATCCAGCCGGAATTGAGGTTCAGGAAGTTGAAGATGATGTAGCCGACATTCGAGACGGCGAGTACGAAGAAGTAGCCGCCGACGTCCGATGCGATCGCCAGAAGGAAGAGATTGAAGGCGAAATCGGTCCACATCGCCCGTGTCGGGGCGCCATGCTCGTTGGCGTGGTCGAGATATTTCGGCAGCCAGCCGTCTTTCGAACCCTGATAGAGCGTACGTGAGGAACCGGCCATTGCCGTCATGATGGCGAGGAAGAGCGCCAGGATCATCAATATCACGAGCAGTTGGGTGATGACCCGGCCGGCGCCGATCAGGCCGCCAAGCGCTTCGGCAACGCCCGTGCCATCGACGATGCCGGGGGCCAGCATGCCGGCGTGGCCGAGTACGCCCTGGAAGGCGAAGGGCACCAGGAAGAAGAACAGGCAGCAGGCCAGGCCGGAATAGAAGATCGCCTTGAAGGTGTCTGTCTTCGGATTCTTCAGTTCGCGGGTGTAGCAGACCGCCGTCTCGAAGCCGTAGGTCGACCAGGCGGCGATATACAGGCCGCCGAGAAACAGCGTCCAGCCGCCATTGCTCCAGCTGCCGTCGCTGGCGGCATAGGCCGCCGTCGGCGGGACGAGGCCGGTGACATTTGCGGAAACGATCTGGCCGCTGACGATCGGATAAAGGCCGATGATCAGCAGCGGCACCAGCACGATGATCGCCAGCCATTTCTGCACGCTAGCCGTTTCCGAGATGCCGCGATGCTGGATCGCGAAGATGATCAGCATCAGGATGCCGCCGATGAAGAAGGTGGCGTTGATGTTGGCGGTGGCGAGGTAGGGAATGCTGAAGCTTGCCAGCGACCAGTTGCGGATCGCCGGCGTCAGAGCGGCAACACCGTCGGCGCCGAGCAGCGCCTTGACGGCATCGTCAGGCGTCGTGCCGGCGTGGGCTGCGATATATTCGGCGACGCGGGGGCTGTCGGCCGTGACGGAAGCGGCATGCGCGGCGATCCAGTCGAGGACCATTTGCGAATCGGCTGCCGGAATCGGGAAAAATGCATTGAGAATGTAGCCGGCGGCGATGGCACAGCCGAGTGAAAGCACCGGCGACCAGGCAAACCAGTTGCACCAGACCGACAGCGGCGCGATGAATTTCGAATAGCGCAGCCAGGCGGTGGCGCCGTAGACGGAGGCCCCGCCGGATTTGTTGCCGAACATGCCGGCGATCTCGGCATAGGTGAAGGATTGCAGGAAACCCATCACCATCGAGATGATCCAGACGACGAAGGCGAGCTTGCCCGTCGTGCCTGCGATGCCGCCGATGGAGAAGAGAACGAGCGGCGGCACGCCCGCGGCCACCCAGAATGCGCCCTTCCAGTCGAGCGCGCGTATAAGCTTACCTTCGGTGCCGGATGCAATTCCGGCCTCCACAATATCTGTCATCGGCGAAATTCCCCATTCGATTGTTCCGGACGTATCTCTGTACGTCTCCCTGAACGTGTCTCCCTGACGGTCTCGAGCGCGCTCGGATGATTTTGGCGATCCGCGCTCCCGACGGATTCTCCGAGCCTGAACTCTTGATGCATAGTGAAGATATTTTCTTTTTAGTCAATATGACTTTACTTTCCATAGGCATTTTGTAACCTGTATGGGCGTATGCTGAAGGGCATGCCGATCCCCCATGAGGGTAGAATGCGAGAACTTCATCCTGTCATGCCGGGCCCTCGAACGATCGTTCCGAGCCTCGTCCATTACCCCGGTGTTGCTCTGCCGGCGGGCACTGAACGCTACCGGGCAAAGGGTGGCGGATCGGTCGTAGTGCGCGTTGAGGCGGGCGACCGCGTGAGCGTCATCGACAGCGAAGGCGGGCAGATTTGTGAGCTCTCCTTCCTCGACGAAAAGGGGCGCTTCCAGGCAGCCGGTCTCGGCGCGGCATTCAGCAATTCAGCCGAGGGTTTGAAGGCCATTCTTCAGGCAGAGGATGAGAGTGCTGCCCGCATGCGCGCGGCACTTCAGCGGCGCGGCGCCGATCTCGCAGCGGCCGGAGCGCTTCGCATCTTCGGGGCAGGATCGACGCCGGGCAGCCTGGCGGAGTTCACGATTGCCGTGAAGGGCCTGCTGATCGTTGCGGCACCCGCCGGCGCCATGTCGCCGGAGGCGCAGGACACGGCGACGCCGATCGAGATCCGGATCAAGCGCAGCCTGCTGATCCGCGACTATGCCTCCGCCCTGCCGGAACCGGCGGCCGATCCGATCGAGGATATCCGCATCCGGGCGGCGAGCGCCGCCGCTTATTTCGTGCGCGCCGGCGAATTTATCCAGATCATCGATGTCTATGGGCGCCAGTGCACCGATTTCCAGGCCTTTGCCGCCCGCAAGGTCGACAAGGGCCTCGATCTGGCGCTCGATTCGACCGTCACTCGCACGCTGCTCGGTCGCAGCTATCCCACGCCCGGCATGCCGTCCAAGGCCTTCGATCGCGACTTCGAGCCGCTGGTCGAGATCGTCCAGGACACGGTCGGCCGCCACGACGCTTTCGCAACTGCCTGCAATTCACGCTATTACGACGACATGGGTTATCCCGGCCACGTCAACTGCACGGACAATTTCAACGCGGCGCTGGCGCCTTATGGCATTGCCGGGCGCAAGGGCTGGGAAGCGCTGAACTATTTCTACAACACCAATATCGACCACAACAACCAGCTCTATCTCGACGAGCCCTGGTCGCGTCCCGGCGATTACGTGCTGATGCGTGCGCTGACGGATCTCGTCTGCGTCTCATCGTCCTGCCCTGACGATATCGATGCGGCGAACGGCTGGGATCCGACGGATATCCACGTCCGCACCTTTTCCGGAAAAGAGAAATTCTCACGAGCGGTAGCCTATCGCATGACCCCAGATGCCGAAGCCGAACTGACGCGCGAAACCGCCTTCCATCCCCGCCTTTCGGCGTTGACGCGAGACTATACGGAATATCGCGGCTACTGGTTGCCGAACCGCTTCTCGTCCGAAGGACCGGTCGAGGAATACTGGGCCTGCCGCGAGCGCGCCGCCGTCATCGATCTCTCGCCCTTGCGGAAGTTCGAAGTGACGGGTCCGGACGCCGAGGAACTGCTGCAATACTGCCTGACGCGCGACGTGCGAAAACTCTCGACCGGCCAGGTCGTCTATTCCGCGATGTGCTACGAAAACGGCGGCATGATCGACGACGGCACCCTCTTCAGACTCGGCGACAAGAACTTCCGCTGGATCGGCGGCGATGATTTCAGCGGCATATGGCTGCGTCAGCAGGCCGAGAAGAAGGGTTTCAAGGCCTGGGTTCGCTCATCGACCGATCAGTTGCACAATATCGCGCTGCAAGGGCCGCGGAGCCGCGACATCCTGAAGGAGATTATCTGGACGGCGCCGCGCCAGCCCGCGATCGGCGAGCTCGAATGGTTCCGCTTCACCGTCGGCCGCATCGGCGGCTTCGAGGGGGCGCCGGTCGTGATCTCGCGCACGG
This sequence comes from Rhizobium sp. NLR8a, assembly GCF_019685235.1. Lineage (NCBI taxonomy): Bacteria > Pseudomonadati > Pseudomonadota > Alphaproteobacteria > Hyphomicrobiales > Rhizobiaceae > Rhizobium > Rhizobium sp. NLR8a. Next base: position 503,992 of record NZ_JABDWI010000002.1, read on the forward strand.
GCTATACCGGCGAGCTCGGCTACGAGATCTTCTGTCATCCGAAGGATGCGCTGGGGGTGTTCGATGCCGTCTGGGAGGCAGGCCAACCGCACGGGCTGAAGCCGATGGGGCTGGAGGCACTCGACATGGTCCGCATCGAGGCGGGCCTGATCTTTGCCCACCACGAATTCACCGACCAGACGGATCCGTTCGAGGCCGGCATCGGCTTTACCGTGCCGCTGAAATCCAAACAGGACGATTTCATCGGCCGCGAGGCGCTGATCCGGCGCAAGGAACATCCGCGCCATCTGCTCGTCGGCCTTGATATCCAGGCGAACGAGGCGGTCGGCCATGGCGATTGCGTCCATATCGGCCGGGCCCAGATCGGCGTCGTCACCAGCGCCACGCGCTCGCCTGTTCTCGGCAAGACGATCGCGCTCGCCCGCATAGACGTGATGCATGCGAGCCCGGGCACCGAGGTCGAGATCGGCAAGCTCGACGGCCACCAGAAGCGTTTGCCGGCGACGATCGTGCCGCTTTCGCATTACGATCCGCAGAAGACGCGCCCGCGATCGTAACCCACTTCGTGTTCGGGAGACGACGATCGGTTCCGTCCGTCGTCCCCCGGATATTGCCCTCAAGCGGCCTGTACGGCTGCGTTCAGCGGGATTTCGACGTCGATCTCAAGAGTGGAGACAAACTCGTTGCGGTCGATCGTCACCTGCACCTTGTCGTGGTCGAGCTCAACATGTTTTGCGATGACCGCAAGGATTTCCTCGCGCAGCAGCGAAACAAGGTCCGATCCTGCCGATGAGCGTTCGTGCGCAAGGAGCACCTGCAAGCGTTCGCGGGCGGCGGGTGCCGTTCTCTGCTTGTTGAAAAGACGGAAGATATTCATGCTGCCCTCCGTCCGAAGATCTTGCCGAATAGATTTCGCTTTTCCTCGGGGATCGTGATCGGCAAGGTTTCGCCGGCGAGCCGGCGCGCGGCATCGAAATAAGCCATCGCAGCCGCGCTGCGGCTTTCCGCCAGCGTGACCGGCGCACCGATGTTGGACGCCCGCAGCACATCCATGCTCTCCGGCACGATGCCGAGGAGCGGGATGGAGAGGATCTCGAGGACGTCGTCGACCTTCAACATGTCGCCGCGTTCGGCGCGGTTGGCGTCATAGCGGGTGAGCAGCAGGTGCTTTTCCATCCGCTCGCCGCGTTCGGCCTTGGCGGTCTTGGCGTCGAGCAGGCCGATGATGCGATCGGAGTCGCGCACCGACGAAACCTCCGGATTGGTGACGACGACGGCGACATCGGCATGGCGCATGGCAAGCGTTGCGCCGCGCTCGATCCCGGCGGGGCTGTCGCAGATGATCCAGTCGAAATAGCGCTTCAGATCGTTGATGACGCGTTCGACGCCCTCGGCCGTCAGGTTGTCCTTGTCGCGGGTTTGCGAGGCCGGCAGCAGGAACAGCGTCTCCAGCCGCTTGTCGCGGATCAGCGCCTGGGTGAGTTTGGCGTCGCCCTGGATGACGTTGATCAGGTCGTAGACGACCCTCCGCTCTGCGCCCATCACGAGGTCGAGATTGCGCAAGCCGACGTCGAAATCGACGACGACGACCTTTTCATTGCGTTGCGCCAGCGCCGCTCCCAATGCGGCGGTCGAGGTCGTCTTTCCGACCCCGCCCTTGCCTGACGTGACGACGATCACTTTCCCCATTTCTCTCTCCTTTGCCGTGGCCGCAGCCGGGTCAGATCAGTTTTTCCGCCATGATCGCGTCCTCTTCGAGCCAGAGCTGAACCGCTTGTCCACGAAGATTGGGGGCCATGTCTTCCGCCATTTTGTAGATGCCGTCGATCGCCACCAGCTCGGCTTCGAGCTTGCGGCAAAAGATCCGCGCCGATGCGTTTCCGATGGAGCCCGCCATGGCCCGGCCGCGCAACGCGCCGTAGATATGAACGGAGCCGCCGGCGATCACCTCGGCCCCGGAGGCGACCGAGCCAACGATGGTGACGTCGCCTTCGGGGAAGATCACCGACTGCCCCGAGCGCACCGGTTCCCTGATGACGATGGATTGCGTTGTCGTTACCGGGCGGGTCTCGGTTGCCGTTGGTTTGGTGACCGGATCGGCAGGCTCATTCGGCTGAACCTCGACGTCGGAGGCGGAGCGGCCGCCCTTCAGCGCCGGAGGCATGCCCGCGCCGAGAATCGACGGCCGGGCGCCCTCGATCCCCATAATGCTGACATTGCGCTTGGCAAGTTCGGCGATGAGGTCCTTCAACTGCGGCCGGTCGATTTGCAGGTCCGTCAGATCGAGCACGACAGGCCGTCCGAGGAAGAAACCGGCCGAACGGGCAGCCAGATCGTCCAGTCTGGTCAGCCAATCATCGATCGGCAGGTCCGGGGACAGCATGACCGCCAGGAAAGAGCGGCCCTTGATGCGGATAGAGCGAGCGTCTGTTAGCACTTTGGTCATCTATGTGAAGAAATCGTTGACCATGTCTACCGCCGGTATGGTTAACAAAAAGTTAACGCGGCTCTAACAATACCGATAATGCGACGAGATTTTTCAACCGAGGGAGTTCCGCAACCTTTTGAAAAGAAATAATATTAGTCCCGCGCGGGACGGTTAATGATGCGGATTTTTCGATGTGAGCCGCAATTCTGCCGCTGCTTCGTAGCGCTCAGCCTTCCGGCTTGCGTTGCGCGTTGGAAATGGCGCGTGCGGCCTCTTCCGAGGAGTTGGCGAGCGTGCGCATCTCGGCGGCAAGCACGGCAAAGCCTGACCCTGCCGTGCCGGCACGGGCCGCCTCGATGCCCGCATTGACGGCGAGCAGCTTGAGATAGCGCAGCGACTGCAGGATCTCATTGGTCTTCGAGGCTGTGACGCGCATGTCGGCGGTCTGTTCGTCGATTCGCTGATAGAGCGATTCGATATTGATGATGCTGCCCTCGAGATAGAGAAGTTCACCCTTCTCGTCCCAGATTCCGCCACCGGTCTCTGTCACCCAGACGAGATGACCCCTGGCATGACGTATACGGTATTCCATCGTCCAGTCCGTCCGCTTCTCGAGCGCCCTCCCCACTACCTCGTCCATCAAAGGCACGTCTTCCTCGTACATGATCGAGGTGAAAGTCCGTGTCCTGTTGCCGATGATTTCGTCGGCGGGGTAACCGAAGATGCGCTCGATGCCGTTGGTCATCTCAAGCATCGTGTAGTTTTCGTCGGCGCGGCAGCGGTAAAGAAAACCGCTCATGCGCCCGAGAATGCTTGTTTGAAAATCCACGAAGGCCTCGCTCGAAAGGAGGAGTTGCAAATTGGATTACTCACTTCACTTTAAACGTTGGATGGAGCCGCAACGAACGGCTCTCTTCCTACCATGCGGCGCCGTAGCACCTTGAATCTGCAGCATGATTCTATCCCGAAATCGATTCGGATCTAAGAAATTATGCGGCATCCGCCATCAGTTGCGCAGATATTCCTCCATGGAATCGTCGAGCGCTTCGACCCAGGGCGTGTGATGCTTCGGTGACATGTTGCCGGTCATCAGCGATCGGTAGGCATGGTCGCGGAAGCCCATGATGTTCTCGGCCTTGTGATGTTCCCACTCCATGAACGTCCGGTTGGTCCCCTCGATGTCGAAGGAGGGATAATCGGTCTCTGCGAGCAGTTCCTTCACATAGTCGCCCTGATACCAGATCATCTGTTCGGCATCCTCGAGCGTCTCCTCGCGGGCGCGCCACATGTCGAAATTCGCCTTCAGTTCTTCTTCCGGCGGCAGGGTGATGCGGCCCATCATCACGTCGCGCGCCCACCAGGCCTGAACGTCGAACATGTTGAAGGTATAGAACTGGTCCTGCATGCCGATATAGAAGAGCTGCGGGTTCTTGTCGAAGATCACGCCCTTGTAGAGGCTGTCGGCCCACAGGCGGTTGGCCGTCTTCAGCCGGAGGTCGTCGGGCAGGAAGGGGAAATGGTGCTGGTATCCGGTGCAGAGGATCAGGGCGTCGACTTCCTTGCTCGACCCGTCGAGGAAATGCGCCGTGCGGTTTTCGAGCTTGGTCAGCAGCGGCCGTTCTTCGAAATTCTCCGGCCATTTGAAGCCCATCGGCTTCGAGCGGTAGCTCGTCGTCACCGATTTCGCGCCGTATTTCCAGCATTGCGAACCGATGTCTTCGGCCGAATAGCTGCGGCCGACGATCAGGATGTCCTTGCCCTTGAACTCGAGCGCGTCGCGGAAATCATGGGCGTGCAGGACGCGGCCGTTGAAGGTCTTCACGCCCTCGAAATAGGGCACATTCGGCGTCGAGAAGTGACCGGTCGCGACGACGACATAATCGAATTCCTCGTCGTACATCCGGTCTTCGATGCGGTTATGCGCCGTCACCGTGAATTTCTTCGTGGCCTCGTCGAAGCGGACCATGCGCACCGGCGTGCTGAAGCGCACCCAGTGGCGGACATTCGCCTTCTCGACCCGGCCCTTGATATAGTCCCAGAGCACGGCGCGCGGCGGATAGGAGGCGATCGGCTTGCCGAAATGTTCCTCGAAGGAATAATCGGCGAATTCGAGGCATTCCTTCGGACCGTTCGACCAGAGATAGCGATACATGCTGCCATGGACAGGCTCGCCATATTCGTCGAGGCCGGTGCGCCAGGTATAGTTCCAGAGCCCGCCCCAGTCCGACTGCTTTTCGAAGCAGACGATCTCCGGGATTTCGGCGCCCTTCTGGGCAGCCGATTGAAAGGCGCGCAGCTGCGCCAGCCCGGACGGACCGGCACCGATGACGGCTACTCTTGTCATGAAGCATTCCCCTCTTGATTATATGGCATCGTCTCCTGGATAACTCCTCGAATTGAAATCGAAGGAGGATGTACCCAGAAATTCAAAATGTTACGGCATTTCTTTCAGTCCGGATAAATACCGGGGCTGGTCGGAGCCCCGTCGTCATATTTGGAAAGCCAGTCAATCGTCGTCTCGCGGTAACGGGTGAGTCCCTTGTAGTCGATGAGTTCCGGAGGCAGCGTCTTCAGCACCCGCGGGAAGCGCCGCGCCCATTTCGGGACGGTGACGAGTTCTTCCATGTTCATCAGGTAGCAGCGGATGACGAAGAGGATGGCGTTGGAGCGCGGCAGTCGCCAGAGGCTTTGCAACTCGACCCGCAGATGCACTTTCTCGCCCACATTCTCCGGCGTCACCGTCGTGCGGTCGGGCCCCCATTTGTGATAATTCTCGGGGCTGGTGTCGAGCCGCGGATTGATCGTCATCGTCCAGTTGAAGCGCCGTGTCGGCTTGCCCTGCTGCAGGTTCAGAAGGAATTTCAGCGCCCGGTCGAAGACGCCGATCTGATGGGCGAGCGGCACCGGCCCGTGCCATTCCATGAAATTCATGCCGATGTCGAAATCGAGCGACCAGTCGGCCTGCGTCGTCACCATGCCGGCATCCATCCACAGATTGCCGTCGCGCTGATCGACGATGCAGAAATCGCCCTGGGCCTGGCGGGTGATATATTCGAAGGGCTCATAGGGCAGCGTCGAGGCGTCGCCGAAGGTGAAGCTGTCGTCGATGCCGAGCGGGCGGTTGATCCAGCGCCACTGGTCGCCGTTGCGGATCAGGGTGAAATGGTCGGGGTAGCCCGCTGCCTGCTCTTCCATCAAAAGTTCGAGCGTGTCCCACTGCGCGCTCATCATGTGCGGCAGGGCCTGGTAGCGCAGCGGATCTTCCTTCAGCACCAGCGCTCGGTCGTGCATCTCGGCGACGTAATGCTCGTCGACATCGATCAAGTTTTCGTAGACGGTTCCCGCCCGTCCGCGCACATGCGGCTCCATGTTGACCGAATACATGTATTCGTCGCGGTCGAAGGGGAACGGAAAACGACGGATGTTCCCGGGGCTGTTCCGGTAGCTGAAATCGTCCCGGAATGTTTCTTGCTTGAAGGCGATTGCCATGTCCGGTCTCCTTTTTCGATGCCGTTAGAGATCAAGATGCAGCGTGTTTCCCTCGAAGCGGGAAACACAGATCATCACCTTGCTGCCGGATGCCTTTTCTTCGCTCGTCAGATAGACGTCATTGTGCAGCAGTTTGCCCTCGCAGACGGCGACCGCCGTTTCGCATTGACCGCAGGCGCCGCCGCGACAGAGGAAGGGGGCGTCGACGCCGGCCGCCTCGATCGCCTCCAGCATGCTTTCGTGATGGCCGACCTTCACGGTCTTGCCGGAGCGTAGAAGCTCGATCGTGAAGGGTTTACCGGGCAAGGATGAGAGGAACCGTTCCGAATGGAGGTTCTGCTCCGGCCAGCCGGCATCGAGCCCCGCTTTCATCACACCGTCGATCATGCCGGAGGGGCCGCAGACATAAAGATGCGTGCCGAGCGGCTGGCAGTCGAGCAGACGCGTCAGCGGGATGCCACTGCCTTCGGCGTCGCAATAGATCTTGATGCGATGCGGACCATAGCGCTCCAGGAGTTCCCGCCAGTAGGCGCCGCGGTCGCGCGTTCGGATGGCGTAATGCAGTTCGAAGGCGGCGCCTTCGCGGGAAAACTGCGCCATCATCGCAATGAAAGGGGTAATGCCGATGCCGCCGGCGATCAGAAGATGCTTGCGCCCGCGCCAGTCGGGCTGGAAGAGGTTGACAGGATAGCTGACCTTCAGTTCGTCGCCTTCGCTGACCTTCTGATGCATGAAGGCGGAGCCGCCGCGTGAATCCTCGACATGCAGCACGCTGATTTCGTAGGCCGCGCAGTCGTGCGGGGGAGACATCAGCGAATAGGCATTGCGGCGCATATGGCCGCCATCGTTCATCGAGACGATGATATGGGCGCCGCCTGAAAAATACGGCATCGGCTTTCCGTCCAGGCGCTCGAAGCGGAAACGCTTGACGCGCTCGGCGATCGGAGTGATCCGCGCTACGCGCACGGGAATTTCAGTGCCACCGCTCAAAGGAACAACTCCTCTGGTTCAGGCGCGCTGCCGGGCTCTTCCGCGTCGATGTTGACGCCCTGGAAGGCGGCAAGCCGCCGCGAATAGTGATCGCGGACAAGAAGCGTCAGCCCGCAATGGCTGCAGGCGAACGGGCTGGTGGTGACGTCGTCCGTGATGCCCTTGCAATGGACGCATTGCACCCGCCTGGCCAGGGAGCCGCGATGCTCGGTGATGATGGAGGCGTGGTCCATGCCGTAGTCAAGCGCCACGAGCATCGCCTGGCCGATGAAGCCCTCCGTGCCGGAGATATAAAGCCGAGTGCCCATGTGAGCCGTCGCGAGCGAGCCCTTCAACCGGAAGAGCAGCGTTGCGATCGTCGGCGCCGTGAAGAACATGTCGGCGCCGAGCCGGCGCAGGGGTTCATCGAGGCCGGAGCCTCGAGAACCGCGGGCGACATAGAGGATCTCGCTGCGGGAAAGAGCCGTTTCGTCAAGCGCCGGCTGCTGATCGAGGAGAGCCTTGGCGCCCTCCCCCTCAAGTGCGAAAATGTGCCGCCGGGCGCGCGGCTGGATGGTCAGGCCCTTATAGACTGGTCGGCTCTTGATGCCTGCGACGAGCATTGGCGGGCTCCTTAACCTACGGCAGTCCTTTTCTTCTTTTCCGGGTCGTCGAAGGGAAGCGTATGGGCGGTGGCGCTAGCCTCGACGGTCTTGCCGCGGACTTCGAGTTTCGTCCCGTGCACCGCCTTGTCAACGTCGAGGCGGACGATCGCCATGGATTTCTTCGTCAGTGACGAATAGCTCGGGCAGGTGATGACGCCGACCTTCTTGCCGTCGGCAAAGACCTCGTCGCCGAGATCGGCCGGTCCGTCGGCGTCGATCAGCATGCCGAAGATCTTGAAGCGCTCCTTGCCCTTAAGGCGCGCATGTTCCTCGGCGCCGCGGAAGCCCGTCTTGCCGGGGCTGACGGTGAAGTCGAGGCCGAGTTCCCAGAGACTGTCGCCGGGTGGCTGGTCGGCGAAGGGATACATCTGCGAATTGTCGTAGGGGTAGAACAGCAGGTAGCTTTCGACGCGCAGCATGTCGAGGACCGAGAAGCAGCAGGGGATGATGCCCATCTCCTTGCCTTCCTCGACGATTCTGTCCCAGACCATGACGGCGTCCTGGCCGCGCACGAAGATCTCGTAGCCGCGCTCGCCGGTATAGCCGGTGCGCGAGATCATGACGGGCGCGCCGAACAGCGTCGTCTGCATGTGGTGGAAATATTTGAGCTCGCGGATGCCGGGCACATATTTGGCGAGGTAATCGACCGCAAGCGGACCCTGCAGCGACAGGTCGTGCAGGTCGTCGTCGAAGAGCACCGCGCAGTTGCGGCCTGCCGCCTGTTTGACGACTTCCTCGTGGCCGGAACCGGATCCATGCACCAGCATCCAGGAATTCGGGCCGGTGCGATAGACGATGCAATCGTCGGTGAAGTGGCCGCGGTCGTTCAGCATGGTCGCGTAGACCGAGCGGCCGGGATAGATCTTCGTCAGATCGCGGGTGGTGATGTAGTCGAGTACGGCGATGGCGTGCGGGCCGACCAGGTGCACCTTCTTCAGACCCGAGACATCCATGATGCCGGCCTTGGTGCGAACGGCGACATGTTCTTCCGACATGTCCTTCTCGTAGGTCCAGGCGGTTCCCATGCCGCTCCAGTCCTCGAGCTTCGATCCCAGTGCGCGATGCCGATCCGCCAAGGCGGAGAAACGCCATGATAGAGCCATTTCCGTTCCCTCTTATTTCCTCTACGGAATATTTATTTCCTGACTATATAAATCTTTCGCGTCATGGCAAGCCCGCCAGACGGCATTCCACTCAAAACTTTGGCGGCGTCTGCCCGGCGGTGCGATGGGCGGCGATGACCGTATTGGCCATCAGCATGGCGATGGTCATCGGGCCGACGCCGCCCGGAACCGGCGTGATGGTGCCGGCGACCTCGGAGACCTCGCGGA
>NZ_JABDWI010000020.1:0-67967 GCF_019685235.1 Rhizobium sp. NLR8a
GATCACCAACGTCGACCTGGAAACGGATGTAGCCTTCGATCTTGAGGCAAGTTTCGGTGCCGGGGATGTAGAAGTAGCCGGTGCCGTAAGCGTCGCAGACGCGAACATATTCAACCGGTTCCGGCTCGGCAGCAACAATAGCGTCAGCAGCCTGAGCACCGGAAACTACTGCGAGAGCAGCAGCGGAGCCGAGAAGAAGGCTCTTGATGTTCATAAATGACCTCCAATTCAAAGTTTCGATCGGGTTTGGGATCTTTCGCTGAGCAGCGTTCCCTGCCCCATCCCCGTGTTTCAAGAAGTGGACGATCCGTCGCCCTTGCTTCCGAGGGTGAAAATACAAGACGGCGACCGTCACGCAATCACCAACTTACTCGAATGGGTGGTTTGCGGGAGCCTTCCCGACATTCTGTTGCCGAAAGGACACAAGTCGGGCAACCGGCCCCGATTTCCTTTATGCTTTGTTAAGAAAAGCCTGGTTTTGCGGCTGCTTAGCGGAAATCGACAAAGAACTGGACAAGCGCCTTCCGACGCATTCGCGACACCTTTTCGACAAGATCCGGCAGTTACGGGAGAGATGGCAGCTCCCGAAAGCGTAACCGCACGTTCACGGATCCGCTATCGGCGCTGCCTGAGGCAGAAGAGCAAAACGTGATTCCCGCCGACGATTCTCTCTCGTCGAGACGAAACGATTCTCCTGCGCGCGACTTGGGGGCGATAGCCGACTAAGCGGCCGTGATTCGCCAACAGAAGATAAGACTTGGATGCGTTGCGGAAATCGAAATGGCGGAGAAGATGGGATTCGAACCCACGATACGCTTTTGACGTATACTCCCTTAGCAGGGGAGCGCCTTCGACCACTCGGCCACCTCTCCGGTGCCGCCTAACTAGGGTGAGCGGTCTGTGAATGCAAGGGTTTTTTGAGTTTTCACCAGAAGAAATGCAGCGGCGGCCTTTCGGCTTTTTACGGCCAGACGAGAAAAATCGCTCGTCTGCGCCCGCCTCCAAAAGCTCGGCCGATCGATCCTTCAGGCGCACACGCCTTGCGGCGCGCGCGCTCGCGGACTCAGCTCAATAGGCTCTTCAGATCGGCTGAGGGGTCGGCGAGGATCGCTCGATTGGGGTTAGTGCCAGATTCCAGCAGTTTTTTGCCGGTCACATAGGCCTTCGCGTCATTGATCGCGTCGACAGCGATCAGCCGGCCTTCCCTGAAGTACCAGATCGAGTGAGCCCCTTCGCGGGCGCCCGGACGCAAAAGCGTGTCGTCATAGCCGAGATTGAAGCCGGCGATCTGCAGCTTGACGTCGTACTGGTCGGACCAGAACCACGGTTTCGGCTCATAGGGCTCGTCGCCACCAGCGATGACGGCTGCCGCAGCTTCAGCCTGGTCGACAGCGTTCTGCACCGATTCGAGCCTGATGCGCCCACCCTGCCATGGAAGTGCGGCGCAATCGCCGGCCGCAAAAATCGCCGGATCGGAGGTGCGGGCGAATTCATCGACAAGGATGCCATTGGCGACTTCGAGACCGGCTTCCTTGGCAAGCTGATCGTTCGGCACGACGCCGATGCCAACGACGACGAAATCGACATCGATGACCGAGTCGTCGGAAAGGGCGGCGCCGGAGACGCGGCCATTCTTGCCGATCAAATGCTTCAGGCCGGTCTTCTCGCGGATCACCACGTCGTGGCTCTCGTGAATGGCGCGCATGAGGTCGGCCGTTTCCTTCGCCGCGACACGCTGCAGGATACGATCGGCCATTTCGATGACCGTGACCTCGAGGCCACGATGGCGGGCGACGGCCGCAGCCTCGAGGCCGATGTAACCGCCGCCGATGATGAGGACGCGACGACCCGGGCGCATTTCATCGGCCAGCAGATCGGCGTCGCGCTTGTCGCGGGCGACATAGACGCCTTCGAGATCACCGCCGATTGCTGCCGGCAGCCGGCGCGGCGTCGAGCCGGTGGCGAGCACCAGCGTACCATAGTCGAGAACGGAGCCGTCCTGCAGCAGAACTTGCTTGCTGTCCCGCTCGATCTGTTCGGCCCAGGTCGAAAGGCGAAGATCGACGTCGTTGTCGGCATACCAGTGTTCCGGGCGGAACAGCAGGCGATCGAAGCTCATTTCGCCGAGCAGATATTTCTTCGAAAGCGGCGGGCGCTGATAGGGGGCTACATCTTCGGCGCCGATGAGCGTGATCGGGCGCGTATCCTTCAAAGCACGCAGTTTGGCCGCCAAGGCGAAACCCGCCTGTCCCGCGCCGATGATCACCACTCTATCCGTCACGATCTCACTCCTGAAACTAGGCTCGACACTTACGCCAAGGCCTATCCCCTGCCCTATGCGCCGTCAACGGAAAGCGGCTTCTTACATTCAGCCGATTTCGATCCAGCGACGCTCGTGGAAGGACTGTGCCATGGCATGCACCGACTTTTCTATCCTGAGACCGTCTTTAAATGTCACGATCGACGACGGCTCGCCTGATATTGCCCGGATCAGCTCGCGGCACTCGATGATCTTCAGATCGTTGAAGCCGAGGCCATGGCCAGGAGCCGGGATGAAGCGATCATAGGGCCGATGGGCAGGCGCCGCCAGTATCTTGCGAAAGCCCTGCTCCGAACCCGGCCCTTCTGCCTGATAGAGTTCGAACTCGTTCATGCGCTCCTGGTCGTAGAGGATCGAGCCTTTCGAGCCGTAAATCTGCAGGGCGATGCGCCCCTTGCGACCCCAGGCGGCGCGATTCGCCATCAACACAGCGGAGATGCCGCCGCCGAAGCGCATCAGCACGTTGGCGGCATCGTGATTTTCGACGGCGCGGCGGCCACCCTCGCTGAGCGGACGGTCGGCATAGGGCTTCACCATATCCGTTATGACGGCCTCGACATGGCCGAAAAGATACCAGAGCAACGACAGCGGGTGCACGGCGAAATCGTCAAGTGCACCATAGCCGGCGGAAAGCTCGCTTTTCCAATAGAAGAAGACGTCGGGATCAGCCATGAAATCCTCGTCCATTTCGACGCGGACATGGTTGACCGTACCGATGGCGCCGTCGCCGACAAGCTTCCTGATGTGCCGCATGACGGGATTCTGAATGTAATTATAGCCGAGAGCGGCAATCTTGCCGGACCGCTCCGCCGTCGCCAGCATGCGCTCGGCATCGGCATAGGCGGGCGCCATCGGCTTCTCACACCAGACATGTTTGCCGGCTTCCAGGGCAGCGACCGCCATTTGGGCATGGAACTGATTGGGCGTGGTGACGGAAACGACGTCGACCTCGGGATCGGCGATCAGCGCCCGCCAGTCTGCCGTTGCCTTTTCGAAGCCGAACTCACCGGCACGGGCCTCGGCAAGCCCGGCATTGGCTTCAGCCAGGTGCACGAGCCGCGGACGCTCGACATCGCCGAACACGGTCTTCACCGCATTCCAGGCCAGTGCATGGCACTTGCCCATATAACCGGTGCCGATCAAACCGATGCCAAGTGGCTTCATTTTCCATCTCCTCCAGAAGTGTGCGCGGATTTTTGGAATATCTGGATCATTTTGGCAAGAGACCGTTGGCAGGCATATGGCCTTCATTCTATCGGTGCGATTGTACAAAACCCTTCAATTACAGGCGATTAAAAACAATTAGGCGCGCCGTTCGAAATCGTCTATGCTCGGCAATATGGAATATTTGTTTCATCCCGTGAGCCGCAAGCATGGATAATGATCCCCAAAGGCACGCGCGCGTGCCGCGCGATTTCGAAAGCCTGCGCAGCACCATCATCGAGCGCAAGGCGAACATGCCTAAGCGGCTGGCGCAGGTCGCCGCCTTCGCGCTCGGCAATCCCGATGAAATCGCCTTTGGCACGACGGCGAGCATCGCGGCCGCCTCCGACGTCCAGCCCTCGACGCTGGTACGCCTCGCGCATCATCTCGGTTATGGAGGCTTTTCCGATCTGCAGAGCATCTTCCGCGAACGGCTGCGCGACCGGACGCTGAGCTATGAAGAGCGGCTCGTCACGCTGGAGCAAACGAGCGGCGACGACGAAGACGCCAATCTGCTCTCCGGCTTCATTGCGGCGGCCAGCCAATCGGTCAACCGGCTGGCGGCGACGGTGCAGAGCGATACGTTCACGAAGGCAGTCAATCTCCTTGCCGGCGCCGACACGATCTATCTGATCGCCAAACGGCGCTCCTACCCGCTGACGGCGCACATGACCTACGCTTTTTCCAAGCTCAATATCCGCCATCAGATCGTCGCCTCGCCGAACGGAGTCGACCCTGAGATGGTGCAGTTCGCAACACCCAGGGATGCGGCGATCGCGGCGAGCTTTTCGCCTTACGCGGCCGACAGCCTCAGCCAGAGCCAGGAACTTGCCGACCGTGGCGTCCCCGTCATCGCCATTACCGATTCGGCCTTCTCGCCCCTCGCTGCCTGCGCCACGCACTGGTTCGAAGTGGCGGAGGCCGATTTTGCCGGCTTCCGCTCGCTGTCGGCCTCGATGGCGCTGACCATGGCGCTGCCGGTCGCCATCGCCGAACGGCGTCGAAAACGTCAGCATTCAAAAGCTGTAAAAGCCAAAATGGAATAAACATTCCGAATTGACAAAATATCGGAACCGATGTTTCATTATTAAATATTCGCAGGCACTGGAAGCCGCGCAAAATCTAGCGGGAGGACATCATGATACAATCGAATCCGGGATTACAGCCGGAGCCGGCGCTTGATGTAATCACCATCGGCCGCTCCTCGGTCGATCTTTACGGCCAGCAGATCGGTTCGCGACTGGAGGATATCGCCTCTTTCGCCAAATCCGTCGGGGGCTGCCCGTCCAATATCGCCATCGGCACGGCGCGGCTCGGCCTCAAGTCCGGGCTCATCACCCGCGTCGGCGACGAGCAGATGGGACGCTTCATCCGTGAGCAGGCGGCGCGGGAAGGTGTGGCGACGGACGGCATCGTCACCGACAAGGAACGGCTGACAGCGCTGGTGCTGCTTGCGGTCGAGGCCGAAGGCGTGTCGCCGATGATCTTCTATCGCTCCGACTGCGCCGACATGGCGCTCGAGGAAGGCGATATCGACGAGAATTTCATCAAGTCGTCGCGCGCCGTTCTCGTTTCCGGCACGCATTTTTCGCGGCCCAACACCGAGGCCGCGCAGCGCAAGGCGATCCGCATCGCCAAGGAGAACGGCCGCAAGGTGATCTTCGACATCGACTACCGGCCGAATCTCTGGGGCCTTGCCGGCCATGCGGAAGGCTTCGAGCGCTACGTGAAGTCCGACCGCGTCTCTTCGAAGATGAAGGAGACGCTGCCGGATTGCGATCTCATCGTCGGCACCGAAGAAGAAATCCTCATCGCGTCGGGCGCGGACGACGTACTCGGCGCGCTGAAGGAGATCCGACGGCTGACGCCGGCGACCATCGTGCTCAAGCGCGGCGCGATGGGCTGCATCGTTTATGACGGGCCGATCGCCGACGACCTCGAAGCCGGCATCGTCGGCCAGGGCTTCCCGATCGAGGTGTACAACGTGCTCGGCGCCGGCGACGCCTTCATGTCCGGCTTCCTGCGCGGCTTCCTGCGCGATGAGCCGCTGAAGACCTGCGCCACCTGGGCCAATGCCTGCGGCGCCTTCGCCGTCTCCCGACTGCTCTGCTCGCCCGAATATCCGACCTGGGCGGAACTCGACTTCTTCCTGAAGACCGGCAGCAAACATCGGGCGCTGCGCAAGGACGAGGCGATCAACCATATCCATTGGGCATCGACCCGGCGCGGCGAAATCCCGCTTCTGATGGCGCTGGCGATCGACCACCGCTCGCAGCTTGTCAGCGTCGCCGATGAACTCGGCGTCGGCCACGACAAGATCGTCGCCTTCAAGCGGCTCGCCGTCGAAGCCGCCGCTCGCGTTTCGAACGGCCGCGAGGGCTACGGCATGCTGATCGATGAACGTTTCGGCCGCGACGCATTCTTCGATGCGGCGACGAAGAATTTCTCCTGGATTGGCCGGCCTGTCGAACTGCCGGGCTCGAAGCCGCTGCGCTTCGAATTCAGCCAGGATATCGGCTCGCAGCTTGTCGAATGGCCGCTCGACCATTGCATCAAGTGCCTGTGCTTCTACCACCCCGACGATCCGGCCGAATTGAAGACGGAGCAGCAGGAGAAGCTGCGCACGCTTTTCGAGGCCGCGCGCAAAGTCGGTCGCGAGCTGCTGGTGGAAATCATCGCCGGCAAGAACGGCCCGCTCGCCGACGATACGATCGCCACCGCGCTGGAGGAACTCTACGCGCTCGGCATCAAGCCGGACTGGTGGAAGCTGGAGCCGCAGGCTTCCGGCGAAGCCTGGAAGAAGATCGATGCGGTGATCGCCAAAAATGATCCATGGTGCCGTGGTATCGTGCTTCTCGGGCTCGAAGCGCCCGCAGAGGAACTGATCTCCTGTTTCGAGGCGACGCTGGCGGCTCCCTCGGTGAAGGGCTTCGCCGTCGGCCGGACGATCTTTGCCGATCCGGCGCGCGCCTGGCTCTCCGGCGAAATAAACGACGAGGCGGCAATCGCCGACATGGCCAGCCGTTTCCGGCAATTGACAGAGGCCTGGCTTCAGACGCGCGGGCTTCACTGAGAATTAGACCCCTCCCCAACCCCTCCCCACGAGGGGGAGGGACTTAACTTGAGGAATCGCTTCACGCCACAAACGAGCTCTCTTGCGGACGCAACGTTGCGGTGAAATGCGGCGAGCCCCCACGAGTTAGCCCCTCCCTTGTGGGAAGGGGTTGGGGAGGGGAAACCAGACAAAAAGTTAAAAGTTCGGGAGGCCCCGATGGGCAAGACGATACGGTTGACGATGGCGCAGGCCATCGCGCATTTCCTGAAAGTACAGATGACTGTTGTCGACGGCAAAAAGGTGCCGATCTTCGGCGGCGTCTGGGCGATCTTCGGCCACGGCAACGTCGCCGGCATCGGCGAGGCTCTCTATCAGGTGCGCGGGGAATTGACGACCTACCGCGCTCATAACGAACAGGGCATGGCGCATGCCGCGATCGCCTATGCCAAGGCAAATTTCCGCACGCGCTTCATGGCCTGCACGACCTCGATCGGCCCCGGCGCGCTGAACATGGTGACGGCCGCGGGTGTCGCCCATGTCAACCGCATTCCCGTTCTCTTCCTGCCTGGCGACGTCTTCGCCAACCGCGCGCCGGATCCGGTGCTGCAGCAGATCGAGGATTTCGGCGACGGCACCGTGTCGGCCAATGATGCCTTCCGCCCGGTTTCGCGTTACTTCGACCGGATCACCCGGCCGGAGCAGATCATCACCGCGCTAAAGCGGGCCATGCAGGTGCTGACCGATCCGCTCGATTGCGGCCCGGTGACGCTGTCGCTCTGCCAGGACGTTCAGGCCGAGGCCTTCGATTATCCGGAAAGCCTGTTCGAAGAAAAAGTCTGGACGACCCGCCGGCCGCAGCCGGATGCCGACGAACTGGCAAATGCCATCGCCCTTATCAAGGCATCAGAGAAGCCGGTGATCGTTGCCGGCGGCGGCGTGCTCTATTCGCAGGCAACGAAGGAACTCGCGGCCTTTGCCGAAAGCCACGCCATTCCCGTCGTCGTCACTCAGGCCGGCAAGTCGTCGATCAACGAGACCCATCCGCTGGCGCTCGGCTCGGTCGGCGTCACCGGCACATCGGCGGCGAACGCGATCGCCGAAGAGACGGATCTCGTCATCGCCGTCGGCACGCGCTGCCAGGATTTCACGACCGGCTCCTGGGCGCTCTTCAAGAACGACAACGTGAAGATGGTCGGCCTCAACATCGCCGCCTATGACGCGGTGAAGCACGACAGCCACCCTGTGGTGGCCGATGCCCGCGAAGGGCTGAAGGCGCTTTCGGCAGGGCTTTCCGGCTGGAAGGCGCCGGCAGCGCTTAGCGAGAAGGCAGTTGCGGAAAAGAAACTCTGGATGGAGGCTGCCACCAAGGCGATGGCGGCGACCAACACCGCCCTGCCCTCCGATGCGCAGGTGATCGGCGCGGTGGCGCGCACTCTCGGCGGCGAGAACACGACAGTGCTTTGCGCCGCAGGCGGTCTGCCCGGCGAGTTGCACAAGCTCTGGCCGGCGACGGCGCCCGGCAGTTATCATATGGAATACGGCTTCTCCTGCATGGGCTACGAGATCGCCGGCGGGCTCGGCGCCAAGATGGCGCGCCCCGAACGGGATGTCGTCGTCATGGTCGGCGACGGTTCCTACATGATGATGAACTCCGAGATCGCGACCTCGGTCATGCTCGGCCTCAAGATCAATATCGTCATGCTCGACAATCGCGGTTATGGTTGCATCAACCGGTTGCAAATGGGGACCGGTGGCGCCAACTTCAACAATCTGCTGAAGGACTCCTATCACGAGGTGATGCCGGAGATCGATTTCCGCGCGCATGCCGAAAGCATGGGCGCCATCGCCGTCAAGGTCAGCTCCATCGCCGAACTCGAGCAGGCGATCGTCGATTCGAGGAAGAATGATCGTACGTCCGTCTTCGTCATCGACACTGATCCCTTGATCACCACTGAGGCCGGCGGCCATTGGTGGGATGTCGCGGTGCCGGAAGTCAGCCCGCGCGAAGAAGTCAACAAGGCGCGCAGGGGTTATGTCGAAGCCCGCGGCTCCCAGCGCATCGGCTGAACAGGTTTAGCCCCATTTTTCCGGAGGAGCGGACCCGCTCCTCCGCAATGTCTTCAAGGAGAATATTGATGAAGGCCAAACTCGGCATGTCGCCCATCGCATGGTGGAACGACGACCTTCCTGAGCTTAGCGACGATGTGTCGCTTGAAGAATGCCTGCGGCAATCGCGCAGTGCCGGTTTCACCGGCATGGAGCAAGGCCGCCGTTTCCCCAGCAACCCGGAGGAGATGCTGCCCATCCTGCGCGCCGCCGACGTGACGCTCTGCGGCGGCTGGTTCTCCGGCACGCTTGTCAATGAGGAGCTTGCCGCCAACAAGGACCGCATCGCGCCGATGATCGAGCTTTTCAAGGCGGTCAATGCGCCCTGCATCGTCTATGGCGAAGTCGGCCGCTCCATACAGGGCGACCGCTCCAAGCCGCTCGCCACCAAGCCGCGCCTCACCGACGACGAGATGAAGGCCTATGCGCGCCGCGTCACCGAATTCGGCGAATGGTGCGCCGAGCAAGGCATGCCGCTCTCTTATCACCACCACATGGCGGCCGTCGTCGAAACCGAGCCGGAGCTTGACGCCTTCATGCGCAATTCGGGCGAAGGTATTCCGCTGCTGCTCGACGCCGGGCATCTGGCCTTTGCCGGCGGCGATGTGCTGCGCGCCATCGACAATCACCACGCCCGCATCAACCACGTCCACGTCAAGGACATTCGCCAATCCGTAGTGGACGGACTCGATCGCAGCCGGCAATCCTTCCTCGACGCCGTAGCGCTCGGCGCCTTCACAGTGCCAGGCGATGGATCACTCGATTTCGGCGCCATCGTCCAGCGCTTCGCCGACCACGGCTATGAAGGCTGGTTCGTCGTCGAGGCCGAACAGGATCCGCGCAAGGCGCCGCCGCAGAAGATGGCCGAGATCGGCCATGCCGAACTAATGCGCGTGATGACGGCGGCTGGTTATACGGTGGAAACGGAAGGTTTCCCGAAGCGGTAACGGAAAGAAGGCCCCTCCCCACCGGTGATGGGTTGAACGAACTGCCGGAGCAAGGAGCCCCCTCATCCGCCCTTCGGGCACCTTTGCCGGGGTTGAGCCACGGGGCTCAACCCGTCCTTCGCCCCCCAGCGGAGAGGGGGAAACGAGGCAGCGCGGCATACACCTTCTCCCCTCGGGGAGAAGGTGCCGGGAGCCGGATGAGGGGGCTGCGCCCATCAACATACGAGGAGAAACACCAATGCCAAACCTCAAGGTGAAACCATCAGGCACGCATGGCTGCGTCACGCATGTCACCCCGGAAAGCGCCGGCTGGACCTATGTCGGGTTCGATCTGCACCGGATCAAACCGGGCGAGACTGTTTCGGGAGAGACCGGCGAGCGCGAGGTGTGCCTGGTCTGGGTCAGCGGCAAAGGCAAGGCTTCGGCCGGCGCGAAGGATTTCGGGACGCTCGGCGATCGGATGAACCCCTTCGACGGGGCTCCGCACGCGCTTTATATCCCGATGGGTTCGAATTGGTCGGTCACGGCGGAAACTGATCTGGAACTCGCCGTCTGCTCGGCGCCCGGCGGCGGCGATTATCAGGCGAAGGCGATCCCGCCCGGTACGCATCCGCAGGTGACGCGCGGCAAGGGCACGAATGTGCGCTACGTCAACAACATCATGCCTGAGGACGATAATTCGGCGCATTCCCTGCTCGTCGTCGAGGTGATCACGCCAGGTGGCCACACCTCCTCCTATCCGCCGCACAAGCACGATCAGGACGACCTGCCGAACGAGAGCTTCCTGGAAGAGACTTACTACCATCGCCTCAATCCACCGCAGGGTTTCGGTTTCCAGCGCGTCTACACCGACGACCGCTCGCTCGACGAGGCCATGGCGATCGAGGACGGCGACGTGACACTGGTGCCGAAGGGTTATCACCCCTGCGCGGCAACGCATGGCTATGATCTCTATTATCTCAATGTCATGGCTGGGCCGAAGCGGATCTGGAAATTCCACAATGCCGCCGAGCACGAATGGCTGCTGACGGTATAAAGGCCGCGTTCGATCGCTAAATAATCTGACAGCGCCAAACCGTCGATGATGGTTCACTGCCTCCATCCAATGAGGATGGAGGATCATCATGCATAGCTCGAATTTCACGATACCGGCCCGCAATATCCGCTCTTCGCGGCTCATCCGGCCCGGCCTTCTCTCTGCAGTCGGCACGGCGGTCCGCTGGCTGGGGCGCAAGATCGGCGAACGGCGCAACTACAATGCGCTGATGGAACTTTCCGACGCTCAGTTGAAGGATGTCGGCCTCTCCCGGGGGCAGACAGAAAGCGACGTGCACGTTTACAGCCGCTACTGAAACATCAAACTCACTGTGTTACTGTGCCCCTGTGCAGCCTTGTCGGGCTGCCTGCCTGAACCGGATGATACGATGTTGCAGTTTTCAACAGCACTGCTCCTGAAAACGAAGACCGTCACCATTCGTGACGTCGTCTGCAATGGCGAGTGCCGCCACAAGAGCGACGAGGAATGTGCTCACAAGACAAGCCTCGTCTATCCCTATCGCGGCGTCTTCATGCGCCATGTCGGCCGCACGGATACGGTGGCTGAAGCCAATCAGGTGTTGTTCTTCAATGCCGCTCAGGGCTATCGGATCAGTCATCCGATCGCGGGCGGCGATGCCTGTATCGACCTGTCGATCGACGAATCCATGCTGGAAGAGCTGGCGCCGAAGGAGCAGGCGCAGCCCGGCCCGGCCTTTTCCTTCCGCCGCCAGCGCCGGCGGATCGACCCGCGCGCGCAGGCGCTGGTCGCCCTGCTGCGTCACGGTCTTAGGCGCAACGTCGCCGAAACACTCGAGGCGGAAACGCTGGCCCTGACGCTGGTTCGCCGCTCGCTCGGCGAGCGCACGTCGCACGCCGCCGGCGCCAGCCTCGGCCGGCAGAAACTCGTCGACCGGGCAAAGCTGGTGCTTTCCTCCGATCTCGCGCGACGCTGGACGCTTGCGGAAATCGCCTCGGAAGTCGGCGTTTCCCCTGTTTACCTCACCCAGGTCTTCCAGCAGGTCGAGGCCACGCCGCTCTATCGCTATCAGCTGAGGCTGCGGCTTGCCCGGGCGCTCGATCTGCTCGGCCAGTATGACGATCTGACCTCACTCGGCCTCGATCTCGGTTTTTCCAGCCACAGTCATTTCAGCGCCTCTTTCAAACAGGCCTTCGGTCAGACTCCGGCCGAATTTCAGCGCTCGGCGCAACTGCGGCGCCGACCGTAGAGCTTTTCCGAGTTGATCATCGCTAAAGTTTTCGACAGCGATGACGCGGTCTTCGATGCTCTTATGGCGCTGTCCCGATCCAGGGACGATCAATGGAGGATTACCCGATGAAGAAGACCACATGTGCTGCCTGCGACTGCGAACTCGGCGCCGAGATCATCACCGTCAAGCTCGGCGGCAGGACCGTCGAAGTCTGCTGCCAGGAATGCGCCGAGGCACTGAACGAGGCGGAAGCGTCGACGTCGGCCGCTCAGAGCGGCAACGAATAGGGGCAATCGCCGGAGGCCGCGCTGGGAAGGCGCGGCCTCCGCCTCTCAGGCGGGCAGAAGCCCGTATCGCCAGCCGCGGCGTCTGGCATTCTCAGACAGCACCAGCAAGGCAAGCACCACCATGCCTGCCTCGGCAAAGACAGGCACCATCCAGATTCCCTGCTCGCCGAAGACGAAGGGCAGCAGGAAGGTGAGAGGCAGGGTGAGAAGATAGGGTCGCGACAGACCGAAGATCGCCGCGCGCGGCGCATCCCCGATCGACTGAAAATAGGACGACAGGATCAGCATCTGCCCGAAGAGAAAATAGGCGCCGATCGTCCAGGGCAGAATTCGCCTGACCTCGGCGATAATGGCGGGATCGCCAACGAAAACGGCGCCGATGCGACCGGCCAGCAATTCCACCGTGATCTCCACCAGGCTGCAATAGACGAGTGCCGAGAGCATGGCGATCTGCAGGCTTCGGCCGACGCGCAACCCAAGGCCGGCGCCGTGATTGTTGCCGGCGATCGTCTGCAGTGTGATGCTGAGGCCAAGCAGCGGCAGATAGGTGAAGGTCAGGATGCGGGTGATAATGCCGTAGGCGGCAAGGGTGGCGGTATACTCACGCGTGCTCCAGAGCGAGACGTTGACCAGAATCGCGGCCGAGGCAAGCGATATGCCGATGAAACCGAGGCTCATCGGCGCGCCCAAGGCGACGATGCCGCGCCACTCGACAAGGGCGAATGCGGGAGAAGGCCTGAGTGTCGCCGGCCGGCGCCAGCGATAGACGAGCACGGCCACGAGACAGATGAACTGCGAGGCGATGGAGCCTGCGGCCGAACCGACCACGCCCCAATGCATCACTGCCATGAACAGCCAGTTGGCGAGGATGTTAAGCAGTGAGGCCGAAAGTGTGACCACCGTCATGAACCCGATCCTGCCTTCACAGCGCAGCCCGTCGAGATGCAGCGACAGGAAGAAACTCACCGGCGTCGAGGCGATCATCGCGCCCATGAAGAGCATGGCGCCGTCGGCTACGGCGGTGTTGCCGGCGGCGCCGGCATCGATGATCCGCCCGCCGAGGGTCCAGTAGACCATGATGAGAATCACGATGACGGCGAGCGCCAGCGTATGGGCGCCGGAAAATACCCGACGCGCGCCCTGGCGATCGCCGGCACCGAGCCGACGGGCGAGGATGCTTCCCATGCCGTTCGAGACGAGCGATTGCAGGGCGACCAGCAGCATAAGCCCCGGGAAGATCAGGCTGACGGCTGAGAGGGCGTCGGGGCCGACATAGGCCCCCAGGAAATAGGCGTCGACGACAGCAAACAGGCCGTTGACAGTGGTGATCGCGACGATCGGCGCCGCAGTTCTGATGAATACGCCCGGCAGCCAGCCGGTGAGGAAGGCATTGTCATTGGAAGGATCGGCCATGGAGAAATCCCTGCGATATCGGGCGACATCCGCTGCGGCTTGAACAAGCGCATGCATGCGGACAGCCTGGAAAGGATGAGGAGCGATCAGAGATCGAGCACCAAATGAGGCACGCCGTTCGAGGTCTTCCTGGGGGAGACGCCGTCGGCATCGATCTGTGCACTCACGCGTCGACGAAAGGCTGAAAAGCTCTCGAAGGTGACCACGTCAACCGCTACATCGAAATGGATGCTGATTCGGTGGAGGCCGCCCGGCAGAGCCGAAAGCGAGAGAATTTCGCCCGTGAACGGCTGATTGAGATAGCGGCCGCGAATATGGGCGCCGACGAAGAGCGGCGTCTTCGTAGCCGCATTGGGTTTTGCCGCCAGAGCCGCAAGCGTATTCCAGTCACGCGCGCCGTGCTGGCGGGCGATCATTTCCAAGGCCGCACCGTGGGTCAGCGCGGTGCCGCGATCGTTCATCGCCTGGCGCAAGCGCTTAGCCTGGGCCTTCAGTTCTTCAATGCCGGGATAGGTCGTCATGGAGTGAGCCTTCGCAAGGCATGCTCTTCGACTGCAAATGGGAGCTCGCATTGCCGTCAGTCAGCATGCACAAGGGGCCGTGACCATGATCACGAGGGCTTCACCATGGATTTTCATCCGCGAGCGGCCGGTGCCTCGAACCGGGGCTTTGTATGCGCGATCGCCGTCGGCATGTCAAGAATGGCGCGACTGCCCGCAGAATTGCGCGAATTTGGAGCAGACCTGGCCGGAATCGATGCGATTTCCAGCGATTCTCAGCAACAGCCTTCAATCTTAACGACGATCTTCAGCAATCGTCAGCACTCTTGCATTATTCTCTGCTTATGATGAGCGGAGGCTAAAAGGGCCTTTCAGATGCACCTCGACACAGAACACCCCAAGCCGGAACGTGCCTACAGGGAGTTTCACCTCGACAGGCCCGGCAATATCATCTTCGTCGGCCATCACCTCAGCACCGGAACCCAGGTGCGCTGCCTGATTCGCACGATCACGCTTGCCGGCGCGGTGCTCGAAGTCAGTCCGAGCCTCGAGATGCCGAGCCATTTCTTTCTCGAAATACTCGGCATCCATGACGAGATCGGCGCCACCGTGGTCAAACGCGAAGAAGAACTGGTGACGATCAGCTTCAACATGCTGCTCAATCCGGAATTCCTGCACCACGTGCTGCGATTGAGCTTCGAAAACTGAGGCCGCCTCCAATCGCCGCCCGATCGGGGCGCGGCCTCCTCGTCTCGCCCCTTCTTGCTGAGAGATGCGCGATGATCGGTATGATCCAGAGAAGTCCGCGCCATTCCGGGCCATCGAGCGGATCGGCCATGGGATCGCGGCGCATCCGGTAATTGCGGGACGCGACTTCGTTGAAGAGAACTACCCAGTTGAGAAGCATTGCCTATCCTCCATCTATTGCTGGAGTAGTTGAGCTAAGCCTTCACGCCTTCGCTATGTAGAGGCATGGAGGAAAGGGGGTTTTCATCCATGAAAGAGGCGAGCTGGGACGATCTGCAGCTTTTCTTCCATGTCGCGACCGGCGGCGGGCTTTCGGCGGCGGCGGCGCGGACGGGGCTCAGTGCGCCGACGATCGGCCGGCGCATGCTGGGGCTCGAACGGCTGACCGGCCGGTCGCTGTTCAACCGCGGCCCCACAGGCTACCTGCTTGCCAAGGACGGCCAGGAGTTGCTCGATCGCGTCCGGCTGATGCAGGATGCGGCGCGGGCGATCTCCGACTGGCGCGGTGAAGTGCTGACGCTGCCGATTGTGTCGACGGTCGTCGACAGCTGGACGTCGCGCTTCATCGCCGACCACCTGGCCAGCGTCTGGACGCCGAAAGACTGCTTTCGCATGTGCTATAAGACTTGTGACGCGAGCGTCGATTTCACCTATCGCGAGGCGCATATCGCCATTCGCCACAGCCGGCCGGATGGCGGCAACGTCGCGATCCGCCGTTCAGTCAAGGTAGCGCATGCGGTTTACCAGGCAGCCGATTATGACGAGAGCAATTGTAACTGGATCTCGCTCGGAACAGATATCGCCATAACACCGGCGGACAAGTGGACTTTCGAACAGCCGGATTATTGGATCACCAGCTGGACGAACACGCCGCATATGCTCTTTTACCTGATCCGAGGGGGCGCCGGCCGCGGCGTGTTGCCCTGTTTCATCGGCGACGAGGAGCGCAAGCTCGTCCGAGCTGGGCCTGTCATCGATGCATTGACCTACGAGGTGTGGATCGTCGCGCATGACGACGAGCGGCAAAGGCCGGAAGTCAGGACGGTCATCGATCGCCTGGCCACACTGTTTGCCGATCATGAGGATCTCTTTGCCGGAGAGAGACCGTTGGTCTGAAGCGAACAAGAACGCGGGCCAGCGGGCCCGCGTTTGCTCACCGGTTGGTTTCATCACGCGGCGAGATGCCGCTCGATATCGTCGATCGGCAGATTGGTATAGTCTTTCGCCAATTCCGCCAATATAGCCGCCTGCGTCCCGGCGCTCAGCGCCGGCCGCAGGGTGCCGAGCGCCTTCGGCGGCGCGATGAGGACGATACGGCGCGCATCCTTTGCCTGCGTCAGCTCGTCCATTCGCTCAGCCACATGTTTCAGAAATTGCGCTTCGGCCTGCTCCTGCCAGCTGGTCTCTTCGACAGCGCTGCGGCTCCATCCATCAGCGGCATGGCTGCGGCCAGGCTTGTCGCTGCCGAGCTCACGATCGGGCTCGTTCGGCTGCGTCAGCGTTTCCAACACCGTCAGGCTCATCAGCTGGGCATCGCCGGCATTCTGCATGATCAGCGCCTTGGCTCCATTGCAGACTACGACCCATGATTTCCCGGGGATTCTGATGTCGGTCATCTTCAACTCCTCGCTGTCGTCATCGAAGCGCCTTGCTTCATCGATCGAAAGCGCGTCGCGATCTTTCAGATTCGCTCCTTGCGCTTTCGGTTTTTGTTTTTACGCATGTCGTTATCGCAAACCGCTGACACTTTTGCGCGACATGCTTTAGGCAGAACGCCCGACCATTGAAAGAGTTCGAGAAAACTGCGCCGAAATCGGTCGGGGAACAATCCGTAATGCATTTTGGCGGGAGAGCCTGCGTTCCGATTCTGAACATTCGGCGTACCGCATGGAAACAAAATTTGAACTCGTTAAAATTGTCTTTTTATATTTGACGAATGTGCAAAACATTCATGTGACCGTGGCTGAAGCAAGATCAGCTTGCTCCAGAGCAAGAACCCCCAATTGTGCCCTGCCTGACGGAGAATGTAAGATGACTATGCTCCGCGCCACACACCTTGCAACGGTCAAATCCGCCATTTACGACCTGCGCTGGGAAGAGTTCAACGTCAAGCGCCCGGCCCGTATCGTCGCCGTCCGGCCGTGCCTCACCGGAGTCTCGATGCGAAGCGCCGAGATCATCGACATATCGCAGGGCGGTGCGACGTTCATCGTCTCGACCACCGCCGGTCTGCCGAAACATTATTATCTCAACATTCTCGGACTAGCCTATCGGATCGGCTGTGCCGAGGTCTACCGCAATAAGGAACGCATCGGCGTGAGGTTCATCAACCTCCTGGACCCCGAGGTTCTGCGCCGCGTCGTGCGCGCCGATTTCCTTGTCGGCAATATGGAAGCGATCGACGCCCGGCGTGCGCCGATGTTTCGGGAGACAAGGCCGGCGGCCAGTCTCGCATAAGTCGTCGATCGAAGGCGAAATTTGGCGGCGATTCAAAGCGCTACGCCGTCCCTGCCGCGTTTGAACAGGCGCGCCGGGCTGCTGTGGTTGCGGAATAATCTTGCTTGCCTTGGCCGTGCCCGGGCCTATTGTTGCGCCTGATCTCAACATGTCCGGGAAACCGCTTTCGCATGTCCGCCTTCTCGCGCTTCACGCCCCTCATCAGCGCCCTGCCCTCCACAGTTCCCTTCGTCGGCCCTGAGGCCATCGAACGCCAGCGCGGACGTGCCGTTCTGGCGCGCATCGGCGCCAATGAGAACGGCTTCGGCCCGGCCCCTTCCGTGCTTGCCGCGATGCGCGAAGAGGCACGCGACATCTGGAAATACAACGACCCGGAAAATTTCGCGCTGCGGGAAGCGCTTGGCGCGCATCTCGGTGTGACGTCCGCCAATATCGCCATCGCCGGCGGCATTGACGAATTGCTCGGCCAGATCGTCCGGCTGGTGATAGAGCCGGGGGCGTCCGTTGTTACCTCGCTCGGCGCCTATCCGACATTCAATTTCCATGTCGCCGGTTTTGGCGGCCGCCTGGTGACCGTCCCCTACGCAAACGACCGCGAGGATCTCGACGGGCTGCTCGATGCCGTCAGGCGCGAGAAAGCGCCCCTCGTCTATTTCGCCAATCCCGACAATCCGATGGGAAGCTGGTGGGACGCCGACAGCATCGTCGCTTTCGCCCGGGCGCTGCCCGAGACCACGATGATGGTGCTGGACGAAGCCTACAGCGAAACGGGGCCGGCAAATTCGCTGCCGTCGATCGCTTCGCTCATCAATCTGCCGAACATCGTCCGCACCCGCACCTTTTCCAAGGCCTATGGGCTTGCCGGCTCACGCACCGGCTACGTGATCTCGACCTCAGGCACGGCACAGGCCTTCGACAAGATCCGCAATCATTTCGGCATGAATCGGCTGGCGACCGCCGCAGCGTTGGCCGCGCTCAAGGACCAGGCCTATCTGGCCGAAGTGATCGGGAAGATCCATGCTGCGCGGGAGCGGATCGGCCGCATTGCCCGGGCGAACGGTCTTGAGCCGCTGGCGTCGGCGACGAACTTCGTGGCGATCGATACCGGCCACGACGGCGCCTATGCGCGGGCGATCGTCGATGGCCTTATCGAGCATGGCGTCTTCATCCGCATGCCGGGTGTCGCGCCGCTCAATCGCTGCATCCGCGTCAGCGTCGGGCCTGAGGCTGATATGGCGCTGTTCGAGGAAGCGCTGCCGCAGGTCTTGAAGACACTCGCCTGAGCTGTCATTCCTGTCCGCTCGCCGACATCGGTCGGTCTTCGCCATTTGTCTGGGTGTTGCGTTCAGCTGAGTTCCTGGGCGAGGCCGATCAGAATCCCCTCAGGTCCGCGGATGTAGCAGAGCCGATATGCATCCTTATACTGAACGACCTCTCCTACGAGCTGCGCGCCGCGCCTGCGGAGCTTTTCAAGCGTCTCATCGATGTCATCCACTGCGAACATGACGCGGAGGTAGCCGAGGGCGTTGACCGGTGCGTTCCGGTGATCTGCGATGACAGGCGGGGCCAGGAAGCGGGAGAGCTCGAGCCGGCTGTGGCCATCCGGCGTGCGCATCATGGCAATCTCGACGCGCTGATCGCCCAGTCCGGTGATACGTCCGGCCCATTCGCCTTCGACCGTGGCCCTCCCTTCGAATTCGAGGCCGAGTTCGCCAAAGAAATCAATCGCCTCTCCGAGGTCTTCGACGGCGATTCCCACGTTGTCCATTCGCTTGAGCGCCATGTTTTGATCTCCAAGGTGTCGTTGCAATCGACCAGGTCTTGCCTCGTCTAACGAAGGACGTCCGAGGCACGCCAATACCGACAGCTTGGAAAACATCTGTTAAAGCGCCGTGCGTCCTTTTGGACAGGCGGCGCTCCAACACGTCGAGCTGACGTATCGTTCCGTCTGAAACGGCTTCAGATTTTCGGTCGATGCGTCAGTGCACCGTCATCCATTCGCGGGCAGCGCGCAGTGCTTCCACGAGCTGCATCTTGTTCATGGCGGCGGCCACGTCGGCGCGAAGCTCGGCGGCGCGGTCGTTGCCCTTGATCGCGGCGATGTTCAACCACTTGTGGGCGGCAATGAGATCGACGGCGCAGCCGCGGCCGGTCGCATACATCAGACCCATTTCGCAGAAGACATCGGCGCTGTTGTTGTCGCCGCCCATGGTGGCCGTTTCAGCATTGTGCATTTCAAAGCGTGCCATCGGTTTTATCCCTGTTAGCCTGTTTACGACTTACCCTGTTTTACCTTCGGGCCCTGCCGTCTATCGCGGCTTTGCGGCCCTTCCGGTCCGGCGGGCTTGCCCCGCTCGTCTGATGACTTGACTATGCCAAATGGCTTTCAAAAAACGCCTAAAATGCATGATTAATTTGAGACAAACAAACTGCAAACGCTTGGTAAAATTGGGTTTTTGTTAAACATCGGATTCCCTGTGATCTAGGCCTTTTCGCTCAAATTTTACAAAAGATTCAGATTTGGAAATAAACAGATCGTTCATCATGAAATCAGCAGGCGACGGGTTTAAAAGTTCTATGGTCGGCCTTCGGCTGCATTCAGCGGCGAACGGACAGCCGGCTCTATTTACCTTTACGTTCGCGTCAGTTATTTTCGCGACCGGTCAGAAGACATCAGGGAGGAAAAGATGATCCGCAGTCTCGTTCTTGCCGGCGCTATCGCCGTGATCGCGGGGACAGCCTATGCCGAGGAACCTATCGTCGGCAATTGGAAGACGGCCTCCGGCGAAACGGCGGTGATTGCCGCCTGCGGCGGGAGCTTTTGCGTGACGCTGAAAACCGGCAAATATACCGGCCGCAAGATCGGCACATTTGCCGGGACCGGCGGCAGCTATGCCGGCGAGATCACCGACCCAGCCGCCGACAAGACCTATAGCGGCTCAGGAAAGATTTCCGGCAATTCACTGAAGATGCAGGGCTGCGTGATGAAGATCCTCTGCAAGACGCAGACCTGGACACGGCTCTGACTCGATAAGGCCGACGCAACAATCATCCAAAAACGTAATCATGCCGGCCGAAATGCCGGTATGCCTCGACGTCTTCCAGGCTTGCCGATCCTCATTGCAATCGCCAGACCCCGCCCCGCAAGCTGAACGGCGGATGAACCGGCATCTCAGCACTCGTTCAGCCGAGGTGTGGCAAAACTCATGTCACGGTTAAGTTGCGTATTGGGGGTCCGGGATGAACTTCTATATTCTGGCAAGACGTTTCACAATCATCACTCTGTTCGCGGCGATCTTCGCCGTCACATTTTCGGCGGTCGTCGTGCACAATGGCGGCGGCGGCACGCAGTCGCATTTCGGCGCGAGCTATACCTGCCTGGAGAGAAGCGGAACTTTCTGCGCACCGACGGTGCGGTGACTGACATCAGACTCTTAAGAGAAAAAATCGGATTCCGCCGGCGCGGCGTCGTTTGCTTGTCAAAGACAACTCTCTATAATGCGTCATGAACAAACGAATCTCCCCCCTGTCGCCCCTCGACATTTCCTCTCCGCCCCCTTTCCAGCCCGAGAGTTTCGATGATCCCGCCAAGGCCGTCGAGACGCTGACAGCGCTTTACGAACGCAATACGGCGTTCCTGATCAAAAACTTCGCCGAGCTTGCCCAAGGCGCTCCGATCGCCTCGCGCTACCGCGCCTTCTATCCGCAGGTCAGCATCGAGACGACGAGCTTCGGCCATGTCGACTCGCGCCTCTCCTACGGCCACGTGACGGCGCCAGGCATCTACACGACGACGATCACCCGGCCGAAGCTCTTCAAGCATTATCTGAAGCAGCAACTGTCACTGTTGATTAGGAGCCACAATGTTCCGATCGTCGTCTCGGAATCGTCGACGCCGATCCCGCTGCACTTCGCCTTCGGCGAGGGCGCGCATGTGGAAGCATCGGCCTCAGCCTTTGTCGATGTTCCAATGCGCGATATCTTCGACACGCCCGACCTCAACACCACCGACGACGAGATCGCCAACGGCGAATATATCCCGCCGCCGGGCGAGCCCTCGCCGCTTGCGCCATTCACCGCGCAGCGCATCGACTATTCGCTGGCCCGGCTGTCGCATTATACGGCGACGCATGCCGAGCATTTCCAGAATTTCGTGCTGTTTACCAACTACCAGTTCTATATCGACGAATTCTGCAGCTGGGCGCGCAAGCTGATGGCGGAGGGCGGCGACGGTTACACCGCCTTCGTCGAGCCCGGCAACATCGTCACCCTGCCCGGCTCGAGCGCGCCGGAAACGGATGCGACACTTGCCCGCCTGCCGCAGATGCCGGCCTACCATTTGAAGAAGAAGGGTCATGCCGGGATCACCATGATCAATATCGGCGTCGGCCCCTCCAACGCCAAGACGATCACCGACCACGTCGCCGTGCTGCGCCCGCATGCCTGGCTGATGCTCGGCCATTGCGCCGGCCTGCGCAACAGCCAGCGGCTAGGCGATTACGTTCTCGCCCATGCCTATATGCGCGAGGACCATGTTCTCGACGACGACCTGCCGGTCTGGGTGCCGATTCCCGCGCTCGCCGAAGTGCAGGTGGCACTGGAAGCGGCCGTGGCCGAAATCACCGGTTACGAGGGTTTCGAGTTGAAGCGCATCATGCGCACCGGCACCGTCGGCACGATCGACAACCGCAACTGGGAACTGCGCGATCAGCGCGGGCCGGTGAAGCGGCTTTCCCAAGCGCGCGCGATCGCGCTCGACATGGAATCGGCAACGATCGCCGCCAACGGCTTCCGCTTCCGCGTGCCCTACGGCACGCTGCTCTGCGTCTCCGACAAGCCGCTACACGGCGAGTTGAAGCTGCCTGGTATGGCGACGGCCTTTTACCGCACGCAGGTGAACCAGCATTTGCAGATCGGTATCCGTGCCGTCCAGAAGCTTGCGGCCATGCCGCCGGAAGCGCTGCATTCGCGCAAACTGCGCAGCTTCTTCGAGACGGCCTTCCAATAGGCCTTTTCTTCACCGGCCGGTCGCAACAGGCGCCGAACTCTGCGCAAGCATTTGCGGTCTGCCGGCGGCAATGTTCAGCCCTGCAATCAACAGGGTGAAGGCGACGAAGACAAAAGCGACGCGCAGAAGGGCCTTCAGCCCACCGCTTTCATCGAATGCCAGCCCGCGCTTCTCATGGCGGCGCGCCCATATCTGGCTTGCCAGCGCGATTTCAAGAATACTCATTGCCATTCTCCTCGACAGG
Organism: Rhizobium sp. NLR8a; assembly: GCF_019685235.1. Lineage (NCBI taxonomy): Bacteria > Pseudomonadati > Pseudomonadota > Alphaproteobacteria > Hyphomicrobiales > Rhizobiaceae > Rhizobium > Rhizobium sp. NLR8a. Next base: position 22,534 of record NZ_JABDWI010000020.1, read on the forward strand.
TTTCAACGAAGCCTTGTCGAGCGCTATCTTGCGATTTCGACAGGTGACCGGCACAAAAGATTTGTCCTGACGCTGTCGAAATGCCCGCACCCCATTCGTCCAGAGGTATTGAAACCCTGCAAGGAGGCTGCCCCGCGATGAAATATCTCTGCCAAGTCTGGTTCGATGGCGCGATACTCGACGCCATGACCAAAGAGGAGAAGGCCGAACTCGACGCAAATTCACTGCACTACGACAGGGACCTCGTCGAAAGCGGGCACATGATCGTCGCCCAGGCGCTGCAGCCGCCAACCTCGGCGGTGACGGTTCGGGTGCGCAGCGGCGAGACGTCGGTGACGGATGGCCCATTCGCCGAGACTAAGGAAGCGCTCGGCGGCTTCATTCTGATTGAGGCGAAGGACCTTAACGACGCGATCCGCGTTGCCGCCGGCATTCCACTCGCCAAACTGGGCGCGATCGAGGTGCGGCCAATCCACGAATTCGCAGCTCAATGAGGACAAACCGATGAAATTTCTATGCCAGATCTGGTTCGACACCGAAAAAAGCAAGCTGGTCCCTCAGACCGAATGGGATGCGCTCACACAGGAGTGCATCATCAGCGACAATCGCTGGCGCGAGAGCGGCCATCTGCAGGTGGCGCTCGCCTTGCATGAACCGTCAACAGCGATCACGGTCCGCCTGCGCAATGGCGAAGTCTCGGCGACCGATGGCCCATTTGCCGAAATCAAGGAGCATCTCGGCGGTTTTGTGCTGATCGAGGCAGAAAATATCGAGGAGGCGAAGACGATCGCGTCGAGCTTTCCGATCCTCAAATATTCCTCAATCGAAGTGCGCCCGACTTACGCCATCCAGGATGGGAAATAGCCATGCGTTATATCTGCATGATTTATAACAGCGCCGACACGGATGGCAGGCTGACGCCTGATGAAACCGGTGAACTCATCAAAGCGCATTTCGCTTTCGATGAGGAGCTTCGCCGCGATGGCATCCTGATCCATTCCGATGCCTTGGAGATGCCTGACCAGGCGACGGTGCTGCGCGTTCGAAACAATACGCTCTCCGCCACCGATGGGCCCTATGTCGAGACGAAGGAACACCTCGCCGGCTTCTACGTCATCGAGGCGCCAGATCTCGTAAAGGCGAAAGAGATTGCCGGACGGATCCCTTCGGCGCGTTTCGGCGCGGTCGAGCTCAGGCCCGTGCGGACCCTCACCGCGCCGCAGTGAGGAGGAGCGCCTCTGGAGAGCGTGATCGAAGAGATTTATCGAACCCAGTCGCGCCGGGTGCTGGCGACGCTGATCCGCCTGCTCGGGGATTTCGATCGGGCGGAGGAAGCGCTTCAGGATGCCTTTGCCGCGGCCGCCCGGACATGGCCGACGGATGGCATCCCCGCTAACCCGTTCGCTTGGCTCGTCTCGACCGGACGTTTCAAGGCGATCGACACCATTCGGCGGCGAGCGCGATTCGATGCCTCGCAGCAGCACATCGAGGACAGCCTCTACAGCGTCGACGAAACGGAGATCGGCGATATGGAAGCGATCGAGGACGACATGCTGCGGCTGATCTTCACCTGCTGTCATCCCGCTATCCCCTCCGATGCCCAGACGGCGATGGCGCTTCGGGAAATCTGCGGATTGAGCACCGAAGAGATCGCCCATGCGTTTCTCGTTTCGGCGCCGACGGTCGCCCAGCGGATCGTGCGCGCCAAGAACAGGATACGGGCCGCGAATATCCCCTACGAAGTGCCGGGCCGCGACGCACTGCCTCAGCGGCTCGATCAGGTGCTGCACGTCATCTATCTCGTCTTTAACGAGGGCTACTCCGCCTCATCAGGCGGGGATGTGGTCCGCGCCGACCTGACCGCCGAGGCGATACGGCTGGCGCGGTTGCTTCTGGCGCTGCTGCCGCATCCTGACGCCCGTGGGCTGCTGGCGCTGATGCTGCTGCAGGATTCCCGCCGCCTGGCACGCAGCAACCAGCAGGGATCGCTGGTGCTGCTCGCCGACCAGGACCGTTCGCTCTGGGACCGTGTGAAAATCGCGGAAGGCCTGGCGCTGCTCGCCGAGGCGATGCGGGCGGCAGAGATCGGCGCCTATACGGTGCAGGCGGCGATCGCTGCCGAGCATGCCAGGGCGCCGACGGCCGATGAGACCGACTGGCGGCGGATCGCCTTCTATTACGATCTGCTGCTGGCGGCGCAGCCATCGCCGATCGCGGAACTCAACCGCGCCGTGGCGATCGCTATGGCGGACGGGCCGGCAAAGGGACTGGATCTGATCGATGCCATTCTGGGCCGCCAGGAGCTCACGGCCTATCACCTCGCCCATTCGGCGCGCGCCGATTTCCTGCGCAGGCTCGGCCGCACCGAAGAGGCGATCGCCGCCTATCAGACGGCGCTGTCGCTTTGTCGGCAGGAGCCGGAGCAGGCATTTCTGCGGAAACGGATTTCAGAGCTTGCCGCGGCGCCCGAGCGGCAGTGAGATCGCGGTGCCTGTCAGCGCCGAAACGATGATCAAGAGATGCGCGTTGACGCTTGCCTGCGCCAGCGCGGCCAGAGCCATCCGCTCACCCGATGCTCCGAGCGCAATGGCACCGGCGGTGATGCCGGCCGGATAGGTGCCGACGCCGCCCGGCGCGTGCACCGGCAGGACAGAGGAGAGTTCACCCCCGAGCGCGCCGCCGAAGCTTGCCGCCATCGGCAGCACGCCCATCAGGCCGAGCGCCCATGCGAGCACGATCACCTTCACCAGCCAGTTGACGATGGTCATCGCCCAGGCGCGCGCAAAGGCGGCGGCATCGAGCGGCAGACCGTTTTCGATTTCGACGACGAATTTCTGCGCCTTTTCCGGCAACAGCCTCGCGGCGACCCGCAGAAGCGGCTTGCGTGCAGCGAAGGCCGCGACCGGCAGCAGCAGGAAGCCTGACCAAAGCGACCACGCGACAAGCGCATCGGCCGCAGCGAGCGCAAAGCCGATACCGGCCGCCGCCAGGAGCGCGTGCAGATCGAGCAGCCGCATGACCAGGAGCGCCGAGGTTCCGCGGGCCAGCGGGATGCCGAACTCGGTGCGCATCAACAACGGAAAGCTGGTCTCGCCGGTGCGGAAGGGCAGCATGATATTCAGGAGATTGTGGATCTGCGTGACGCGGAAGAGGATTGCGAACCGGCCCGCCGTTTCCTTGGGAAAATAATCGTAGATGCGCCAGGTGCGCAGGAAATAGGTGCTCGTCAACGCCACGAGCGCACCGATCACCGGGCCTGCCCCGACATCGGCCCATTGGCTGATGATGACGGGCCAACCCCAGAACCATTGCACGAAGAGCGCATAGGCTGCGACAATTGCGACCGTCAGCGCCGTCATGCGATTGCGCATAAACCAGGATTGCTGGCTTTCAACGATCGAACTCTTCATGTAGTAGGCATTCCTCGCTTGGCGTCGGCATGAGCCTCGGCTCCATTGCCAGGCGTTTTAGGAGAAATGAAGGTTGGGCACAACGGCGGAGTTGAAGCCACGGGCGGCGAGATCGCTTCAAGGCCGACAACCGCGGCGGCAGACCGACAAATCACGGCGCCTTGCCGGCTTGACTTGGAGATCGATGTTGGAGCGCATTACCAGAAACATCAGGAGCGCGAGCATTTTTCTGGCAGTCTATTTCCTGCTGAACATCGTGCTCCGCATCGCATTGCCCCATACGCTCGATCTCGACGAGGCGGAACAATCGTTCTACTCGCAATATCTCTTGGCCGGCTACGGCTCGCAGCCGCCCTTCTACAACTGGATCCAATACGCCATCGTTTCGGTGACCGGGATCACGATGTGGGCGCTCTCGGTTCCGAAGAACATCATCCTCTTCGGCTGTTATCTTTTCTATGGGCTGGCCGCCCGCGAGGTGCTGAAGAGCCGTCTGCTCCCGCCTATCGCCATGCTGAGCCTGATTACCCTGCCACAGGTTGGCCTGATGGCGCAGCGCGAACTGACCCACACCGTTGCCCTGCTGTTTGCGACCTCGCTCTTCCTCTTTGGCTTTTTCCGCACACTTCGTCAGCCGACGATCGGGAGCTATCTCGTCGTCGGCATCGCCACCGGCATCGGCCTCATCTCCAAATACAATTTCGCCATCCTGCCGTTTGCCGCCTTCGTCGCAGTCCTGGTGGACCGAAAGTGGCGCAGCCGGCTGTTGGACTGGCGTCTGCTGCCGGCATTCGCAATCGCCATGCTGATCATTCTGCCGCATGCGCTCTGGCTGCCCGATAACCTCGTCAGCGCTTCGGCCCCGACCATGGAGCGGATGACCGCCGAGCACGAGGCCGCCGCTGGCCTTCCCCGTATCGGACAGGGGCTGTTGTCCCTCGCAATCGCCGTCCTCGGCTTCGTCGCATTGCCGATCGTTCTCTTCGCAGCAGCCTTCCGACTGGATTTCTTCCGTGCGTTTTCCGCGTCCAGTCCGATGATCCGGGTCATCGAGCGGATGATGATCGTCAGCCTGATCGCCTTCGCCGGCGTTGTCGTCTTCGCCGGCGCGAGCGATATCCACGAGCGCTGGCTCGACCCGTGCCTGCTCGTCCTGCTGATTTATCTGCTCCTGAAGCTCGAAACCGCGAGCTTCGATCTTTCCGCCGGCCTGGCACGCTTCCGGCCAGTGGTGCCGGTCTTCATGGTCGTCATCCTGGCGATCCTTCTGCTCAGGATCGTCGCCATGCAATATACCGGCGTTTATACGAGAACGAACGTGCCCTTCTCCGGCTACGTGGCCGAACTGACCGCGACCCGCAAGCCGGTTCTCATCGTGGCGGGAACCAAGTTCGTGGCCGGCAACATGAAGCTGGAATTCCCCGACGTTCCCGTCGTGATCCCATTCTTTCCAGGGCCCGGAGTTCCCGAATATGCGGCTGCGAAGGGTCCTGTGCTCGTTGTCTGGCGCGGAGAAACCGCAAATGACCCCACCATTTCTCCCGACTTTGCCGATGATCTCGTGAAATCGGGTATTCATCTGCAGGAGGTGAAGACGCTGACCCTTCCCTATCTTTTCGGTGACGGCAAACATACGTTCTCGATTGGTTATTCCTGGGTGGAAGGCGGCGCGAAGTAGGGTTGCGGCAAGTCGGCCGATTGCGGGGAAAGCGGCATTGCCCGCTGGCAACGGCCGGACACTTCATGTAGTAGGCTTCCGCAAGCGCGGTGGCGGCAGTAAGATTGCAAGGCCGCCCGGCCTTTTGGAGATGCAAAGTTGCAGACAACGCTAGAGCCCATTCGCGGCACGAATGATCCGGTACAATCGCTCGAGCTGTCGCTGGTCGTGCCCGTTTTCAACGAAGAGGAAAGCGTCGGCCCGCTGGTCGAGCGCATCGTTGCGGCGATGGCCGAGTATCCTCATCACTGGGAACTGATCCTCGTCGACGACGGCAGCACGGATGCGACGCTCGTCAACGCCCGCAAATTCGTCGGACGCGAGGGCCTGGCGCTCAGGATCGTCGAGCTGCAGCGTAATTTCGGCCAGACCGCCGCCATGCAGGCCGGCATCGATACCGCCCGCGGCCGGCTGATCGCGACGATGGACGGCGATCTGCAGAACGACCCGAAGGATATCCCTTCGATGGTCTCCGAGCTGGAGCAGCGCCAACTCGACCTCCTGGTCGGCTGGCGCAAGAACCGCAAGGACGGCCTGTTCCTGCGCAAGATCCCGTCCTGGTGCGCCAACTACCTGATCGGCCGCATCACCGGCGTCAAGCTGCATGATTACGGCTGCAGCCTGAAGATCTACCGTGCCTCGATCATCAAGCAGGTGAAGCTGATGGGCGAAATGCACCGCTTCATCCCGGCGTGGGTCGCCGGCGTTGTTCCGAGCTCGCGGATCGGCGAGATGGCCGTCACCCACCATGCTCGCGAGCACGGCGTTTCAAAGTACGGCATTTCGCGCACCTTCCGCGTCATCCTCGACCTGCTGTCTGTCATGTTCTTCATGCGCTACAAGGCGCGGCCCGGCCACTTCTTCGGCTCGCTCGGTCTCGGTCTTGGCGCGGTTGCCATGTTGATCCTGCTCTATCTCGGCTTCGACAAGTTCATCCTGGGCAACGATATCGGCACCAGACCCATGCTGATGGTCGGGGTCGTTCTCCTCCTTTCGTCGGTGCAGATGATCACCACCGGCATTCTGGCGGAAATGATCGCACGCACCTATTATCGTGACGATGCCTCCCCGAACTACATCGTCCGGCAGATCTTCGACGATCAAAGCCAAGCGTAAGCCGGCAGCATGATGCTGGACCGCGCGACGAGGACGATCAGAACCGCGGCGCTGCTGCTTGCAGCCTATTTTGTGCTGAACATCGCGCTCAGGCTGGCACTCCCGCACGCGCTGGAACTCGATGAGGCCGAGCAGTCCTTCTTCTCGCAATATCTGCTGGCGGGCTACGGCCCGCAGCCGCCCTTCTACAACTGGATGCAATATGCCGTCGTTTCGGTAACCGGCTTGTCGATGGGCGCCCTTATTATCCCGAAGAACATCCTGCTCTTCCTGTGCTACCTCTTTTACGGCCTTGCCGGGCGCGAGGCACTGAAGGACCAGAAGCTTGCCGCCGTCGCGATGATGGCGCTGATCACCCTGCCCCAGGTTTCCTACATGGCGCAGCAGGATCTGACCCACACGACGGCGCTGCTCTTTGCCAGCTCGCTCTTCCTCTACGGCTTCTTCCGCACGCTCGAGCGGCCCGGCATCGGTAGCTACCTCCTGCTCGGGCTTGCCACCGGCATCGGGCTGATCTCGAAATATAATTTTGCGCTGATGCCCGTCGTGGCGCTGATCGCCATCCTGCCCGATGCCGAATGGCGGCGCCGGGCGCTGGACTGGCGTCTGCTGGCGGCAATCGCCGTCGCGCTCGTCATCGTGTTGCCGCACGCGATCTGGCTGCGGAGCAACCTCGAATTCGCCTCTTCCGATACTCTGGTCAAGATGGCCGCCGGCAATGAACCGGTCGGCGCCTTGCGAATCGGCAAGGGTATTCTTGCCTTTGTCGTCGCCATCATCGCCTTTGCAGCACTGCCCGTCGCAATTTTCGCCGCCGCCTTCCGCCGGGACTTCTTCCGGGCGCTCTCAGCCGGAAACCGCTGGACCGGGATGCTGGAGCGAATGATGCTCGCGAGCCTCGCCGGCATTCTTCTGATCGTGCTGTTCACCGGCTCCACCACGGTGCGTGAACGCTGGCTCGACCCATTCCTGCTGGTGCTGCCGATCTATTTCCTGGCAAAGATGCAGGCGGGCGGGCTCGACCTTTCCGCCGGACTGCGCCGCTTCCGGCCTGTCGTGCCGGTGCTGATGGCCTGCGTCCTGGTCGCGCTCGGCTTCCGCGTCGTCGGCGCCGGGCTGATCGGCACCTATAGCAGGCCGAATGTGCCGATGGCCGATCTCGCGCGCGATATGACGCGGCAGGCCGAACCTGTGCTGGTGATCGCCTCGGATACCTATGTCGGCGGCAACATGCGCCTGCAGCTTCCCGACGTGCCCGTGGTGATCCCGGATTTCCCTGCACCCGGTATTCCGGCCTATGCGACGGCAGGCGGGCCGGTGCTCATCGTCTGGCGCGGCAAAAAGACGGCAACGGCCGCGGATGCGGTCATGCCGGAGCGGTTTTCATTGGCGCTGGCGGCGGCAGGTATCGCGCCGCAGGAAGTCGACGCCTTGTCGCTTCCCTATCATTTCGGCCGCCAGGGCGACAATTTCGCTCTCGGTTATGCCTGGGTTCGGCCGGGGGCGAGATAGTTGACCGAGACCAGCCTCCGCGACATCAAATGGATTTTCGTCCTGCTGGCCGCCTATTTCGTCCTTCAGATCGGCGTGCGGCTTGCAACCTCGCATTCGCTCGATCTCGACGAGGCCGAACAGGCCTTCCGCTCGCAATGGCTCGCCGCCGGTTACGGCCCGCAGCCGCCGTTTTACAACTGGCTGCAATATACCGTCTTCCAGTTTACAGGCGTTTCGCTGGCTGCCCTGTCCGTCGTCAAGAACCTCCTGTTATTCAGCTCTTATCTGCTGTACGGCCTGACGGCGCGGCTCGTCCTGCGCGACAAGGCGATGGTGGCGATCGCAACACTCGGTCTGCTGACCATCCCGCAGATGGTTTTTGAGATGCAGCGGGACCTGACGCACACGGTCGCGGTCTTCTTTTCAGCCAGCATCTTCTTCTACGGTTTCATCCGCAGTCTGAAGCAGCCAAGCCTTGCCTCCTATCTGGTCGCCGGTATCGGCATCGGTTTCGGCCTGCTTGCCAAGTATAATTTCGCCATCCTGCCGGCGGCAGCACTAATTGCCGCCCTGGCGGATCAGCGCCTGCGGCCGCGGATTTTCGATTGGCGGCTGGTGTTGACGGCTGTCGTGGCCCTCGTCATTACCCTGCCGCACCTCTTCTGGCTGAAGGACAATCTCGATTTCGCTACAGCACGCACGCTGGAGAAGATGACCGCGAGCGGCCATGCGAGCTATCCCATGCAGGTCGCCATGGGCATCAGCTCGCTCGCTCTCGCCGTCATCAGCTTTGCCGGATTGACGGTGGCGGTCTTCGCCATGGTGTTCGGCAAGCGCCTTCGCCAGGCGTTTACTGCCGGCTCGGAATGGACGCGACTCGTCGAGCGGATGATGCTCGTCTTCCTGACCGGCATTCTGTTTCTGGTCGTCTTCGGCGGTGCGGCCGGCATCAAGGATCGCTGGCTGGTACCGATGTTTTTCATCCTGCCGCTCTATCTCTGCCTGAAGGTCGAGGCCGCGGGCGTTGAGACCGGCAAGGCTTTCCGGCGCTTCATGCTCGTAGTCGCCGTCTTCATGATCGGCGTGCCGGCGATCCTTTACGGCAGCGTCGCGACGGCACGCTTCACCGGTCATTACGAACGATTGAACAGGCCCTATGCCGCGATGCTGGAAAACCTGCGTCAACAGGCGGAACCGGCGGCAATCCTTGCCGGCGATAGCCTTCTTGCCGGCAATGTCAGGCAGGATATTGCCGGGGTACCGGTCCTCTCCGTCGATTATCCCGGCTTCCATCCGGATCTGACCGGCCGCCGACCGCTTCTCCTTGTCTGGCTGATACCGAAGGGAGGCAGCGAAGCGCTGCCTCCTGATATGGCGCAATGGCTCCAGACCAATCTCGGCGCCTCCGCGCCTGAGACATCGGCGATCGACGTGCCCTATTTCTACGGCCGCGGCAGGGACAGCTATCGTTTCGGCTATGCCTGGATCAATCAGCCGGCCTGAGCGAAGTCACGACTTCAGCTCCTTCCAGGCCGCGTCCAACGCCAGCCTGGTAATCCTTGCCATCTCGTCTACCTCCGCGTGGGTGATGACAAGGGGCGGCGAGGCCAGCATGCGGTCGCCGGTGGCGCGCAGCACGAGGCCGTTCGCCAGTGCATGGTTGCGCACCAACGCGCCGATCTGATCGGGCTTGTCGAAGCGAGTGCGCGTGCTCTTGTCGGCAGTGAGCTGCAGGCCGCCCATGAGGCCAATGCTGGCTGCCTCGCCGACAAGATCGTGTTCGGCGAGCGCCGCCCAGGCCTTGCCGAAATAGGGACCGATATCGTCGCGCACCCGCTCGACCAGTCTTTCCTCCTCGATGATGCGCAGATTTTCGAGTGCGGCGGCGGCGCAGACCGGATGGCCGGAATAGGTGAAGCCGTGATTGAAGTCGCCGACCTCATTGATCAGCACGTCGGCGATGCGGTCGCTGACGAGCACGCCGCCGATCGGCAGATAGCCGGAGGAAAGCCCCTTGGCGATCGGTGCGAGATCCGGCTCGACGTCGAAATGCTGGTGGCCGAACCAGGCGCCCAATCGACCGAAACCGCAGATCACCTCGTCGGTCACCAACAGGATATTGCGCGCCTTGCAGATGCGGTCGATCTCCGGCCAATAGGTCTCAGGTGGGATGATGACGCCGGCAGCCCCTTGCACCGGCTCGGCGACGAAGGCGGCGACATTCTCCTCGCCGAGCTCGTCGATCTTCGCTTCCAGCTCGCGTGCGACTTTGAGGCCGAATTCGGCGGGCGAGAGATCGCCGCCCTCGCCGTACCAATAGGGCTGACCGATATGGACAATACCCGGGATCGGCAGGTCGCCCTGCTCGTGCATGTATTTCATGCCGCCGAGGCTGGCACCGGCAACGGTCGAACCGTGATAGCCGTTCTTCCTCGCGATCACGATCTTCTTCGACGGCTTGCCGACGGCGCTCCAATAGACCCGGGCCATGCGAAACCAGGTGTCGTTCGCTTCCGAACCGGAGCTGGTGAAGAAGATATGGTTGAACCGTTCGCCGGCATGGGACGTAACCTTCTCAGCCAGCAGCGTCGCCGACGTCGAGCTCGTGCCGAAGAAGGTGTTGTAATAGGGCAACTCGTTCATCTGCCTTGCGACGGCCTCGGTGATCTCCCGGCGGCCATAGCCGATATTGACGCACCAGAGGCCGGCGAAGCCATCTAGATATTTCCTGCCGCGATCGTCGAAGATGTGGCAGCCCTCGCCGCGCTGGATGATGCGCGCGCCTTCGGCATTCAGCTTTTTCATGTCGGCGAAGGGATGCAGGTGGTGCGCGGCGTCGATCGCCGCAAGGTTCGAGGGTGGGTAAGTATCGAGCATGGCTGGTGAAAGACCCTCGCGGATTGAAAGGCTGTTGTCGATGAGATAGGAGCTTGGCCTTGTCCCGGAGGATTTTCAAGGCAATGGCGAGCGACAGGATGGACGGCAAGGCCTGGGGTGGCGACCCGCGTTTCGAAATCCTGATCGTCGGTATGAATGGCGATCTGCGCGGCAAACAGCTGCCGCCGGGCGCAGAAGACAAGGTCTGGGCCGGAGAGATCCGCCTGCCGACCTCGACGCAATCGCTCGACATCTGGGGCGACGACAATGACGATATCACCGGCCTGTCGCTGACGATCGGCGATCCCGATGGCAAGGTACTCCCCGACCGGCGCAGCCTGGCGCCGATGCCCTGGGCACCCGAGGGCTCGATGCAAGTGCTCGCCAGCATGCATGAATTCGACGGCAGCCCCAGCTTCATGGACCCGCGTGCCATCCTCGCTTCTGTATTGGAGCGCTATGCGGCGCGGGGATTGACGCCTGTGGTGGCGACCGAGCTGGAATTCTACGTGATGTCGGGAGACTGGCGTGAGACCGGTCGCCCCTCCCCGCCCGAAGGCCTCACCTATCGCGGTGAGCCGAACGGTTTCCAGCTTTACGACATGAGCGCCGTCGACGCACTCGACGACTATCTCGGGACGCTGAGGGCCTATGCGAAGGCGCAGGGGCTGCCGGCGGAAGCGACGACGGCGGAGTTCGGTCCCGGCCAGTTCGAGATAAACCTGCTGCACCGCCCCGATGCGCTGGCGGCCGCCGACGACTGCCTCTACCTTAAGCGCATCGCCGAACAGGCGGCGCGCCGGCACGGGCTGAAATCGACCTGCATGGCCAAGCCCTATTCCGACCATGCCGGCTCCGGCCTGCATGTTCATGCAAGCGTCATCGACCGGCAAGGCCGCAACATCCTCGATGCCAAGGGCGGCGAGCCGAAGCGGCTCAAATCGGTTGCTGCCGCGCTGCTCAACAGCATGCGCGAAGCGCAGCTGATCTTCGCCCCCTTCGCCAATTCCTACCGCCGCTTCCAGCCGGGCTCGTTCGCACCCGTCGATCTCACCTGGGGCAGCGGCCATCGCGGCACGGCGATCCGCATACCCGACAAGGACGGGCCGGCCGCCCGTATCGAGCATCGTGTCGCCGGCGCCGATGCCAATCCCTATCTGCTGCTCGCGGCAATCCTCGGCGGCATGCTCACCGGTCTCGAACACGAACTCGACCCCGGCGAGGAGACGACGCCCTCGCATACGCCTGCGAATACCACACGGCTGACGCATGATTTCCTCAGCGCCGTCGAGGCTTTCCGCACCTCGCCGCTCATCACCGATATTTTCGGCGCGCGTTATCAGGCGCTCTATGGCGACACAAAGCGCAAGGAAGCGCTTGCGCATCTGCGCACCGTCTCGGATTTCGACTATCGCACCTATTTGCCGCGGCTCTGAAATTTTCAGCGGCCGGTTTACGCGGCGGGCTCGCGGCGTTCATCGGCATTCACCTGCGCGGCGAGACCCTGTTTGACAAGAACCTTCAACTCGCCCGGATGCAGCCGGATCGAGACGTCGCGTTCGAGCGGCAGCAGCTCGCCGTCCATGACGCAATTGGCCTTGGAGCGCAACTTCGGGAAATGCAGCTGCACCTCGGCCGGGTGCATCACCATGACATCGGCGTTCTCGCGGACCTTGCCGCGCAGCATGTCGACGGCAAGGCGGGCGACACCGAGGGGTTTTAGCGGATTTGCAGTATAAAAGCCGAGTTCGCCGCTTCTCAGATTGTCGGCGTAGAGCAGCGGATTCTCGCCGAAGGGATTGTTGGAGACCGAAATCGCCGACACCCTGCGGCGTTCGCGCATGCCGGCCGCCTGGAACTCGACCTCGAATTCCGGCGGATTGAAGATGACGCCCAAGGCCGCTTTCGTGCTCGCCCGTATTTTGCCCAATCGGGAGCGATAGCTGTAGGCGTTGCGGTAGCGAACCATCCGAGCATGCAGACCGGCGGAAAACTGGTGAATGAAGGGCCGGCCGTTGGCGCTGGCAATATCGACATTATCGATCTCGCCGGAGGCAAGCACATCGAGCGCCTGCCAGATATCGAGTGGCACGCGCAGCGAGCGGGCAAAGAGGTTCATCGTGCCGGCGGGTACGACGCCGAGCGCGACGCCGTTTTTCCAGGCGATCGATGCCGCCGCCGAAATCGTTCCATCGCCGCCGCCGGCCACGATCCCGTCGATATCGTCGCGCTTGGCCGCCCGCTCCATGGCGGGAATGATCTCCTTTCCGGAGAAGACGATGGCGTCGAAATCGTGCCCGGCGTCGCGGAATGCTTCTTCCGCCCTCTTTTCGTAGGCCAGCATGTCGGTGGTCCGGAAGGTGCCACCGTCGCGATTGAAAAAGCCTACAAACTTCATAAGGGCTCCCGTCCCTGGCGCGGAAACAATACTGCCTTTGCTCCTGAGATGGTTGCGGTATCGGCGATTTCAAGCGCGGCCGCTTTTCCTAAGAAGCAGCTGAAATGCAAATATTGCAACCGACATATGCACATAGCAGGACGCTGCACTGCAGAAAACGCACTCGACGCCAGCCGATGCGTCCGGGATAGATAAGGAATATCGGAGATACGTACCTCCGCCTCCCGCCATTCGAATGATCGGCCCACAGCCGCGCTTGCGCCAGCGGCCATCGCCAAGCCAAAACCGCATCGAGGAACTCTCGTGAGTGAGATTACCGTCAATGATTCCATCGACAGCCAGGATGAAGTGCTGCCGTCGGCAACGACCGTGGCGCTGGTGCAACTGGCGCTCGCCTGCGGCGGCTTCGGCATCGGCACCGGCGAATTCGCGATCATGGGGCTCTTGCCCAATGTCGCCGCCACCTTCTCGGTGACGACGCCGCAGGCCGGCTACGTCATCAGCGCCTATGCGCTCGGTGTCGTCGTCGGCGCGCCCGTCATCTCCGTGCTCGCGGCGAAAATGGCACGCCGCACGCTGCTGCTGACACTGATGCTGATCTTTGCCGCCGGCAATATATCAAGCGCCATGGCGCCGACCTTCGAGACTTTCACCCTGCTGCGCTTCGTCAGCGGCCTGCCCCATGGCGCCTATTTCGGCGTGGCGGCGCTTGTCGCCGCCTCGATGGTGCCGGTGCATCGGCGCGCCCGAGCGGTCGGCCGCGTCATGCTCGGCCTGACGGTTGCGACACTTCTCGGCACGCCCTTGACGACATTTTTCGGACAGTCGCTCGACTGGCAGGTAGCGTTTTTCTCCGTCGGCGTGCTCGGCCTGCTGACGGTGACGCTGATCTGGTTCTACGTACCCAAGGACCGGGTTTCCGAAGAAGCGAGTTTCGCACGCGAACTCGGCGCCTTCCGCCGACCGCAGGTCTGGCTGACGCTCGGGATTGCTGCCGTCGGCTATGGCGGTATGTTCGCCATGTTCAGCTATATCGCCTCGACGACGACCGAAGTGGCGATGTTGCCGGAAACGGCCGTTCCGATCATGCTGGTGCTCTTCGGCGTCGGCATGAATGCCGGCAATTTCATCGGCTCGTGGCTCGCCGACAAGTCGCTGCTCGGAACGATCGGCGGCTCGCTCGTCTATAATATCGTCGTGCTGACCACCTTCTCGCTGACCGCCGCCTCCCCCTATATGCTCGGCCTTTCGGTCTTCCTCGTCGGCTGCGGTTTTGCCGCCGGCCCGGCGCTGCAGACGCGGCTGATGGATGTCGCCGCCGATGCGCAGACGCTGGCCGCAGCTTCCAACCATTCCGCCTTCAACATCGCCAATGCGATCGGCGCCTGGCTCGGCGGCCTCGTCATCGCCTCGGGTTACGGCTTTGCGGCCACCGGCTATGTCGGCGCGGCACTCTCCTTCCTCGGCCTCTTCGTCTTCGCAGCCTCAGCCCGCCTGGAGAGCCGCACCCGCAGCACGCAGGCGGCGTGACCGATCTTCGCTGCAACGCGTGCAGGTGCGACATTCTGGCGTTAAGCATTTAGCCGGCTTGACTTTTTCCGCGTTCGGCACCACGTAGCATGCACGTGGACGGCACCTGTCAGCCACGGATTTCAACGGAGTCATCTTAGCGATGCCAAGCGACAGTAGCAGTCGATTGCCTTTGCCGTACGCGGCCGCCCTCGTGCGCTGACCGACTCCTGTCGGCTCGCCCGATCGGACGCTACGGCGGATCGACGGAAAGGCGAGCCTCATGAATATCAATCGCTTCCCTCTTCGGGCAGGCCATGCCGCCCGTGCCTTCATCAACAATAGCCGCGGCGCCACGATCGCCGAACGCGTCGACGCGTTGAACGCGCTCAGCATCCAGGACGCCGGACGGGTGCTGTCCGGCATGCCGCTCGACTATGCTGTCAACATCCTCGATCGGCCGGAGCTTCGCAACGCCGCACAGATCCTGGCGCTGATCAGCGCCGAGGACGCCGCACGGCTGCTGCATGGCATGTCCAACGACCGCGTCGCCGACGTGCTGCTCGAACTCGACGGCGAGACCCGCGCCCGGCTGTTCTCCAGCCTCGACGAGCCGGTGCGCGTCTCTATCCAGCATCTGATGGGCTATCCGCCGCGCACGGCCGGCAGCATCATGACGACGGAATTCGTCAGCGTGCCGGATAGCTGGACCGTTGCCCAGACGCTCGATCATGTGCGCCAGGTCGAACGTTCGCGCGAAACCGTCTACGCTATCTACGTGCTCGACGAGGTCAGCCATGCGCTGATGCACGTGGTGACGCTGCGTCGCCTGATCACCGGCGAGCCGGATGCCTCCATCCTCACGGTCGCTCAAAAAGGCGCTCCGGTTTCGGCCGATCCGCTGATGAAGCAGGAGGACGTCGCCCGGCTGATCCGCAAGCACGACCTGCTCGCCTTGCCTGTCATCGACGAACATGGGCAGGTGCTCGGCATTGTCACCGTCGACGACGTGATCGACACGATGATATCGGACACCACGGAAGCGGCCCAGAGGTTCGGCGGCATGGAGGCGCTCGGCCAGCCCTACATGAAGATCGGCTTTGCCGGCATGATCCGCAAGCGCGCAGGCTGGCTCGCCGCCCTCTTCCTCGGCGAGATGCTGACGGCGAGCGCCATGCAGCACTTCGAAGGCGAGCTGGAAAAGGCCGTCGTGCTGACCCTGTTCATCCCACTGATCATGAGCTCCGGCGGCAATTCCGGTTCGCAGGCGACCTCGCTGATCATCCGCGCCCTTGCACTCGGCGAGCTGAAGCTTTCGGACTGGTGGAAGGTGCTGTTCCGCGAATTGCCGACCGGCATCGTGCTCGGCGCGATCCTCGGCCTCGTCGGCTTCATCCGCATCGTTTTCTGGCAGTCAGCCGGGCTCTATGATTACGGCCCGCATTGGCAGATGGTCGCCATCACGGTGTTTGCCGCCCTGATCGGAATCGTCACCTTCGGCTCGATCTGCGGCTCGATGCTGCCCTTCATGCTGCAGAAGTTGCGGCTCGATCCGGCCAGCGCCTCGGCCCCCTTCGTCGCCACGCTGGTCGACGTCACCGGACTTGTCATCTACTTCTCGGTGGCGCTGCTTATCCTCAGTGGGACGCTGCTGTAGAGCAAAAAGCCCTCATCCTAGCCCTCCCCGTTCTGACGCGGAGAGGGGACGTGCCTTGCGAGAGGCATATGGAGGCTGAGAGGTCGCGACCTATCCCCTTCTCCCCGCGTGCGGGGGAGAAGGTGCCGGCAGGCGGATGAGGGGGCGGGCTCGAGGTCCGAGCAGAGAAAAAAGTATTGTTCGTCAACAAACTGCCAGCAAACCGAGGGAAATTATCTCACCTCTGGCAGCTTCAGCGGCCCATGCGTCTTGATGCTGCGGATGGCGAAGTTCGAGCGGATGTCGCTGACATTCGGCAAGGTCAAGAGCGTGTCCGTCAGAAGTCGTTCATAGGCAGCGAGATCCTCCACCACCACTTCTGCCAGAAAGTCGGCGGTACCCGAAATCAGGAAACACGAGACGATCTCGGGGATGGCGAGCAGCGCCTTCTGCTGCGCCTCGGAATTTTCGCGGCTGTGATGCACCACCTTGAACTCGACGAAGACCGTCAGGCCGAGACCGACCTCCTTGCGGTCGATATCGGCGGTGTAGCCGCGGATGATACCGGAGCGTTCGAGATTACGAATGCGGCGCAGGCAGGGTGACGGTGAGAGATTCACCTTCTCGGCGATCTCGACATTGGTGGCGCGGGCATCCTCCTGCAGGCATTTCAGGATGGCAATATCGAATTTGTCGAGATTTGGCATTTTCGCGATATCCATAGGCATAATTTGGCAGAAGATTGCGTATACCACGATTTTCAAGCCACAGATAGCAAGGACATGCCCCGGCCTCCGGCGCTAATCTCTTCCTCAACCGGACAAGATCCGGATGGAGGAAAGGATTGGAACGATGAGCACGATCGCATTTTCAAACGACAAGTCACCTTCGCAGACGCTCGGTTATGCCGCCGGCAGCATCACCGTCTTGATCTGGGCGACCTGGTTTCTGGCGACCCGCCACAGCGCCGCGACGTCGCTCGGCTCGATCGATATCGGCCTCATCCGCTACGGCATTCCGGCGCTTGCGCTTTCGCCCGTCTGGCTTCGCATCGGTCTGCTGCCGAAGGGCGTGCCGCTCTATCTGCTGGCGGTCATGGTCGCCGGCTGCGGCGCGGTCTTCTTTCTGGTGACGACGCTTGCCATTCACTCCACACCGGCGGCCTCCTCCGGCATCCTGCTCGGCGGCTCGATGCCGCTTGCCACCGCACTGATCGGCATTGTGCTGTTTCGGGAACGGCCGGATGTCACGCGCCTCGCCGGGCTGGCCGCCATAGTCGGCGGGGTCCTGATCCTGCTTGCCCGCAGCCTTGCCGATGCCTCCCTGCCCTGGACAAGCTTTGTCATGCTGCCGGCCGGCGCCGTGCTCTGGGCAAGCTACACCCATGCCTTCCGCCGCTCGGGTCTGACGGCCATTCAGGCGAGCGCACTGATTGCCGTCTGGTCCTTCCTGATCATGGCCGTGCTCGCACTCGTCTTCGGTATCTCGCTGCCGCAGGCCCCGCTTCCGGAAATCGGCCTGCAGGTGTTGAGCCAGGGCATTCTGTCGGGCCTCGTCGCCATGGTCGCCTATGGCACGGCCGTTCGTACCCTCGGCGGAACACAGGCCGCCGCCTTCACGGCGCTGACGCCCGTTCTTGCCACGCTCGGCGGCGGCCTCCTGCTTGGCGAAGCAATTGGCGTTGCCGAAATCAGCGCCGCCGTGATCACCGGCATCGGCGTCGCACTTTCGACGGGGATTGCCGCGCGACGCTGACCGTCAGCCGCGACCGACAATACGAAGCCGCCGACAGCCATTGCTGCGGCGGCTTTTCAGTGTGTTCTCGGTCGTTCAGGCCTGGATGACGACGACCCTGGCGCCGACCTCGACGCGGCTATAGAGGTCGATCACATCGTGGTTCATCATGCGGATACAGCCGCTCGACATGGCGAGACCGATCGATTCCGGCTGATTGGTGCCGTGAATGCGGAAATGCGTGTCGTTGCCGCCGCGATAGAGATACATCGCCCGCGCGCCGAGCGGGTTGTTCGGGCCGCCCGGCATGCCGCCCGCAAGCCTGCGATAGCGTTCCTCGCGGCGCTGCATGTTTTCCGTCGGCGTCCAACTCGGCCACTCGGCCTTGCGCCCGATATAGGCGTTGCCGGCAAATGCCAGTCCCTCGCGGCCGACACCGACGCCATATCGCATCGCCCTGTTGTCACCGAGGACGTAGTAGGCGCGACGCGCCGGCGTGTCGATGACGATCGTGCCCGGCGCATGCGCGCTTTCATAGGCCACTTCCTGGCGGCGAAGTTCCGGCTTGATCTTGTCGATCGGCACCTGCCTCAGCGGAAACTTTTCATCCGGAAGCGCGGCATAATTCGTCTGGCTGTTCAAGCCGGTCGAGGAGCAGCCAGCGACGAAGAGCGGCAAAGCGATCAGAAAACCCCGGCGGGAGATCGTCATGAATGTGTCCTTAGCGCGTCAACAAGATGTCGCAAGCTAAGGAATTTATGGTTAACGAACGGCTAACAGCAGCCGCCGAAAGGCGATCACGAAGACGTCAGCGGTCGAAACAACCGCCGATGTCCGGCGCTCCACCTCACATATTCGGATAGACTGGCCCCTCGCCGCCCTGCGGCGGCACCCAGTTGATGTTCTGGTTGGGGTCCTTGATGTCGCAGGTCTTGCAGTGCACGCAGTTCTGGGCGTTGATGACGAAGGTCTTGTCGCCATCCTTCTCCACCCATTCGTAAACGCCGGCCGGACAGTAGCGGGTCGACGGGCCGGCATAGACGCCGAGTTCGGAGCTCTTCTGCAGCCCCATGTCCTTGACCTGCAGATGCACCGGCTGGTCTTCCTCGTGATTGGTGTTCGACAGGAACACCGACGACAGGCGGTCGAAGGTCAGGACGCCATCCGGCTTGGGATAGGCGATCGGCTGGTGATTGGCGGCCGGCTCCAGCGACTGCGCATCGGTCTTGCCGTGACCAAGCGTACCGAAGAAGGAAAATCCGAACAGCGTGTTGGTCCACATGTCGAGGCCGCCAAGTGCCACGCCAATCGCGGTGCCGAACTTCGACCACAGCGGCTTGACGTTGCGCACCCGCTTCAGATCCTTGCCGATGTCGCCTTTGCGCCATTCATTCTCGATCTCGACAACCTCGTCGTGGCTGCGGCCGGATGCGATCGCCGCCGCCACCCTCTCGGCCGCCAGCATGCCCGACAGCACCGCATTATGGCTGCCCTTGATGCGCGGCACGTTGACGAGGCCGGCCGAACAGCCGATCAGCGCGCCGCCGGGGAAGGAAAGCTTCGGCACCGACTGATAACCGCCCTCGGTGATCGCACGCGCCCCATAGGACAGCCGCTTGCCGCCCTCGAAGGTTCCCCGGATCGCCGGATGCGTCTTGAAGCGCTGGAACTCCTCGAAGGGATAGAGATAGGGGTTTTTGTAATTGAGGTGGACGACGAAGCCGACCGCCACCAGATTGTCTTCGAGGTGGTAGAGGAAGGAACCGCCGCCGGTCTTCATGCCGAGCGGCCAGCCGAAGGAGTGCTGCACCAGGCCCCGCCTGTGATTCTCGGGCTTCACCTGCCAGAGCTCCTTGATGCCGATGCCGAATTTCTGCGGCTCGCGATCCTTCTGCAGATCGAACCTGGCGATCAGCTGCTTGGCGAGCGAACCGCGCACGCCTTCACCGATCAGCGTATATTTGCCGCGCAGCTCCATGCCGCGGGTGTAGTTCGGGCCGGGCTCGCCGTTCTTCTCGATGCCCATGTCGCCGGTGGCGACGCCGATAACCCCACCCTTGTCGTCATAGAGCACTTCGGTTGCGGCAAAGCCCGGATAGATCTCGACGCCGAGCTCCTCCGCCTTGCCGGCCAGCCAGCGACAGACGTTGCCGAGCGACACGATGTAGTTGCCGTGATTGTTCATCAAGGGCGGCATCAACACATTCGGCAGACGGATCGAGCCGGCCGGGCCGAGCACCAGGAAGTGATCTGCGGTCACCTCGGTCTTGAAGGGATGATCGGCTTCCTCGCGCCAGCCGGGCAGCAGCCGGTCGATGCCGACGGGATCGACGACGGCGCCGGACAGGATATGGGCGCCGACCTCCGCGCCCTTTTCCAAGACCACGACCGACAGTTCCGGATCGACCTGCTTCAGCCGGATCGCCGCCGCCAGACCGGCAGGACCGGCGCCGACGATCACAACGTCGAATTCCATGCTCTCGCGTTCGGGCAGCTCAGTCGTCTCGGTCATTCATTCGTCTCCGCTCGGCCAGTGGCCATCATCCCATGGCCACTGTCTTGTCAAAACCGCGACGCATTGTCGAGCCGGGATGCGACAGCCAATCCTCAATTCGCACAAAGACATTTCTGCCGATACGAGAGTTACAATAACGCTTACGTTAACGTCAATTGCGAAACCAGCGAGACCCAACCCTCCCTTTCCTTTTTCGTCGCCCGCGCCTTATACATCCCTCGAAGACATCGGAGAAGATCATGGATCTCGGTATCAAGGGAAAACGGGCGCTCGTTCTCGCCTCCTCGCGCGGGCTTGGCCTCGGCATCGCCGCGGCACTCGCGCGCGAAGGCGCAAACGTGCTGTTGTGCGGGCGCAGTGGCGAACAGCTGGAGGCCAATTGCGCGGCGATCAACAACGAAGGCAATGGCCGGGCCGACTGGATCTGGGCTGATCTTGGCGACGAGCGCTTTGTCGAGACGGCAACGACGGCGGTGAAGGAGAAGTTCGGCGGCCTCGACATCCTCGTCAACAATACCGGCGGACCAACGCCCGGCACGACCGAAGAGATGACGGCCGAAAAGCTCGAAACCTATTTCCTCTCCATGGTCGCGCGGGTGATCACGCTCACCAACGCGCTGCTGCCTGATATGAAGGCGCAAGGCTGGGGCCGCATCCTGACGGTCGCCTCATCAGGCGTGATCGAACCGATCCCCAACCTGGCCCTGTCGAACACGCTGCGCCCGGCGCTTGCCGGCTGGAGCAAGACGCTTGCCTCCGAAGTGGCGAGCTTCGGCATCACCACCAACCTGCTTCTGCCGGGCAGCATCTTGACGAGGCGGCTCGACGATCTTGACGGCGCCGCGGCAAAGCGGACGGGCAAAAGCCTCGAGGAAATTCGCGCCGACAAGGAGGCGCGCATTCCCGTCGGCCGCTATGGCAGGGTCGAGGAATTTGCCGCAACGGCCGCCTTCCTGTGCAGCCAGCCCGCAAGCTACATTACCGGCTCGCTGATCCGCTGCGACGGCGGCGCGGCACGGTCCGTCTAGAGCCGCTCAGGCCGCACGGGCCGCCGCGGCGGCCCAGGTCGCCGCGCTCCGGATCATCTGTTCGACATTGGCCGGATCGTCGGCGAGTTCGGCGAGTTCGGAAAGCCGATGGAAGCCGGTCAGGATCGCAATACGCCGTCGGTCGAGCCTGCGTCCGGTCAGGAATTCATAGGCCGAGACGATGCGCGCGGTCAGATCGGGCGAGATGAAGTTTGAATAGATGAACTCCTGGTGCAATGGACCAAAACCTGAATCGGCGAAATCGTAAATGCCGTTGAGCCTACCCTGCCGATAGTCGAAGGCCATATTCCAGCCGTGACCGTCGAAGAAACCGTAGATGTTGCCGTAGGGATCCGGCGGCAAGGCTTCGAAATCCGAAACAACGGTCTCGGCAAAGCCTTTGATATCAGCCGGCAGCACCGGCAAAGCCTTCGTTCGAACCGCCTCTGGCGATTGCCATGGCTGGATCGCTCCGGCGCCGGCCGCCCGCACGCGATCGGCATCGAGCGCGTGCAGTTCGGCGTAGAAACGCGAGAGATCCTCCGCCAGGCGCTGGCGGTCGCCCTGCCCGAGCGCATCGTAATCTTCGGCAATGAGATGTTGCCCCTCGAGCTTGGCATGGCTGGAGAAGATCGGCGGCCCGTCGTGAATGCGCATGTCGGGCACCGCCATTGACAGCGACGGTCGAACGATGTCGAGCAAGGCGGCTTCCTTCACGAGCGCTCTTTCGGCGCCGATATGGCGGGGAAACTTGAAAATCAGCGTGTCGTCGACGTCGACCGCCATCGAATCCCAGCCCTTTGCCGCGAGCTTGAAAACGGAGCCCGTCAGTTCAGGAAACACGCTTGTGATGAGGGTGCGAAATTCGCTGACGTTCAACTCTGTCATGACGACCTGCCTTTTCTGTTTCCCTGTTCCTTGGGTGCAGGCGAGCAGCATCGGCCCGTCGGGAACTGTCGGCGTGCAGCCGCCGAAGCCGCGCCAAGTGGCACCCGGACTATATTAGTACAATTTGAATATTACGGAACATTCATTACAAAAATTTAAGCCGTTATAACCACTTAGTGATCGCGACACGGGAATTATGTCCTTTTTGCGCCGCAATATAAGCTGCTCAATCAAGCATAAATTCGCACCCTTGCTCAAACCCCGGTCTCGCCCATGAAGAAATTTTGGATCACCGTCAGTTTTGTCGCAATCGCCGCGGTCGGCGTTTGGCAATTCGGGAATCTGGTCCCCTATGCCGCACACATTCCCTACCTCTCGCAGCTCATCAAGCAGCCGGCCGGCGGCAATGGCGGCAGGCAGGCACAGGGCGATCAGACGCAGACCAATCAGGCGCCGACCGACCAGGCCGAGAATGGCGGGCAACACCAGGGTGGCGGGCGCAGACGCGGCGGCGGTCCGACCGTCGTCAAAACAGTCGCTGCGGTGAAAACGACGCTGCCGACGGATGTCACCGCGTCCGGCTGGGCCGATGCCGACGACAATACGACCATGGCCGCACAGGAACAGGGCCTGATCGTCAGCATCAATGCGCAGGATGGAGCCACCGTCAAAGCCGGCGATCTGATCGCCAAGCTCGACGACCGGACGGCGAAGGCGGCGGTCGACAAGGACAATGCGATGATCGTCCGGGATACGGCAACGCTTTCGGAAGCGGAGACGGCCCTGGTTCGCGCACAGGACCTGTTCGACCAGAAGGCCGGCACCCAGCAGAGCCTCGACCAGGCAAGAGCTGCCCGCGACACCGCCACGGCCACAGTCGAGGCTGACAAGGCCACCCTCGCCTCGGATCAAATCATCCTCGAGAATACGGATATCCGGGCGCCCTTCGACGGCCGGCTCGGCGATATTGCCGTCAGCAAGGGCGCCTTCCTCAATGCCGGCTCGGCAATCGTCACCATCGCGAAATACGACCCGATCTATGTGAAATTCCACCTGCAGGAGCGCTATTTGCGCGCCCTGAAGAAGGCGCTGGCAGTCGGTCCGGTTGAAGTCAGCACGGTTCCCGCCTCCGCCAAGGGGCAAGTCCGCAAGGGCGAAATCAGCTTCTACGACAACACGGTCGATACCGCCTCCGGCACGATCTTGGCCAAGGCACAGTTCGAGAATGCCTCCGGTGCGCTCTGGCCCGGCCAATCGGTCAACATCGTCGTGCACTTCAACAACGACGAACAGCAGGTTGTGGTGCCGACGGTTGCCGTCAGTCCCGGCCCCGACGGGTTCTTCGCCTTTGTCACCAAAGACGGCAAATCACATCTGACACCGGTCACCGTCGCCCGCGCCAATGGCGGCTTCACTGCCATCGAATCCGGGCTTCAGGCAGGCGACCATGTCGTGGTCGAAGGCCAGGGTCAGCTCAGCGACCAGCAGACGATCAACGAGCAGTTCGACGACAAGACGCTTGACGTCGCGTCTGCCGAAGCGACTCGGCAACCGCAGCAGTCCGAGACGATCGCGGTGGGAGCGCAGCAATGATCCCGAATTTCTGTATCCAGCGCCCCGTCGCGACGACGCTGCTTGCCATCGGCGTCATTCTGGCCGGTCTTGCCGGCTACCGGCTCGTGCCGGTTGCAGCCCTGCCGCAGGTCGATTTTCCGACGATCAACGTGTCGGCGCAGCTGAGCGGCGCCTCGCCGCAGACGATGGCAACCTCCGTTGCCACGCCGCTGATCAAGCAGTTCGAGACCATTCCCGGGATCAGCGAAATCAGCGCCTCGAGCTCGCTCGGCAGCACCAGCATCGTGCTGCAGTTCGATCTCAACCGCGATATCGATGCGGCCGCTGCCGACGTGCAGGCGGCGATCTCACACGCGACCCGGCAGCTGCCCGACAACCTGACGACACCACCGAGCTATCGCAAGACCAACCCCGCCGATGCGCCTGTGATGCTGCTTTCCGTGCAGAGCAACACCATGCCCCGCAGCAAGCTCGATGAGATCGCCGAGGACATCATCTCGCCATCGCTTTCGACGCTGCCCGGCGTTGCCCAGGTGAGCGTCTATGGGGCGCAGACCTACGCCGTGCGCGTCGAAGTCGACCCCAACAAGCTGCTCACCCGCGGCATCGGCATCGATACCGTCAACAAGGCGCTTGCTGCCGCCAACAGCCAGCAGCCTGTCGGCACGCTGCAGAATAATTCGCAGAGCATGACCATCACCGCGAACACGCAGCGCACCAATGCCGAACAATTCCGATCGCTCGTCATTGCCAATCCGAACGGTGCGCCGATCCATCTCGGCGACGTCGCCGATGTGCAGGATGGGGTCGAGAACCAGTATACCGGCAGCTGGTATGATGGCCAGCGCGGCATCATCCTCGCCATTCAGCGTCAGCCCGATGCCAACACGGTCGATGTCGTCGATGCGATCAACGCCAAGCTGCCGCAACTGCACGCCGAAATTCCGTCTTCGATGACGACCGTGGTCATGAACGACGCTGCAAAACCAATTCGCGCCGCCATCGCCGATGTGAAGTTCACGCTGTTCCTGACCATCGGCCTCGTGGTTTTCGTCATCTACCTCTTCACCGGCCATGCGACGGCGACGATCATTCCGGGGCTTGCCGTTCCGCTGTCGCTGATCTCGACCTTCGGGATGATGTATTTGCTCGGCTACAGCATCGACAATATCTCGCTGTTGGGGCTGACGCTCGCGGTGGGTCTGGTGGTGGACGATGCGATCGTCATGCTCGAAAACATCCTGCGTCACGTCGAAGAAGGCATGCCGGTGCGCGAAGCGGCGATCAAGGGGGCGGGCGAAGTCAGCTACACCATCATTTCCATGTCGGTTTCGCTGATCGCCGTCTTCATCCCGATTCTCTTGATGGGCGGCGTCGTCGGCCGCGTGTTCAACGAATTCGGCATGGTGGTCGCCATCGCCATCATCTCGTCGGCGATCGTCTCGCTGACGGTGACGCCGATGCTCGGCTCGCGTCTTTCCAACAATCACAGCCGGCCGCCGCTCCTCATTCGCCTCTTCGATGCCGGCTTCGAGCGGACGCTCAACGGCTACGACAGGGCAGTCGGCTGGTGCCTTCGCCATCGTCTGACGATCCTCGGCGTGTTCCTGGGCTCGGTGGCGCTGACGGTCTATTTCTTCATGACGCTGCCGACGAGCTTCTTCCCGCAGGAGGATATCGGCCGCCTGTCGATCAGCACGCAGGCCCGGCAGGACATTTCCTATTCCGCCATGGAGGCGCTGCAGCAGCAGGCGGCAGCCGCCGTCAAGGCGAACCCGGCGGTCAACCACGTGATGTCGACGATCGGCGGCAATCCAAACAGACCGCAGAACAATGGCTCGATGTTCGTCGAACTCAAGGACAAGAAGGAGCGCCCGCCGCTTGATCAGACATTGCGTGAGCTGCGCACTGCGATCAACAAGATCCCCGGATTGCAGGCCTTCGTGACGCCGAACCAGAGCCTGCGCTTCGGCGGCCGCCAGACCGCCAGCCAATATCAGCTGGTCATTCAGGCGCTGAGCGCCGACCAGACCAACCTCTGGGCCGGCAAGATCCAGGCGGCGATGCGTGTTGACCGCGGGCTGTTTACCGATGTGACATCGGATGCCCAGAACAACGCCCTGCAAGCCAATATCGTCATCGATACCGAGCGGGCGGCGGCCTATGGGATTGACAATGATACGCTGCGCACGACGCTGCAGGAGTCCTTCAGCGGATATGCAGCGGCGGAGATCCAGTCGACCGGCGACAGCTACGACGTCATCGTCGAATACGACACCAGCAAACCCTGGGACGACCAGAAGCTGTCGGAGATTCGCATCGCCTCGTCCAATGGCAGTCTGGTGCCGCTTTCGAACTTCGCGCACGTGCAGCGCACCACCGGCCCCGTGACGATCAACCAGACGGGCCAGCTCGTCTCGACCACCGTTTCCTTCAACCTGCCGGAAGGGGTTTCGCTCAGCGACGCGACGGCAGCGATCGACCAGATCAAGAAGGAGATCGGCCTGCCGGCCGATGTCTTCACCTCCTATGGCGGCACGGCCGAGATCTTCGCACAGTCGCAAGGCAATACGCCGTATCTGATCCTGGCGGCGGTGCTGACCATCTATGTCGTGCTCGGCGTCCTCTATGAAAGCTTCATCCATCCGCTGACCATCCTGTCCGGCCTGCCCGCGGCGGCGTTCGGTGCGCTGCTGGCGCTTGACATCATGGGGTTCGACCTGTCGATCATCGCCCTCATCGGCCTGTTGATGCTGATCGGCATTGTCAAGAAAAACGCGATCATGATGATCGACGTGGCGGTGGAGACCATGCGCACGACGGGGGAAAAGGCGACGGCGGCGATCCACGAGGCCTGCGTACGACGCTTCCGGCCGATCATGATGACGACGTTCTGCGCCCTGCTCGGCGCCCTGCCGATCGCGCTCGGCACCGGCGCCAGCTCGGAGCTGCGCCAGCCGCTCGGCATCGCCGTGGTCGGCGGCCTCGTCGTATCGCAGCTGCTGACGCTGTTCATCACCCCCGTCATCTTCGTCGAGATGGACCGGTTCGGAAACTTCCTCGGCCGGTTGGTGGGCGGCCGGAAGAGGGTCGAGGAACCAGTGCTGCAGGAGACAAGGGCGCTGGCCGCCGAGTAAGGCGTTCTGGCGATGCCGGGCCTTGCTGGTCCGCCTCCTGCCGCCGATCGGCGAAGAAGCGGACATGGCAGAGCGCCTCGATCTTCAATCCACTTGAATGTGTCACGCCCCTGTGGCATCAACCGCCCTCCTTGATCCGGGCGTCCTTACGCCCTTGCGGAGCGCTGCTCCGTCTCCAACAACAATCGGCATGAAGAGGTGCGGGCATGGCTCAGGCGCTGGGTTTCGACTTCGGCACGACGAATACGGTTCTCGCCATGGCGGATGGCGGAGCAACGGGCTCGATGACGTTCACAAGCGCGGCCGGGACGGCCGACAGCATGCGGACGGCACTTTCCTTCATGAAGGACGCCCAGCTCGGCGCCTCGGCGCTGAAGGTGGAGGCGGGCCATGCGGCGATCCGGCAATTCATCGACAATCCCGGCGAATGCCGGTTCCTGCAGTCGATCAAGACCTTTGCGGCAAGCGCGCTGTTCCAGGGCACGCTGATCTTCGCCAAGCGGCACAATTTCGAGGACCTGATGGAGGTCTTCGTGCGGCGCCTTCGCAACTATGCCGGCGACAGCTGGCCCTCGGATGTCAGCCGCATCGTCACCGGCCGTCCGGTGCATTTCGCCGGCGCCAGCCCCGATCCGGCGCTCGCGACCGAACGCTACAACGAGGCGCTGTCGCGTTTCGGCTTTCCCGAAATCCACTATGTCTACGAACCGGTCGCCGCCGCCTTCTATTTCGCGCAGAACCTGAAGCAGGATGCGACGGTGCTGGTCGCCGATTTCGGCGGCGGCACGACCGACTATTCGCTAATCCGCTTCGAAACCGTCACCGGAAGGCTGACGGCAATGCCGATCGGCCATTCCGGTGTCGGCGTCGCCGGCGATCATTTCGATTATCGAATGATCGACAACATTGTCGCACCGCTGATCGGAAAGGGCAGCCACTTCAAGAGCTTCGACAAGATTCTCGAGGTGCCGTCCAACTACTATTCCAGCTTCGGCCGCTGGAACCAGCTGTCGATCTTCAAGACCACGCGCGAATTCGAGGATCTGAAGAAACTGGTGCGCACCAGCCTGGAGCCGGAAAAGCTCGAAATTTTCATCGACCTCATCGACCATGACGAAGGCTATCCACTCTACCAGGCGGTGTCGGCGACGAAGATGGCACTCTCGGCTGCCGACGAGGCGCCTTTCGACTTCGCGCCGCTTGGCCGCGGCGGACAGCGCAGCGTCAAGCGCCGCGACTTCGAAGGCTGGATCGCCGAGGATCTCGCCCGCATCGAAGGCGCACTCGACGAGGTGCTCGTCAAGACCGAGACGAAGCCTGCTGACATCGACAAGGTATTCCTGACCGGCGGCACCTCCTTCGTGCCGGCGGTGCGCCGCATCTTCACCGAGCGGTTTGAGCGTGACCGGATCGAAAGCGGCGGCGAGCTGTTGTCGATCGCCCACGGACTGGCGCTGATCGGCGAACGCGACGACATCGCACAATGGACTGTGCAATAAAGTCGGCGAGCGCGGCCAATGTGCCGCCCGCCCTTTCAATGCCACGATCTCTTCGCTAGATTTGCCGCATGATCTCCGCCAACGACCTTTCGCCCGCCGAGCTTGCAGCGCTTCTGCATTTCCATGCGGATGCCGGCGTGGAATGGCTGCTGGAAGAAGAGGCGGTCGACCGCTTCGCCGAATTCGAGGCGATGAAGTCCGCGCGCCGTCCGGCGGCGCAGGCGCAGCAGGAAAGGCCCATTGCTGAGGAACGTCCTCTCCCTGGGCATCGCCAGACATCGCCTCGTCCGACTGCAGCGGCGCATCCAGCGCAGGTCTCCGGGCCGCAGCCGGCGATCCCGGACGGCGAGGCCGTGCAGCAGGCGCGTTTCGTCGCCGAAGCTGCTCGGTCGCTCAGCGAGTTGAAGACCGCGATCGAAGCCTTCAACGGTTGCAATCTCAAGCACAGCGCCCGCTCGACCATTTTTGCCAGCGGCGACGCCGAAAGCGGCATCATGGTGATCGGCTCGGCGCCGAGCGCCGAAGACGACCGCGAAGGCCTGCCCTTCTCGGGTAAGTCCGGCCAGTTGTTCGACAAGATGCTGGCGGCGATCGGGCTGAACCGCTCGAGCGTTCTGCTGACGCAGGTCATCCCCTGGCGCCCGCCGGGCAACCGGGCGGCATCGGCGGCCGAGATCGACATCTGCCGGCCCTTCATCGAACGACAGATCGCGCTCATCGAACCGCAGGCGATTCTGCTGCTCGGCAATTTCGCGGCGCGATTCTTCTTCGGGGAAAACGACACGATTCACGGCCTGCGGGGCCGCTGGAAGGACATCGTCATCGCGGATCGTGCCATTCCGGCCATCGCCAGCCTGCATCCCCAGGATCTGTTGACCGCGCCAGTCAACAAGCGGCTGGCCTGGAACGATCTTCTCGCTTTTCAGGCGAAACTCATTTCCCTCTCCTTGCTCAGAAATTAGCCGAAGTTGAATAATTTATGAAGCGCGCCATGCATTTTTCGCATGGCTGCACCGCGTCAGCATGCCTTGCAGAATCCATGTTGCACTGCAATATAAACCTGTGTCTTGGGAGGAATCACAGGAACCAAGGCCATGAACAAAAGATATCGTCCTATCCATTCCGGGTTTGAAACCCTTCGCCTTGCCGGCGACCAGCTTCGCTCCACACATGGCTACAGCCGCTTCGGCTTCGCCACGAACGAACAGATGATTGCCCGCGGCACCGGCATCAACAGCCGCACGGCGCGCCCGAATGCCATTTTCTCGGACTTCCAGCAATACTGAGCGCAATCGCTACAGGCCGCGTCTCTCCAGACGAGCGGCTCGTCCTGTAGCACTCTGAATTTGCTGCATTTTCATGTCAGAATCATCCACCATGTCAACGATCCTGTTATCGCTTCTGCGCAACATCGAAACATTCGAGCATATCCGCGCCGCGGTCTGCGCCGCGCGCGAATATGAGCGCGAGCTGTCGCTAAAGCCAGCCGATGCCGCCTCGGGCTCAGGAGCGATCGTGTTGTGATCCCTCCGTCGGCGCGTCGATCTGGGCCTTCGCCCATTCGAAGGCCTCGTCGACATAGGCGAACTTGACGGCCTGCCAGGCGCAATATTCTTCGACGAAATCCCGCGATATCCAAAGGCGCGTCTTGCGCGGCTCGTCGAGCCAGCCGACGCAGCCGCGCTGCGCCGCCTTTGCCAAGAGCCGCTGCAGGTGCGTGCGCGACATCATGAAATCGGCGGCGAGCGCGCGGGTTTCGACGCGGCCGACGAGAAACCTGTCGGACTCGGTGTTCTCCGCATCCATCCGGCTTATGAAGTTGTCGACGACGAGGCCGCCCGCTTCCGTCCAGAGAAACTGCGCCACCCGCTCCGGCGGCTCCCGCCAGGCGGCATCTTCCAGGCAATGGCGGGCAATGCGCGGCTGAACGAGCTTCATCAATGCTGGATTTGCCTGGAAAAAGGCCGCCCTTTCGCCGCTGTCGAGCAGGTCGAGGGCGGCCAGATTGGCGTGGATCCAGCCAAACATCGCCTGGTGGCTGACATTGGCCGGTTCGAAATGTCGTGGCCGGCGCCGCTCGTCACCAGGCGTGTGGGTGATGAAGCGGTAGGTATAAAGTTCTTCGATGAAGGCGAGCACGGTGTTACGGCTCGCCACCTTGTGTGCGGTGATGCGGCCGGTCAGCCGAACGGCGGTGAAACCCGACGTCGGGTCGCGCGGATCATATTCCAGGTGGAGGGCATAGGCGGTCTGAGTCAGGAGCCAGCGCTGATGGGAGGCGAGCAGTCGCGCCAGACGTGGACCGGCGTCGAACATGCCGCGCGTCTGCCCAGCCAGAAAGCGGATGCTCATCAAAAAGGAGCAGTTCCCCGCCAATTGCTCCGCCGTGAACGCCATTATGCTTTTCTCCATCTCCGCTCGCACACAGCGTTCGGAGCAGTAATATCAAAAGCCGTAAAGCGGCTCATTCAGACATGCATAGCGTTGAATAAATGATAGTTTCTCATGTTCAACAACCACATTCCGCAGGTCGACGCCATCCCAAGAATTCGCCATTCTTTTCGCTCACCGGAAGCAAGCCTCGCGCGATGTCGATCGACGCGCTGAAATCTTGCCGGCCGTGAGCCTCAGGCTTGCGGCGTCGTCGCCTTGCGCGCCTCGCGCTGTTCGATGCCCAGCTGATGCTCGCGATAGATGATGAAGATACCGGCGGCAACGACGATGACGGTACCGATCAGCATGGTGACAGTTGGCACGTCGCCGAAGACGAAGTAGCCGACGATACCGCCGAGCAGGATCGAGGTATATTCGAACGGCGCGATGGTGGAGACATCCGCGTGGCGATAGCTTTCCGTCAGCAGAATCTGAGCGACGCCGCCGCAAAAGCCGGCAGCGATCAGATAAAGCGCCGACGGCCATGGCAGGACGAGCCAGCCGAAAGGAAGGGAAGCCAGCGAGAAGACCGACGCGGTAAGCGAAAAATACAGCACGATCGTCGCGGTCTTCTCCTCCTCGACGAGACGACGCACCTGGATCATCGCCATGCCGCCGAGAACGGCCGAGAGCAGCACGCAAAGCGCGCCGAGGGCCTGTTCGGCTTGCATGCCGCCGTCACGCAACAGCGTCAGCTTCGGCCAGGAGACGATGGCGACGCCAACAATGCCGACGAGGACGGCGCTCCAGCGATAGATGCGCACGGTTTCGCCGAGAAAAACCGCGGCGAAGACAACGGCGACGAGCGGCAAGGCGTAGCCGAGCGCGATCGCCTCCGGCAGCGGCAGATGCAGCAGGCCGTAAAAACCAAAAGCCATCGACAGGATGCCGATCGTGCCCCGCTTCAGGTGGCCGACCGGGTTGGCCGTGTGGAAGGCCGCGCGTAGCTGGCCGATATAGGCGAGATAGGCCATGATCGGGAAGAGCGCGAAGAAGGACCTGCAGAAGGTGACCTGGCCCGGCGGGATATCCGGGCCGGCCAGCTTGATGAAGGTCTGCATGGCCAGGAAGACCACGACCGATGAGACTTTCAGCGCAATGCCTCTCATCGGGTTTCTGAAAACCGAGTGCATGATCCTGGCTCTGATGCTGACTTAACAGGAACGGGGAGACGCGTCCGACTCGGGGACGCGGCGAGTGACGTCTGTCATCGTAGCTAAAGAAAATCGAGTTGGGCGAAAATTTATCGCTTTTCGCATCCAATCCGGCCGGTCAGGCGAAATACCACCAAGCGAATTGCGGCGGCCTCGACTGGCCGCATCGTGCAGCCGACGCAGAGCGGCGCTGCGGCGCTCGATCCGGTATAGCGTTTCGGCCGACAGCCACGTTCATCCGCTTCCAATAGATATTTTGCCTGCGAACTTCGCGTTCGCGGGCAATTTGCTTTAACTTTAGTTCAGACTTTAATGTAATCATGCCCGGCAATTTAGGCAGAGTGCGCCCGCCTCTGTATCCGCGGTTGTCAAATAACGGTCTTCAGGAAACACCATGCGAACAGATAACGGCCAGGTCATTCACCTGGCAGATTACCGTCCCACCGACTTCGTGCTGGAACGCGTGGACCTGACATTCGAACTTGATCCGACGGAGACGAAGGTCGAAGCGCGTCTCATCTTTCATCGTCGTCCGGGCGCCGACATTGCGGCGCCGATCGTGCTCGACGGCGACGAGCTGACACTGGCGGGGCTGCTGTTCGACCAGGTGGAGCTTGACCCTTCACGTTATGACGCGACGCCGGAAAGCCTGACGGTCCGCGACCTGCCGGAGAGCGCTCCCTTCGAGCTGACGATCACCACGATCATCAATCCTGAAGCCAATACCCAGCTGATGGGCCTCTATCGCACCGGTGGCATCTACTGCACGCAGTGCGAGGCGGAAGGCTTCCGCCGCATCACCTATTTCCCCGACCGGCCCGACGTGCTTGCACCGTTCACGGTCAACATCATCGCCGACAAGGACGCCAACCCGTTGCTGCTGTCGAACGGCAACTTTCTCGGCGGCGCCGGCTACGGCCCCGGCAAGCATTTCGCCGCCTGGTTCGACCCGCATCCGAAGCCAAGCTATCTCTTCGCCCTCGTTGCCGGCGATCTCGGCGTCGTCGAAGACACCTTCACCACCATGTCTGGCCGCGAAGTGGTGCTGAAGATCTATGTCGAACACGGCAAGGAGTCCCGCGCAGCTTATGCGATGGATGCGCTGAAGCGCTCGATGAAGTGGGACGAAGAGCGGTTCGGGCGCGAATATGATCTCGACATCTTCATGATCGTCGCTGTCTCCGACTTCAACATGGGGGCAATGGAGAACAAGGGTCTCAACGTCTTCAACGACAGATATGTCCTTGCCGATCCCGAGACCGCGACCGATGCCGACTACGCCAATATCGAAGCGGTCATCGCGCATGAATATTTCCACAACTGGACCGGCAACCGCATCACCTGCCGCGACTGGTTCCAGCTGTGCCTCAAGGAAGGCCTGACGGTCTATCGCGACCAGGAATTTTCCTCCGACCAGCGCTCGCGCCCGGTCAAGCGCATCGCCGACGTGCGTCACCTGAAATCCGAGCAGTTTCCGGAGGATGGCGGCCCGCTCGCCCATCCGGTGCGGCCGACGACGTATCGCGAGATCAACAATTTCTACACGCGGACGGTCTACGAGAAAGGCAGCGAAGTCACGCGGATGATCGCGACGCTCATCGGCAGGGACGATTTCAAGAAGGGCATGGACCTCTATTTCAACCGCCATGACGGCCAAGCCGTGACGATCGAGGACTTCGTCAAATGCTTCGAGGATGCAAGCGGGCGCGACCTCACGCAATTCTCGCTCTGGTACCATCAGGCCGGCACGCCGCTGGTCACCGCATCGGGCGGCTATGATCCGGCGGCCGGCACCTTCACCCTGTCGCTCGAACAGATGGTCCCGGCGACACCCGGCCATTCGAGCAAGGAACCGATGCATATTCCGCTTAGCCTCGCGCTCTTCGGCGAAAACGGCGGCAAGATTGAGCCGAGCTCCGTCAGCGGCGCCGAATATGCCGACGAGGTGCTGCACCTGACCGGCCGCACGCAGACGGCGGTATTCCACGGCATCGGCTCGCGTCCGGTCGTCTCGATCAACCGCAGCTTCTCGGCGCCAATCAACCTGCATTTCGATCAAAGCCCGGCCGATCTTGCTCGCCTCGCCCGGTATGAGACGGATCATTTCGCCCGCTGGCAGGCGCTGACCGACCTGGCGCTGCCGAACCTTCTCAAGGCCGCCCGCGACGCGCGTGAGGGCAAGCCCGTCGCCTGCGAGGCGACCTTCGTCGAGACGCTGATTGCGGCTGCCGCCGACGAGAGCCTCGAGCCCGCCTTCCGCGCCCAGGCGCTGGCACTGCCGAGCGAATCCGATATTGCCCGCGAACTCGGCGGCAACATCGATCCCGATGCCATCCATGCCGGCCGGCAGGCGATCCTGAAACAGATCGCCGATGCCGGAAAGAACGTCTTTGCCGGCCTCTACGCCGCAATGACAACATCAAACGATTTCAGCCCGGATGCAAAAAGCGCCGGCCTGCGCGCGCTGCGCAACAGCGCCCTCACCTATCTCACCTATGCCGAGCAGACGCCGGCTCGCGCCAAGGCCGCCTTCGACGCGGCCGACAATATGACCGATCTCAGCCATGCGCTGACGCTTCTCGTTCATCATTTTCCCGAGAGTGCAGAGACGGGTGAGGCGCTGGCCACCTTCCGCGACCGCTTCGCAGAAAACGCGCTCGTCATCGACAAATGGTTCTCCATTCAGGCCGGCATTCCAGGCGCCAAGACCCTGGAACGGGTGCGTGCCCTCATGGAGAATTCGCTCTTCAGGCGGACCAATCCGAACAGGATGCGGGCACTGGTCGGGACTTTCGCCTTTGCCAATCCGACCGGCTTCGGCCGTGCCGACGGCGAAGGCTATCGTTTTCTCGCCGGCGAGATTCTTGAAATCGACGAACGCAACCCGCAGCTTGCCGCCCGCATTCTGACATCGATGCGCTCCTGGCGCTCGCTGGAGCCAACACGTGCCGATCATGCCCGCGCCGCATTGAGCAGGATCGAACAGGCGCCCAACCTTTCCACTGACGTGCGCGACATTGTGGAGCGCACGCTTAAGGGGTGATTTGCCGAACCGGCGGCCGCGCAGGATGCTGCCGGCCAGCCGGCCGGCTGATTAGAATAGCGCAAAAAATACAGAAATTTAAATAGTTAACGGTTTTTTACCATTGCCTCTGGACAAGGCGAATCACCCGTGATTCTCTAGGTCAGGTTCGGGCGAGCGGCGCGCGAATCACACGAGGGACAAGGCGAAGAGATGATGGACGTGCGGCGGGCAACCGTGGCCGGAGGACGGCTGCGTGTCGATTTTGACGGGCTGAAAGCCTGGCGAAACAGCCTTTCGGGTCATGCGACATCGGAACCGCTCCTTCGTCATCTGCCGAAGGCGGAGCTCATCCTGAAGCGCACCATTCCGGCGCTGATCATCGCCTTCCTCTCCGTCGTCGCCGCCTCGCATTTCTTCGGCATGGCGAGCGAGTATGCCCGACTTGAGGCTTCCGCCCGCCATGCCACAGCACTCTCGGCGTCAACAGCCTCGGCCGTGTTTGCCGATGCGGCCCAGATTTTCGACAGCGGCGATATCGGCCAGGCGCAGACCCGCCTCACCAAGTACCTGCCGCAGGACCGACTGGACAGCGGTGCTTTCGTGCTGCTGGTGCAGGCCAGCGGCAAGGTTTTCGCCGCAACGACCGCCGGGCTCTCGCATGTCGGCAGCAATGTCGGCGATTTCTTCCCGGAGGTATCGGCGATCCGGCGTTTCGGCGATCGTGCCGGCGTCATCGAAACTACGATTGGCGGCGTGCCGCACTATGCTGAGATCACTTTGATGGGCAATGCCGGCGGCTATATCGTCGCCGCCACCTCGCTCGAGGAGATCAGCCAGGTCTGGCGCGAGGAGCTGGCGCTCAACGTCACGCTGTTTGCCGGCATATCCTCGATCCTGCTCGTTATCCTCTACGCCTATTACACCCAGGTGAAACGCGCCCGCGATGCCGACGACATCTTCCTGGAGTCGAATCTGCGCGTCGAGACGGCGCTGTCGCGTGGCCGCTGCGGCCTCTGGGATTTCGATTTCGAGAACCGCGAATTCTTCTGGTCGCGCTCGATGTATGACATGCTCGGCCTGCCGGGATCCGATAAGACGATGGGCTTCGGCGAGGCCGCGCGGCTCATGCATCCGGATGACGGCGGGCTCTACGAGATCGCACGCGCCATCGCCAACGGACATTCCGGCCAGGTCGACCAGATCTTCCGCATGCGCCACGCCGGCGGCCACTATGTCTGGATGCGCGCCCGCGCCCAGGTGATCCGCAGCAATTCCGGCCGCATGCACTTGATCGGCATCGCCATGGACGTGACCGAACAGCATCGGCTCGCCCAGCGCTATGCGGAAGCCGACCAGCGGCTCGCCGACGCCATCGAATGCACCTCCGAAGCCTTCGTGCTGTGGGACAAGAACGACCGGCTCGTCATGTGCAACACCCATTTCCAGCAGGCCTATGGTCTGCCGGACAACGTGCTGGTACCCGGCACCGAGCGCTCCATCGTCAACGCAGCCGCCGCCCGCCCCGTCATCGAGCGGCGGGTCGCCGATGCCGACGGCTCGGGGCGCACGACGGAAGTGCAGCTTGCCGACGAGCGCTGGCTGCAGATCAATGAACGACGTACCCGCGACGGTGGCAGGGTCTCGGTCGGCACCGATATCACGCTGATGAAACGTCATCAGGAGCGGCTGCGCGAATCCGAACGCCGGCTGATGGCGACAATCGGCGATCTCTCCGCCTCGCGTCAGACGCTGGAGCTTCAGAAGGCCGAGCTATCGACGGCCAACGCCAATTACCAGGCGGAGAAGGAGCGCGCCGAAGCCGCCAACAAGGCGAAGTCGGAATTCCTCGCCAATATGTCGCATGAGCTGCGCACCCCGCTCAACGCGATCCTCGGCTTCTCCGAGATCCTGCAGAACCAGATGTTCGGGCCGCTCGGCTCGCTGAAATACGACGAATATGCCCGCGATATCCATGACAGCGGCAAACATCTGCTCAACGTCATCAATGACATTCTCGACATGTCGAAGATCGAGGCCGGCCACTTGAAGCTGCACTGCGAGCGCATCGACCTCGTGCCGCTGATCGAAGAAAGCCTGCGTTTCACCGCCATTCCGGCCGCCGAAAAGAACATCGTCATCGAACAGCGCATCTCGTCGGGCCTGACGCTGACGGCCGACCGCCGGGCGATGAAACAGGTGCTGCTCAACCTGCTCTCCAATGCGGTGAAGTTCACCGACAATGGCGGCCGCATCGCGGTGCGCACGCGCCGCGTCGACGGCGCCGTCTTCGTCACCATCGCCGACACCGGCATCGGCATTCCCCGTTCAGCGCTCTCAAAGATCGGCCAGCCGTTCGAACAGGTGCAGAGCCAATACGCCAAGAGCAAGGGCGGCTCCGGCCTCGGGCTTGCCATCTCGCGCTCGCTGACCTCGCTGCACGGTGGCCGCATGAAGATCCGCTCCCGCGAGGCGGTGGGCACAGTGATCTCGCTGCGTATTCCGGATGATGTCTAAGCTTTCACGGTTTTGACGAATATCTTTCTCACTGCTTTCGAAAGCCGCTTCACCTCTCCCTCAAGGGTTCTGATGTCAGGGCAGTCGCCGGCACGGCAGACGAGCTCGATGAGGCCGGCAGGCGCGTCATTCGGGTCGAACTCGCTCTCGATGCAGAGTCGGATCAGCTGTGAAAGACTGGTGTAGAGCGCAAAGGCTTCCAGGCATGTGTCGAGATCGGCCGCCGACATCAGCCGGTCGCCGAGCAGCTTAAGAGCCTCGCCGGTGCTCTTGCCGTTCACGGCAATCCCGACGCCCCTCGTTGGCGCGATCAACGCCAGGTACTGGGCAATGAATTCGAGATCGATGACGCCGCCGGGGATCTGCTTCAAGTCCCAGAGACCGGATGGCGGCTTTTCCTTGTCGATCAGTTCGCGCATCTCGGCAACGTCATGCGCCACCTTGGCGATGTCGCGATCCGAAGTCAGCACCTCGCGGATAATATGTTCCGCCTCGGCAATCAGGCTTTCATCGCCCGAAATCAGGCGGGCGCGGCTGAGCGCCATATGCTCCCAGGTCCAGGCCTCCTGGCGCTGGTACTTGCCGAAGGCATTGATGCGGGTGGCGACCGGGCCCTTGTTGCCGGACGGGCGCAGCCGCATGTCGACCTCGTAAAGCACGCCCTCGGCGGTCGGCGCCGACAAGGCGGCGATCAATCGCTGGGTAATGCGAGTGAAATAACGCGTCGCATCGAGCGGCTTCCGCCCATCGGATTCGGAAGCCGCGTCGTCATAATCATAGAGCAGGATCAGATCGATGTCGGAACCTGCCGTCAGCTCGAAGCTGCCGAGCTTGCCCATGCCTGAGATGGCGATGCGGCCGCCGGGATAATCGCCATGCGCAGCCCGCATCTCGCTCGTCACGGCATCGAGTGCGGCCGCGACGATGAGATCGGCGAGATGGGTGAAGGCGCGAGCGGCCATTGCGCCATTGATTGCGCCGGTGAGCAGGCGGATGCCGATCAGGAAGCGCTGTTCGGCGGCGAAGATGCGCAGCCGGTCTAGCACTTCCTCATAGTGGCGGGCCTGGGCAAGAGAGCCCTTCAGGCGTTCGCCGAGATAGTCGCGTGTCGGCAGCTCCGCCATCAGGCCTGGATCGAGCATGCCGTCGAAGACATGCGGCTTGGCGGCGATCACCTCGGCCAGCCGGGGCGCCGAGGACATAATGTTGACGATCAGCGACAGGAGCGCCGGATTGCTGCCGAGCAGCGAAAAGAGCTGGATGCCGGCCGGAAGACCCGAGATGAAGCTGTCGAAGCGCAGCAGCGCCTCATCGGCACGCTTGCTTTCGCCGAAGACGCGAAGGAGTTCGGGCCCCAACTCCGTCAGTCTTTCGCGCGCCTCCACCGATTGCGTCGCGCGATAGCGGCCGTAATGCCAGGTGCGGATGACGCGGGAAATGTCGGATGGCCTGGTGAAGCCAAGCTTCTTCAGCGTCTCCAGCGTATCCGGGTCGTCGCCCTGGCCGGTGAAGACGAGGTTTCCGGTTTCGGTGGAAAGCCTGGTCTCCTGCTCAAACAGGCGGGCATAGCGACGCTCGACCGTCTTCAGCACGCCGACCAGCCTTTCGGAGAAGCTCGGCGTGTCGGTAAAGCCCATCATGAAGGCGATGCGCTTCAAGTCGGCATCGGTCTCCGGCAGAAGATGCGTCTGCTCGTCGCGCACCATCTGGATGCGATGCTCGACATCACGCAGGAACCAATAGGCCTCCGTCAGTTCGTCGCGCGTCTGCGCATCGATCCATTTCGCCTTGGTGAGTTCACCGAGTGTCTCCTCCGTCGACCGGCCGCGCAGCGCCGGCATGCGGCCGCCGGCGATCAGCTGCTGCGTCTGGACGAAGAATTCGATCTCACGGATGCCGCCGCGGCCGAGCTTGACATTATGGCCCTTGACCGCGATCGCGCCGTGACCCTTATGCGCGTGGATCTGCCGCTTGATCGAATGGATATCTGATATCGCCGCGTAGTCGAGATATTTGCGGAAGACAAAAGGCGACAGCCCGCGCAGGAATTCCGCGCCGGCCGCAAGGTCTCCGGCCACGGCGCGCGCCTTGATGAAGGCCGCCCGCTCCCAGTTCTGGCCCCTGCCCTCATAATAGATCATCGCCGCGTCGACCGGGATCGCCAGCGGCGTCGAGCCGGGATCCGGACGCAGTCTCAGATCGGTGCGGAAGACATAGCCGTCCGCCGTGCGCTCCTGCAGGATGCGCACCAGCCGGCGCATCATCCTGGGAAAGATCTCGATCGCATCATCCGGGTCGGGCACGATGCCGGCCTGTTCGTCGAAGAAAACGACGAGATCGATATCGGAGGAATAGTTGAGTTCGGACGCGCCAAGCTTGCCCATGCCGAGAACGATCAGGCCAGAGCCCTCACTTGGTTTCGCCGGATCGCGCAGCCTGAGCTTCCCGCCCTCATGCGCCGTGAGCAGCAGATGGTCGATCGCGGCTGCGACCGAGGCTTCGGCAAGCGCGCTCAGCCAGGCCGTTGTCGTCCGGCTGTCGAAGATG
Source organism: Rhizobium sp. NLR8a (assembly GCF_019685235.1). NCBI lineage: Bacteria > Pseudomonadati > Pseudomonadota > Alphaproteobacteria > Hyphomicrobiales > Rhizobiaceae > Rhizobium > Rhizobium sp. NLR8a. The sequence goes on from NZ_JABDWI010000020.1 coordinate 62,740, forward strand.
CGCGAGAGATCGGCAAGTGCAACGAGGAAAGCGGCCTTGCGCTTGACGATGCGCAGCCTGGTCATCACCATGGATTCCACCGGCGCCGCTCCCTCGCCATCCGGCCGCCATGAGCTTCGCGCCTCGGCGATCAGCGCCTCGATCTGCGGCTCCAGCGGTTTGCTGATGGCGCCGGCGAGGACGGCCGGATCGAGATTGACGATTTCGCGCAGGTAGGGTGACAGCGTCAGCACGGCGGCGACGAAATCGCGCAAAGGCCCCTCCGTCTTCAGCATTGCGGCCACCGTGGGCTCGCTTTTGCTCGCCTCCTGAAGATCGGCCAGCGCCAGCTTCAGCTCCGTCTGGCTCAGCGGACGCAGCAGCCCTTCGGCGACATCCTTCAGGCCATGCGTCGATTTCGTCAGCATGCGCTCTCCCTGGCTCTGCAAAAAAAGAGGCGATTACCTGGAATCGCGGTCGTCGCCTTCGTTCCGGGTTAACTTAGGGTCCCGGCGGAAAACCGCCAATACGCGATTCAGCCTATCGCAATTCGGGACTTCAGGCAGCCTTGGCCGGGAAGATCATGCTGACGGTCAATCCGCGCTGTTCCGGCTTGTCGGGATCAGTGTCGGAGAGTTCCAGCCGACCGTTATGCAGCTCCATGACGGCTTCCACCAGAGAAAGCCCGAGCCCTGTACCCGGCTTTGAACGACTCTCGTCGAGGCGAACGAAGCGCTTCACCACGTCGTCGCGTCTGTCGGCCGGAACGCCCGGCCCGTGGTCAGACACCGACAAGCAGATGCCGTCCGGGCGGCGGGCAAGCTTCAGCGACACCACACCTGCTCCTTCCGTATCGGAGGAATATTTGATCGCATTGTCGAGCAGGTTGAAGATCGCCTGGCCGATCAGCTCGCGATTGCCCTGTACCTCGACACCGGGCTCGACGCTGGCGCTGAGGCCGAGCCCGGCTTCCTCGGCCGCCGGTTCGTAAAGCTCGGCGCTGTCGGAGACAATGGCCGAAAGCTCGACCGGCGACATTTCCGCCGCGACCGATCCGGCCTCGACGCGGGAGATCATCAGCAGGGCGTTGAAGGTGCGGATCAGTTGATCCGATTCGGAAATGATGCCTTCCAGCGCCGCACGCCGTGTGTCGCCATCTGTCATATCGAGCGCATCGGCGGCCTTGTTGCGCAGCCGCGTCAAGGGGGTCTTCAGATCATGGGCAATGTTGTCGGAGACCTGCCGCAGGCCTTCATTGAGCTTCTCTATGCGTTCGAGCATGGTGTTCAACGACATAGACAGGCGGTCGAATTCGTCGCCGGATCCGCCGACCGGCAAGCGCTGCGACAGATCGCCCGCCATGATCTTCTTGCTCGCATCCGACATGCGGTCGATGCGTTTCAGCGCATTGCGGCCGATGCCGAACCAGATGATGATCGCACCGAGCCCCATGATCGCCAAAGCCACCATCAGTGCCTGGCGCACCAGCAGGCGGAAACGCTCGGGATCGCCGAGATCGCGGCCGACGAGAATTCTCAAGCCGTTGTCGAGCACGAAAATGTTGGCGATCGCCTTGTGCCGGCGCTCGACACCGCCGCCGTCCGTATAACGCTGATAGGAGAAGGGAGCCGAGGTCCAGCCGACCTCCTCGAAGACACCGGGCTGCACCGATGCGACGTTGCCGGCGAGAATATCGCCCGAGGGACCGGCAATGATGTAGAGATTGGCCCCGGGCTGACGGGCACGCCGTTCCATCGTGCGCAGCAGAAGGTTCATGCCGCCTGTATCGTAGGCGCGCTGCACCTGCTCCACCTCCTGCCGGACGGCGTCGCGGATCTGGCCTGTCAGCAGCCGTTCCGACATCGCCGTCACATAGAAGACGAGCGTCGCGGCGCAGATGGCGAAGAGCAGAATGTAGAGTGCCGAAAGGCGGACTGCAGTGGACTTGAAGAGAACCCTGAAGCGGCTCATCCCTCATCCTTGATCATGTACCCCGCGCCCCGAATGGTTTTGAGGAGCGGCTGGCTGAAGTCCTTCTCAATTTTCGAGCGCAGGCGCGAGACGTGGACGTCGATGACATTTGTCTGCGGGTCGAAATGATAGTCCCAGACGTTTTCGAGCAGCATGGTGCGGGTCACCACCTGACCGGCATTCTTCATCAGATATTCGAGCAGGCGGAACTCACGCGGCTGCAGCGGGATTTCCTTGCCGCCGCGGCGCACCTCGTGAGAGAGCCGGTCGAGTTCGAGATCGCCGACGCGATAGACGACGTCCTGCTCCGGCGTGCCCTTGCGGCGGCCGAGCACTTCGACGCGCGCCAGCAACTCGCTGAAAGCGTAGGGCTTCGGCAGGTAATCGTCGCCGCCGGCACGAAGGCCGGTCACGCGGTCATCGACCTGGCCGAGCGCCGAGAGGATGAGGACCGGCGTGTGAATGCCCTTGCGACGCAACTCGCTGATGACCGAAAGTCCGTCTCGGCGCGGCAGCATGCGGTCGATGACGATGACGTCGTAGGTGTTCTCCGACCCCATGAACAAGCCGGCTTCGCCGTCGCTGGCGTGATCGGCGACGATGCCCGCCTCGCGAAAGGCTTTCGTGAGGTAAGCCGCGGCTTCGAGATCATCTTCGATGATGAGAATCTTCATGCGGCCGACATTACCCACCGGCTGGGTTTCGGCAAGGCTCAAAGCATCCTGCTGCGGGGCAGCGCTCATCACGATCATCCTTGAAAGGTCAGAAGAAACGAGCCGCGCGGACCTCGGTCCGCACGGCTCCGGTTTTCTTTGCGGATCAGCCCTGGCCGTTGATCGGAAGCGCGACGAAACGGCTTCCTTCACTGGACTGGATCTGGAACAACGCGCGGGTGCGGCCGTCCTTCTTGGCCTGGTTCAGCACCTTGACGACATCGGCGGCGGTGGAGACCTCCTGATTGTTGACGGAGGTGATCTTTTCGCCTTCCTTGATGCCTTTGTCGGCGGCATCGGAGTCGGGATCGATGCCGGTGATCGCCAAGCCCTTGCCGTCATCGGAGGGGCCAACCGTCAGACCGAGATCGGCAAGCGCCTTCTCGGAAGCCGGTGCCTCAGGCTGCTGCGGCTGATTGTTGTTGTCATCGGCATTGGCATCCTTCTGATCGGCCGGCAGCGTGCCGAGTTCGACCGTGAGCGACTGGGCCTTGCCGGCGCGCCAGACCGAAAGCTCGGCCTTGCTGCCCGGCTGCATCGCACCAATGCGGCGGCTGAGATCACGGGCATCCTTGATCGTTTCGCCATTGAGCGCCGTGACGACGTCACCGGCCTTCATGCCGGCCTTGTCACCCGGCGATCCGGGCTGCGGGGCGACAACGAGAGCGCCGCTCGGCTCGGAAAGTCCGATGGACTCGGCGATATCCTTGGTCACCGGCTGGATCTGGACGCCCAGCCAGCCGCGGGAAACCTGGCCATCCTTCATCAGATCAGCAACGACGTCCCTTGCGGTCGAGGCCGGAATGGCGAAGGCGATGCCGACGCTGCCGCCCGAGGGCGAGAAGATCGCCGTGTTGATGCCGACGACTTCGCCGTTGAGGTTGAAGGTCGGGCCGCCGGAGTTGCCGCGGTTCACGGCCGCATCCACCTGCAGGTAATCGTCATAAGGACCGGAACCGATATCGCGGCCGCGGGCCGAGACGATGCCGGCCGTGACGGTGCCGCCGAGGCCGAAGGGGTTGCCGACGGCGACGACCCAGTCGCCGACGCGGACATTGTTGTCGTCGGCCCAGTTGACATAGGTGAACTTCTTGCCCTTGCCGTCGACCTTCAGCACGGCGAGATCGGTGCGCGGATCCTTGCCGATCAGCTTGGCGTCGAGTTCTGTGCCGTCATTCATGACGGCGACGAAGGCCTGACCATCGGAAACGACGTGGTTGTTGGTGACGATGTAGCCGTCCTCGGAGATGAAGAAGCCGGAGCCTTGAGCGACCGGACGCAGACGGCCCTTGCCGCCGGGACCATTCGGGCCGCCCGGACCGTTCTGGCCGAAGCGCCGCTGGTGGCCGCCCTGCTGGTCGTTCGGATCCTGGCCGAACTGACGGAACAAGCGCTTCAGCGGGTGATCGTCGGGCAGATCGTCGAAGCCGCGGCCGTTGAAATCGAAGGCGAAGCCGTCATTGTCGGCGACGGGATTGACGCGGTTTTCGACGCGAACGGAGACGACGGCGGGCGAAACGGCATCGACGACATTGGCGAAGCTCGGCACGGCAGGCGCCTGAACCTTGACAGCTTCAGCGTAAGACCGGGTGATTTCGAGCGGAACGCCGGTTGCGAGCACAGCGGCTGCGATACCGGCGACGGTAGAAGCCTTGAGCACAGTGGCGAGGGACGGACGTCCGTTGAAATTCTTCAGCATTGGAGCACCTTCTCTTGTTCTTAGACCTTCAGACCGGCGACGCCGGATCAGTCGATGACTTAAGATATAGGACGCGGCACCTTACTGCGAACTGTCCGGCCAATGAAAAGTTGGTAATGTTTGTGATCTCTGCTTGCGCGAATCCGAGCCATCGCGACGAAGGATCGCTAGTCAGACGTTACTTATCCAAAAGCTCGCTCAGCCGCGCCTGCTCTTCCGGCGTCAGTTTGCTTCCAGTCGGCCGGCCTCTCCTCTTGCGCGCAAAGACGAGCAGCGACACGCCGCCGGCAAGGATCAGCAGCACCGGGGCGCCCCAGAGCAACACCGTCCTCATGCTGAACCGCGGCTTCAGTAGCACGAACTCGCCGTAGCGTGAGACGATGTAGGTGAGCACCGCCTCATCGCTGTCGCCGTTCCTGATGCGCTCACGCACCAGCAAGCGAAGATCCTTGGCGAGCTCGGCATTGGAATCGTCGATCGACTGGTTCTGGCAGACCATGCAGCGCAGTTCGGCCGATAGCGCCCGGGCGCGAGCCTCCAGCGCCGGATCGGCCAGCACCTCATCGGGATTGACGGCGAAGGCGGAAACGGGTGCGAAGAACAGGAACACGGCGACGAGGAGACGGGAGAAATGCATCATTCCGCCGGCTCCATGGCAGGCGCGGCCGGTTTGGCCTTGGCCTTTCTCCGCGGGGCGCCGACGCGCAGGCGCCGATCACTCAGCGAGACGAGGCCGCCGGCGGCCATGATCAAGGCCCCGCCCCAGATGCACAGGATGAACGGCTTCCACCAGATGCGCACGACGATGCCGCCGTCCTTGGTGGCGTCGCCGAGCGAGACATAGAGCTGGCTGAGGCCGAAGGTCA
>NZ_JABDWI010000021.1:0-51942 GCF_019685235.1 Rhizobium sp. NLR8a
CGGTGATGGTCGGCGATGCCGCCAAGTGCAAGTGGATCTCCGACCTGCTGCTCGACAATTGCGGCGTCTATGTCCAGCCGATCAACTATCCCACCGTGCCGAAGAAGACCGAGCGGCTGCGCATCACTCCGACACCGCTGCATTCCGACGCCGATATCGCCCATCTGGTCGACGCCCTGCATTCGCTTTGGTCGCGCTGCGCGCTGGCAAGGCACGTCGCCTGATCTAACGATCGCCTGGGTTCTCACGCGACGAATCAGAACCTCCCATCGGAGGTTCTGACGCCGATTGTTGTTCGTATTCATTAGCTGGATAAGATTATCAGCGCTGCCCTCTAGGGGCGAATGACGCAATGCGGTCCCATGGATTCGCATCGGCCGTTTCCACGCCTTCCTTCCTGCGATCCACGCCTCACTGCTCCGTCTCTCGAAATGCATGAGAAAACCTTTTCTCACTTGACAGAGGGATTGGTAAAAGCTTTTCTCAAACCAATTCAGAAGGAGGAAGGCCTGAACATATCGGGAGGAAAAAGGGGCAGGATCACCATCCATGAGGTGGCGTCGGCTGCCGGCGTGAGCATCTCGACGGCGTCGAAGGCGCTCAACGACACCGGTCGGATGGGAGCGGAAACACGCGAGCGGGTGAAGCGGATCGCCGGCGAAATCGGATATCGGCCGAATGCGCTGGCGAGAGGTCTTCTCAGCAAACGCAGTTTCACCATCGGGCTGCTGACGAACGACACTTACGGCCGTTTCACGCTGCCTGTGATGGCGGGCATTTCTGACGCTCTCGTCGATCATGGCGTTTCAGTTTTCCTGTGCGCCATCGAAGACGATCCGGCGCTCGCCCAGATCCATGTCGACGCGATGCTGGACAAGCAGGTCGACGGAATCATTGCAACCGGCAAGCGGCTGGACAAACGTCTGCCCGTCGACCTGTCGAATTTGCATGTGCCTGTCGTCTACGCCTTTACGGAGGGGACGCAGAACAGCGTTACGTTTCGTTCGGATGATGAACAGGGTGCGAGGCTGGCGGTGGAATGGCTCGCGACGATCGGGCGGCGGCGGATTGCCCATATCACCGGGCCGGAAGAGTTCTTTTCGGTGCGGGAGCGGGCCGGCGCCTATCATCAGGTAGCGGGCCACCGCGAGCCGGTGCGCTATGGCGTCTGGTCGGAAAGCTGGGGCCATGAGGCGGTCGAACAGCTCTGGAAGAGGCCGGGAGAAAAACCGGATGCGCTCTTCTGCGGCAACGACCAGATCGCCCGGGGTGCGGTGGATGCGCTGCGCGAGCGCGGCGTCAAGGTGCCGCAGGACGTCTCGGTGATCGGCTTCGACAATTGGGAGATTGTCGCGGCCCAGACGCGGCCGCCGCTGACGACGGTGGATATGGAGCTGAAGGAGTTGGGGCGGCAGGCCGGATTGACGGTGCTGGCGCTTGCGGAAGGACGGCCTGTCGAGCCGGGAGTGAGGAAGTTGCCCTGCCGGCTCGTCGTCCGGCGGTCATGCGGAGGTAGGACCCCCGAGGAATGATAATCAGGGAAATGAACAAGGCGCGAGGAGATGCGCCATATTGGGAGGAGTGTCATGATCAAGCGTCTATTGGCGGCGACCGGCATCGCTACCTTGTGCCTGGTGTCGGCTGCATCGGCTGCCGAGAACGTCGAAATGTGGGTCCGATCGGGGATTGGCGATGCCTTTAAGAAGGTCGTCGAAGCCTATAATTCCAGCCATGAGAACAAGGTCGTGATGACCGAAGTGCCGTTCTCCGAGCTGGTGCAGAAATATGCGACGGCAATCGCCGGCGGACAGGCGCCAGATGCCCTGTCGATGGACCTCATCTACAATCCTGCCTTTGCCGCGGCCGGACAGCTGGAAGACCTGACGGATTGGGCGAAGTCGCTTCCCTATTTCAACTCGCTTTCGCCGTCGCATGTCCGCCTCGGCACCTATCAGGACAAGATTTACGGGCTGCCGCTTTCCGTCGAAACATCGGTCTTCGCCTGGAACAAGGATCTCTACAAGAAGGCCGGTCTCGACCCGGAAAAGGCGCCTGATAACTGGGACGAAATCACCGCCAATGGGGAGAAGATCCGGGCTCTCGGTGACGATACCTACGGCTTCTATTTCTCCGGCGGCGGCTGTGGCGGCTGCATGATCTTCACCTTCACCCCGCTCACCTGGGGTGCCGGCGCCGATATCCTGTCGGCCGACGGCAAGAAAGCGACGCTCGATACGCCTCAGATGCGCAAGGCCATCGATATCTACCGCAACATGGTCAAGAAGGACCTGGTGCCGGCGGGTGCGGCCAGCGACAACGGTACGAACTTCCTGACCTTCACCAATGGCAAGATCGGCCAGCAAAGCCTCGGTGCCTTCGCTATCGGCACACTGGTGACTCAGCATCCCGAGATCAATTTCGGCGTGACCCTCATTCCCGGCGTCGACGGCAAGCCGTCGTCCTTTGCCGGCGGCGACAACTTCGTCATTACCAAGGGCACGAAGAAGATCGACGCGGTGAAGGAGTTCCTTGAATATATCTATTCGATGGACGGCCAGAAGATCATGGCGAAATATGGCAGCCTACCGACACGCGGCGACATCGCCGACAAGGTGCTTGAGGGCCTCGACCCGCGAATGCAAGTCGGCCTCAAGGCGATCAGTGTCGCCAAGACCCCTTATACGCTGCAGTTCAACGACCTCATCAACAGCGCCAATGGTCCGTGGGCAAGCTTCACCAACGCGGCGATCTTCGGCGACGACGTCGACGGTGCGTTCTCCAGCGCCCAGTCGGAAATGCAGTCGATCATCGATAGCGGCCAATAACTCTCCCAAGGCCGCGGCCGGGGAGCGGTGGCAGCTTCCCGGCCAATTTCCATAGACAGATGCGGAGCGATTGATGACCGGTTCCGGTTCAGAGACCCTATTGCCTCGGCGCAAGCGTCGGCGCAGATCCAACTGGCGCGGCCTTGCCTACATCGCGCCGGCGATGGCGCTGGTCATCGTCTTCTTCGTCATGCCGGTTCTCTTCACTGGGTGGATGAGCCTTCATAACTGGCCGCTGATGGGAGCGTCGCGCTGGATCGGCTTCAACAATTATTTCCGCATGTTCAACGATACTCGTTTCATGGCGGCACTGAATTTCACCGCCTATTACACCGTGATCGTCACCATCGCGATCTTCGCCATCGCCTTTCCGCTGGCAATCTTCGTCGAGAGGGATAGGCAGTTCGTCAGCGCCTACCGCACGATCATCTTCCTGCCTGTTGTGGTCGGCCTTGCCACAGCCTCGCTGCTCTGGGTCTGGCTTGCCAATGTCGATAGCGGTTTCATCGGCCCGGCCTTGAAGGCACTCGGTCTTCTGGAAAAGAGCCCCAATCTGCTTGCGACCTTCGACACAGCCTTCCTGACTGTTGTGGTGATGGTCGTCTGGAAGATCGCCGGCTTCACCATGATCATTCTGCTGACCGGGCTGCAGGCCATTCCGTCCGAGCTGACGGAGGCAGCCCGCATCGACGGCGCCGGCCGCTGGCAACGTTTCCGGCATCTGACGCTGCCGCTGATGCGTAAGACGATCGCGCTGGCGTTGATCGTCTCGGTCACCGGCTCGATCCTCGCCTTCGACCAGTTCTACATCATGACGGCCGGTGGACCGCAGAACAAGATGATCTCGGTGGTCTATTACATCTTCAACCAGTCCTTCGTTTCGTTCAATCTCGGTTACGGCGCAGCGCTTTCGATCGCGCTTCTCGCCATCCTGGTCGCCATCAGCATCGTGCAGCTCTGGCTGCTTCGCGTCGGGGAGGAGCGTCCATGACGACGTCAAGGCAACGCCGCGCCCGCAAGGCCATCCGTACGAAATCGGCCTATCATCTCACCGGCATCGCCATCTCGATCTTTTTCCTGGCGCCCTTCGCGATCACGCTGCTCGCCTCCTTCCGGCCGGGTACCGAAGCCAGCCTGCCGCCCTTGCCGCCGTGGCCGACATCCGGCGTCAGCTTCGATGCCTATGCGCTGCTCGATACGTTCGGGGCCGGCATCTGGCAGCACATGATCAATTCGCTGTTCGTTTCGGTGGCGACCGTCGTGCTGACCGTCGTCGTCAGCCTGCTCGCCGGCTACGGTTTCTCGCGTTACCGGTTTCCGATGAAGAATGCACTCTTTGTGCTGATCATCGCCACGCTGATGATCCCGTTCCAGTCGATCCTGACGCCGCTCTTCATCATCCTGGCAAAACTCGGCCTCAACAATTCGCTGCTCGGGCTGACGCTCGTCTATGTGACGCTGCAGCTGCCCTTCTCCGTCTTCATGATGCGCAACGCCTTCGATGCTGTGCCGAAGGAGATCGAAGAGGCCGCCCGCATCGACGGCGCGCGCGACCTCAGGCTGCTGGCGCGCGTTCTGTTGCCGCTGGTACTTCCAGGCGTCGCGACGGTGGCGATCTTTGCCTTCCTCAATGCGTGGAACGAGTTTCTCGCCGCGCTCGTGCTGCTTTCCAGCAATGAGAAATACACCCTGCCGGTGCTGATGACGGCGGTCCGCGCCGGGCGGCTCGGCGCCATCAACTGGGGAGCGGTGCAGGCCGGTGTCGTCGTCATGACGATCCCCTGCCTGATCGTCTTCCTGCTCCTGCAACGCTACTACATGCGCGGGCTGATGGCCGGCGCGGTGAAATGACCTCGAACAGGATGATTTAAGGCCGGGTCGGTCCTTAAATTCGAATCCTGTTCTAAATTAGAGAGTTAGAGCATGATGTCGTCCGGAAAAACCGCTCACACTTTTCGGCATCATGCTCTAGGGAAAGTGGAGCCCATGACCAAGTCAAGCAACGACCGCCAGTTTCGCCCCGTCGCCGTTCCCGATGTCGAGCTCGGCGGCTTCTGGGGCAAGTGGCAGGATGCCGTCTGCAATTCGACCGCCGAGACCCTGCTCGACCGCTGCGTCGAAGCCGGGATGTTGAAGGCGATCGACGTCAGCCAGCCGAGCCCGGGCGTCGTCATTCCCATCCAGCCCTGGGGCGGGACGACGCAGATGTTCTGGGATTCCGACCTCGGCAAGTCGATCGAGACGATCGCCTATTCGCTTTATCGCCGGCCGAACCCGAAGCTCGAGGCGCGGGCCGACGAGATCATCGACATGTATGAAAGGATGCAGGACAAGGACGGCTATCTGAACGCCTGGTTCCAGCGCGTCGAGCCATCCCGCCGCTGGACCAACCTGCGGGACCATCACGAGCTCTATTGCGCCGGCCATCTCATGGAAGCCGCGGTCGCCTATTATCAGGCGACCGGCAAGCGCAAGCTGCTCGATATCATGTGCCGCTACGCCGATTACATGATCAAGGTTTTCGGTCATGGCGAGGGGCAGATACCAGGCTATTGCGGCCATGAGGAAGTCGAGCTGGCATTGGTCAAACTTGCCCGCGTGACCGGCGAGAAGAAATATCTCGACCTCTCGAAATTCTTCATCGACGAACGCGGCACCGAGCCGCACTTCTTCACGGCCGAGGCTGCTCGCGATGGCCGCAGCGCTGCCGACTTCCATCAGAAGACCTATGAATATGGCCAGGCGCACCTGCCGGTACGCCAACAGACGAAGGTCGTCGGCCATGCTGTGCGCGCCATGTATCTCTATTCCGGCATGGCCGATATCGCCACCGAATACAAGGACGACAGCCTGACGACGGCGCTGGAAACGCTCTGGGACGATCTGACCACCAAGCAGATGTACATCACCGGGGGCATCGGCCCGGCCGCGTCCAATGAAGGCTTCACCGATTATTACGACCTGCCCAATGATACAGCTTATGCGGAAACCTGCGCCTCTGTCGGTCTGGTCTTCTGGGCAAGCCGCATGCTCGGGCGCGGGCCGGACCGGCGCTATGCCGACGTCATGGAGCAGGCGCTCTATAACGGCGCGCTGCCGGGTCTTTCCACAGACGGCAAGACCTTCTTCTATGACAACCCGCTGGAAAGTGCGGGCAGGCACCACCGCTGGAAATGGCACCATTGCCCCTGCTGCCCGCCGAACATCGCCCGTCTGGTGACGTCGATCGGCTCATACATGTATGCAGTTGCCGATGATGAGATCGCCGTGCATCTCTACGGCGAAAGCACCGCCCGGCTGAAGCTTGCCAATGGCGCCGAGGTGGAGTTGGAACAGGCTACCAACTATCCGTGGGACGGCGCCGTCGCCTTCACTGCCAAGCTGAGAAAGCCGGCCCGGTTTGCGCTGTCGCTGCGCATGCCGGACTGGGCGGAGGGCGCAACCCTCAGCGTCAACGCGGCGATGCTCGACCTCGGTGCCCATGTCCGCGATGGATATGCGCGGATCGACCGCGAATGGGCGGACGGTGATAAGGTGGCCCTCTACCTGCCGCTGGCGCTTCGCCCGCAATATGCCAATCCGAAAGTGCGCCAGGATGCCGGCCGCGTCGCCTTGATGCGCGGTCCGCTCGTCTATTGCGTGGAAACAACGGACAATGGCAAAGATCTCAACGCCATCGTTCTGCCCCGCGAACTCCCGGCTGCCGAAACCGTCGTGCTGAAGGACCTCAATGATGCCGTCGCCCTCGATCTCAAGGTCGAGCGTGAGGAAACATCGAATTGGGGCAATTCGCTCTACCGCAAGGCGCCGGCCGAAAGGCGGGTCGCCACCGCACGCTTCGTGCCCTATCATCTCTGGGACAACCGCGCGCCCGGAGAGATGCTTGTCTGGGTCCAGGCGGACAAGTAGGTCGTTTGGGGATGACGAACGGTATGGGCAACAAGAGCGTCGTCCTTCAGGACGTGCGAAAGAGCTATGGCAATCTGCAGGTGGTGCACGGCATAGACCTGACGATCGAGGAGGGCGAATTCGTCGTTTTCGTCGGTCCGTCCGGCTGCGGAAAATCGACGTTGCTTCGCATGATCGCTGGCTTGGAGGATGTGACCGATGGGGAGATCGAGATCAAGGGACGGCTCGTCACCGATCTCGATCCATCCGAGCGCGGCATCGCCATGGTCTTTCAATCCTACGCGCTCTATCCGCATATGAGCGTGCGCGAGAACCTCGCCTTCGGACTGAAGATGGCGCGCACCAGTCCCGCCGAGATCGAGATGCGCGTCAAGGCAGCCTCGGCGATCCTGAAGATCGACCATCTGCTCGACCGACGCCCCGGACAACTTTCCGGCGGCCAGCGCCAGCGTGTGGCGATCGGCCGGGCGATCGTGCGCGAGCCGGATGTTTTTCTGTTCGACGAACCGCTGTCCAATCTCGATGCGGAGCTGCGTGTGTCCATGCGCATCGAGATCGCCCGCCTTCATCGCGAGCTCGGCAACACGATGATCTATGTCACGCATGACCAGACCGAGGCGATGACGCTCGCCGACAAGATCGTCGTGCTGCGCGACGGCCGCGTCGAGCAGGCCGGAACACCGCGCGAAATCTACGAGAATCCTTCGAATACATTCGTGGCGGGTTTCATCGGCTCGCCGAGGATGAATCTCCTGAATGCCCGATGGAGCGAAGACGGTCTGGTCGACGTTGCCGGCGGGCGCGTCGAAAGTGGCCTGCTGCCGAAAGAAAGGCCGGCCGGTGCAGCCGTGACGCTCGGTCTGCGGCCGGAGCATCTGAAGGTGGCGCCTGAGCTCACTGGCAGCCTGACGGCAAGGGTCGATTTTTCGGAATATCTCGGCGGAACGCAGTATCTCTACTGCCAGCTCAGCGATGGCCAGTCGCTCACCGTCGAGCACCGGTCGCCGACCAGCATTGCGGCCGGCGAAGAGGTCAGCCTGCAGTTCGAGCCGCCGAATTGCCGATTGTTCGACGAGGGCGGCAATCGGCTGCGTTAGCTGCGCCCAAGCGAGCTCTCACCCGACGAGATCGAGTTTCATCAGCGCCGCCGCTCGCTGCCGGGCTTGCCGGTCGGCGTTGAAAACGTCGTCCATGCCGGCAGCCGGCGGCAGGCCGGCCAGGTCGTCCATGACCCTTTCGGTGACTTCGGCCATGGCGAGGAAGGAGAGGCGCCCATCGATGAAGGCCTCCAGCGCCACTTCCTTGGCGCCGTTCAGCACCGCGCCCTGAACGCCGCCGCGCGTCATCGCAAGACGCGCCAGCCGCAAGGCGGGGAACCGCACCTCATCCGGCGCCTCGAAATCAAGTCTCGCGAGCCTGGCGAAATCCAGCCGCTCGACCGGCAGGTTCGGCCGGCGCGGAAAAGACAGCGCATAGCCGATGGCGGTGCGCATGTCAGGTGCGCCGAGCTGGGCCAGCACCGAGCCGTCGGTATAACCGACCATGGAATGAATGATCGACTGCGGATGGAAGATCACCTCGATCTGCTCGGGCCTCAGCCCGAACAGATGGCGGGCCTCGATCATTTCCAGCGCCTTGTTGAACATCGAGGCGCTGTCGATCGAGATCTTCAAGCCCATCGACCAGTTCGGATGGGCGCGGGCGGTTTCCACCGTCACATCGGCCATCTCCTTCAAGGAGGCGGTACGGAAGGGGCCGCCCGAGGCGGTCAGGATGACACGCTCGACGGCATGGCGCTGGTTTTCTTCCAGCACCTGGAAAATCGCATTGTGCTCGCTGTCGACGGGAAGCAGCCTGCCGCCGCCGGCGCGGATCGCCCCGATGAAGAGATCGCCGGCCGAGACCAGACATTCCTTGTTGGCAAGGGCGATATCGGCGCCACGGCGTGCAGCGGCAAGCGTCGGCGCAAGACCCGCGGTGCCGACGATTGCCGCCATCACCCAGTCGGCCTCTCGGTCGGCTGCTTCCATGAGGCCGGATTTTCCCGACGCGACCGCGATGCCGCTGCCGGAAAGTTCGCTCTTCAGCGCTTCATAATGCCGGTCGTTTGCGGTCACCGCCAGCCGCGCGCCGAAGGATCTGGCCTGCCGGGCGAGCAGCTGGACATTGCCGTTGCCTGTCAGAACGGAAATTTCGAAGTTCTCCCGCCCGCCCAGATGTTCGACAACATTGAGGGTATTACGGCCGATCGACCCGGTCGAGCCGAAGATGCTGAGGCGCCGCGGCGCGGTTTTGCCGGTCATCATTTGGAATTTCGCGAAAAATGTCTCTCGTGGGCTCAGGCTCTACTAGGGTTTGGAGGGTGCGGCAAGTGTGCGGTGCAGCAGATATCAGCCCTGTAGGGGTTTACAGAGCGGCAGCGGGATGGGATCCTTATGACATTCCTGAAGGGATGTGATTCCCCTGCGGCCTCTCGTCGGCGCATGGGTAATCGGGGCGCTGCGGCGGCTATTGAAAAACGGGCACTTGGCTGCCCTCGGCTTTTTCGGCCAACATTAAATCGAGGATGACATCGGGATGAACGGCTTGGCCGTGCTGCCCGTTCGCGTTCGCTGCGAGCACTTTGGTGCGGTATCGTGCCATTCGATGAGCCGGCACGTGTCAGGGCAAAACGATCGGATCACATGACGATATTCAGAATAGCCATCATTCTTCTTGCCACCGTGCCTTCGCTGAGCGTGGCTGCAAAGGCGGACGACCTGCTGATCTGGTCGCCTGCCAAAGTGTCGGATCGATCGTACAAGGCGACAATGGGTTTTCGTCTGCCGGCGGAATGGGAAACGAGCGCTGGTGCCGACGTCGCATTGGCAGCGACAAAAGCCGGTGCGCCGCTGCCCGATTCCGAACAGGCCATGCTCTGGGGCAGGATCACCAAGACGAGCGTCACGCCGGCAGGCCAATCGCAGCAGGGGGCCAGGGTCAGCGTCGATACGCTGCGCGGCAGCGGCGCGCTGACACTCAGCCGCTCGCGCAGCTGGATTCTCTCGGATTCGCTCGACATGCAATCGAGCCGCTCCGTCAGCGTCCGTTACGATCCGGTCGACGCCAGGGAGACTTCGGTGACGGCGTCACAGGCGCTGAAGCTGATCCATCCCTGGACTGGAACCTCGCTTTCGGCCGGCGCGGGCGTCAGCAATGCGAGCGGCGACTTCTCGAGCACGGTGGCGGTCAACCAGGCGATCCTGCCGAACCTCAACCTCGATGCCTCGGTCAGCAATCCGTTTTCTCCCGATGAGGCCGGCAGCGTCAATCTCCGTTATCGCGTCAGCTGGTAACGCAGGAAACCAAACGAGGCCGATGGCGTTTCTTCTTCAGGTCTTTCGGAGGAACGGAATATGGTTTTCAAAGAGCCGACATTTCACGGGCTTGCGCCCGAAGTGGAAGCGGAGATCGCCAATCGCGCATCTCTCGAGGCCGCCGTCGCCAATGCTTTGGCAATTGCCGGCGGCATCGATGCGTCGGATGTGGAAGTGACGATGGAGGAAGACCAGGTCGTGTTGACAGGCACCGTCGGTACTGTCGGGGAGATCGAGCGGGCAACCGCCGTCGCCAGGGCAGTCGAAGGCGTGACTGCGGTGCAGAACCGAATCCTGCTCGGCGGGTCTGCTGTGGGAGAGCCGCACTGACATTGTCGAAACTTGCCCGCGCTTGCGAGCGCCGGCCTTGCCGACGCTATCACGGCGTTACGCCGGCTTGGCCGGTTAACCGGCGAATCGCTCGACGAGGAAGGATGAGCCGGCCGAGCGATCGGTCTTCGCTGTTGTCACCGGTCCCTGCGGGTGATAGGCGATGGCGAGCAGCAGAGCGCTGACGGCGACATAGGCGATTGCCAAAAGAGTCATCTTGATACGCATGATGAGTTCTCCCGTTTTCGCGATAAACGCGGCCGATGTTGCGAAGTTCCTCTTGGCGAAATCAAAGGAAAAGCCCGACCCCAATGCCCGGGCTTTTCATGCATAGACACTGCCTTATCGGCAGATCCGGGTCTCCTTGATGATCGTATGGCCGTGACGGCGGATTCTTTCCGTCTTGGTGAAGCAATCCTCGGAGACGCGGCGCATCATGTGATGGCGGTAGTAGGGGCGGTAGCGATAATAGGGCCCTTCCGAATCGCTATAATAAGGACGCGGGTTATCCGTGGTGATAGTGACACTTGCCGCCTGGGACGGCATGGCGGAAAGGACGGACGCTGCAGCGAGCGTGCAAGCAAGAATGAGCTGTTTCATGACGAGCCTCTCTTTCTGAGTTGGTCATAGTTTCAACTCGCCGGAAGCGCCGCCGGTTCAATCACATAGCGTTACCGATTGTGTCGAAGGCAGAAACCTTTGCGGCCGCGGATCGTTAGCGCAGGGAACAGCCGGAGGCCACGATCGTGGGACAGATTGCAAGGATCATCGCCATTGCCGCCGGACTTGCCGGCGGCACGGTCTTTTCGCAGGCGCCGGAATTTGCGCAGCAATATCGCCAGCGGATCGGCGGGGCGATCGATGAACTGCGTATCATCGTCGAGGACTTCAACCGCCAAGCCGCTCAGCACCATCTCGACCGCCGGCAGGCGCTGAACGCCTATGCCCAATCCTCCGACGATTTCCTGCGCGACCGCGGCGTCTCGATGCAGAGCACGATTACCCGTTACGAAGCACTGCAGTCGCAGCAACTGAAACTCGGCACCGCCGCCCCGGTCGCCAAGCCCTTCGTGCTGCTGAGGAATGCGGATGATGTGGTTTTCGCCAATACCTGGCGCGACTTCGTGCCTGGAGTGCCGATGAGCTTTGCCGGCCTCGTCTGGGGCGTAATCGGTTTTGCCGGCGGATGGGTGGTGGCGGCGCTGCCGGGGCTAGGGGCACGGCGGATCATAAGGAGACGAGGAGCCTATCGTCAGGTACCGCGAGCTTAATACGGGGCAAAGCCGTTCGGCGGTGATCTACAAGACGAGATCAGTCATTCCACCCATTCCCGCAGTGGCCATATGGCTCATCGCTTGAAAAATGGTGATCCCGGCGCGATTCGAACGCGCGACCCCCAGATTAGGAATCTGGTGCTCTATCCTGCTGAGCTACGGGACCACTTGGATGCCATGCATACAAAAGGCTTGGCGCGAAGCCAAGCCTTAATTCTTGTCAAAGGCCGAGGCGTTGTTCGGCAAGGCGGACCCAGTAGGAGATGCCGTGGGCTATGGCTTCGTCGTTGAAGTCGTAGGCCGGGTTGTGGAGGCCGGCGCTGTCGCCGTTGCCGATGAAGATGAAGGCGCCAGGGCGGGCGTTCAGCATATAGGAAAAATCCTCGCCGCCCATCATCGGATCGATTTCGGCATTGACGTTCGCCTCACCGGCAATGGCGCTGGCGATGGCGACGGCATGCTCGGTCTCATCGGGATGGTTGATGGTGACGGGGTAGTTGCGATTGAAGCTGATCTCGGCCTCGGCGCCATGGGCTGCGACCAGGCCTTCGATAATCTGCCGGAAGCGCGTTTCGGCAAGTGTGCGCATGTCGGCGTCCAGCGTGCGGACTGTGCCGGCGAAGGTCGCGTCATTGGGGATGACGTTATGGGCAAAACCGGCATTGAACTTGGTCACCGAGA
This sequence comes from Rhizobium sp. NLR8a, assembly GCF_019685235.1. Lineage (NCBI taxonomy): Bacteria > Pseudomonadati > Pseudomonadota > Alphaproteobacteria > Hyphomicrobiales > Rhizobiaceae > Rhizobium > Rhizobium sp. NLR8a. The sequence goes on from NZ_JABDWI010000021.1 coordinate 12,376, forward strand.
CGACGACCGAGCTGATCGGATCGGCGGTGCGCGAGGCGATCATCTGCAGGTTGGCGACGATCTGGGCGGCGATGGCGATCGGGTCGATCGTCCGGTGCGGCTGGGCGGCGTGGCCGCCGCGGCCCTTGATGGTGACGGTGAATTCGTCGGTCGCCGCCATGATGGCGCCCTTGCGGATCGCAAACTGTCCCACAGGCAGGCCCGGCAGGTTGTGCATGCCGTAGACCTCTTCGATTTCGAAGCGCTCCATCATGCCATCCTTGACCATCAGATTGCCGCCGCCGCCGCCTTCTTCGGCGGGCTGGAAGATGACGGCGACATTGCCGTTGAAATTGCGGGTTTCGGCGAGATATTTCGCGGCGCCGAGCAACATGGCGGTATGGCCGTCATGGCCGCAGGCATGCATCTTGCCGGGTGTCTTCGAGGCCCAGGGCTTGCCGGTGACTTCGGTAAGCGGCAGGGCATCCATGTCGGCGCGCAGGCCGATCGTGCGGCGGCCTGCGCCGTTGCCTTTGATCAGGCCGACGACCCCGGTGCGGCCGATGCCGGTGACGATATCGTCGACCCCGAATTCCTTGAGTTTTTCAGCGACGAAAGCGGCCGTGTTTTCCACTGCGAAAAGAAGCTCGGGCCGGGCGTGGATATGGCGGCGCCATTCGGCGACTTCGTCCTGCAATTCCGCGGCTCTGTTCAAAATCGGCATATTGGCGTTCCTGTTATCAAATCCCGACAATCACTCGTCGCTTCAAAAGGGCGTGAGGCCCATGCAAATACTTCGTCAATGACCTTTGCCATGTCATAGCCATATAGGCTAGATAGATGAAGGTTGCGAGATTTTCCGGACATCTGAAGGACGAACCGTGTCGACGAGCCACTTCCGTTTGTTTGCCGCCATGCGGCCGTTTCGTTTCATGATTGCCGCGACTGCCGCTTTTGTCGCCTCGGTTTCGCTCGTTCAGGCCAATCCGCATATTCTCGTCGACGTGCAGACAGGCCGCGTACTCGAACACGAAGAAGCCTTCCGCAAGTGGTATCCGGCCTCGCTCACCAAGCTGATGACCGTCTATACCGTCTTCGATGCGATCCGCGCCGGTCAAATCAGCCTCGATACGCCCATCGTCATGAGCAAACGCGCCGCCGCCCAACCGGCCGCCAAGATGTATTTCAAGCCGGGCCAGAAGCTGACGCTCGACAGTGCCTTGAAGATCCTGATGGTGAAGTCAGCCAACGACATTGCGGTTGCGGTCGCAGAAGCCATTGGCGGTACGCAGGAAGGTTTCGTGACCCGGATGAACGGCGAGGCACTGAAGCTCGGCATGACGGATTCGCACTTCGTCAATCCGAACGGTCTGCCCGGCAAAGGCCAGTACACCACGGCGCGCGACCTTGCGGTGCTGACGGTGGCGCTGCGCCGCGAGTTTCCGCAATATGCCAGCTATTTCGCGCTTGAAGGATTCACCACCGGCCAGCAGAACGTCCCGAACCTCAACATGCTGATCGGCCGTTTCGCTGGCGCCGACGGCATGAAGACCGGTTTCATCTGCGCCTCGGGCTTCAACCAGATTGGTTCGGCGACGCGCAACGGCCGCACGCTTGTTTCCGTCGTGCTCGGCACGGACAGTCTCGCGGCGCGTGCCGATGCGACGGCGAACCTGTTGCAGAAGGGCTTTACGACGCAGTTTCCCGGCAGCGACACGCTCGGTTCGTTGAAGCCCTACGGGCCGGGACAAGACCAAGTGACCGACATCACCGCCGATATCTGTAGCGCCAAGGGCGCCAAGATACGCAGCGAAACGCGCGACGAGGTCGGCCGCATGAAGGTGCACTCGCCCTATATTCTGGAAATGGACCACGACCCGCAATTCGTCTTCGCCGGGCTCATTCCGGGGCAGGACCCGCAGCCGCCGCAGCAGCCGGAAAAGGTGGCGACCGGCGATACGGCTGGCGGCATCGCCAACGTGCCGGTGCCGCTGCCGCGCCCGACCGCGTTCTAAGACAAGATGGCTTCCAAGGTAAGGCAGATATGAGCGCGTTCAACGACAGGATTCCGGTCACCATTTTGACCGGCTTTCTCGGCGCCGGCAAATCGACGCTGCTGAACCGTATCCTCAAAGACCCCGACATGAAGGATGCGGCTGTCATCATCAATGAGTTCGGTGATGTCGGCATCGACCATCTGCTGGTCGAAAGTTCCGGCGATTCGATCATCGAATTGTCCGATGGCTGTCTCTGCTGCACCGTGCGCGGCGAGCTTGTCGATACACTGGCGAACCTGATGGACGCCGTGCAGACGGGCCGCGTCAAGCCGGTGAAGCGCGTCGTCATCGAAACGACTGGCCTTGCCGATCCGGCGCCCGTCATGCAGGCGATCATGGGCAATCCGGTCATTGCCACAAATTTCGAACTCGACGGCGTCGTGACGGTCGTCGATGCGGTCAACGGACTGCAGACGCTCGACAATCACGAGGAAGCACGCAAGCAGGCGGCCGTCGCAGACCGGCTGATCGTCTCGAAGACATCGATGGCCGGCGCAACGGCGGAGCTGGAACAGCGCTTGCGGACGCTCAATCCGCGCGCGGCGATGATGGATGCCGACGGCGCCGAGGCCGGCAGCGCCGCCGTGTTGGTGAACGGGCTCTATGATCCGGCGACGAAGATCGCCGATGTCGGCCGCTGGCTGCGGGATGAGGATGCGCATGAGGCGCATCACCACGCTCACGGCCACGGTCAGGCTCACGATGGCGATCACCGTCACCACCACCATGGCCGCCGCCATGATCACGGCCATGCGGGTCAGGATCCGCACGACGTCAATCGTCACGATGCTTCTATCCGGTCTTTCTCCATCGTCGAAGAGAAGCCGATCGATCCAATGGCGCTCGAAATGTTCGTCGATCTCTTGCGCTCGGCTCATGGCGAAAAGCTGCTGCGGATGAAGGCGATCGTCTCCGTCTCCGACCGGCCGGAACGGCCGTTGGTGCTGCACGGCGTCCAGAGTATCTTCCACCCGCCGGTGCGGCTGCCGGCGTGGCCGGATCCGCAAGACCGGCGCACCCGTATGGTGCTGATCACCAAGGACCTGTCTGAGGCCTTCGTGAAGGATCTCTTTGACGCCTTCCTCGGCAAGCCGCGGATCGACACACCGGATCGTCAGGCGCTGTCCGACAATCCACTCGCCATTCCGGGTTTGCGAATCTAATAGCGCGCCGCGTCGTTCCTATCGCGTCCGATTCTCAGGCCGATGCGCTGGCGACATGTTTTACCGCTTGCGGATCAGGAAGCGATGACCGCTCTCAGTCTTTTCCGTCTCGATCAGGTCGTGGCCGTCCTCATTGCAGAAATGCGGCATGTCGATCACCGCCAGCGGATCGCTGGTGTCGACGAGGATGAGCGTGCCGCTTGCCAGGGCGGCAAGCTTCTTGCGTGTCTTCATCACGGGCAATGGGCATTTCAGGCCGCGAAGATCATAGAGAACGGGGTTCAAGCCGTTCAGTTCCGCGCCCAGAATTTCCAGAACGGCTTCTTTGCCGCGGCTTCTGCCGTCTCCTGCGGTTCGGGCGCGGGCGCGGCATAAGCGAGCGGATTTTGCATCGGCACCGGCACGACCGCAGGTGTCGCGGCGGCGACGCTCGTTGCCTGCGGCTGGGCCGGCGTTGCGGGTGTGGCGCCGGCCGCGGAGTTGGCGGTGAGGCTCTGCGTCGTGCGCTTGGCCATCAGCTCTTCGAGTTCGGCGACCTTGACCATGCGGCCGGCTTCGAGCGAGGTGCCAGTCGGGGCATAAGCCAGTTCTCGGCCCTTGCGCGTCTTGGCGACCACGGCTTTGCGCTCGGCTTCGGACGGGTCGTACCAGGCCATGCCGTCATATTTGCTCATCGCCTTGGCATATTCGGCGTCATAGGTCTTGCCGTAGGAGGCAAGGGCTGCTGTCAGTGCCGGCGGCGTCGACATGGCAGGGCATTTGCCGGCGGCATTGAAGGCCCCGCCATCGGTTGCCTGCTGGTTGAAGACGTATTTCTTCTCGCAGACATTGACCTCGGGCGGGCGCTTCGTCACTTCGAAATTGTCGTAGCCGACCTTCAGCATCTTCCAGAAGTCATTGTTCGGGTCGAGACGATGCTTGACCATGTTTTCCGCCGTCATGCGGAACGGAAACGCCTGCAGCTGCACCGTCGACTGGCCGCCCTTGAAAGCGTCGCGGGCAAAGGCGTAGATCTCCAGCACCTGCTGGTCGGTCATCGAATAGCAGCCCGAGGACGAGCAGGCGCCATGGATCATCAGATCGGAGCCGGTGCGGCCGTTCACCGCGTCGTAGCGGTTCGGGAAGCCGGTGTTGATCGCCAGATAATATTTGGAATTCGGGTTCAGGTTGGCGCGTGTCAGCTCGTAGAAGCCTTCCGGCGCCTGCCGGTCGCCGGTCTTGACCTTCGGACCGAGGCGGCCGGACCAGGCGCAGATCTTATAATCGGCGATCTTGTCGAAACGGTTGTCGGTCTTCGCTTTCCAGATCTCCATTGCACCTTCTTCCTTGAAGATGCGGATCATGATGGGCGAATTGCGGTCCATGCCCTTGGCGGCCATGGCGTTGAGGATATGGGGAGGAAGCGGCTGCTCGACCTTGTTCTTGACCTTGGAGAGATCGACCTGCGCGGTTTCCAACGCGTCATTGCAGCCGGTGAGAGCCAGCGCCATGAGGGAAACATAGGCAAAATGACGTATGCGCATCCAAACTAGCCCATAAAGATAGTGCGACCCGGTCCGCCTATGGAGTTCGGGCATTGGAAGGAATCATAGGCGGCTTATACTTTATAAAACCTTACCAGCCTATGACGTGCCTCGAACATCCCCGCAAGCGCGAATGTTACAGATAATATCAATGTGGCCAAGATTTGGCCCCAATCGCTGAAAAGCGCAACTTGCCTTAGAGGTTGCGCCCCATATTGAGGAATTTCTGACGCCGCTCATTGCGCAGCTGTTCGCCGGAACGCGATGCCATTTCGCCGAGCGCATTGGCAATCACGTCGCCGGTTGCGGCGATGACGCTGTCGGGGTCGCGATGGGCGCCGCCGAGCGGCTCGGAAATGATGCCGTCGATGACGCCGAGCGATTTCAGGTCTTCGGCGGTGATCTTCATGTTGGTGGCCGCTTCTCGGGCGCGGGTGGAATCGCGCCAGAGGATGGAGGCCGCCCCTTCCGGCGAAATGACGCTGTAGATCGAATGCTCGAGCATATAGACCCTGTTGCCGGTGGCAATCGCGATCGCGCCGCCCGAGCCGCCCTCGCCGATGACGACGGAAACGAGGGGAACCTTGACGCCGAGACACATTTCCGTCGAACGGGCGATCGCCTCGGCCTGGCCGCGCTCCTCGGCGCCGACACCGGGATAGGCGCCGGCCGTATCCACCAGCGAAATCACAGGCAGGCCGAAACGGTCGGCCATTTCAAGAATGCGGATCGCCTTGCGGTAGCCTTCAGGGCGTGGGCTGCCGAAATTGTGCTTCAGGCGCGTCTTGGTGTCGTTGCCCTTTTCCTGGCCGATGACGGCGACGGGCTGGCCGCGAAAGCGGGCGAGGCCCGCCTGGATGGCGGCGTCCTCGGAAAACTTGCGGTCGCCGGCAAGCGGGGTGAATTCCTGAAACAGCGTCTTGGCGTAATCGATAAAATGCGGGCGCTGCGGGTGGCGGGCGACCTGCGTCTTCTGCCAGGCATTGAGCTTGGAATAGATTTCGACGATCGCCTCGCGGACGCGAACCTCCAGCCTTCCGATTTCATCGGTGGTGTCGATGCTCTCGTCTTCCGTTGCGAGCTTCTTCAGCTCGATGATCTTGCCTTCGAGGTCGGAGATCGGCTTTTCGAAGTCGAGATAATTGTGCATGAGGTGCGTTTCCGTTCCTTGTGCCGCGGGGCGTTTTCCTGGCTCCGCCCCTTGTCGCCGGTCCTATTCGTGCTTTTTCGCCTGTTTGGCAAGGGGGTGATGCGTCTGGACGAGCTGCTGCAGCCGCTCTTCGAGGACATGTGTGTAGATCTGTGTGGTCGAAATGTCCGAATGGCCGAGGAGTTCCTGCACGACACGCAGATCGGCTCCGTTGGCAAGCAGGTGGCTGGCAAAGGCGTGGCGCATGACGTGCGGCGAGATCAGCGACGGCGTCAGGCCGGCGCGGATCGCCAGGTTCTTGAGGTCGCGTGCGAAGACCTGGCGCGGCAGATATCCCTCCTTGGAGGCGGCGGGAAACAGCCAGGCGCTTTCCAGCGGCTCCTTCGCCGCGGCGGTTTCGGCCGCCAGCAGGCGCCCATACGACTTCAGGGCTGCGATCGCCGAATGCGACAGCGGCACCAGCCGCTCCTTGTTGCCCTTGCCGCGGATCATCAGGAAGCGGCCCTCCTGGTCGAGCACGCGGGCGGGAAGCGAGACGAGTTCGCTGACGCGCATGCCGGTGGCATAGAGCAGCTCCAGCAGCGCCAGCATGCGCAGGCGCTGCAACTGGCCGGGGGCCGGATCGTCGGCCTCGGCCTGCGCTTGGGACAGCAGGCGGCCGACCTCCTCGACCCCCATCGTCTTCGGCAGCGGACGCCCCTTCTTCGGCGCGTCGAGAACACCGGTGGGGTCGTCGGTCCGCAGGCCCTCGGCATAGAGGAACTTGTAGAATTGCCGCATGGCGGCAAGCCGGCGTGCCTGCGAGGAAGGCTTGAAGCCCTGGCGCGCCAGCGAGGCGAGATAGGCGGCCAGGTCGGTCGAGGCGGCTTCGGTCAACCTTATGCTGCGGCCATTCAGGAAAGCGCTGACATCGTCGAGGTCGCGCTGGTAGGATTGCAGGGTGTTGGCGGCAGCGCCACGTTCGGCGCTCATCATTTCCAGGAAGGATTCCACGTGGACGCGGCTTAGATCCATCATCTCACTCACTTCCCTGTCGTGTTGATCGTGCCCGTCGCCGGCGGGTTGACCCGCTCGGAGGGAATACGGATCGTCACGTCGCGCTGCTGCGGCTCGACGAAGGTCACGAGCGCCCACATCGCTCCGTAAACCGTCCCGGCGAGGATCGCGCAGAAGAACAGGAAACGGAACAGGGTCGGCATCCGGCAACTCCTTCATGCTCTGCTTCTGTTATAAGAAGCGTATTCGCAAGTGCAAGAAGCGCTATTCAAGCCATGATTCCCTTGTCCGCGACTTGACGCTCCACCTGCATTTGTCGATACGGTTTGCAAACAAAGTGTGAATGGACCGATGAGTGAACCGCTGCTGACCGTTGCTGACAGCCTGAAAGACAGAGCTCGCGCTGCGCTCGGTTCACGCAATCTGGTCCTCGTCGGGCTGATGGGCGCCGGCAAATCCTCCGTCGGGCGCATCGTCGCCAGCCAACTCGGCATTCCCTTCATCGACAGCGATCATGAAATCGAGCGGGTGTCGCGCATGACGATCGCCGAACTTTTCGCAGCCTATGGCGAAGAAGAGTTCCGGGCGTTGGAAACGCGGGTGATGAAACGGCTCCTCAAGGGTGGACCACGTGTCGTCTCCACCGGCGGCGGCGCCTTCATCAACGACCGCACGCGCAGGCATATCAAGAAGGGCGGCCTTTCGATCTGGCTGAAGGCGGACCTCGACGTGCTTTGGGAGCGGGTCAACAAGCGTGACACGCGGCCACTGCTCAAGACCGAAAATCCGAAGCAGACCCTCGAAAACCTGATGAACGCGCGTTATCCGATCTATGCGCAGGCAGATCTCACCGTACTCTCGCGTGATGTGCGCAAGGAAATCATGGCAGACGAGGTGCTGAAGGCCGTGGTCGAACAGAAAGAAAGTGCAGCATCATGAATGCGATAAGCTCCACCTCATCAGTCCAGACGGTGCATGTGCCGCTCGGCGAGCGCGCCTATGACATCCTGATCGGGCCGGGGCTGATTGGGCGGGCCGGCGCCGAGATCGCCTCGCGTCTCAAGGCCCGCAAGGCGGCGATCATCACCGACGAGAATGTCGCACCGCTCTATCTCGAGACCCTCGCCGCAAGCCTGAATGCGGCAGGTATTGTCTCGGCCGAGGTCGTGCTGCCGGCCGGCGAAAAGACGAAGAGCTTCGAACACCTCATCGATGTCTGCGACAATGTGCTCGAAGCCCGCGTCGAGCGCAACGACTGCGTGATCGCGCTGGGCGGCGGTGTGATCGGTGATCTCTCTGGCTTTGCGGCCGGCATCGTCCGCCGCGGCGTGCGCTTCGTGCAGGTGCCGACTTCGCTGCTGGCGCAGGTCGATTCCTCCGTCGGCGGCAAGACCGGCATCAATTCCCCTCGCCATGGCAAGAATCTGATCGGCGTCTTCCATCAGCCGGACCTGGTTCTGGCCGATACGGAGGTGCTGAATACACTGAGCGAGCGAGAATTCCGCGCAGGTTACGCCGAGATCGCAAAGTATGGGCTGATCGACAAACCGGATTTTTTCGCCTGGCTGGAAGCGAACTGGAAGTCGGTGTTTACAGGCGGCTCCGCCCGCATTGAGGCCATCGCTGCCAGCTGCCAGGCGAAAGCCGATGTCGTCGTTGCCGACGAGCGGGAGACCGGCCAGCGGGCGCTGCTCAATCTCGGCCATACGTTCGGCCATGCGCTGGAAGCGGCGACCGCCTATGACAGCCGCCGCCTCGTGCACGGTGAAGGCGTGTCGATCGGCATGGTGCTGGCGCATGAGTTTTCCGCACGAATGAATCTTGCGAGTCCCGACGATGCACGGCGCGTCGAGCGGCATCTGAAGGAGGTCGGCTTGCCGACTACCATGGCCGAAATTCCTGGCGAGCTGCCGCCGGCGGAATCGCTGATGGAGGCGATCGCACAGGACAAGAAGGTCAAGAGCGGCAAGCTCACCTTCATCCTGACGCGCGGTATCGGCCAGTCCTTCGTCGCCGACGATGTTCCGGCATCCGAAGTGCTCAGTTTTCTCAGGGAAAAACATCCTTGACGACGATCGAAGGCGTTCTGACATTTGTCGCGGCCTATTGGCCGGAGATCCTTTCGATCATGGCGCTCGTACTGATGTCCGCCTTCTGTTCCGGCACGGAGACTGCGCTCACCGCCGTTTCGCGCAGCCGTATCCACACGCTTGAGGTCAACGGCGACGAACGCGCCGGCCTCGTCCGTCAGCTGATCGAACGGCGCGACCGGCTGATCGGTACGCTGCTGATCGGCAACAATCTTGCCAACATCCTCTCCTCCTCGATCGCCACCAGCCTCTTCCTCGGGCTGTTCGGCAGTTCGGGCGTGGCGCTGGCGACGCTCGCCATGACCATCATCCTCGTCATCTTCGCCGAAGTGCTGCCGAAGAGCTGGGCGATCTCGGCGCCGGAACGCTTCGCGCTTGCCGTCGCATTTCCCACGAGACTCTTCGTCGCCATCGTCGGCCCGGTGTCCTCCTTCGTCAACGCGCTTGTGCGGCGGATCCTGGCGCTGTTCGGCATCAATCTTTCGCGGGAAGTTTCGATGCTGACGGCGCATGAGGAGCTGCGCGGCGCCGTCGATCTCCTGCACCGCGAGGGATCGGTAGTGAAGGCCGACCGCGACCGCCTCGGCGGCGTGCTTGACCTCAGCCAGCTGGAACTCTCCGACATCATGGTCCATCGCACCAAGATGCGGGCGATCAATGCCGACGATCCGCCGGAAGCGGTGGTGCGCGCCATTCTCGAAAGCCCCTATACGCGCATGCCGCTGTGGCGCGGCACGATCGACAACATCATCGGCGTCGTCCACGCCAAGGATCTCTTGCGGGCGCTTGCCGAACCGCACATGGAGCCGCAGAATCTCGATATCGTGAAGATCGCGCAGAAGCCCTGGTTCGTGCCGGACAGCACCAATCTCGAGGACCAGCTCAACGCCTTCCTGCGACGCAAGCAGCATTTCGCCGTCGTCGTCGACGAATATGGCGAGGTTCAGGGCATCGTCACGCTGGAGGATATTCTCGAGGAAATCGTCGGCGACATTTCCGACGAGCACGATATCGAGATGCAGGGCGTGCGCCAGGAGGCGGACGGCTCGGTCGTCGTCGATGGCAGTGTGCCGATCCGCGATCTCAACCGCGCGCTCGACTGGAACCTGCCCGACGAGGAGGCGACGACCATCGCCGGCCTCGTCATCCATGAATCGATGACCATCCCGGAAGAGCGTCAGGCCTTCACCTTCTACGGCAAACGTTTCGTCGTCATGAAGCGGGAGAAAAACCGCATCACCAAGCTGCGCATCCGCCCCGCGCAGGAAGACGATACGAAACCGGTGTGATCCGGTTGGATTGCCTGCGCCTTATACCCATATAGGCTGCTGGGCCGCTACCAGCGGGTGGGTTCACCCGGTGCCGCCGGTTCGACGGCCAGCGCGTGCAGGCCGGCATCGAGCTCCGGTTTCAACAGGTCGGTGATCGCCCGGTGGCGCGCCAGGCGGGAGAGGCCGGCAAATTTTGCCGAAACGATCCTCACCCGCATGTGGGTTTCGCCGGTGCCTGTGATGTCAGGCTGGTGGCCGGCATGCAGATGGCTTTCGTCGATGACGCTCAAGCGTTCGGGTGCGAAGGCTTCGACAAGTTTTTCTTCGATGCGGGATCGCAGGGTCATCATCCGGTCTTGCTGCTTCGCGAAAAGGGTTCCCACCAAGCCAGCAACATTCCCATTTGTCAATTCTTGTTGTCGCCTCGCGACAGCCTCATAATTAGCGCCGCCATGAGACTTGATTCCAAATATTTCGATCGCATCCGCACACGCCGCAAACGCGAGCAGGAGGCAGAGCAGGCGCCGCCTACCTGCCAGTGGGACGGCTGCGACAAAAAAGGCTCGCATCGCGCTCCGGTAGGGCGCAATGCGGAAGGCCAGTTCTTTTTGTTCTGCTTCGAGCACGTCAAGGAATACAACAAGGGCTACAATTATTTCTCCGGCCTTTCGGACGGCGAGATCGCGCGCTACCAGAAAGAGGCGATCACCGGCCATCGGCCGACATGGACCGTCGGCGTCAACAAGGCGGCGAAGGACAGTCCGCTGCATTCCGAGGTACGCTCCGGCGCCTATACACGCGTTCGCGATCCCTTCGGCTTCGTCAAGGAAGGCGGCAAGGGCAACGGCCCGCGCTTTCCCCAGGCACGCAAGCTGAAATCGCTCGAAAGCAAAGCCTTCGACACGATGGGTCTGCATGCCAACGCGACGTCGGCAGAGATCAAGAGCCGCTACAAGGAGCTGGTCAAGAAGCACCATCCGGATGCCAATGGCGGTGACCGCGGCTCGGAAGAGCGCTTCCGCGCTGTCATCCAGGCCTATCAATTGTTGAAGCAGAACGGTTTTTGTTAATTCCCGTCCTTGCTCTTGGGCTTCAATCGGGTATGGTCCAAATCGGCTGAGGCCGCAGGCAAACGCGGCTCCTATCTGCGTGTTTTCCCGACATCGCCTCGGCCGACCTTCCGGACGCGGCGTTTCTTGTCCGGGACTCTTTCAAGAATGCTCGCACGCGGTCATCATCCCGCCGAGGTTTCGTTTCAGTCCCGGAGAAGTATCGCCGACGTTCCGACCTGGACGGGCGCGGAATAAAATCGCGGCGTCACGGTTGCGACATGGCCTGAGACAGTTTGGCCGGGTGGCTTCACCCGCCTTGGAGACATGATGAGCAAGATCGACCTCGATATTTCAGAACTGCCCGACACCACCGTTTCGGTCCGCGAGACCTTCGGCATCGATTCCGACATCCGCGTTCCCGCCTACAGCAAGGGTGACGCCTATGTGCCGGATCTCGATCCCGACTACCTGTTCGACCGCGAGACGACGCTCGCCATTCTCGCAGGCTTCGCGCATAACCGTCGAGTGATGATCTCCGGCTACCACGGCACGGGCAAATCCTCGCATATCGAACAGGTGGCGGCGCGCATCAACTGGCCTTGCGTGCGCATCAACCTCGACAGCCATGTCAGCCGTATCGATCTGGTCGGCAAGGACGCGATCGTCGTCAAGGACGGGCTGCAGGTCACGGAGTTCAAGGACGGCATCCTGCCCTGGGCCTATCAACACAATGTCGCGCTCGTCTTCGACGAATATGATGCCGGCCGTCCCGACGTGATGTTCGTCATCCAGCGCGTGCTGGAATCGTCCGGCCGCCTGACGCTGCTCGACCAGAGTCGCGTCATCCGGCCGCACCCCGCTTTCCGCCTGTTTGCCACTGCCAATACGATCGGCCTCGGTGACACCACAGGCCTCTATCACGGCACGCAGCAGATCAACCAGGCGCAGATGGACCGCTGGTCGATCGTGACGACGTTGAACTACCTGCCGCATGATCACGAAGTGAACATCGTCGCCGCCAAGGTGAAGAGCTTCGGCAAGGACAGGGAAGGGCGCGATATCGTCTCGAAGATGGTTCGCGTTGCCGATCTCACGCGCGCCGCCTTCATGAACGGCGATCTTTCGACCGTCATGAGCCCGCGCACGGTCATCACCTGGGCCGAGAATGCCGAAATCTTTGGCGACCTCGCCTTTGCCTTCCGCGTCACCTTCCTTAACAAGTGCGACGAGCTGGAGCGCCCGCTGGTCGCCGAGCACTATCAGCGCGCCTTCGGCGTGGAGCTGAAGGAAAGCGCCGCCAACATCGTCCTCGGAGCCTGAGGCCCGACCGACCATGGCAGCTCGCGGTGACAATTCGAAAGCAAAGCCCGGTGCGCCCGTCGACGTCGAGCCGTTGCGCCGGGCGATATCCGGTTGCGTCCGCTCGATCGCCGGCGACGGCGATGTGGAGGTGACCTTCGCCAATGAACGGCCTGGTATGACCGGCGAGCGCATCCGGCTGCCGGAGCTTTCCAAGCGGCCGACGGCGCATGAGCTGGCGGTCACCCGCGGGCTCGGCGATTCCATGGCGTTGCGCCTCGCCTGCCATGACGAGAAGATGCATACGACCATGGCGCCGCAGGGCTCGGACGCCCGGGCGATCTTCGATGCGGTCGAGCAGGCGCGTGTCGAATCGATCGGCACGCTGCGCATGGAGGGCGTGGCGGCGAACCTGCGCTCCATGACGGAAGAGAAATATGCCAAGGCGAATTTCACCGGTATCGAGCGCCAGGAAGACGCGCCGATCGGCGAAGCCGTCGCCATGATGGTGCGCGAGAAGCTGACCGGCCAACGTCCGCCTGAAACCGCCGGCAAGGTGCTCGATCTCTGGCGCGGTTTCATCGAAGACAAGGCGGGGGCTGAACTCGCTAACCTGTCGGGCGCGATCAACGACCAGCAAGCCTTCGCCAAGGTCGTCCGCAACATGCTGTCGGCGATGGAGATGGCCGAGGAGTATGGCGACGACGACAGCGAAGCCGACAATGACGATCAGTCGGAGCAGGAAGAACAGCCGAGCGGCGACGAGCAGGATCAGGACGAAGTCGACGAGGATGCCGGCACCGATGCCGCCCCCGTCGAGGACAGCGAAGTCTCCGACGAGCAGATGGAGGACGGCGAGACTGAAGGCGCCGAAATCTCCGACGACGACATGATGGAAGAGGGCGAGGACGATTCCGAAACGCCGGGCGAGACCCGCCGTCCGAACACGCCTTTTGCCGATTTCAACGAAAAGGTCGATTATCACGTCTATACCGAAGAGTTCGACGAGATCATCGCCGCCGAGGAACTCTGCGACGCCGCCGAGCTGGAGCGCCTGCGCGCCTTCCTCGACAAGCAGCTGGCGCATCTGCAGGGCGCGGTCGGGCGTCTTGCCAACCGGCTGCAGCGCCGCTTGATGGCGCAGCAGAACCGCTCCTGGGATTTCGATCTGGAGGAGGGTTATCTGGATACGGCCCGGTTGCAGCGCATCATCATCGATCCGATGCAGCCGCTCTCCTTCAAGATGGAGCGCGACACGCAGTTCCGCGACACTGTCGTCACGCTGCTCATCGACAATTCCGGTTCCATGCGCGGTCGGCCGATCACCGTGGCTGCCACCTGCGCCGACATTCTCGCCCGGACGCTGGAACGCTGCGGCGTCAAGGTCGAGATTCTCGGCTTTACGACAAAAGCCTGGAAGGGCGGGCAGGCGCGTGAAACCTGGCTCGCCGGCGGCAAACCGCAGACGCCCGGTCGTCTCAACGACCTGCGTCACATCATCTACAAGTCGGCCGACGCACCCTGGCGGCGCGCACGCGCCAATCTCGGGCTGATGATGCGCGAAGGGCTGCTCAAGGAAAACATTGACGGCGAGGCGCTGATCTGGGCGCATAACCGCCTGCTCGCCCGCCGCGAGCAGCGCCGCATTCTGATGATGATCTCGGACGGGGCGCCGGTCGACGATTCGACGCTGTCGGTCAATCCGGGCAATTATCTCGAACGGCATCTGCGCGCCGTCATCGAGCAGATCGAGACGCGCTCGCCTGTCGAAATGCTGGCGATCGGCATCGGTCATGACGTGACACGCTACTATCGCCGAGCCGTGACGATCGTCGATGCGGACGAGCTTGCCGGGGCGATGACCGAACAGCTTGCCTCACTCTTCGAAGATCAATCCGCCCAGCCGCGCGGCGGCCGGTTGCGCCGTGCCGGCTGACGCTCCTGCAAGGAAACACGTGGAATGATGGTCAAGCGCCTCTGCCGCGCGGCATCGGTCTCGCTGTGCCTCGCAGGGGGCGCTCCCGCGGCGATGGCCGGCGACGAAATCCCCGTCATTAGCCGGCAAATTACCGATTTCAGGATCGGATCGTCGCAGACGAAGTTCGGATCGCTGGAATTTCTCGGTGGGCTGGAGATGGTTTCCAGCCGCGCGCTGTTCGGGTCGCTGTCCTCAATCCGTTTCCGGCCGGACCAGAAACACTTCGTCGTCGTGCTCGATACCGGCCAGTGGCTGACCGGCAGCATCGAGCGCGATGCCGGGGGCAGGCTTTCGGGCCTTTCTCAGGTCGAGATTACCCCGATGAAGAACCGCGCCGGCCGCAGCCTCGAGGGCAAGGGCTATATGGATGCCGAGGGCCTGGCGCTCGACGGCGACCGCATTTTGGTCTCTTTCGAGCAAGATCATCGCGTCGACGCCTATCCCGATCCCGGCTTTGCGGAATCGCGCGCGATCGCGACCCTGCCGATCCTCATCCCGCGCACGATGCTGAGCGATAATCGCGGTATCGAAACCATTGCCGTGGCGCCCGCCTCCAGTCCGTTGAAGGGCGGCATGGTCATTGTCTCCGAGCGCGGTCTCGATAGCGAGGGCAACCGGATGGCGGCCATTCTCAGCGGCCCGCTGAAAGGGGTGTTCTCGATCAAACGCGACGGCAGCTTCGACGTTACCGACGGCGCCTTCCTGCCGGACGGCGACCTGCTGCTCCTGGAGCGGCGGTTCAATATGGCCGAAGGCATCGGCATGCGGCTTCGACGCATCAAAGGCGCCGATATCCGGCCGGGGGCCGTCGTCGATGGCGAATTGCTGATCGAAGGCAATTTCAACTCACAGATTGACAATATGGAAGGACTTGACGTGTTCCAGGCCGCCGACGGCACGGTCAATATCATTATGGTGTCGGACGACAACCACTCGATCCTGCAGCGCAATCTGATGCTGGAATTCCGGCTCTCCGATCGCCACGTGCTCAGCGCGGCGTCAGATTGACGTCACATGCATCGGCTATCCCATGGTCGCATCGAGAGCAGTTTTCGGAGGGACAGTCGTGGTGCATGTTCATATCATGGGTGCCTCCGGTTCCGGCACGACATCGCTCGGCCATACGCTTGCCGAACGGCTTGATATCGCCCATCTCGATACCGATGATTTCTTTTGGCTGCCGACCGATCCGCCATTCACGACGCCGCGCGACGCCGAAGAACGCATAAGACTGCTTCTTGCCGAGGCGGCACGGCATGACGGCTGGATCCTCTCCGGATCGGCGCTGAAATGGGCGAGGCAGATCGAGCCGTTCTATGATCTGATCGTGTTCCTCAGGATTGAGCCGGAGCTGCGGATGGCGCGCATCCGTGCGCGGGAGATTGCCCGCTACGGAGACAGGATCGGGCCCGGCGGCGATATGGAAATCAAGAGCGGGGAATTCATGGAATGGGCGGCAAGTTACGACACGGCTGGCCCGGAACGTCGCAGCCTCGCGGCGCATGAGCAATGGTTGGAAACGCAGACGGCCCCAGTCCTGCGGCTCGATTCGTCACGAGAGATCGATGATCTGGTTGCAGAGGTTCTGCTGCATCCCGCCATCGCCGCCGGCGCGGTCCGGCAGCGTCGTTGAAACCATCGTTTAGCCGACGCGCACAGGCTGCATCGGCCGCAACACGTTCATGAGCGCGCCATAGGGCAGCAGCATGACGAGGCCCACGATCATCTTGACGGCGAAATCGCCGAGCGCCCAGGAAATCCAGCGCGGGGCCTCAGTGGAAAATACACCGAGGATCGGGGCCAGCTCGAGCGCGAACGGCTCGTTCGGACCGAGGAAGACGAAAAACGCGGCGAAGGACAGCGAGAAGAACATCACCGTATCAAGCGCCGAGCCGATCAGCGAGCCGACGAGCGGCGCGCGCCACCAGGCCTGGCGGCGAAGGCGGTTGAAGACGGCGATATCGAGCAGCTGGCCGGCGAGATAGGCCGAGCCGGAAGCGATGGCGATACGCGGCACTGACGTAAAGAAGGAGAGCGTCACGCCGACGACGAAGCCGGCAAAGACGACCTTGCGGGCTGCCTGCGGGCCGAACTGGCGGTTGGTCAGGTCGGTGATCAGGAAGGCGACCGGATAGGAGAAGGCGCCCCAGGTCAGGATGTCGGCCAGGTTGATGCCGGCGACTTCGGCGTTCAGCGGAAACTGAACGAGGAAGTTGGAAGCGACGACGACAAGCGTCATCAGGGCGACATAGGCAATCGTATAGCGCGTCTTCAGCATTTTTTTATCCTGGGTGATGCCACCAGTTGGAGTGCTCAGGCAAAGCAAAAGGCCTGACCGGGTTTATCCGTCCAAGCCTTTCGAAGCCGTATGAAAGAAGGGCAGAAGCTTAGGCAGCAACAGCCGCTTCGGCGGTCTTCTTGACGATCTGACGGCGCAGCAGGCGCGCGCGCATCGACAGTTCGTTTTCGCTTGCCTTGATCAGGAAGGCATCGAGGCCGCCACGATGCTCGACGGAGCGAAGGGCAGCAGCCGAAACGCGAAGACGATAACGCTGGTTGAGAGCGTCGGAAATCAGCGTTACCTGGCACAGGTTCGGCAGGAACCGGCGCTTGGTCTTGTTGTTGGCATGGCTGACATTGTTACCAGTCAGGACGGCCTTGCCGGTCAATTCGCACACGCGGGACATTGAACACCTATTCTTGTTTTCTCGGGCCATCGAATTGCCATCCCCGGCAAAACCGGGCTCGCAATCCAACAGGCATGATTGGAAAGTTGCGGTTCTATAGTCAGAGAGGCTGCGCGCGTCAAGCCAAACCTTGGTCTTTCCCGCAATTCCGTCAAAAAGCTGCTGTTTTCTTCCCTTCAAGGCAGGAGTATAGAACTCCCGACAGGGCTGCCGGCGCGGCAAGACAAGGCTTCACTCATGGCTCATTCGGGCAGACGCATTTTCATTTCGGCTATCGCCGCACTGCTTGCCATACCGGCATCGGCGGCCGAGGTCCAGCATCAGACGGTCTATCGGGTGACGCTTGCCGGCCTGCCGATCGCGCGCGCGGCGTTCCTGACGCAGATCGAGGACGATCACTCTTACAAGATCGCCGGCGATATCAAATCCGCCGGCCTTGCCGATCTCGTCAAGACCATCTCGGCTAAGACCAGCGTCACCGGCGTTGTCCGTAATGATCGGCTGCAGGCGCTGAAATATTCGCTCTATTACAAGAGCGGCAAGAAGGCCCGCGTCTACGAGGTCAGCTACCGCAACGGCGACATCATATCGGCGACGACGACGCCGCCGCCGAAAAGGCCGAAGAACTGGATCGACGTCACGCCGGGCGACATGCGTTCGGTGCTCGATCCGATCTCCGGCCTTGTTTTCACCGGGGACACCAAGGTCTGCGCGCAGACGCTGCCGATCTTCGACGGCGAGACGCGCATGGACCTGGTGCTTTCGCCGAAAGGCGACGAGGATTTCAAGACCGATGGCTTCAAGGGCAAGGCGGTCGTCTGCGGCGTGCGTTTCGTGCCGCGCTCAGGCTACAAGAAGGGCCGCAAGGACATCGACTATCTCAGCAAGAGCGACCGCATGGAAATCTGGTTTGCCAAGTCGGACGCGGCAAATGTATATGCTCCTGTTTATGTGCGCATTCCGACCGAATATGGAATGGTGACGATCACTGCCGTCAAATACGGCAGCGTCGGCTGACGGAGCTTTCGCCTCCGTGAAGGAGGACAGGTGAAATTTCGCGCGACGCTGATCGGTTTTACGGCCATTCTGATGTGGTCGTTCCTGGCGCTGTTGACGGCCGGCTCCGGCAAAATGCCGCCCTTCCAGCTGTCGGCCGTCTGCTTTGCGATCGGCAGCATTCCCGGCCTCGTCATGCTTGTCCTCAACCCGGCGCGGCTGGCGTTGCTGAAGCAGCCGCCAAAGGTCTGGATAACAGGTATTGCAGGCTTGTTCGGCTATCATTTCCTCTATTTTACGGCGCTCAGGAACGCGCCGGCGGTGGAGGCGGGACTGATCGCCTATCTCTGGCCGTTGTTGATCGTGGTCGGCTCGGCGCTGCTGCCGGGCGAACGGTTGCGCTGGTATCACGTGGCGGGCGCGCTCGCCGGGCTTTGCGGCACCTTCCTGATCGTCGGCCGCAACGGCATCGATTTCGACGGCGCCTACGCGGTCGGTTATGGGGCGGCCTTCCTCTGCGCCTTCACATGGTCGGGCTATTCGCTGCTGACCAGGCGTTTTGAAGCCGTTTCCACCGATGTCGTTACCGGCTTTTGCCTTGTCACTTCCGTCCTGTCGCTCTTCTGCCATCTCGGCCTGGAGGCGACCGTCTGGCCGGCGACGATGTTCGAATGGGTTGCCGTCATCGGGCTCGGGCTCCTGCCCGTGGGGGCTGCCTTCTACGCCTGGGATTATGGCGTCAAGAACGGTGATATCCAGATTCTCGGTGCGGCAAGTTATGCCGCGCCGCTGCTGTCGACGCTCATCCTGACGCTGTTCGGATTTGCCGAGCCGAGCTGGCGCATTGCTCTCGCCTGCCTGCTCGTCACCGGTGGAGCGGTGCTCGCTGCCCAGGAAATGTTCCGCCGCAAGATTCCGGCGCAGCCTGCGGCAGCCGAGTAGCCCTCAGTCGCCAGGTTTCCAATCCGCCGGCGCCATCTCGAAGCTCGAAAATTCGAAGCCGGGCGAAACAGTGCAGCCGACCAGGGTGAAATCGCCGAGCGATTCGGCCGATTGCCACCAATTGGCGGGAATGATTGCCTGCGGCCGCTCGCCGGCAGGAAGGTTTGTTCCGAGCGTCAGCGTCTCGCTTGCCATCCCGTCCTGCGAGCGGTGCAGCGCCAGCGGCGCACCGGCGTAATAATGCCAGACCTCGACCGCGTCATGGACGCGATGCCAGTGCGAACGCTGTCCCTTTGTCAGCAGATAATAGATCGCCGTCGAATGGCCGCGCTCTCCACCCGCCGTGTCGCGGAATGTCTGCACGTACCAGCCGCCTTCGGGATGCGGCTGCATGCCGAGCTCGCGAATGATCCCCTCAGGCGACATCAGAAATTGTCCTTGCGCTTGCGGATCTCGGCAAAGACCTCCTCATTCGTCTTGCCTTCCATGATCAGATTGCGGCGGATCGCCGGATCGGCGGCGCGCAGAAACGGATTGGTTTCCTTCTCCAGCCCGAGCGTCGTCGGGACGGTGAATTTGCCCTCGGCGCGCAAGGCTTCGATCTCGGCGGCGCGGCTCTTCAGGCGCTCATTGTCGGGATCGACCGTCAGCGCGAAGCGGGCGTTGGACAATGTATATTCGTGGCCGAAATAGACGGCGGTCTCGTCCGGCAGCACGGCGAGCTTCTGCAGGGAATGCCACATGTCGGCGGCGGGGCGTTCGAAAAGGCGGCCGCAGCCGAGGGCAAACAGCGTGTCGGCGGCAAAGAGCAGCTTGTCGTCGACGAAGTGATAGCAGATGTGACCGGCAGTGTGACCGGGGGTCTCGATGACCTTGACCGTGTGATCGCCGAAAAGGAAGCTGTCGCCATCGGCCATCGTCCGGTCGAGACCGGGAATGGCGATAGCCTCGTTGATCGGGCCGATGATCTCGCAGCCGAACTGCTCCTTCAGCGCCAGGTTGGCGGCGACGTGATCGGTGTGGTGATGGGTGGTGAAGATGTGGGTGATCTTCCAGCCGCGCCGTGTCGCCGCTTCCAGGATCGGCGCCTCCTCCGGCGCGTCGATCGCCGCGGTATATCCCGTCTCCGGATCGTGTACGAGCACGCCGAAATTGTCGGTGCGGCAGAGAAAAACGTCTAATTCCAAAGGTTTCATCTTCAAACAATCCCTTATCCCACGACTCTCGCGGGAATGTAGAGAGTCCGGCCTTGAAGTCCAACCGCCCGCTGATAACATTTATCGCAATGCACGCGGATATCGTCGACCTACGCCAGTTCTATCACTCCGACCTCGGGCGTCTTGCCGAGCAGTCGATCGCCATGGCGCTCTCGTCGCTGTGGGTGCGCCTGCCGCAGGAGCGTCTCGTCGGTCTCGGTTATGCCGTGCCTTTCCTCGATCGCTTCCAGGCCGATACCGAACGCACCTTCGCCTTCATGCCGGCCGGACAGGGCGCGGTGAACTGGCCGATGGGCTCGCTGTCGTCGACGACGCTGATTTTCGATGAGGAACTGCCGCTGCCGGATTCCTCGATCGACCGAGTGCTGATGGTGCATTCTCTCGAGTTCGCGGAAAGTCCGCGCGAGACGCTGAAGGAGCTCTGGCGGGTGCTGGCGCCGGGCGGACGGCTTGTCATCGTGGTGCCGAACCGGCGCGGGGTCTGGGCCCGCATGGAACACACGCCCTTCGGTTCGGGCCGGCCCTATTCCCGCGGTCAGCTGACGCATCTGCTGCGCGAGACGAATTTCACGCCAGGTGCGACCGCCGAAGCGTTGTTCTTTCCGCCCTCGAAACTCAGGACCATCCTGCGCCTACGCCGCGCCTTCGAGCGGATCGGCCGCACCTTATGGCCGGCTTTTTCGGGTGTCATCATCGTCGAGGCGCAGAAGCGGCTCTATCAGGGGTTGCCGGTGGCCGCCCGCGCTTCCCGCCGCGTCTTCGTGCCTGTTCTCGCGCCGCACGGCGTGCCGACCGCACGCAACGGATGAAGTTAATTCCGTCATTCTCCTTACACTTGTGTCACGCCCATACCTCTCGACAACAATCACATTCCGCTTTAATGCCACTTGGTCATTTTCCGGAAATCCAAGGTCGACCCATGAGCGTTGAGATCAGCAAGCCCGTTCCGCGTCCCGGTATTCTCGATATCGCATCCTATGTGCCGGGCAAGGAACATGCGCCGGGTGTCGCCCGCGTTTACAAGCTCTCCTCCAACGAAACGCCGCTCGGCGCCAGCCCGAAGGCGATCGAGGCCGTCAAAGCAGCTGCCGACAATCTGGGACGTTATCCCGACGGGCAGGCGATCGAACTGCGCGAAGCGATCGCCGCTGTGCATGGCCTCAATCCGGCAAACATCCTTTGCGGCAATGGTTCCGACGAGCTGCTCGGCCTGCTGTGCCATGTCTATCTGGGCGCCGGCGATGAAGGCATCATCACCGAGCATGGCTTCCTCGTCTACAAGATCCAGATCATGGGCACGGGCGCCACGCCCGTCGTCGTCAAGGAGAAGGACTATACGGTCGACGTCGACGCGATTCTGGCGGCGGTGACGGAAAGGACGAAGATCGTCTTCATCGCCAATCCAGGCAACCCCACCGGTACATACGTTCCCGTCAGCGAAATCCGCCGTCTGCAGGCCGGGCTGCCGAAACACGTCGTCCTTGTGCTCGATGCGGCCTATGCCGAATATGTGCGCCGCAACGATTATGAAGCCGGCATAGAGGTCGTGTCTTCCAGCTCCAACGTGGTGATGACCCGCACCTTTTCGAAAGCCTATGGTCTTGCGGCTCTGCGCGTCGGCTGGATGTATGCGCCCGCCGAGATCGTCGATGCCGTGAACCGTGTCCGCGCTCCGTTCAACCTGAATGCGGCCGCGATCGCCGCCGGCGCCGCGGCCATCCGCGACCAGGCCTTCGTCCAGCAGGCCGTCTCTTTCAACCAGATGTGGGTGGAGACGCTCACCGAGGCCCTCGAAGCGATCGGGCTGAAAGTGACGCCCTCCGTCGCCAATTTCGTCCTCATTCATTTTCCTGACGTCGACGGCAGGCGCGCGGCCGATGCCGACGAGCTCCTGACGAGCCGCGGCTACATCCTGCGCGCCGTGCGCAGTTACGGCTTTTCCAATGCGCTGCGGATGAGCATCGGTCCTGAAGAGGCCAATCGCGGCGTCATCGCCACGCTGCGTGAGTTCATGGGACGGCAGGCATGAGCGTGCTGTTCGATCGCATCGCGCTGATCGGCATCGGGCTGATTGGCTCCTCGCTTGCCCACGACATCCGGCGGCTCGGGCTTACCAAAGAGATCGTCGTCGCAACGCGCAGTGCCGAGACGTTGAAGCGCGCCGAAGAGCTCGGCCTCGGCGACCGCTATACGACCTCTTCGGCCGATGCTGTTCGAGATGCCGACCTCATCATCGTTTCGGTGCCGGTCGGCGCTTCGAAAGGCGTGGCGAAGGAAATCGCCGGCAATCTCAAGCCCGGCGCTATCGTCACCGATGTCGGATCCACCAAAGCGTCTGTGATCGCGCAAATGCAGCCGCATATGCCTGACGACGTGCATTTCATCCCCGGCCATCCGCTGGCCGGCACGGAAAAATCCGGCCCGGATGCCGGTTTCCCCGGCCTCTTCGAAGGCCGTTGGTGCATCTTCACGCCGGTTCCGGGTACTGACGAGACGGCGCTGAAGCGGCTGCGCGGCTTCTGGGAAGCGGTCGGATCGAAGGTCGACGAGATGGATGCGGAGCATCACGACAAGGTGCTCGCGATCGTTTCGCATCTGCCGCATATCATCGCCTACAACATCGTCGGCACCGCCGACGATCTGGAGACGGTGACGGAGTCCGAGGTCATCAAATATTCGGCATCCGGCTTTCGCGATTTCACCCGTCTCGCCGCTTCCGACCCGACGATGTGGCGCGACGTCTGCCTGCACAATCGTGATGCCATCCTCGAAATGCTGGCGCGCTTCTCGGAGGATCTCGCCTATCTGCAGCGCGCGATCCGCTGGGGCGAGGGCGACAAGATCTTCGAACTCTTCACCCGCACGCGCGCCATCCGTCGCTCGATCATCCAGGCTGGCCAGGATGTCGACGCGCCCGATTTCGGCCGCCCCCACGCGCTTGATAAGAAGTAGCGGCTAACGATGGCGGAGGTGGCGAGCGCGAGCCAGGCGGAGGTCGACTGGTTGACGCGCGAGGATGCCACTGCAGGAAAGGCATGGGTCTCGCGATGCGTGGCGTTCGGTGAATATCTCGTCGCCAGGCAGGCCGGGGAGATCGTCGGCTTCCTGCGTTTCTCCCGCTTCTGGGGCAGGACTCCCTATATGGAAATGATCCGCGTCCTGCCCGAATACCGCCGGTCGGGCATCGGCACCGCGTTGTTTCTTGCTTGGGAAGGAGCGATGCGCGGTGAGGGCGCTCGCCTGCTGATGACGTCGAGCGAATGCGACGAGAGCCGGCCGCAGGACTGGCATCGCCGCAATGGATTTGCCGAAATCGGCGCGATCGAGCTGCCTGGCCTGCAATCGGTGCCTGAGGTGTTTTTCATGAAGCGGATCGATTAGGACCTTCCAGCACTCTGACCCGGAAGTCTTAGATCGGCGGGATCTGGCCGAGCGGAATGAAGCCGCTGACGGTGGCATTGCCGCGGTCGACGACGAGATCGACCGAGACCTTGTCTCTGCCGCCGGCCAGCGCCTTCAGCATCTTCGTCGCCGTGTTGACGGTCGAGGCAATATCCGGGAAGGCCTGTTTCAGGCTGTCGCCCCAGGGGCCGAGCCGTTCGATTTCCAGCTTGAATTTTCCGGAGAGAAAGCCCTGCTCGTCGAAGGAAAAGGGGCCGGTGAGCGTCATCACCTTACCGTCGCCGATATCGGCAACGATGCGACGCAGTTCGCCGGCTGAACCATTGAGGCCGTTCGGGTCGCTGCCGTCGATCAGGCCGGCTTTTCCGGCAATCGTGAGATCGATACTGGCGGAGAGTTTCGGGAAGAGCTGCGGCCAATCCTTGATCGCCGTGTTCGCATCCTGCACCGAGATTGCACCGTCGAGATCGGCGCCGTTTTGGCGCAGGTGAATTTCGGTGCGAGCTGCATCGAAGCTGATGGTCTGACCGGTATAGGAGGAAACCGCCGTCGCCTTAAGACCCTCGATGACGGTGGAGCTGTGATCAACGCCCTGCAGCTTGGTCGTCAGGCTCGCCTGCAGATTCGCCCATTGGGCAGAGACCGAAAGGCCGTTTGTGGTGCGGATTTCGGCCGGCGAATCGAGCTCCCAGACGATATGGCTCGGCGCATAGACCTGTGCGGCGGAGCGCAATGCGCCAAAGGTGGCGGAGACGCCGTTGACATTGTCGTCGACATCGACCTTGGAGCAGAACAGACCGATGCGGAAAGGATAGCCGCGGAATTCGATATCGGAGCATTCGCCGGTGACGCCTGCCTGATCGCGCGGCGCGATTGCTTTCAGCACCGTCGCTTTCAAAGCCGATGCGGCATAAAACCAGCCGCCGGTATAAAGCGCGATCACCAGGAGGATGCCTCCGCCCAGCAACGAGAATTTCTTGCTGTTGCCGGTTTGGCTGCTGCCGGATCGGCTTGACGCTGCCATGATGTTCTCCAATGGTGAATCGCAAAGTGATTCCGGTCTGGCGTGCGATATGGACGAATTTTGGGTGTTTGGCTACGGCTCGCTGATGTGGAATCCGGGCTTCGAGTTCCTGGAGCGGGCAGAAGCTCTGGTGCATGGTTACAGGCGTTCGCTATGCGTCCGATCCTTCGTTCATCGCGGCACGCGCGACAATCCGGGCCTGGTGCTCGGTCTCGACAGGGGCGGAGCTTGCCGCGGCATGGCGTTCCGTGTTTCGGCGCACAAATGGGGCGAGGTGATCGATTATCTCCGCGCCCGCGAACTCGTCACCAATGTCTATCTGGAGCGCCGGGTTCGGCTGCAGTTTGCCGGCGGCCGCCGAACGGAAGCGGTGACCTACATCGCTGATCGCGACCACGAGCAATATGCCGGCACGCTCGACGCGGTTGCGGCCGCGCGGGTGGTGAACGAAGCCAGGGGGCAGTCAGGCCCTAACGATGCCTATGTCTTCAACACACTTGCGCACCTGAAACAGATGGGCATTCGCGACCCGTGGCTGGAGCAGGTCGGCAACGAGGTGGAGCGGCTGCGGGCCGGCTGATCAGACCGTCGCCGCCTTCACTTTGCGCAGCTCGGCCAGCCGAGCGATCGCTGTCGGCGGCAACGGCAGATGCGGATTGCGTTCGATGGTATCGATGAGGAGCTCGTCGCTCGCCCGCTCCGTGACCTCGATCAGCTGAGCGAAGAAAGCATCCGGATCCATTCCCGGCATGATCGGCGGCAGGATCCTGACCTTGAAATGGCCGGGATAACGACGGACGCTCCGCCGCGGCCAGAAGAGGCCGGGATGCATCGCAACCGGCACGACGGGAATGCCAAGATCGCGGTACATGCGGGCGATGCCGTATTTATAGACCGGCTCCGCACCCGGCGGGCGGCGGGTGCCCTCAGGATAGATGATCAGCTGGCGGCCGGTCGAAAGCTCTTCCCTAGTGCGTTTCAGCACCTCTACCATCACTTTGCCGCGGGCGCCGCGATCGACCGGGATCATGCGCTGCTTCTTCGCATACCAGCCAAAGAGCGGAATCCACATCAGCTCGCGCTTCAGGATGTAGACCGGATCCTTGAGGTTGGGCAGCAGCGCATAGGTGTCCCAGAAGGACTGGTGCTTCGGCGCCAGGATAAAACTGCCCTCAGGCAGGTTCTGCAACCCCTCGATCTCGAAGGTCGTCCCGACGATCATGCGCATCAGCCAATGGTTGGAGCGCGCCCAATTCTTTGGAATCGCGTAGGCCGTCAGGCGCGGCACCACGAAATAATAGGGCGAGAGCACGATCATCCGGATGATGAGATTGGCATAGAAGATCGTGTTGAAGAGGACGGAACGCAGGGCGATCATGAAATTATCCCGAGGCATGCTCATGCGACCGGCCTACACGATATTGCCCGTCATAAAAAGCGTTTGATGCCGCCGTGATGCAAAAGCTCAGTCTGAGGGGGATACGGCTGCCGAGCGCAGTCCGGTATGGCGGCCGAAGCCGGTGATGTTGCGGGCGCCTGTTAACAGCACCTTTGCATATTCGGCGAGCATGACGCGCATTGCGTTCGGGTCGGTAAACCAGTTGCGGGTCTTCAAATCCGAATTGACCACCGGATAGGGGATGAATTCGATGTCCGGATCGACATAGGAGAGTTCTGCGAGGCTGCGCGGCATATGATAATTGTTGGTGACGACGAGAATGCTTCTGTATCCCCTGGCGTGGATCCAGTTGGAGGTTTCCTCGGCGTTGCCGATCGTGTCTATCGCATCATGGCCGATATCAACGCAGCAGGAGAAAAGATCGGCCGAGCCTTGCGTCATCTTGCGAATCTGCGCTGGCGTGGTCGTCGGGTGGACGCCCGAGATCAGCAGTCGTTTGCCTGCCCCCTTCTGCAGCAATTCCACGGCCTGGTCGATGCGCTGGTAGCCGCCTGTCAGCACGACGATCGCATCCGCCTTCGGCTCGACCGGGGGCCTGAGCGTTGTCACGGAATCGGCAAACCGCAGAAAGCCGCCGAACACCAGAGCGATCGCCAGAACGCAGCCAAAGCCACCCCAGCGCAGCAGGCGGCGGATTGGACCACGCCGCGGCGGCAGGCCCGCCGGACGATCAAGCTCCGGGTCCTGCCGAATCGGATTGCGTGTCGTATCGCCCATGGTCATGAATCGTGATTATACGCTGATTGCGGCGCGGAACAGACGCTTTCACGATAAAACGGCATGGCACGATCAACTTGCGATGCCGTCGGTGCGTGTCGGATCCGAACGCAATGTATCGATTTCATAGATCGTCCGCATGACGGTCAGCCGCGCCGTGACGGTCGTCAGGAGCGCGATGACGATCATCGTCGCGAAGATGCCGGCATAACCGAGTACGCCGACGGAGAAGGTGCCGAACAGCGCCGTTGCCTGATCTGTTTCCGGTGTTGCCAGCGTGCGGCTCTGCCAGAAGCCGGCGGTGGCAAAGAAAAGAGCCGCAAGCGCGCTGCCGATCGCCGAGCCCTTGAAGCTGATCTTCAGAAAATGCTTCTGAAATTCGGTAGCGACGAAGGAGCTCTCGGCACCGACGAAATGCAGCACTTCGACGATGTGGCGGTTGCCCGACAGTGCACCGCGCGTGGCGAAGACGACGGTCAGCACCATTGCCGAGAAAACCAGGAGCAGGACGCCGGTGCCGATCAGCACCGTCGTGTGCGCCATGGAGACCAGGCGGTCGACCCAGGTGCGGTGATCGTCGAGGCTCGCCTGCGGGATGCTGTCCTTCAGGAGGCTCCGCATCGCGTCGAAATCCGGCGGATTGCTTTCGTCGATCGTGATGACGACGAGACGGGGAACAGGCAGATCCTTGAGATCGAGGCCGGGGCCGAGCCAAGGTTCGAGCAACCGGGCGGTGGCTGCCTCGTCGACGATCTGGCCGCTCTTGGTGCCGACGAATGTCAGCGCCAGGTCGCGTGCCTGCGTCAGCGCCTTTTCCATGTCGAGATTGTCGTCCGGCTTGATCTGGATGGTGATCTCGCGGGAGATCTGGCTCTCCCAGCTTGCTGCCGTCGAACGCACCATGCTGACGCCGCCGAGCGTCAGGCAGGCGAGAAAGGCCATGATCGATATGACCACCATCAAGGCGTTGCCCTGGATATTGGAAGGCGGAAGGATCGGCGCGGTCGGGCGCACGCGCATTTCCGGGCGCTTCTGCTGGGCGGCAGGCTGGGCTGGCGCCTTCTCTCGGTTCCTGGACGGGGGCTCAGTCATAGATATCGAGATGCCCCTCCGAGAGGATCATACGGCGGGCTTCCACCTGTTCCATCAGCGTCAGGTCATGGGTGGCGATGACGACAGCCGTACCAAGCCGATTGAGTTCGAGGAAAAGATTGAGCAGGCGCCTCGCCATCGGCGGGTCGACATTGCCCGTCGGCTCGTCGGCCAGCAGGACTTCCGGCCTGTCCATCAGCGCCCGGGCGATAGCGGCGCGCTGCTTCTCTCCGCCGGAGAGGACCGGCGGCAGCACGTTGATGCGTTCGCCGAGGCCGACCCATTTCAAGAGTTCCAGAACGTCGGTCTTGTAGGAGCTTTCCTCCTTGCCGCGCACCCGCAAGGGCAAAGCGACATTCTCATAGGTCGTGAGATGGTCGAGCAGGCGAAAATCCTGGAAGACGATGCCGACGCGCCGGCGTAGCAGCGGCAACTCCGGCCGGGGGATTTCGGAAATGTCGCGCCCGAACATGCGGATCAGGCCACGTGTCGGCTGCAGCGACATGAAGAGCAGCCGCAGCAGCGAGGTCTTGCCGGCACCGGATGGGCCGGTCAGGAACTGAAAGGATTTTTTCGGAATGTCGAAGGTCAGGTCCCGGAGGATTTCCGGGCCCATGCCATAGCGCAAACCGACATTCTCGAAGTGGATCAACGGGCAACTCAGTCTGTTCTTGGTTTCACCGCGTGACTTGTTAACCAACACCGTTAACAGCCGGTAAATTTTGCCGGAAAGACGCCCGTTTGGCGGCAATCTTTGCGAAGCATTAACCATTAAAATTTACGACTGAGGAGGATTCGTTTCAATGCCAAGATTTCTTGCGGCAGCGAAACCATGTGGACATCTGCGGGGCAGCCACCATGGAAGCATCCTCCTTCAGCCGCCGGACACCGGGTCAGGCCTATGATTTCCTGCCGCCCGAACCCGCACGCCGCCAGTATCGTTCAACACGTTCTGCCGACGTTTCCGACGCCGAATTCGTGACGGTCGGCAAAACCCGGCCGAAGGACTTCGGCCCCAGGATCCATAACGACAACAGCAGGCGCATGGCGGCAGCGCGCGTTACACCGCCGCCGCTCCTGCTGGCGATGGCTGCTTCCGCTCTGCGAAGGGCGGAATCCTGGCTGCAGCGGGCGTCGCTGCGCAGCTTCGCGGGACTGGTGCTGGCGCTCGCCGTGCTCGCTTTCGGGCTCGCAGGCGGCTTTTCCGGCCTTTCCGCCGCGGGGGCCTCCTCCGGAGCGCCGCTGCATTTCACCCATGTCACCGTGACACCGCGTGATGCGAACGGCATGCGCGTGCTCGTCATCAACGGCATCATCGAAAACGAAAGCGGCACCACGCAGACGGTGCATCCCATTCGCGCCGATCTGGTGGCGGACGAACGGCTGACGGCAAGTGTCGTCATCGACCCGCCCGCCGACGTCATCTACGGCGGCCAAAGCCGTGGCTTTTCGGCCCGAGTCCAGCACGCCGGCGGAAAATTGCCGGAGGTCCGGCTTTCCTTCCTGCCGTAGAAATAACGCGATTCGTGATGGCTTTCCGCCGCAAGATGCGCCGATCCCGTTGATTTCCTGACCGGCGAGGCTGTTTCAGGCGCGCATATGTGCTAACGGCTTACCCTTCTTTTCATGGAGCAAGCCCTTATGCCTGTTGTGCGCGGAAAAAATATCGAGCCGCTCTTCACCGCCGAGCAGATCGCGGAGCGCAATCATGCCATGGCGCGGGAGATCGCCAACGGGCCGACCAAGGACCTGCTCGTCATTGCCGTGCTCAAGGGCTCCTTCATCTTCGCCGCCGACCTGATCCGCGCCCTGCACGACACCGGGCTTGCCCCCGAGGTCGAGTTCATCACGCTGTCGAGCTACGGCACCGGCACGGTTTCGCAGGGCGTGCGCATCGTCAAGGATATCGACAGCGACGTGCATGGCCGAGACGTCCTCCTGATCGACGATATTCTCGAGTCCGGCCGGACGCTGCTCTTTGCCAAGGAACTGCTCTTCGAACGTGGCGCGCGCAACGTGACGATCGCCGTGCTGCTCGACAAGCGGGTCAAGCGCAAGGAAAAGCTGGAGGCCGATTATGTCGGCTTCGAATGTCCCGATTACTTCGTCGTCGGCTACGGTATGGACGTTGCCTACGCGTTTCGCGAACTGCCCTTCGTCGGCGTGGTGACCGGCGACGCCTGAGGAATGCAGGCGTCGCTCCCTTGCCGCGTGAAGACGGGTTGTTAACCATCTCGTCCATCGCTTCACCATCTTTACCGATCGAAAAGGAAAGTCTGGTGATTTCCGTCGCGGGGCTGAAGACGGAGCAATGCACATATGGCAAGAATTCTGATTACGGAAGACGAGGACTCCCTGCGGTCTTTCGTAGCCCGGGCCTTGCGGCTCGACGGTCACGAGACCGATGAGGCGGCCGACGGCGCCGAGGGGCTGGAGAAGCTGAAGGACGGGGTCTACGATCTGCTGCTGTCGGACATCCGCATGCCCGTGATGGACGGAATCGAACTCGCCCATCAGGCGAAAGACGCCTTCCCCGCTTTGAAGATCCTGCTGATGACCGGCTATGCCGAGCAGCGCGAGCGCGCCGACGACCTCGCAGAAAAAATCATCGACGTCGTCGCCAAGCCATTTGCGCTTCCCGATATTCGCAAGGCTGTCGCCCGGGCACTCGTCG
This sequence comes from Rhizobium sp. NLR8a, assembly GCF_019685235.1. NCBI lineage: Bacteria > Pseudomonadati > Pseudomonadota > Alphaproteobacteria > Hyphomicrobiales > Rhizobiaceae > Rhizobium > Rhizobium sp. NLR8a. The sequence goes on from NZ_JABDWI010000021.1 coordinate 43,144, forward strand.
CTTAACCTGATATTGATGACGCAAGAGCGGTTCAGCTTTTTCTGAAGCGCAGAACCGCTCTATTCTTTTGGACTTAAGCAATTCCCGGCAAAAGCGCTTCGCGCTTTGCCTGGGAAAACCGCTTTGTACTTTTCCTGGAATTGCTCTCGCCTACTGGATATCCAGGAGCCGTTCGAGATATCGCCGTTCCATCTCTTGCGGCGGATTGTTGCCGAGCTTCTCGCGAATCGCATCGAGGATTTCCCGCGCGCGCTGGACGTCGATCTCATCCGGCACCTTCACACCGTCGTCGCCGAGATAGCCGTTGCTCATGCGCGGTCGTCCCAGTGGATCGCGGCCGTTCTGATCGCCTTGGCCGACTTGGCCATTCGGGCCCTGTCCCTGCTGGCCCCGTTGCGCCTGCATCATCTGGTTCATCATGTCGCGGGCCCCCTGGCGAAGGGCTTCAAGCGCGCGGCCCTGGTTCTCGACGGCCGTGTCGCCGCGGCCCTGGCCGAGTTCGCGGCCGGCGCCCTCCATCTCGCGTTGAGCCTGGCCGAAGCCGGGACCGGGCTTCATGCCCATTTCGCCGAGTTTTTTCTGCAATTCGCCGAGCTGCTTGCCGAGGCCATCCTGCCGGGCGCGCAACTGTTTCAGCGCTTCCCTGAGCTGCTCGGCCGTCATCTGGTCGGAAGGTCGCTGGCCCTGACCTTGCTGGCGCTGGTCTTGCTGCCCTTGCTGCTGATCCTGCGGCTCGCCATTCTCTCCCGGCATCATCTCGTCGAGCAGCGGATCGTTTTCGCCCATATCGGATTCGCCACGCTGCATGCGGTCCTTGAGCTGCTGATCGAGGCGGAAGGTTTCTTCCATCAGCTTCTGCTGATCGCGCAGGATCTCGCCGAGCTTATCGATCTGCTTGCGGGCTTCGCTGTTTTCCTGACCCTGCTGGCCCCGCTGCGGCCGGCCGGCCTGCAGGTTGTTCATCATGCGCTGCAATTCCGACAGCATCTGCTGCGCCGCGTCGCGATTGCCGGAGCGGGCGAGATTTTCGATCTGGTCCATCATCCGTTCCAGATCCTGCTGGCGCAGGATGTTCTGCGCATTCTGGTTCGGCTGCATCGTCGGGGCGTTCTGCATGCGCTGGGCAAGCTCGCTCAGGTAATCCTGCATCGCCTTGCGCAGCTCGTCCATCAGCTTCCTGATCTCTTCGTCGGGGGCGTTGCGGTTCAACGCATCGGCAAGCTTCTGCTGGGCGTCGCGCAGCTTGCGTTCGGCAAGCGAAAGATCGCCGTCCTCCATGCCGAGCGCAATCTCCCAGAGATATTGGGCCGTATCCTTCAGCGCCTCCTCGCCTTTTGCCAGCTTCATGCGGGCCAAGGCCGATTGCAGCAGCAGGTAGTTGGTAAGCTTGGGGATGGTCTCCTCGGGACGGATGGTCAGCGCCTCGTTCAGCGCGATCGCCTGCGGCATCTTACGGGTATCGAGCGCGAAAACCTGCCGTTCCTCGGCGACGGCTGCGGCAAGCGGCTCGCTGAAAGGCCGCGAGGGCAGCGTCATCTCATAGGGCGGGCTGCGGCCGGTCTGGCCGGCGGCATCCTTGGCGACGAGGGTAATGCGCACCGGCTTGCCGGCAAGCGGATGTTCGGTCAGATTCCGGCTGGTCACGCCCTTGGCGTCGCGGGCGTTGCGGCGGGGAATATCCAGCCGGTACTCCGGCAGCGGATAGAGCGGCGTCGCCGTCGGATCGGCCTCGACGGGAATAATCTCCGCATGGGCCTCCTGGACGCCGTAGTCATCCTTGACGGTGAAGCCGATTTCCAGCGCGCCATTGACGCTGACCTTCGGCATGCCATCAAAGGCGATTTCGGGTGCCTTGTCAGGCAGCACGTCGAAGCTCCAGCGGCGACCATTGACCTCGAGCGCGCCGTTTTCCTCAAGCTTCATCACATGCGTCTGCGCGACGAGGGCATTGTTGGCAGGCGCGCCGGCCGTCGGCTGCTCGCCGGCAGGTGCAGGCACCTGCGGCGGCTTTGCGTCGGCCTGCAGGGCGATATCCCGCGCCTCGCCGTTCGCCTTGCGGAACACGACCTTTTCAGCCGTCTTTCCGCCGCTGACACGCACGGTGAGACCGGAAAACTGCGGAATGCCGATCGGTCCCTGTTCGCTGCCGTCCGCGGTCAAGTAAATCGGCGCGCGACCGGTATAGGAGGGCGGCGTCACCCAGGCGTCGATGCGCACCGCCGGATCGACCGCCACCTGCTCAGGCGCTGACTGCAATGCGTCGCCGATCGAGCCGCCGTTGAGCGACAGTGAATAGCCAAAAGCGGTGAAGAGCAGCAGAGCAGGGATGGCGCGCAGGGCGAAGCGGTCATGTGCGGCGATATCAGGCCGCGGCATGCCGGCGTCGAGTGCTGCGATATTTTCGGCCATGCGCACCTGGTGCTCACGCCAAAGTGCCCGCGAAAATGGCGTGTCGTAGGCCGGTTCGTCTTCCTGGACGGCAACTGGCTGGTGCGGCAGGCCGTTGCGCTCTTCCAGCATGCGATCGGCTTCAGCGGTTTTCGGCCAGCGCAGATGGCGGAAGGGGACAAGCGAGACGAGGAACGCCGCGGCAAAGGCGATCAGCAGCAGGATGCGCAGCCAGTCCGGTACGTTGCGGAAGATGCCGAACCAAGAGGCTGAGAGATAGAGGGCGACGATGCAGAGGACCGGCATCAGCAGCGGCAGCAACTGCTCGAAGAAGAGCACGGTGCGCGCCAGCAGGCGTTTCGTCGTTACCAGCCGGGCAAGCGAGGGCCGGAGCACAAATGCACCCTTGTTCCGCCTCGAGGGGCTTGTCATCGGGCCGGTCTCCGCGCTCTGGCGTTCTGGTACAGAGGGCGCTTCCGGCGATTGCGGGGCAATACGCTCATGAATGAAAGGATAACACTCTTTGTGGCGAAGGCGAGGGCGAACGGGCAGGAATACCGCCTTTTCACGTTTATTCGCCGAAAAGTGATGGCGCTGCTAAAGCGCGTCGCGATCATTCAGATTCGCTTCTTGCGCTTTAGCTCTTTGTTTTACGCATGTCGCTATCGCAAAACCGCTTCACACTTCTGCGCGACATGCTCTAGTCGAGCCAGGCCGGAACGGAATCCAGGCTGATCAGCTCAGCATAGGTCCTGCGCGGGCGAATCACATGAAAATCGCTGCCCTTGACCAGAACCTCGGGCACCAGCAGACGGCTATTATAGGTGCCGGCCTGCACCGCGCCATAGGCGCCGGCAGTGCTGACGGCCATCAGGTCGCCGGGCTTCGGCATCGCCATTTCGCGGTCGAGCGCCAGATAATCGCCCGTCTCGCAAACGGGGCCGACCACGTCGGCGCGGATGCGCGGCGCGTTCGCTGCCGAAATCGTCACTGGACGGATCTCGTGATAGGCCTCGTAGAGTGTCGGGCGGATGAGATCGTTCATCGCACCGTCGACGATGACGAAGGTCTTCTCGCCGCCGTCCTTCACGTACAGAACTTCGGTCACGAGGATGCCGGCATTCCCGACGATCAGCCGACCGGGTTCGGTGACGATCTTGCAGTTCAGGCCGCGCAGCTGGTTCTTAACGATCGCCGCATAGGCATCGGGCAGCGGCGGCGGATTGTTGTCATCCTTGTAGGGAACGCCAAGGCCGCCGCCGATGTCGACGTGATGGATGGAGTGGCCGTCGGCACGCAGCGTCGCGACGAGATCGCGCAGCAGCTTGAAGGCGTCGTCGAATGGCTGCAGCTCGGTGATCTGGCTGCCGATATGCATGTCGATGCCGGTGACTTCGATGCCGGGCAGCTTGGCGGCATGGGCATAGATGGCGCGGGCGCGATCCCAGGAGATACCGAACTTGTTTTCCTTCTTGCCGGTCGAGATCTTCGCATGGGTCTTGGCATCGACATCAGGATTGATGCGGAAGGAGACCGGCGCCTTCTTGCCGACGTTGACAGCGCGCTGGTTGAGAATCTCGAGCTCAGGTTCGGATTCGACGTTGAAGCAGTAGATGCCGGCCTCGAGGGCGAAATCCATCTCCTGCGGCGTCTTGCCGACGCCCGAAAACATGATGCGGCTGGCCGGAATGCCGGCAGCAAGCGCACGGCGCAGTTCGCCTTCCGAGACGACGTCGATGCCGGCACCGAGGCGTCCCAGGGTCTTCAGCACGGCTTGGTTCGAGTTCGCCTTCATCGCGTAGCAAACCATGGAGTCGACATCGGCGAAGGCTTCCGAGAAAACGCGATAGTGGCGCTCCAGCGTTGCTGTGGAATAAACGTAGAACGGCGTGCCGACCGCCCTGGCGATCTCGGGAACGGGGACGTTCTCGGCGTAAAGGATGCCGTCGCGGTAATCGAAATGGTTCACGGGGTGCGCGCCTTAAAGGAGGGGGTCAAGAAGGAAGGGCTTATCAACGGTGCCGGGCTGTTTCGTCGGCTTGGAAACGTCGCCTTCCTTCGTCGCCGCAGCACTCGGCGGATCGAGATCACCCTTGCGTCCGCATCCGGCAACGGCAAGGCCGATGACGGCGAGCACCGCCGTCAGGCGGATGAGGTGCGGCAAGCTCTTCTGCATGGATATCCTCTTGTGCGGCGTATGGCTGATATCGTTCATTTCGAACGACGGGATCTTCATAGCGAAGTTTGTCCGCCTTGTGCACCCTGATTGTTGGACGGCATTCCCGCGCTTGCAGCAAGGGGGAGGCGGCTTTCAGCCTCCCCCTATCTCTCAATTGCGGGCGCGCCAGAAGGCAATCTGCTTGCGTACCTCGGAGGGCGCCGTGCCACCGAAGCTCTTGCGGCTGGCGACCGAGGCTTCCACCGTCAACACGTCGTAGACCTTGTCGGTGATCGCGGAATGGATCGCCTGCAGATCGGAGAGCGGCAGCTCGGCAAGATCGCAGCCCTCGCTTTCGGCGAGCGCCACGGCGCGACCGGTGACGTGATGGGCGTCACGGAAGGGCAGGCCCGCTTCGCGCACCAGCCAGTCGGCAAGATCGGTCGCCGTCGAAAAGCCGGAGCCGGCCGCCGCCTTCATGCGCGCTGTATTGACGGCCATGTCGCGCACCATGCCGGTCATGGCGGCGATTGCCAACTCCAGGCTCTCGGCCGCGTCGAAGACCTGCTCCTTGTCTTCCTGCATGTCCTTGGAATAGGCGAGCGGCAGGCCCTTCATGATCGTCAGCAGCGCGATCAGCGAGCCATTGATGCGGCCGGTCTTGGCGCGCACCAGTTCGGCCGCATCGGGGTTCTTCTTCTGCGGCATGATCGAGGAGCCGGTCGAGAAAGCGTCGGACAGGCGCACAAAGCCGAATTGCGGGGTCGACCAGATGACGATCTCTTCGGCGAGGCGCGACAGATGCATGCCCGTAATCGCGGCGATCGACAGGAATTCGATGGCGAAGTCGCGGTCGGAGACGGTGTCGATGGAGTTGCGGGTCGGCTCGCGGAAACCAAGCGCCTTGGCCGTCATGTGGCGATCGATCGGATAGCCGGTGCCGGCAAGGGCGGCCGCACCAATCGGGCTTTCGTCCAGGTGCTCGATGGCGTGGCGCACGCGCGAGCGGTCACGGCCGAACATTTCGACATAGGCCATGCAGTGATGGCCGAAGGTGACGGGCTGGGCGGTCTGCAGATGGGTAAAGCCCGGCATGACGCTTTCGGCATGTTCCTCGGCGCGGTCGAGGAAGGCGGCGATCAGGCCGGTGAGCATCTTCTCGGTCTTCTCGAGTTCTTCCTTCACCCAGAGGCGGAAGTCGAGCGCCACCTGGTCGTTGCGCGAGCGGGCGGTGTGCAGCCGGCCGGCCGCCGGTCCGATCAGCGTCGCCAGGCGCGCCTCGATATTCATGTGGATGTCTTCGAGCCGGCGCGAGAATTCGAAATTGCCGCTTTCGATTTCTGACAGGATCGTGTTTAGCCCGTGAACGATCTTGTCCCTATCGTCTGATGAAATGATCCCCTGATGGGCGAGCATCGTCGCATGGGCGACGGAACCGCGGATATCCTGCGCGAATAGCTTCTTGTCGAAACCGATCGAGGCATTTATCTCCTCCATGATCGCGTCCGGGCCGGAGGCGAAGCGCCCACCCCACATCTGGTTGGAGGATTTGGTGTCCGTATTGTTCTCGGCCATAAGATGCCCGTCCTGGAGAATGAAATGACGACGAAAAAACCATTCGGCCTGCCGTCCGGAAAACTGATCGCAATCGCCGCCGTCGCAGGTGTCGTTGCAGGTGCGGCAGCGGTATACGTGAAGGAGACGGGCATTGGCAATGGCATCGCCAGCAGCGCTTCAGCCGAATGCGCGCTGGCAAAGGAGCGCGCCGCCAATCTGGCGCCGCTCATGAAGGGGCAGGTCGCCGCCATGGTTGCCGCCAACGAGCCGCGCAAGCTGACCGCGGTTTCCTTCAACGAACCGGACGGTAAACCGCTGACGCTCGATCATTTCGCCGGCAGGACCGTTCTTCTCAATCTCTGGGCCACGTGGTGTGTGCCCTGTCGCGAGGAGATGCCGGCGCTGAACGCTCTGGAAAAGGAGATGGGCAGCGACAAGTTCCAGGTCGTGCCCGTCAATATCGACACTGGCAATGATGAAAAGCCGAAGAGTTTCCTTGCCGAGACCGGTGTCGATGCGCTGCAGCTTTACCGAGACAATACGATCGGCGTCTTCAACAGCTTGAAGAAGGAAGGTCTCGCTTTCGGCCTGCCGGTGACGCTGCTGCTCGACGACAAAGGCTGCCTGATCTCCGCCATGAACGGGCCTGCCGCCTGGGATAGTGAAGATGCAAAGGCGCTGATCAAGGCTGTGATCGGGTCGTGAGGATATTGCTCAGGAGTCTCCATCTCCTCTTATGAGGAAGACGCCCGCGAGTCCGATCAGGACGCAGCATTGCAGCAGGAACATGGGTGTTTCGGTCGACATGGCATTCCTCCCGTTCTCGGCAAGGAAAGCATTTCGCGGGCGTGCGGTCCACTCGCCCTTTCTGATGATGTCTGCTTATCGCGTCGGGACGGGCACTTCGCCACGATAATCATAGAAGCCGCGGCCGGATTTGCGTCCGAGCCAGCCGGCTTCGACATATTTCACCAGCAGCGGGCAGGGGCGATACTTCGAGTCCGCCAGGCCGTCATGCAGCACCTGCATGATCGACAGGCAGGTGTCGAGGCCGATGAAATCGGCAAGCTGCAGCGGCCCCATCGGATGGTTGGCGCCGAGCTTCATCGCCGTATCGATGGCGTCGACGGTGCCGACACCTTCGTAGAGCGTATAGATCGCCTCGTTGATCATCGGCAGCAGGATGCGGTTGACGATGAAGGCCGGGAAGTCCTCGGCGACGGTGACGGTCTTCTCCAGCGAGCCGACGAACTCCTTGGCGGCGGTGAAGGTCTTCTCATCGGTCGCAATGCCGCGCACCAGCTCGACCAGCTTCATGACAGGCACCGGGTTCATGAAATGTATGCCCATGAAGCGCTCGGCGCGGTCGGTGGCGGCAGCAAGCCGGGTGATGGAAAGCGAAGAGGTGTTGGTGGCCAGCAGCGCTTCCGGCTTCATCACCGGACAAACCTGGCTATAGATCTTGCGCTTGACGCTTTCGTCCTCGGTGGCCGCCTCGATGACGAGATCGGACGGGGCGAGATCGTTGACATCGGCGGAGCCTGATATGCGCGACAAGGTCGCCTTGCGTTCCTCGTCGGTCATCTTGCCGTTCGTCACCAGGCGGGCGAGATTGCCGTTGATGGTGGCGAGGCCGGATTCGATGCGGTCCTGTGAGAGATCGTAGATGTGGACCCGGTAACCTGCGGCGGCCGAAACATGCGCGATGCCGCAGCCCATCTGGCCGGCACCAATGATACCAATATTCTTCAACACCGCACTCATCTCCAAACCCCCGCTCGGCATTCGCCCCCGCGCTGCCGCATTATTAGCAATACTGCCGGACGAAGGATCGTCCGGCAGTATGTAGTAGACCGATAAAAGACAATTTTCCAGTCATTCGCAAGTGCGAAAGAAAGGCATTTGCCTCGCTCAGAGCGCCTTTTGCAATTCCGGCAGTGCTTGGAAGAGATCGGCGACGAGGCCATAGTCGGCGACCTGGAAGATCGGCGCCTCCTCGTCCTTGTTGATGGCGACGATCACCTTACTATCCTTCATGCCGGCGAGATGCTGGATGGCGCCGGAGATGCCGCAGGCGATATAGAGATCGGGCGCCACCACCTTGCCGGTCTGGCCGACCTGCCAGTCGTTCGGGGCATAACCGGCATCGACGGCGGCACGGGATGCGCCGACGGCGGCGCCGAGCTTGTCGGCAACCGGCAGGATGACTTGCCTGAACTTCTCGGCCGAGCCGAGCGCCCGACCGCCGGAGATGATGACCTTGGCCGAGGTCAGTTCCGGCCGTTCCGAGGCCGACAGCGCATCGGAGACGAAACGCGACAGCCCCGGATCGGAGACCGCCGGGATCGCCTCGACAGAGGCAGAGCCGCCTTCAGCCGCAGAGGCAAAGGAAGCGGTGCGCACGGTGATCACCTTCTTGGCATCGCTTGATTGCACCGTCTGGATGGCGTTGCCGGCATAGATCGGCCGCTTGAAGGTGTCGGCGGAAACGACCTCGATGATCTCCGACACCTGGGCGACATCGATGAGGGCGGCCACCCGCGGCAGCACCGTCTTGCCGACCGAAGTGGCGGCCGAGACGATCGTGTCATAGGAGCCGGCAAGCGAGACGATCAGATCGGCCAGCGGTTCGGCGAGATTGTTGGCAAGCGCGTCGCTTTCGGCGAGCAGCACCTTGGAGACGCCGGAGAGTTTTG
>NZ_JABDWI010000022.1:0-46549 GCF_019685235.1 Rhizobium sp. NLR8a
CGCGCGGCCGCACCGACGTGCCGAAGATCGTCGACTGGTACATGCAGGGCAAGATCCAGATCGATCCGATGATCACCCACACGATGCCGCTCGAAGACATCAACAAGGGCTTCGACTTGATGCACAAGGGCGAAAGCATCCGCGGCGTGGTGGTGTACTGATGGCGGCAGCCAACTACCGGGTCGATCTCAGGCATTTCGATGAGCTCCCCGCGCGGGAGCTCTACGACCTCCTTCGAATGCGGGTCGATGTCTTCGTCGTCGAGCAGAACTGTCCCTATCCGGAACTCGACGGCAAGGACATCGATGCTCTGCATCTGCGACTGCTGGAGGGCGGTGACCTCCTGGCGGCGGCGCGGATCCTGAAACCACATGAGCCACAGGAGCCGTCAAAGATCGGCCGCGTCGTCGTCTCGCCTGCCCATCGCGGCAAACGTCTGGGCGATGCATTGGTGCGCGAATCGATCACCGCCTGTGAGCGGCTTTATCCGGCAAATCCGATCGCCTTGTCGGCGCAGGCCCATCTGCGCCGCTTCTATGAATCCTTCGGCTTTGTCGGGACGTCACAGGAATATCTGGAAGACGGCATTCCCCATGTCGATATGGTCAGACAGCCTGCCATTCATCCGGCATGAGGATACCGCCATGATCTATGTCGACGCCGATGCCTGCCCGGTGAAGCCGGAAATCCTGAAGGTTGCCGAACGCCACGGCCTTGAAGTTACCTTCGTCGCCAATTCCGGCCTGCGCCCGTCCCGCGATCCCATGATCCACAACGTCATCGTTTCCAACGCCTTCGATGCCGCCGATAACTGGATCGCCGAGCGCGCAGGCGCGGGCGACGTCGTCGTTACTGCCGACGTGCCGCTGGCCGTACGCTGCGTCGCGACCGGCGCTTTCGTCAGCGGCCCGACCGGACGTGTCTTCGATGAAACCAATATCGGCATGGCGAGCGCCATGCGCGATCTTGGTGCGCATCTGCGCGAAACCGGGGAAAGCAAAGGTTACAACGCCGCCTTCAGCCCGAAAGACCGCTCGCGATTCCTCGAGACCTTCGATCGCCTCTGCCGCCGCGCCAAGAACCTTTCCAGCGAGGCCGGCGGCCGGCCATGATCTCCTCCGCAGGCCGGCAAGAAACGGGTGGCATGGCAGCCATGCCGATTCCTACCTTGAAGACGGCCGTTCCCTCACTGATATAGGCACTATCGCAGACGACTGCGGCGTCCAGAGGATGCAACCGTCGCGGGGACGGCCTCGCTCTTGAACAAGGAGAGGCGTATGGCCTGGTTTCTGCTTTTTCTCGCCGGTCTTTTCGAATGTGGCTGGGCGATCGGCCTTAAATACACCGAGGGTTTCACGCGGCCGCTGCCGACGGCGCTGACCGTCATTTCAATGGTCGTGAGCGTCGTCCTGCTTGGCCTGGCGGTGAGGTATCTTCCGATCGGCACCGCCTATGCGGTCTGGACCGGCATCGGCACGGTCGGCACCGTGCTCCTCGGCATTTGGCTGCTTGGTGATGGGGCAAGTGTCTCCCGTCTCGCCTGCATCGCGCTGATCGTCACCGGCATCGCCGGCCTCAAGCTCACCGCCTGATTCCGAAATGCTGCGGGGCGCCGAAACGCCCCGCAGTCATTGTCCTTTTCAAGCCATCTTGCGGTTATCGACCGCAAAAGCGCCGGGACCGGAGAAAAACAGGTAGAGGAAGACGAAGCAGAACAAGATCGCGGCGTCGCCCTGGTTGAGGGCCGGGAAGAAGCTGTTCGGGGCATGCGCCATGAAATAAGCGACCGCCATTTGGCCGGCCAGCAGGAAGGCGACCGGACGCGTCAGCAGGCCGACCAGAATGAGGAGACCGCCGACAAGCTCCAGAAGAGCCGCGAAAAGCATCAATGGCGGCAGCGGGCCTGGCATCTGCGCAGCCGGAAAGGCGAAAAGCTTCATCGTGCCATGCTCGATGAACAGCAGTGCAGTGATGATTCTGAGAGCGGCCAGCCCATAGGGGCGATAGGCGGAAAGACGCTCGAAAGTTGACATTAAACCTCTCCATTAAAGAAATTGCAGCCGAGCGTTAGCCCGTCCCCGGCCGCGATTGAACACACGGATCGCTGACGGCCGTTCACTTTTTCGACAGCAGGCGGCCGGATATCAGAGCGGGATATTGTCGTGTTTTTTCCAGGGATTGGCGAGATCCTTGTTGCGCAGCATCTTCAGACCGCGCGCCAGCCGCCGCCGGGTCGAATGCGGCATGATCACCTCGTCGATATAACCGCGCTCGGCAGCGACGAAGGGCGACAGGAACCTGTCCTCGTACATTTTCGTATGGGCGGCGATCTTCTCCGGATCGGCAATATCCTTGCGGAAGATGATCTCGACCGCGCCCTTGGCGCCCATCACGGCGATCTGCGCCGTCGGCCAGGCATAATTCAAATCGCCGCGCAGATGTTTAGACGCCATCACGTCATAGGCACCGCCAAAGGCCTTGCGGGTGATGACGGTGAGCTTCGGCACCGTTGCTTCCGCATAGGCGAAGAGCAGCTTGGCGCCATGCTTGATCAGGCCGCCATATTCCTGCGCCGTGCCCGGCAGAAAGCCCGGCACGTCGACGAACGTGACGATCGGAATATTGAAGCAGTCGCAGAAGCGCACGAAACGCGCCGCCTTGCGCGAGGCATCGCTGTCGAGCACGCCGGCCAGCACCATCGGCTGGTTGGCGACGAAACCGACGGTAGAGCCTTCGACGCGGCCGAAGCCGCAGACGATGTTTTTGGCGAAGCTCTCCTGGATCTCGAAGAAATCCCCCTCGTCCGCCACCTTCCGGATCAGCTCCTTGATATCATAGGGCTTGTTGGCGCTCGCCGGCACCAGCGTGTCGAGCGACGCATCGGTCTCGGTCACTGACTGGTAACATTCGATCTCAGGCACCGGCGACGTGTTCGAAAGCGGCAGGAAATCGATCAGCCGGCGCACCTGCAACAGCGTATCGACATCATTCTCATAGGCGCCGTCGGCAATCGACGAGCGCACCGTATGCACCACGGCGCCGCCGAGTTCTTCAGCCGTAACCGTCTCGTTGGTCACCGTTTTCACCACGTCGGGGCCGGTGACGAACATGTAGGAGGTATCGCGCACCATGAAGATGAAATCGGTCATGGCGGGCGAATAGACGTCGCCGCCGGCGCAGGGGCCCATGATCACGGAAATCTGCGGAATGACGCCCGAGGCAAGCACATTGCGCTGGAAGACTTCGGCATAACCACCAAGCGCGGCCACTCCTTCCTGGATGCGCGCGCCGCCGGCATCGTAGATGCCGACGATTGGCGCGCGGTTCTTCAGCGCCATGTCCTGCACCTTCATGATCTTCTCTGCATGCGCCTCCGAAAGCGAGCCGCCGAAGACGGTGAAGTCCTTGGCGAAGACGAAAACCGTGCGGCCGCTGACCGTGCCCCAGCCGGTAACGACGCCGTCGCCGGCGATACGGCTCTTATCCATGCCGAAATCAGTGGAGCGGTGCTCCACGAACATGTCGAACTCTTCGAAGGAGCCCTCGTCGAGGAAGAGGTCGATGCGCTCGCGCGCCGTCAGCTTGCCGCGCTTGTGCTGAGCATCGATGCGCTCCTTGCCGCCGCCTAGGCGGGCGATGCCGCGGCGGCGTTCCAGTTCTTCGAGAATTTCCTTCATGCGATCTCCCCTCGCCGCTCTCGCGGCCGATATGCGCTAGCGGCTGCGTCCGCTAAGCGAGAAAACCGAGCGAATCCGTGCAGCGACGTCCTCGGCGATGATGTCGTCGGCAAGTTTCGGATCGGCGGCGATACTGGTCACATCGAAGGCGCTGACGGCAATCACCGAGCCATCCTCGACCGAAGCCGCGTCGACGCTGATTTTGGCGACGTTGCGATCCTTTTGGAAACCGAGTCCCTTCTGGATCGAGACCACGCGGATCGTCAGCACCACCCGCGGCAGCACGGTGTCGCGCATCGTTGCATTGATCGCGGCATTGACGCGGTCGTTGATCCCGGCAAGCAGCTCGGCCGGGATGTTCGGGCCGGAAAGAACGACGGCGCTGCGCACATCATAGAGCGGCGCCTTCGGCTTGTTGGCCGAGAGGCTGCCGCAGGCCGTCAGCGCGATACAGACGAGCACGGTCCGGCAAAAACACGACCTCAGCCAATCCATCGCAAAATCCCGCACCACCCGTTGGAGTCGCAGATTTCGCCATAATGTCTGAGAAGGCAATATGTTTCAGGCGCTTAGGGCGAAAAAAACGTCCGCTGCCGCTTTGAACTCGGCAAAGCGCTTGGCCCGCCGCTCTTCGGCTTCCTCGTCGCGCCCCCAATGCTCGATCGTCCAGTCCTCATCGAGATGCGCAAGCGACCATGTCTCCTCCACCGTCACCCGGCCCTCGGCCAAGGCAACCGCTAGGATCGCCGAGCCGGTCAGCGTCGTGATCGTATGGAGGGCGGCGAGCGCCATCGCACTCTGATGCCGCGCCAGCGTCACGGCGAAGGCAGCGGTCGCCTCACGCGGCTGTTCGTGATGCATTACCCCCTCGACGAGAATGAAACGGGCACCGAGATCGCTGGCCGCCCAGTCGATGATCGGGTCCCAACGTTCCCTCTGGCGCTCGACCAGCAGCTCCGGCCCGTCGGCGCGGTAGCAGATGAGGTCGCTCGAGGAAAAGCGGAGAATGTCTTCGAAGATCGCCTGCGTATTGGTTGTCACACCATCCAGCGCGGTGTTGACCAGCCGGGTCACCGGCATAGTGACCGGATCGATTTCCTCGCCCTGCCCACGCCATTCGGCGGCGACAAGTTGTGCGAGCGCCTCTGTGGGAACGGCAAGAACCTGCCGTGCCGGCGTGCGCACCGACTTGCCGTCGAGCATGATTGCGAAACTGCCCTCGTGCTCGGCGACCGCCACGTCGGTGTAGAAACGCTTCGGCAGCGGCTTTTTCGTCTGGATCTGGGCTCGACGGATGGGATCGGGATGGCTCAGTCCCTCGGACAGATCGTTCAGCAGATCGCGCATGGGCTCACCTCAGGAAAAATGGCGCAATATCTCGTTCGGATGGTAGGCGATCGCATCGGCGCCGTTGGCGATCAGCTCATCCACGCTGGCATAACCCCAGGCAACACCGATCGCTTTTGCGCCGGCAGCCTTTGCCATCTGCATATCGTAAACCGCGTCGCCAATGACAATGGTATCGGCGGCATTCATCCCGGTTTCGTCGCAGCATTCCGTCACCATGGCCGGATGCGGCTTGGAGGGGCAGTCGTCGGCGGTGCGCGCAACGACAAAATGCTTGTCGAAGCCGTGCGTCTCCATCACCAGCTTCAGCCCGCGCCGGGATTTGCCGGTCACCGCCCCGATCAGCAGATCCTCGCGGCCGCTGATCGCATCGATCATCTCGCGAATGCCGGCAAACAGCGGCTCTCTGTGGTCGAGATCCCTACGCACGATCGTAAACAGCGATTTATAATGCGCCGTCATGTCGATGTCTTCCTGCTCGACATGCGGCCTGCCCTGCATGCGGGCGATCGCGATATCCAGCGACAGGCCGATAATGGCCTTGGTGTCGTCAAATCGAGGTTCCGCCTTGCCGAACTTCGCGAAGGTGCGGCGCATCGTTTCGTGGATCAGCCCGGCACTGTCGACCAATGTGCCGTCGCAATCAAAAAGCGCAAGTTTCATGCTTCGTCGTCCAGGATGGGAGCCGAATTTTCATCGAAGCCGAGCAAATTCCAGCTCTGCACCATATGCGGCGGCAAAGGCGCGGTGACGCGCAGCCGGCCGCCGGAGGGATGCGGAATGTCGATATGGCGGGCGTGCAGATGCAGCCGCTTCTGGATACCGCCGGGAAAATCCCAGTTCGGATCATCGTCGAAATATTTGGGATCGCCGATGATCGGATGGCCGATGTGCAAAGCGTGAACACGAAGCTGGTGTGTGCGCCCCGTATAGGGCTCCATCTCCAGCCAGGCGAGACGTTGCGCCGCCGTCTCGACGATGCGGTAATAGGACACGGCATGATCGGCGCCCTCTTCGCCATGCTTGGCGATGCGCATGCGGTCGCCATCAGCCGTCGGCTCCTTGACGAGCCAAGTCGAAATCTTGTCCTCACGCTTGCGCGGCACGCCTTTCACCAGAGACCAATAGGTCTTCTTCGTATCGCGCTCGCGGAAGGCGGCCGTCAGCTTCTGTGCCGCGCCCCGGGTGCGGGCGATGACGAGCACGCCTGACGTGTCGCGGTCGAGGCGGTGAACGAGGCGCGGCTTCTCGCCCTTCGGGCTGGTCCAGGCCTCGAGCATCTGGTCGATATGCCTGGCGACACCGGAACCGCCCTGCACGGCAAGGCCGGCCGGTTTGTTGAGGACGATCACCTTGTCGTCCTCATGCAGCACCATGCGTGACAGGAGGTCGAAATCCGTGGAATGTTTGAGATCCTTGCCGGCGATCGGCCCGGTTTTCAGCCTGGCGTCGACATCGAGCGGCGGCACGCGCACCGTCTGACCGGGCTGCACGCGTGCATCCGATTTCACGCGTCCGCCGTCCACGCGTATCTGGCCGGAGCGCAGCAGCTTCTGCAGCGGCCCGAAGCCCAGCCCGGGAAAATGCACCTTGAACCAGCGATCGAGCCGCATGCCCGCCTCGTCAGGTTCAACCTTTATATGTTCTATGCCAGCCATGAATAGTCTTTCGGAAATTGCAGCGCGGGCCAAGCCGGCGTTCTTGCCGCAGCCTTAGAGCATTTTCATGCAAAACGGAAACCGGAATCAGACCAAAGCGCGCATGATGGCGAGGCCCGCGAACACTGCCGCCATCGAAAGGCCGACGCTGGCTGCTATGTAGAGGCCGCCGGCGACAGCCTCGCCGCGCTCGAAGAGCGAGATGGCATCGAGCGAGAAGGCCGAGAAGGTGGTGAAGCCGCCGAGAAAACCGGTGATCAACAGCAGGCGCAGTTCCACCGATGCGTTGAACTTCCGCGCGACCAGTTCGGCAAAGACACCAATGACGAAGCAGCCGACGACATTGACCGCGAGAGTGCCCCAGGGAAAGGCCGGCCCCAGGAGCCTCAGCGCCCATTGACCGACAAAATATCTGAGGACGGAACCGATGGCGCCACCGACGGCGACGAGGAGAGCCTGGATCATGGGCGGAATATCCGAGTTTGAGAACGCAGCCGATCGTGACGGAATAAATTCTTTAAATTCAGTAAAATGCTAACAACTTTCTTATGCCGGCGCCAAGGTCCTGTCGATACTGTGCCGGCATGACCCAGCTCCTGTCCATTTCGGCAAGCACCGCCGCCATTGCCCTGGAAACGCTGAGAATACCGCAGCGCGTCGCCACGAGCACCGCCGCCCGCGACTCGCGCCGGCTCGCTGACCGGCAGTTAAAGGCCGAAGGCACCGAAGGAGTCGACGATCCCGCCAGTATCATCCAGTCGACCGAAGTGGCACTCGACCTGATGGAGAGGGGCAATCGTCAGCCGCAGGCCGGCCTCAAGCAGGCGCTGCAGTCCTACGAAGACGTCTGAGGCAACCGCCTCTCCAGCGAAAAGCCCGCGTCGCGGGCTTTTCTGTCTTAACCAGCCTGTGCTCACTTGCCTTGCGCCGAAAGTACCTGCAGCACCAAGTCAATCTTGCCGGCTTTCTCGAAGCTCAGCGTCACCGGCACCGTATCGCCCTGCTTGAACGGCGTCTTCACCTTCTGGAACATCAGATGCAGGTTGCCGGGCTCAAGCTTCACGGTCTGGCCTGCAGCAACGGCGATGCCATCCTTCAGCTGGCGCATCCGCATGACATTGTCCTTCGTCACCATCTCGTGAATCTGAACCTCACCGGCTGCCGGCGAGCTTACCGACACCAGTCGATCGTCCGTCTGGCCGTTATTCTTCACCGTGAAGAAGCCGCCGCCGACCGGCTGGCCTGGCAGCATCGCCTTGGCGAAGCCGCCGGAGATTTCGAGGTCGCCAGCCTTGACCGTTTCCCCGGCCGGGGCCCCAGCCGCCATAGCGGACATGTCCATGCCGGCTTTGCCGGTCGCGTCCATGCCGGCTTTGCCGGTCGCGTCCATGCCGGGCATGCTCATCCCAGCCATGTCGTCATGGTCGTGGCCATGATCTTCGCCGGCAACGATCTTCAGCAGCGGCGCCGGGCTTTTTAGCTCATGCGCATCGCCGCCAGCCATTGCCACCTGATCCCAGACCGTGACCGCATCGCCGCAGAGCTGCGTCACCGGAAAGGCAAGCGAGCTGCCGGCCTCGACGCCCGAAACCTTCCCCTGGATGACGAAAGCATCGTAGAAATCATCAGAAAGATTGCCATTCTTCCAGCGGATCTCGATAGCGCCCGTCTTCACCTTGTCGCCGTGATTGTCGTAGGTCTTCTGGTAGTCGCCCTTGATCACTTCGAGCTCCCAACCGGCCTTTGGCTGCGGCTTGGCGAAGACGAAACCTTCCGGCAGTTTCACCCGCACTTCCGTGGTCGCCTTGCCATCACAGCCATGCGGCACCTGCAGCGTGGCGAGAATCGTGGTGTCCAGCGGCACCTCGCGGTCGAGGAAGCTGACATGCGCCTCGGCGCCGGCGAAGGCGGTAGCGGAAAGAAGCGCGGAAAGCGCGAAAGTCTTGATTGTTTTCATCGGATATCTCCTCGCCGGTCGCTATCTTCTTTGGGCGAACCGGCATTCTGCGTCTTAGGTTGCGGAGGCAGATCAGATGAGGGAAGGAGGCGCACGCGAATTTGCCCGGCTGACGGCGCTGACGCCGGCAACGGCCGCGGCCTCCATCGGGGCATTGACGAGCGAGGCGAGCTTGCGCGCGAGCCACGAACCCGCATCCGGCATCGGCAGGATCACCGACGCAGACAGCCGGCAGGCTTCGCAATTCGGCTTGAAGCCGACAGTCTTGCCTCCCGCCTCCTTCACTGTGACGCAGAGCGACGCAAAGCTGCCATCCGGCAGCATGTAGGCCGCGGCATCATAACCATCTGAAGCGGCAGCCTGCGGGGCCTGATGGGCGAATCCGAGCAAAAGCAGGCCCAAGGCGCAAAACATGCGCAGGAAGAGCATCGCTTTCAGTCCTGTCCGCCGCATGAAATCCCCTTCAACAGCAAGTCGCGATAGCCGTTTTCACGGCCGAATGCAAAAGCAGATTTGCCGCAGATCGCGCCCTGCCGTGAGTATGGCGACAAAAATTTGTCAGGTCACGACATTTGGCCTTGCCAAGTGCTGCGCCCGCCGGATAATTGCGGCCAACCCTGTTGGGAGAATCCGGTGCTTGTGCCACCGGTGCCGAAGGAGCAACCGCCCCGGAAACTCTCAGGCCAAAGGACCAGCAAGGGGGCAGACGGAACTCTGGAGAGAAGCGTTCTCGAAACGCTCGCCGAAGGGATAACAATCTCAGGCAAAGGGACAGAGGGGGCTCAGGAGAGAAGCGCGCAGCCGCGCCTTCAGATTTGAGCCCGCGCCTCAGCAAAAGGCGCAAACCCCGGAGGCGTCGTTTGGACGATACTGCTGCCCTCAAGAAAACCCCGCTGCATGCCCTGCATCTTTCGCTCGGCGCCCGCATGGTGCCGTTTGCGGGTTACGACATGCCGGTGCAATATCCCGCCGGCGTCATGAAGGAACATCTTCATACCCGCGCCGAGGCTGGCCTCTTCGACGTCTCCCACATGGGCCAAGTCATCGTGAAGGCGAAGTCGGGCAGCTATGAGGATGCGGCGCTGGCGCTCGAAAGCCTTGTGCCTGTCGATATTCTCGGGCTCCCGGCAGGCCGCCAGCGCTATGGCTTCTTCACCGACGATACCGGCGGCATTCTCGACGATCTGATGATCACCCATCTCGACGACCACCTTTTCGTCGTCGTCAACGCCGCCTGCAAGGAGGCCGATCTCGCCCATCTGCAGGCCCATATCGGCGACCAGTGCGATATCACCCTTTTGGATCGCGCGCTGATCGCGCTGCAGGGACCGCGGGCGGTCGAGGTTCTCGCCGAACTCTGGGCCGACGTCGCGGCGATGAAATTCATGGATGTGCGCCACTGCCGCCTGCACGACGTTTCCTGCCTTGTCTCGCGTTCCGGCTATAGCGGCGAGGACGGCTTCGAAATCTCCGTCCCGGCTGACAAGGCCGAAGATGTCGCCATGCGGTTGCTCGAACATCCGGACGTCCAGGCGATCGGCCTCGGCGCCCGTGACTCCCTGCGTCTGGAAGCCGGCCTCTGCCTTTATGGCAACGACATCGACACCACCACCTCGCCGGTCGAGGCAGCGCTCAAATGGGCGATGCAGAAGGCGCGGCGGGCCGGCGGCGCACGCGCCGGCGGCTTTCCGGGCTCCGGCCGCATCCTCTCCGAACTCGAAAACGGCGCGGCCCGCCGTCGTGTCGGCCTGAAGCCGGAGGGCAAGGCGCCGGTGCGCGGCCATGCCAAGCTTTACGCCGATGCCGAGGGCAAGACCGAAATCGGCGAAGTCACATCGGGCGGCTTCGGCCCCAGCGTCGAAGGTCCCGTCGCCATGGGCTATCTGCCGATCTCCCATGCTGCGGTGGGCACCCAGGTCTATGCCGAGGTGCGCGGCAAGTTCCTGCCCGTCACTGTCTCCGCCCTGCCCTTCGTCACGCCGACCTACAAACGCTGAAACCCTGTTTTCCGAAAGGATTTTTCCATGCTGAAATTTACCGCTGAACATGAATGGCTCGAGCTCGACGGCGATGTCGCAACCGTCGGCATCACCACCTATGCCGTCGAACAGCTCGGCGATCTCGTCTTCGTCGAACTGCCGGAAGTCGGCAAGAGCTTTGCGAAGAACGACGATGCGGCAACCGTCGAATCCGTCAAGGCGGCCTCCGAAGTCTATTGTCCGCTCGACGGTGAGATCACCGCGGTCAACGAGGCAATCGTCGCCGATCCCTCGCTCATCAACTCCGATCCTCAAGGCGCCGGGTGGTTCTTCAAGCTCAAGCTCAAGAACCCAGCCGATGCCGACGGCCTGCTCGACGAGGCCGCCTACAGGGAGCTCACCGCGTAATGACGACGCCGACCGAATTCCAGTTCACCGACTATCAGCCCTACGATTTCGCCAATCGCCGGCATATCGGCCCCTCGCCGACGGAGATGACCGAGATGCTGAAGGTGATCGGCTATAGCAGCCTCGACGGCTTGATCGATGCGACGCTACCACCCGCCATCCGCCAGAAGGCGCCGCTCGTCTGGGGGGCGCCGATGACCGAGCGCGAGGCGCTCGACAAGCTGCGCGAGACCGCCAACAAGAATAAGGTGCTCGTTTCGCTGATCGGCCAGGGTTACTACGGGACGATCACGCCGCCGGTCATCCAGCGCAACATCCTGGAAAATCCTGCCTGGTATACGGCCTATACGCCTTACCAGCCGGAGATCAGCCAGGGCCGCCTCGAAGCGCTGCTGAACTACCAGACAATGATTTGTGACCTGACCGGCCTCGACGTCGCCAACGCCTCGCTGCTCGACGAGGCGACCGCCGCCGCCGAAGGCATGGCGATGGCCGAGCGCGTCTCCAAGTCGAAGGCGAAGGCCTTCTTCGTCGATGCCGACTGCCATCCGCAGACCATCGCCCTCATCCGTACCCGCGCCGAGCCGCTGGGCTGGAGCGTCATCGTCGGCAATCCCTTCACCGATCTCGATCCGGTCGATGTCTTCGGCGCGATCTTCCAGTATCCTGGCACGCATGGTCACGTGCATGACTTCACCGGCCTGATCTCCCGCCTGCACCAGACCGGCGCAATCGCCGTGGTCGCAGCCGACATTCTGGCGCTGACGCTGCTGAAATCACCTGGCGAAATGGGCGCCGATATCGCCATCGGCTCCTCGCAGCGCTTCGGCGTTCCCGTCGGCTACGGCGGTCCGCATGCGGCCTATATGGCGGTCAAGGATGCCATCAAGCGCTCCATGCCCGGCCGCCTCGTCGGCGTGTCCGTCGATTCCCGCGGCAACCGCGCCTATCGCCTGTCGCTGCAGACCCGCGAACAGCATATCCGCCGCGAGAAGGCGACCTCCAACATCTGCACCGCCCAGGTGCTGCTTGCCGTCATGGCGTCGATGTATGCCGTCTTCCACGGCCCGAAGGGCATCAAGGCAATCGCCCAGCAGGTGCACCAGAAGGCCGTGCTGATGGCCAAGGGCCTGGAGAAACTCGGCTACAAGGTCGAGCCCGAAAGCTTCTTCGATACGGTCACCGTCGATGTCGGCCACATGCAAGGCCTGATCCTGCGCGCCGCCGTCGCCGAGGGCGTCAATCTGCGCAAGGTCGGCGAAACCGGAATCGGCATCAGCCTCGACGAGCGCACGCGCCCCGCGACGCTCGAAGCAGTCTGGCGCGCTTTCGGCGGCAATTTTGCCATTGCTGATTTCGAGCCATCCTACCGCCTGCCGAAGGACCTGCTCAGGACCAGTGATTATCTCACCCACCCGATCTTCCACATGAACCGGGCCGAAAGCGAGATGACGCGTTACATCCGCCGGCTCTCCGACCGTGACCTTGCGCTCGACCGCGCCATGATCCCGCTCGGCTCCTGCACGATGAAACTCAATGCCACCGCGGAAATGTTGCCGATCACCTGGCCGGAATTTTCCGACATCCATCCCTTCGTGCCGGCAGACCAGGCGCTCGGCTATCGCGAAATGCTTGATGATCTCACGGAAAAGCTCTGCGCCGTCACGGGCTACGACGCCTTTTCCATGCAGCCGAATTCCGGCGCGCAAGGCGAATATGCCGGCCTGCTGACCATCCGCAACTACCACATCGCGAACGGCGAAGGCCATCGCGACGTCTGCCTGATCCCGACCTCGGCGCACGGCACCAACCCTGCCTCGGCGCAGATGGCCGGCATGAAGGTTGTCGTCATCAAGGTGCGCGAAAACGGCGACATCGACATGGAGGATTTCCGCGCCAAAGCCGAGGAGCATGCGGCCAATCTCTCCTGCTGCATGATCACCTATCCCTCGACGCACGGCGTGTTCGAGGAGACGGTCAAGCAAATCTGCGAACTGGTGCATCAGCACGGCGGCCAGGTCTATCTCGACGGCGCCAACATGAACGCCATGGTCGGCCTGTCCCGCCCCGGTGACATCGGCTCCGACGTCTCCCACCTCAACCTGCACAAGACCTTCTGCATCCCGCATGGCGGCGGAGGCCCCGGCATGGGCCCGATCGGCGTCAAGGCACATCTGGCGCCCCACCTGCCGGGCCACCCTGAAACCGACGGTCGTCCGGGCGCGGTTTCAGCAGCCGCTTTCGGCTCCGCGTCGATCCTGCCGATCTCCTGGAGCTACTGCCTGATGATGGGCGGCGAAGGCCTGACGCAGGCGACCAAGGTGGCGATCCTCAACGCAAACTATATCGCTGCCCGGCTGAAGGGCGCTTATGACGTGCTCTACAAATCGAAGACCGGCCGCGTCGCGCATGAATGCATCATCGACACGCGCCCGCTGGTCGACAGCGCCGGCGTCACCGTCGATGACGTCGCAAAGCGCCTGATCGACTGCGGCTTCCATGCGCCGACGATGAGCTGGCCTGTATCAGGCACGCTAATGATCGAGCCGACGGAAAGCGAGACCAAGGCCGAACTCGACCGCTTCTGCGAGGCGATGCTGGCGATCCGCGAGGAAGCCCGGGCCATCGAGGAAGGCCGCATGGACAAGGCCGACAACCCGCTGAAGAACGCCCCGCACACGGTGGAAGACCTTGTCGGCGAATGGGATCGTCCCTACAGCCGGGAACAGGCCTGCTTTCCGCCCGGCGCCTTCCGCGTCGACAAATACTGGTCGCCGGTCAACCGAGTCGACAATGTCTATGGCGACCGCAACCTGATCTGCACCTGCCCGCCGGTGGAAAGTTACGCAGAGGCGGCGGAATAACAGCAATTGCACAAGCCCTCCCGTGCCGTTCGGGAGGGCTTGCACGCCGGCATTGCACAGGCGGCGAACGGCGGACTGAACCCGGCCCCTTTTCAAGGCATTGGATTCAAATTTAACCTTTCTTAGCAAGTGTCTGTTAGCAATTTCAAATGGGCGGTTTTCCCTACCGGAAACGTCGCCATCGATCTTGGTTTTGCGTGCAGGTTCTTATGCGTCCATCGGCTGTATCAGCAATTCTCCTCGCCG
Source organism: Rhizobium sp. NLR8a (assembly GCF_019685235.1). Lineage (NCBI taxonomy): Bacteria > Pseudomonadati > Pseudomonadota > Alphaproteobacteria > Hyphomicrobiales > Rhizobiaceae > Rhizobium > Rhizobium sp. NLR8a. Next base: position 14,137 of record NZ_JABDWI010000022.1, read on the forward strand.
CCGTGATCCTGTCGGGATGCTCTACAAGTTCCGGCGCCGAAGATGTACTCACCCCTGTGCCGTCGAAGGAAACTACCAACGCCATCACGAAGCCGAGCGGCCCGATACCGGCCGCTGCCGTTGGCGACGCCGCCCCGCAGGCAAGCCCGCCGCAGGAAGCATTGAGCTGGACCGGACCGGTTCCGGAACCTCAGGCGCTGGTGCCGACGGAGAGACCGGTCGGCATGCCGATGCCGACGGAACGGCCGGTTGCGATGTTGATGCCTGCCAATCCGGGGATTGATCCGGATGCCGGCCCGAAATCACCGACGCGCTCGCGAATTTATAGCCACCGATTCCGCGACGCCAAACCGATCAACTTCGGCTCGACCTCACCCCGAAAGCTCGCCGTGCATGGCGTCGACGTCTCGCGCTGGCAAGGCGAGATCGATTGGGACACTCTGCGGCAGCAAGGCGCGAATTTCGTCTACATCAAGGCGACCGACGGCGGCGATCACCTCGATCCGATGTTCAGAAAGAACTGGCGCCGGGCCAAGGAAGCAGGCCTGAAACACGGCGCCTATCACTTCTTCTACTGGTGCCGGACAGCCGGCGAACAGGCCGACTGGTTCATCCGCAACGTTCCTAAGGAAGCCAACGCGCTTCCGCCCGTCATCGACGTCGAGTGGAACGGTGAGTCGAGCTGCAAGCGCCGCATCTCCCCGGCTCGGGTTCGAGAAAAGATGCAGGTCTTCATGGACAAGCTCGAGCGTCATTACGGCCAGCGCCCGATCATCTACACGGCGCCGGATTTCTATCGCGACAATCTGAAAGGTCAGATGCTCGATTATCCCTTCTGGCTGCGCTCGGTCGCCGCTCACCCGTCCAAGGTCTATCCCGGCCGCAAATGGCTGTTCTGGCAATATTCCGGCTCCGGCCTCTCCGACGGCGTCGACGGCAAGATCGACCTCAACGTCTTCAACGGCAGTGAAAGCGATTGGCACAACTGGGTGGTGTCACGTTAATCTCGACAGCCTGAAAGCCCATGTCCTTGCCTTCGTCACAGCCTATTACTGTGCCAAGCACCTCAAGGCTTTGCGGTGGCGAACGCCCTACCAGGCAATCTGCGATGCCTGGACAAAAGACCCCTCAATCCTCAAAATCAATACGCACCAGTTCATTAGGGGCCGATCCTTTCTATGGCGCGAAGCGCTCTCGGTCCGAAACGGGGGCCCGGGCGGTTGGTGACGCCGAGATCCATGGGTATCCCGGTGATCGCAACCTGGAGATTGCCGAAGTCCGGCTCATCGTCTGCGACCTGCATATAGGGTGCGCTGAGGAATGTCGGTACGCCGGCATATGGCGCCAGTCTCGTGCCGTTCTTGGAGATGATCTTCTCCGCCACTTTCCGAAACCTCTCATCGAATATCTCACCACCATTGGCGTCCGCGAAATCTGCGCGCATCTGTTCGAGTCGGTTTTTGTCCCACACCATGAGCATATGTCTTCGCTTCGGTCCCGTCTCAGGCGACAAAGGGATTGAGAAGGTAATTGGTATCGTTGTAGCAATTGCTATCAATGAGAAATCGACATGATCGCTGCAAAACCCAATTTACGTGTTTCCCGACTCTCTGCCCCGCCCATTCCTTCCGTCATTGCCTGGAGCCGCGAATATAAAGGCAACAAGGGGCCGCTCATCGATCTATCGCAAGCCGTACCCGGCTATCCCGCCCATCCGGAGATGCTTCGCCGGCTTGCCGAGGCGGCCGGACAACAGGCGATGACAGGCTACGGTCCAATCGAAGGCGAGCCCCTGTTACGCAAGGCCTATGCAGCACATCTCGCCGCGCTTTACGGCGCCGACCTTTCCGAAGGCAATATCCACATCACCGCCGGCTGCAATCAGGCGTTCATGTGCGCGGCGATCGCCCTTGCTGGCGCGGGCGATACGGTGGCTCTCACCAATCCCTTCTATTTCAATCACGATACGACGCTGTCGATGCTGGGAATCGGACGTCGATTGGTTGAGTGCGATCCTGCCAGCGGTTTTCTGCCTAACCCGAGTTCGACCGAAGCAGCACTTGCGGCCGGCGCCAAGGTGCTGGCAGTCGTCTCACCCAACAATCCGACCGGAGCGGTATATCCGCCAAGCCTGCTGCACGAGCTTTTAGTTCTTTGCCGGAAGTATGGCACCTGGCTGATCCTTGATGAAACCTATCGCGATTTCCTGGGCGAGGATTACGGCCGGCCGCACTCACTCCTGTCCGAGCCGGGTTGGGAGGACACGGTCGTCCTTCTTTACAGTTTTTCGAAATCCTTTTGCATCCCCGGCCACAGGCTGGGTGCCATCACGGCAGGACCCAAGCTCGTCGCCGAGATCGCCAAGGTGATGGACAATATGCAGATCTGCGCACCGCGCTCGGCTCAGATCGCCGTTGCATCGGCTATCCCCGCGCTTGCCGATTGGCGGGCCGGCAACCGGCTGGAAATCGCGCGCCGGGCGGATGCGTTAAAGCTGGTCTTTTCCAGCTTGCATGATTGGGAAATAGGAGCGATCGGCGCATATTTCGCCTTCGTCCGTCACCCTTTCGCCGATCGATCATCTTCAGAGATCGCCGAAAGACTCGCCAGGGAATCGGGCATCGTCTGTTTGCCCGGCGCCTATTTCGGCGAGAGACAAGAGCATTACCTCAGACTTGCCTTTGCCAATGCGGATGTTGCCTCGATAGGGCTATTGTCGGAGCGGCTCCGCTAGAACGTGGCAATCGACCTCCGCCGGAAGTTCACGATAGCCGCCGCGCCAATAGATGAGCGGCCCTATGCCTTGTCGGACTTGGATGGCGCAAATATGCCCGATCAGAATCGCATGGGAATGATGGTGGAATTCCGTTTCGAGCTTGCAGTCCAGCACGGTAAGAGCGTTTTCGAGAACGGGCGCGCCAGTCGTGAGGCGATACCATCCCGCATTACCGAAGCGTTCCACGCCCTTGCGTCCGTCGAAACCTGCAAAGGATTGCGCCACCTGCTGCTGGTCGGCCGCGAGCACGTTGACACAGAAACAGCCGTACCGCTGCAATACCGGCCACGAGGAAGATGCGCGGTTGACACTGACGATGACGGAGGGCACCTCCGCCGACAATGAAGAGACCGAGGTTGCGGTGAAGCCGGTGTGGTCTTGTCCGTCGCCGACCGTGATCACACTGACCGCACCCGCCAGATGACGCATCGAAAGCTTGAAATCTGCTTCGCTGATCAAAGCCGCTGCACTCATCGGGCCGGCGTCTGCGTTTTGGCAAAACGGTTTGCCGGCATTGAAAGACCGAGGTTTTCGCGCAAGGTCCTTCCCTCATATTCCTCGCGGAACAGACCGCGGCGGCGAAGCTCGGGCAGGACGAGCCCCACGAAATCCTCGAGGCTGGACGGCAGAGTCGGGAACATCAGGATAAAGCCATCGGCGGCCCGCGTCTCGAACCATTCCTCCATAAAGTCGGCGATCTGGGTGGGCGTACCTGTAATGCCATTTCCGGTATGCTTCTCGGCATAGTGCCGGATGAGCTCGCCGACGGTATGGCCGCTCCTGACGAAACCGACCAGTTCGTCGAACAAGGCGCGTGAACCCTTCGGCGCCGCCGGAAGCCGATCCATGGGGAAGGGCTTATCGAGCGGCACGTCGCGCAAGTCCGCTTCCAGGAATTCGGAAAGCATTAACCGGCCGACATCAGGATGCATCTTGTCGATCAGATAGTCGACCTTCGCCTTCGCCTCGGCTACCGTTTCACCGACGTTGAGAACGATGCCCGGCATGATCTTCAGGTCGTCGGCATCGCGCCCATAGGCCGGCATCCGGCTCTTGACGTTTTCGTAGAAGGCCCTGTTCCGCTCGATATTCGACGCGAGGCTGAAGACGATCTCGGCAGTGCGCGCCGCCATGTCCATTCCGGGTTCTGAACCGCCGGCCTGGGCGATGACGGGACGGCCCTGGGGCGTTCGCGCAATGTTGAGGGGTCCGCGGACCTGGAAATGCTTGCCTTTGTGATTGAGGGTGTGGTGCTTGTCCTTGTCATAATAGACACCGTTTTCGCGGTCGAGAAGCAGAGCACCTTCCTCGAAGCTGTCCCAAAGGCCGAAAACGACATCGACGAATTCGTTGCCGCGCTCATAGCGTAGCGCGTGCGGATCAAGTCCCTCGCGATTGAAGTTGTAGCCGGTTTCGTCATGGTCGGAGGTGACAACATTCCAGCAGACGCGCCCGTTGCTCAGATGGTCGATCGAGGCGAACAGGCGGGCGACATTGTATGGCTCGTAATAACTTGTCGACACCGTCGCAACGAGACCGAGATTGCTGGTCGTGACCGCCAATGCTGATAGCAGTGAGAGGGGTTCGAAGCGATTCATCTTGGTCGGAATACGGGCAAGCGCATTCGGATCACCGACGGCGGCAGCCGGAGAATCCGCCATGAACATGAAATCGAACTTGGCCGCCTCGGATCGTTTGGCGACATCGAGCAGATGGGCGAAGTCATTGGCGCCGCCGACATCGCTGGCCGGATGCAGCCACGAGGCTGGATGAAAGCCGAAAGTGTAGACGAAGGTCCCAAGTTTCATCTTGTCAGTTCGCGCCATCGAGCTCTCCCCCTTATGCATGCTGCCGATTGAAGGTGGCCGCGCAAATTATCACCAGGCGCAAATTTTCATCAACATCGCGGCGCTAAGGTCCGTTTTAGATTTTCTAAACGTTCACTTGGGGGCTGACACCAAAGCTTGCTGACGGGAAATGGCGACGAGCCAGTCGCGGAATTCGCGGCCGCGCGGCTTTTGCAGTGCCGCGCGGTCCCAGGCGAGAAAGTAGCTTTCGCGCAGCGGAATCCGCATATCGACGGGAGTGACGAGCGTCTGCGCCTCGAGCTCATCTGATATCATCGACATCTGCGCGAGGACGACGCCACGCTTGTTGACGGCTGCATCGATCGCGCTGCTCGACAGGGTAAAGGAGAGGCCGGGCGTCGACGCGTCGAACGGTATACCGGCCATGGCCGCAAACTCCGCCCAGCTTGGGTAAGGCGTGAAGTGCCTTTCCCACTCGACATGCAGAAGCGGCTGCTCGAAGAGATCTCGGGCCGCGTGCGCGCGATCCTGCATTAGCGACGGCGAGCAGACAGGCACGACCCAATCGCGAAACAGTTCAGTATAATGGTCGTGCTGCAGGACGTCCGACCCGTAGCTTACGCGGAAATCGACATCGTCGAAACCAATCCTGGGCTCCTTGTCCCGTCCAATAATTCTCACTTGAACATCGGGGTGTAGGGCCTGCCAGTCGAAGATTCGCCTGCCGATCCATTTGTTGACGACGGAAGAAAGTGCGCTAAGGACCAGCGGCGTCTCGTTGCGTGCCCTTTCCAATAACTGCTGAGCGAACGCAAATTGCTCAAATCCCTTCGAAATCTCCTGATGATAAAGCCGGCCCCAGGCGGTCAGCTCAACGGTTCGCCCGCTCCGCTCCAGCAGCGAAACTCCAAGAAAACTTTCGATCTTGTGAATTTGCTGGCTGATTGCCCCCGGCGAGACCTTGAGCTCCAGTGCCGCAGCCGTCACGCCGCCGCAACGCCCCACCGCCTCGAAGGCTTGCAGACCCTTGAGCGGGATCGTCTTGAAGCGCTCATCGATCACTTGCAGAACCTCCCGTGGTGTGCGCCAACTCAATTTGCCATCGGATGAAACGTCCCTGCGAACTGGAACCGGTCGCCTGGATGGGTAATCTCAACATATGTCACCGTCCGGCCGTTCTGCCAGGTCTGCCGGATTAGGCTAAGGCACGCCTGGCCTCTTTTTATCTCCAGCATTCGCGCCGTCGCCGTATCGGCCGAGACGGCGCGGATGACGTGTTTGGCCTTGGACCAGGGAACTTCTGCAAGCAGCCATTTGCCGGGCGGGATCGAGGCGAAGCTCTCGTCGCGCGCACGTGGGACGGCGTCGAGCATGATGATCCGCCGTTCGATGGCATTGGGTCTGCCGTCCACGATATGCAGGCATTGAAGCCTGAGTATCTCCGCATCGGGAGCTTCCGACAGCTGTTGTGCGTCCGTTTCTCCAAGGCGTTCGACTTTACGGGTGAGAAGCTCGAAGCGGTGTTCGTGCCCGGCCAGTTCCGCTTCGGTGCTGATATCCTGAATATCCATTACCGTGCGGTCGATCTGGGGCGACGCAACAAACGAACCGGTCTTGCGCCTTCTGACGATCATGCCGCGCTCGACCAGAGCCGACAGTGCCTTGCTGACGGTCATGCGCGAGCATTGATATTCCGCGACCAGTTCATGTTCTATGGGAATACGGTCGCCGGGCCGCCAATCGCCGCTAATGATCTTCGCCTCGATATCCATGTAAATGCGCTGATAAATCGACACCAAGTCCACACCTCGTTGGGCGTCACTATCAAAGTGCCGGAGCGGTCGCGTCACGCCGGCAAAGATTGCCGCCACCCGGCACAATTTTTGCGTTCCTTGACTTTTACATTGACACTCTAGGCCAGCCTATATCTATTTGTATAGTCAAAAGCGGAGCATAAAAATCCGCGCATTGAAATCAAAATCGGGAACAAAACTCCTCCGTCGGAGGAATAAAACTGGAGAGATGATCATGAAGGCAAAGTCACTGCTGACGGGTCTGGTCGGCGCTGCGTTCCTGTTAGGAGCAGCCTTTTCCGCCCACGCAGCCGATACGCTGGCGGCCGTCAAGGCAGCCGGCACGCTCAAGGTTGGCACCGAAACGGCTTTCGCACCGTTTGACTATATCGACGCCGGTGAACATACGGGCCTGAACGTCGACCTTTTTGCCGAGATCGGCAAGGAACTTGGCGTCAAGATCGAGTGGGTGGCACTTCCCTGGGACGGCGTCTTCCCCGCGCTTGAGGCTGGCAAGTTCGATATCGTCGCAGGTCCTGCAACGATCACCAAGAAGCGCATGGAGCGCTATCGCTTCACGCCGCCGATCGCCGAAGCGACGATTGCCATCCTTAAGAAGGCCGGCGACACGACGATCAGCAAGCCGGAAGACATTGCCGGCAAGACGATTGGTGTCGGCAAGGCAACTGCCCAGCTCGACCAGCTGAAGGAATTCTCCGACACGCTGCCGACCAAAGTCGATGTGCGCGAATATCCTGCCTTCACGGAGACCTACGCCGATCTCGCAGCCGGCCGTATTGCCGGCGTTGCCAATTCGCTCCCGAACATCGCCTTTGTCGCGAGCCAGCGAAAGGGCACTTTCGAAGTTGTCCTGCCGCCTTTCGGAAAGAAGTCCTATTTCGGCTTCATCGGTCTCAAGGACGCCGATCACGCCCCGCTGATGGACGCGGTCGATGCCGCGATGCTCAAGATCAAGGCAGACGGGCGTATGGCAGAGCTGCAAAAGAAGTGGTTCGGTGCGTCTTTCGACACACCGGACGCTGTCAAGGATCCGGCATTCTAATCATTGCCGGTGAAATGCTCGCGCCCCGCCATCGGTCGGGGCGCAATTTGCCGTGCGAACAGACGTCACGGCCGCAGCACGCAGGCAAGTACCGCCCATGTCCACCAAACTTTTCGAACTTCTTCTGCAAGCTTCGATCTACACGGTCACGATCAGCGTGGTTTCGATTCTGATCGGCTTTGCGATCTCGATCATTGTTTCCGCCATGCTCCTTTCGCGGCAACGGCTTTTCATGCTGCTGGGGCAGGTTTTCATCAGCTTCTTTCGCGGCGTACCGCTGCTGGTGCAGCTGTTGCTGATCTACAACCTTCTGCCGGTGATCGGCATCAACGTGCCGAGTATCGTTGCGGCCGTCGTTGGCCTTTCGCTGTGCACGGCTGCCTATCAGGCTGAAAATCTGCGCGGCGGTTTTGCCAGCGTCCCCTCGGGCCTTGTCGAGTCCGCCGAGATGGTCGGTCTCACGCCCATGCAGATTTTCCGCCGGATCAAGGCGCCAATCGCTCTGCGGCTGACCTTTCCGGCGCTCGTCAACGAAGCGATCCTTATTTTGAAGGCTTCTTCGCTGGTCTCCGTTGTCGGGATCGTTGAGCTGACGCGCATGGCCCAGGACCTTGCCGGCAGCACCTTTCTGCCGCTCGAAATCTTCGCTTCCGCCGGTCTGATCTACCTCGCCATCAATTGGATCGTAGCGCTTGCCGGCGGTCTGATCGAGCGCTCCCTGCCGGGAGCACCGCGATGACGTTCGATATCAATGTGATTTTCAGCCATTTGCCGGAGATCGCCAGCGGTGCCTTCGTGACAATCGTTATCTGGATCGTCGCCGCTCTTGCCGCTGCCGTTCTGGGTTTCCTTGTCGCTGTCGCGCGGCGTTTTGGCGGGGTGCTCTTCGACAGGGCGTTCGGGATTGTCATCGCAGTGCTGCGCGGCACGCCCTTCCTCATTCAGATATTCCTCGTCTACTACGGCGGCCCCTTCGTTGGATTGTCGCTCAATCCGATCCCAGCAGGCGTCGTCGGCCTGTCCATCTACGGCGCGGCCTATTTCAGCGAGATATTCCGCTCGGGCTTTGCCGCCGTCCCGAAGGGGCATATCGAGGCGGGTCTATGCGTTGGGCTGACACACACGCAGATCGTCAGGCGCATATTGCTGCCTGAGATGACCATGCTGGTGCTGCCGCCTTCGCTCAACATGACGATCATCCTCATGAAGGAGACGGCCGTGTTGTCGATCATCACCGTGCCGGAACTGACGGCAACACTGAGCGCCATCGGATCGCAGCAATATGCTTTTGTCGAAGCGCTTTTTGTCCTCGCCCTCTTCTACTGGGCGCTGGTCGAAATCACCGGCTGGCTCGGTCGTCTCGCCGAAACGAAACTCACCAGATTCAGGTTTTTCAACATATGAGCGTTCCCGCGATCGCAGTCAAAAATCTAGTCAAGACGTTTGGCGATTCCACCGTGCTGAACGGTATCGATCTTGATATCGCCCAGGGACAGGTTTCCTGCGTGATCGGTCCATCAGGATCCGGCAAGAGCACGCTGCTGCGCTGCATGGCGTTTCTGGAAGAATCGACAAAGGGCACCATTGCCGTCAATGGCGAGGTGCTCGGCTTTGCGGAAAATGCGAAGGGCGTAAGGGAGCGATTGCCGGCCGCCGCAAATCGGCGGATTCGTGCCCAGATCGGCATGGTTTTTCAGCAATTCAATCTCTGGCCGCACATGACGGCGCTCGGCAACGTCAGCGAGGCGCTGAAGACGGTTCACAAGATGAACCGCAAGGACGCGGAGGAGCGGGCAATGGCCCAGCTCGCCAAAGTCGGTCTCGAGGGTCGGGCAAACCACTATCCGTCGCAACTTTCGGGAGGACAGCAGCAGCGTGTTGCTATCGCGCGGGCCCTGGCTCTCAACCCGAAGATCATGCTCTTTGACGAGCCAACCTCATCACTCGATCCCGAACTGACCGGCGAAGTGCTGAACGTCATGCGCGATCTCGCCGCCGAAGGCATGACAATGGTCGTCGTTTCCCACGAGATCGGGTTTGCCGCAACGGTCGGCCAGCAGATCATCTTTCTCGATCACGGCAAGGTGCTGTTCACCGGTCCGCCGCAAGAGGTTTTCAAGCGACCGCGAAATCCCCGCCTCGAACAGTTTCTTGATACCTACATCGATCGCGGAGCCTCGATGCTGCTGTGATGCCCCTCTTTCCGTATCCGGGAGCGGGCAAAGCCTCACGCAAGTGTCGATCACGCGTATGGCGCCGTGCCGTTTCGGAGCAAATATGATGGCATGACCACGCGCCGATAGATCTTTGCTAACGCAGCGCCTTCAGCATTCCCTAAAGCCTTGCGAGTAAAAGACGACTATCCAGTTCCGGGGAAACGGTTGATGAGCATATCGGGTATCGCAAACACTGCTCTTTCGGGCATGCAGGCACAGACGACACGGATCGGCGCGATCGCCAGCAACATCGCAAACAGCAGCACCCCTGGTTATAACAGGCTGAACACCAGCCTCACCTCTGTCGGATCAGGCGGCGTTCAGGCCATCGTCAGCCCGACAGCATCCGATGTCGATCCGGCCACTGAACTCACGGACCTGATCGAAGCCGAGCAGAGCTACAAGGCGAACGCCGCTGTCTTCGAGACCGGCGCCGACATGTGGGAAATGCTGATGAGCATCAAGCGCGACTGAACACACCGGCACTCGATCAGCAATCGCCTAACGGCCGTCCGAGAGTGGCCGCTGTTCTAAGGGGTAGCGTAATTGCGATCATCAGCTTTCGAACCGCGGCGTCGTTTAGGGACTTTCTGCGGGCCTAAACCGCCGCCCATCGAATTCAACTAATACGACGCCGTGGAAGGAAAGCCCAGCCACTACCAACTCGGAGGTTAAGCCATTGTCACAAACTGCCGATTTTCGCCGATCAACAAATCTGCAAGACACTTCCGCTTGACCGGGAGCATGGTACTTAAACTTTTCACCCTTGAATGAAATTGTCGCGCCATCGTCCGAAAATACTGGTGGCATTCTGGCGCAGCCAGAGAGCAATCCTGTGGCTAACACAGTCAACGCACCAAGGATCTTAGCAAGTTTGAGAGCAGTACGGATCATTGATTTGATTTTCTGCCATATGGCGTCTCATTAAATTCAATCAAATCGGCCTTTAGGTGGGGCCCCAAACGGTGAATCGTCGAGCGCACTTTGGCATGGTTTGGTATAAATCTACGTCCGGCAAGAATTCGAACGCTTTTCAGCAACAAGCCTCACCTTCATCCAAGCCACTGATCAAGCCCGTGATAATAAGGGTTTGACCAGCATCCGCTTTCTTGAACAGATGCTAAGGAAATTTCCCAACAGCCTGAACGGTATCACGAATGCGCCGGCTCGCTCTGGCGCTGTGCGGCGAGAGCCGCAAGATCGGCAGGTTTCAGCTCGACGGATTCGCCGCAGCCGCAGGCCGACGTCTGGTTCGGATTGGTGAAGGTGAAGCCGGAGCGCAGGGTCGTCTGCTCGAAGCCCATCTCGGTGCCGAGAAGATAGAGCACGGCTGAGGGCTCGATCCAGACCTTGGCGCCGTCGCGCTCGATCAGATCGTCCTTGGCATTCGGCTCGGTCACCAGGTCGATGGTATATTCCATCCCGGCGCAGCCGCCCTTCTTGATGCCAACGCGAACGCCCTTCGCCTCCGGGCCGGAGTTTTCGACGATCGCCTTGACGCGGGCCGCAGCCCCGTCCGTCATGCTCATCACTGCAAAGCCCATCGGCTCAATCTCCTTCCACAACCGGGGTCAAGATCCGGTGCTTCATGAATCAAATGTAATCGCGCGAGGTAAACGGATCAATACTATGGTACTGCGCCGGTACCATCTCCTGCTCAGTACCAGCCGACGGCGACCTGGGCCTCTTCCGACATGCGGTCCGGCGTCCACGGCGGGTCAAAGGTCATTTCGACCTCGACGCCCGACACGCCCTCGACGGCGCCGACGGCGTTTTCCACCCAGCCAGGCATTTCGCCCGCAACCGGGCAGCCGGGCGCGGTCAGGGTCATCATGATCTTGACCATCCGGTCGTCCTCGATGTCGATCTTGTAGATCAGGCCGAGTTCGAAAATGTCGGCAGGGATTTCCGGGTCGTAGACGGTTTTCAGGGCGGCGATGACGTCATCACTGAGCCGCGCCAATTCATCGGCCGGGATGCTGGAATGCACAATGCCTTCGCGCACGTCGATCTTCTGTTCGCTTTCATCCAGGCTCATCACGGACACTCCTCAGGCAAAGAACTTGCGCGCATAATCAAGCGCATCGGCCAGCGCATCGACCTCGGCGCGGGTATTGTACATGCCGAACGATGCTCGGCATGTGGAGGTGACGCCGAAGCGTTTCAAGAGCGGCATGGCGCAATGCGTGCCGGCCCGCACTGCAATACCCTGCCGGTCGATCACCATCGAGACGTCATGGGCATGGATGCCGGCAAGCTCGAAGGAGAAGATGCTCCCCTTGCCGGGCGCCGTCCCGAACATCCGCAGCGAATTGACCGATCTGAGGCGCTCGGCTGCGTAAGCCGCAAGATCGGCCTCATGGCGGGCGATTGCCTCGCGTCCGACCTTCTCCATATAGTCGAGCGCATAACCGAGCCCGATCGCCTGGACGATCGGCGGCGTGCCGGCTTCGAAGCGATGCGGCGGATCGTTGTAGGTGACCGCGTCCTCGGCGACTTCGAAGATCATCTCGCCGCCGCCCTGGAAGGGGCGCATCTGCGAGAGCCGCTCCTTCTTGCCGTAAAGCACGCCGATACCTGACGGGCCGTAGAGCTTGTGGCCAGTCATGACATACCAGTCGCAATCGATATCCTGCACGTCGACCGGCAGGTGCACGGCACCCTGACTGCCGTCGATCAGCACCGGGATGCCGCGTTCATGCGCGATCCGGCAGATTTCCTTGACCGGAACGATCGTGCCGAGCGCATTCGACATATGGGTAATGGCGACGAGCTTGGTGCGCTCCGTCAGGCTTTTCTCGAAATCCTCGATATGGAAGGCGCCTTCGTCATCGACCGGAACCCAGACCAGCTTCGCGCCCTGGCGCTCGCGGATGAAGTGCCAGGGCACGATGTTGGAATGGTGCTCCATGATCGTCAGGACGATCTCGTCGCCTTCGCCGATCTTCGGCATGCCCCAGCCATAGGCGACAGTATTGATCGCTTCGGTCGAATTTTTAGTGAAGACGATGTCGTTGACCGAGGGCGCGTTGAGGAAGCGACGAACCTTCTCGCGCGCTGCCTCATAGGCATCCGTCGCGACATTGGAGAGATAGTGCAGGCCGCGATGCACATTGGCATATTCATGCGCATAGGCATGCGAGATGGCGTCGATCACCGACCGCGGCTTCTGTGCCGAAGCGCCATTGTCGAGATAAACCAGCGACTTGCCGTGCACCTTCTCCGCCAGGATCGGGAAATCCCGGCGGATGGCTTCGACGTCGTACTCAGTGGCTGGCACTATCTTGTCCATGGCATTCATCCGATCAGGCGTGCTTTTCGAGCCAGGCCGAAATCACGCTTTCCAGCGCCTCGACCAGGGCCTCGTCTTCCAGTTCCTCGACGATCTCGGCGACGAAGGCGTTGACGAGCATCGCCCGCGCTTTGTTCTCCGGAATGCCGCGCGCCATCATGTAATAGAGATGATTGGCATCGATATCGGTGACCGTCGCGCCATGGCCGCATTGCACGTCGTCGGCGAAGATCTCGAGCTCCGGCTTGACCGAAAACTCGGCGTCGTCGGACATCAAGAGCGTGTTGCAGGCCATCTTGGCGTCGGTCTTCTGCGCATCGGGCGCAACCCGGATCATGCCCTGGAAGACACCCTTGGCGCGGTCGAAGACGACGTTGCGAATCACTTCGGTCGAACCGGTATGCGGGACGTCGTGGCCGAGCACCATCGTCACATCGGTATGGCTATCGGCCCCGAGCAGGTTGATGCCGCGCAGCGTCAGATCGGCGCCCTCGCCCGTCACCTTGATATTCAGTTCCTGGCGCACCAGCTTGCCGCCCGCATTGATGACGAACAGCCGGAGCTTGGCGTCGGCGCCGAGATCGATGCGGATCTGGCCAAGATGCGTATCGTCGGGACCCTGCTGCTGCAGGATGATCCAGGTCAGCTCCGTGCCCTCGCTGACTGTGATGTCACTGATATGGGACACGAAGGCGGCATCGCCCGTCACCGCACGGTGACGCTCGATGATAGTTCCCTTGACGCCGGCGCCGAAGGAAACCGGAAGACGCGTATGCGTCTGCCCGCCGGCATGGATGAACTGGATTTCCAGCGGATTTTCAAGTTCGGTTTCATCAGGCACGTCGACCACATAGCCGTCGCGCACGAAGCTGCCGTTGATCCGCCCGACCGCATCGTCGCTGCCCAACGCATCGAGCCTTTCGACGGCGGAACCGTCGATCAGCCGTTCGGAATAGGCCGACAGGCCAAGACCGTCGACGGCCGCCTTCTGATTGGCATGGCCCTGAATGACCGCCAGCACCGAGGAACCGGCAACGACCGGCTCAAGCGCGTTGGAGCCCGCATCACCCACTTGCGCCGGTACGGCACGCAGCAGATTCTTGAGGTCGGTATAGTGCCAGGCTTCGATGCGGCGCGTCGGCAGGCCGGCCTTCTTCAGATCATCGAGAAGCCGGTCACGCAGCGCCGTCACTGCACCATTGCCGGGTAGGTCGCCGATCTGCTGATTGAAGGCCTCGATCAGCGCCGTTTCGGCCGCGGTCTGGCGGCTCGTCGTCTGCATGTTCATGGACGTCGTCCTTTCCACCCGAACTCAGGCCGCTGTGCCGATGATGTCGGCGTAACCATTGGCTTCCAGCTCATGGGCCAAGGTCTTGTCGCCCGACTTGATGACCTGGCCCTTGTAGAGCACGTGGACGGTATCAGGCACGATATAGTCGAGCAGGCGCTGATAGTGGGTGATGACGACGACAGCGCGATCAGGCGAACGCAGCGCGTTGACGCCGTCGGCGACGATCTTCAGCGCGTCGATATCAAGGCCGGAATCGGTTTCGTCGAGCACGCAGAGCTTCGGCTCCAGCAGCGCCATCTGCAGGATCTCGGCGCGCTTCTTCTCGCCGCCGGAGAAGCCGACATTGAGTGGCCGCTTCAGCATTTCGGTATTGATCTGCAGCTTGGCCGCAGCTTCCTTGACGCGGCGCATGAAATCCGGCGTCGTCAGCTCGTCCTCGCCGCGCGCCTTGCGCTGCTCGTTCATCGCCACCTTGAGGAACTGCATGGTGGCGACGCCCGGGATTTCGACCGGATACTGGAAAGCGAGGAAGATGCCCTTGGCGGCGCGCTCGGATGGATCGAGCTCGAGAATGCTCTCGCCGTTATAAAGGATGTCGCCTTCGGTCACTTCATAGTCTTCGCGGCCGGACAGCACGTAGGAGAGTGTCGACTTGCCGGAGCCGTTCGGCCCCATGATCGCCGCAACTTCGCCGGCCTTCACCGTAAGGTTCAGACCACGGATGATCTCGGTGCCGTCTTCGGCGATGCGGGCATGAAGGTTTCTGATTTCAAGCATTTCGTTCTTCCTGTTCATAAAGCGGGTTCAAGTGCCGCCTGATTGACCGTTCGCACCGGCCTCGATCCGTCATCCTCGGGCCCGTCCCGAGGATCGCTTTGGGGGCGCGTCGATATGTTGTACTCGGCGTTATCGCCAAAAACAGATGGCAGCGAAAACTGCGCCCGCTGCCTTTAAAATCAACCGAAGGCACTCGACAAATTCCGGGATCTCCATAGGCCGCCCGATAACCCCAATGATCTTTGCCGGTTTTTCCATGCGCTGCTGGAGAAACACGTAAGGCTGCTCCGGCGGCTTTTCCGTTTCGTACCTTTGCTCGCGGGGACGAATTTTCGCCAATATTTCCCCGCGCATATTCTCCAGACGTCCAAAAATACATTTTTTGTCCGTCTCGTTCATATCAACCGACCGAGCCTTCCAGCGAGATGCTGATCAGCTTCTGCGCCTCGACCGCAAATTCCATCGGCAGTTCCTGCAGGACTTCCTTGACGAAGCCGTTGACGATCAGCGCGATCGCCGCTTCGGTGGGGATGCCGCGCTGCAGGCAGTAGAACAGCTGGTCCTCGGAGATCTTCGAGGTCGTCGCTTCGTGCTCGAACTGCGCCGTCGAGTTTTTCGCCTCGATATAGGGCACGGTATGAGCGCCACACTTGTCGCCGATCAGCAGCGAATCGCACTGGGTGAAATTGCGCGCATTCGACGCCTTGCGGTGGGCCGAGACCTGGCCGCGATAGGTGTTGTTGGAAACGCCGGCCGCGATACCCTTGGAGACGATACGGCTCGACGTGTTCTTGCCGAGATGGATCATCTTGGTGCCGCTGTCGATCTGCTGATGGCCGTTCGACACGGCGATCGAGTAGAATTCGCCGCGGCTGTCGTCGCCGCGCAGGATGCAGGACGGATATTTCCAGGTGATCGCCGACCCGGTTTCGACCTGCGTCCAGGAAATCTTCGAGCGATTGCCACGGCAATCGCCGCGCTTGGTGACGAAGTTGTAGATGCCGCCCTTGCCTTCCTTGTCGCCCGGATACCAGTTCTGGACGGTGGAATATTTGATCTCGGCATCGTCGAGAGCCACGAGCTCGACCACGGCCGCATGCAGCTGGTTCTCATCGCGCTGCGGCGCAGTGCAGCCTTCGAGGTAGGAGACGTAGGCGCCCTCTTCCGCGATGATCAACGTGCGCTCGAACTGGCCGGTGCCCTTCTCGTTGATGCGGAAATAGGTGGAAAGCTCCATCGGGCAACGAACGCCCTTCGGCACGAAAACGAAGGAACCGTCGGTGAAGACCGCCGAATTCAGCGTCGCATAATAATTATCCGAGGTCGGCACGACGGAACCGAGATATTTGCGCACGAGATCGGGATGTTCGCGAATGGCTTCCGAGATCGACATGAAGATCACGCCGGCCTTCTTCAGCTCCGCCTTGAAGGTGGTGACGACCGAGACGCTGTCGAAAACGGCGTCGACGGCGATCTTCGGCTTCTCGACGCCGGCCAGGATCTCCTGCTCACGCAGCGGGATGCCAAGCTTCTCATAGACTTTCAAGAGCTCCGGATCGACCTCGTCGAGCGACTTCGGACCCGGCGCGCTTTTCGGCGCGGCATAATAATGGATGTCGTTGAAATCGATCTTCGGATAATTGACGCGTGCCCAGGTCGGCTCTTCCAGCGTCAGCCAGCGCCGATAGGCCTCGAGACGCCATTCCAGCATCCACTCCGGCTCCTGCTTTTTGGCCGAAATGAAGCGGATGATATCCTCGGACAGGCCCTTCGGCGCCTTGTCCATTTCGATGACGGTCTCGAAACCGTATTTGTACTGGTCCACATCGATCAGGCGCACCTGGTCGATCGTTTCCTGCACGGCAGCCATTTCGTTCTCCAATCTCGCCGGATACAAGGTCCGGCAGCTTGTAGCGTATGGGCAGTTGACTTGCCCCGGGCAAAATCCTTTGCCCTGATGTAGGAGGCCAAAAGGAACTTTTCAGCCCGATTGGCAAGCGGAAATTTGTGTTTCCGCAAGTTTATGAGGCGGTCAAGCCGCCTCGCCCGCCGACCTGCGCCGGCAGGCTATCTTCGCGAAGGCGGCAATCGCCCTATCGATATCCTCTTCCGTTGTGGAAAAGCCGAGCGAGATGCGCAGCGCCCCCAGCTTGGCGTCGCGCCCCATCGCCGTCAGCACATGGCTTTCGCCGACCTTGCCGGATGAGCAAGCAGAGCCCGCCGAAAGGGCAACGCCTTCAAGATCGAAAGCGATCTGCCCGGTCTCCGCCTTCAGGCAAGGGAGCGTGAAGAAAATCGTGTTGGCGACCCTCGGACCACCGGCGCCATGGATGATGACATCGGGCGCGGTAGCGTGCATGCCGGCTTCCAGCCTGTCGCGCAGCGCAGCAATCGCAGCGTTCCGTTCCTCAAGATCCTGAAGCACGGCTTCCGCCGCAGCTCCGAAGCCAATCAGCGCCAGCGAATTCTGTGTCCCCGACCGGTGACCCTTCTCCTGCCCGCCACCGCGGATCAACGCCTTCGGCATCAGCGCCTCGCCGCGCGCGATCAGTGCACCCGCCCCCTTCGGTCCACCGATCTTGTGAGAGGAGACGATGATGAAATCCGCGCCGATGCGCTCGATCTCGATCGGCAGACGACCGGCCGCCTGCACGGCGTCGACCACAAAGAGACCACCGTGCGCCCGCACAATCCTGGCCGCTTCTTCGACCGGCTGGACAATGCCCGTCTCGTTGTTGACGAACATGATCGCGACCATCGGGAGGCCTGTCGATGTGTCATGGGCATCGAGCAATGCGGCCAGCGCTTGCAGATCGACGATACCGGCGTCCGTCACCGGGATCTCGGTCGTGCGGTCCTTCGGGAATCGGCCTCCCTCTCGTACAGCCAGGTGCTCGACGGCGGAAAAATAGAGATGGCCGAGCTGAAGCGGCGTGCGGCCCATGCGAAAATCCGGCGTCAGCACCAAGTTGGCGGCCTCCGTCGCGCCGCTGGTGAAGATCACATTGCCCGGATCGGTGCCGGCAAGAGCGGCCACCTTGCGC
Organism: Rhizobium sp. NLR8a; assembly: GCF_019685235.1. NCBI lineage: Bacteria > Pseudomonadati > Pseudomonadota > Alphaproteobacteria > Hyphomicrobiales > Rhizobiaceae > Rhizobium > Rhizobium sp. NLR8a. The sequence continues at coordinate 32,197 of NZ_JABDWI010000022.1, forward strand.
CGTGCGCCTTCGATGGCGGCGCGGGCGGCGCGGCCCTCCCCATGCACGCTGTTCGGATTGCCGAATATGTCGATGGCGCGCATGATCGCCTCGCGTGCTGCGGGATGCAGCGGCGCTGTGGCGTTCCAGTCGAGATAAAGGCGTGGCGGCGCCATGATCTTCAGTCCTGCGCTTGACGAGCTTGCTTCAGCATCCGCGGTGCATTTTTCTTGAAATTTCCGCCGGGCTTGCCTTATGACACGTTCCACGAAGCGTGGATCGCCATGCAAGTTTCGAATTGTTCTAAACTGCGTTTTAGAAAAGCTGACAACGTTAGTCAAGTCATGTTGTCGTCCAACGCAGCGCGAACGCGAAATAAAACCCGGAGTACCAATGCCCGAAGTAATTTTCAACGGCCCAGCCGGCCGTCTTGAAGGCCGCTACCAGCCCTCCAAGGAAAAAAGCGCGCCCATCGCGCTCATCCTGCACCCGCATCCGCAGTTCGGCGGCACGATGAATAATCAGATCGTCTACCAGCTCTTCTACATGTTCCAGAAGCGCGGGTTCACGACGCTGCGCTTCAACTTCCGGGGCATCGGCCGCAGCCAGGGCGAATTCGATCATGGCGCCGGCGAATTGTCGGATGCCGCCTCCGCGCTCGACTGGGTGCAGAGCCTGCACCCCGATTCCAAGACCTGCTGGGTCGCCGGCTATTCCTTCGGCGCCTGGATCGGCATGCAGCTTCTGATGCGCCGGCCGGAAATCGAGGGCTTCATGTCGATCGCCCCGCAGCCGAATACCTACGACTTCTCCTTCCTGGCGCCCTGCCCCTCTTCCGGCCTGATCATCAACGGCGAGGCCGACAAGGTGGCGCCGGAAAAGGATGTCAATGGTCTGGTCGAAAAACTGAAGACCCAGAAGGGCATCCTCATCACCCATCGCACGGTCGCCAACGCCAACCACTTCTTCAACGGTCAGGTGGAGACGCTGATGAGCGAATGCGAGGATTATCTCGACCGTCGCCTCAATGGCGAGCTGGTGCCAGAGCCGGCGGCCAAGCGGATCCGCTGACCGGCAGAGCACCGACGTCTGCCACCGCCATCGTCACGACGCACTGGGGTTCTTTCGCCTGTCACGGCGTTGCCAGCACGCCGCCGCTGACGGGAGCCGCAACTCCCGTCGTGCCGGGAAAGGTCAGCGGCAGCCCGTCCAGCGAGCGTACGGCGAGATAAGCCCAGGCTTCGGCCTCCATCGCATCGCCGTCGAAGCCCGCGGCCTCGGCGCTCAACACTCTCGATCCCTCGGCCATCGCCGAGAGCTCGGCCATCAAGGTGCCGTTCAGCCGTCCGCCGCCGCAGACGATATAGGCCGAGGGACGCTCGGGCAGGAAACCGGCGGATTTGACGATCGATGCTGCGGCGACATGCGCAAGCGTCCTGGCGCCGTCTTCGAGGCTCGCCTCATCAGGCCGAAGCGGCGCGAAATCGCCGCGATCGAGCGACCGACGGATATTGCCGCGGAAGAACGGGCTGTCCAGATACCGCTCGGCCAAGGCGGGGACGACCTTGCCGCGCCCGCCGATCTCCCCGCCGGGATCATAGGGTCTGCCGGTCCGCATCTCTATCCATTGGTCGATCAGCGTATTGCCCGGGCCGCTGTCGAAGGCGGCAATCCGGCCGTCAGCGTCGATATAGGTGAGGTTGGAGATGCCGCCGATATTGACGAAGCACACCGCCTCTCCCGCCTGCTGCAGTTTTCCCGCCAGTGCTGCGTGATAGGCCGGCACCAGCGGCGCACCCTGCCCGCCATGCACCATGTCGTTGGCACGCATGTCGTAGACCACTGATAGGCCCGTCCGGCGCGCCAATTCCCGGCCGTCGCCGATCTGGATCGTCAGCCCGTCGTCAGGACGATGCAGCACCGTCTGACCGTGAAAGCCGAGGACATCGACGGCACCGGCTGAGAGCCCGTAACGCTCCAGAAATGCCGTAACGGCAAGAGCATGCCGTTCGGTCAGCTCGAGTTCGATTTCGCGGAGTTCCGCGGGCCGCTCGCGCCGGTTGGTCAGCGGCCGCGCCAGTTCCAGCGCCCGTTTGAGCCGGCCGCGAAAATCGGCCTCATAGGGCACGCCGAGGAAGGGCCCGCGCTCGATGAAGCCGCGGCCGTCGGTCCTGATGAGCGCGACATCGATTCCATCCATTGACGTGCCGCTCATCAGTCCAATCGCGGTTCTGACCACATCCATGAGGCTTGTCTCCCATGCGATTCCCGGATGCACTTTTGTAAAAACAGTGCTAAACGCGCCGCGACAGATCAACAACAACGAAGTTGCGTGAAGCCCGGTGGGCGCAGCGCAGGCACGAAGAGACGAAAGCCATGTCCGAGTTCAAGTCCGATTTCCTCCGCACGCTGAAAGAGCGCGGCTTCATTCATCAGGTTTCCGATGAAAGCGGCCTCGACGACCTGTTCGCGAAGGAGGTCGTGACGGCCTATGTCGGCTACGACGCAACGGCGACGAGCCTGCATATCGGCAATTTGATCTCCGCCACCATGCTCCACTGGCTGCAGGAGACCGGCCACCGGCCGATTGCGCTGATGGGCGGCGGCACCTCGATGGTCGGCGATCCCTCCTTCCGTGACGAGCAGCGCAAGCTTCTGACGCCGGAGGCGATCTCCGCCAACATCGAGGGCATCAAGAAGATATTCTCGCGCATTCTGCGCTTCGGAGACGGCCCGACCGATGCCCTCATGGTCAATAATGCCGACTGGCTGATGAAGCTCAACTATGTCGAATTCCTGCGCGATGTCGGCCGGCATTTCTCGGTCAACCGCATGCTCTCCTTCGACAGCGTCAAGCTGCGCCTCGACCGCGAGCAGTCGCTCTCCTTCCTCGAGTTCAACTACATGATCATGCAGGGCTACGACTTCGTCGAGCTCAACCGCCGCTACGGCTGCCGCCTGCAGATGGGCGGTTCGGATCAGTGGGGCAACATCATCAACGGCGTCGATCTCGGCCATCGCATGGGGACGCCGCAGCTCTACGCGCTGACGACGCCGCTTCTGACCACGAGCTCCGGCGCCAAAATGGGCAAAACCGCCTCCGGCGCCGTCTGGCTGAACGAGGATGTCTTCAGCCCCTATGATTTCTGGCAGTATTGGCGCAACACCGAGGATGCCGATGTCGGCCGCTTCCTGAAGATCTTCACCCGCCTGCCGCTCACCGAGATCGCCAGGCTCGAGGCCCTTGGCGGCGCCGAAATCAACGAGGCGAAGAAGATTCTCGCCACGGAAGCGACCGCGATCGTCCACGGTCGCGAGGCGGCCGAAGCGTCCGCCGAAACGGCCCGCACCACCTTCGAGGAAGGCCGCGTCGCCGAAAACTTGCCTTCGGTCGAGATCCCGGCCACCGAACTCGACGGCGGCATCGGCCTGCTCTCGCTGATGGTCCGCGCCGGCCTTGCCGGTTCCAACGGCGAGGCCCGCCGCCACGTCCAGGGGGGCGCAGTGCGCATCAATGACGAGGCTGTCAGCGACGAACGCCGCCTGATCGGCAGCGGCGAAATCACCTCCGACGGCGTCATTAAGCTCTCCCTCGGCAAGAAGAAGCACATCCTGATCCGCCGCGCGGCCTAGGTTGCTTCAAACCGAACGGATCTTTGAAGCCGGCGCCCCGCGCCGGCCTTTCCTTTTGAACGTGATCAGTCAGCTCGCCAGCCGTATTCCGCGTCCTTTTGTTTCGTCTCGCGAAAGAGCGATCCGGGCGGATTGACGTCCGAAGTGGGCCTTACGCGCGACCACCAGCTGATCGAGAAGATCGGCGGCGTCATCTTTGCGTCGAGGGGAACCAGCAGCACATGCTCAGAGGGGGTGCTCTTCACCGGCTTCAGCCGTCCGCCTTTTTCTGCAGAATTCGAGGCCTCGCCAACTGTCACGGCCATCATGGTGGCCGATAGGAAAGAGACCGTCCGAGCGCACTGCATGGCATCCTCCGACATTGCACCGATCGCTGTTGCAGCTGGCACCCACATTACATCAGAATTATCTAAAATAAGCAAAGCATCAATGACCAGCCTGTCGCTATAGGTCGGAATTATCCAACTGGCCGCGCACAATATCGCCTTGCGGAACATTTTCCGCCCGACGGGATTTGCGACCAGATGCATTTGGAGCGCCGGCATGATCAACGACCTCTGGTATAAGAACGCCGTCATCTACTGCCTGTCCGTCGAGACCTTCATGGATGCGAACGGCGATGGCGTCGGTGATTTTCAGGGCCTGATGCGCCGTCTCGACTATCTCTCCGGCCTCGGCGTGACGGCAATCTGGCTCATGCCGTTCCAGACTTCGCCCGGTCGCGACGATGGCTACGACGTCTCGGATTACTATAATGTCGACCCGCGGTATGGCTCGCTCGGCGATTTCGTCGAATTCACCCATGGTGCCAAACAGCGGGGCATACGGGTGTTGATCGATCTGGTGATCAATCACACCTCCAAGGATCATCCCTGGTTCGAAGACGCCAGGAGCGATCCGCATTCACGCTATCGCGATTGGTACGTCTGGTCAGACAAAAAGCCTGCAAACTCAGATCAGGGCATGGTCTTCCCGGGCGTCCAGAAGACGACCTGGACCTATGACGAAAGAGCCAAGGCCTATTATTTCCACCGCTTTTACGATCATCAGCCCGATCTCAACACGTCCAATCCCGAAGTGCAGGCCGAGATACTCAAGATCATGGGCTTCTGGATCCAGCTCGGCGTCTCGGGCTTCCGGATGGACGCCGCCCCCTTCATCATCGCCACCAAGGGCGCCGAGGTCACCAAGCCGGTCGAGCAGTTCGAAATGCTGAGGAAATTTCGCGAATTCCTGCAATGGCGCATGGGAGATTCCATCGTGCTGGCGGAGGCCAATATCCTGCCGAAGGACAATTTCGAATATTTCGGCGACGATGGCGACCGCATGCAGATGATGTTCAATTTCCAAGTCAATCAGACGCTGTTTTATGCTCTCGCCACGGCCGACACGCGGCCTCTGAAGAAAGCGATGGAGGCCACGAAGCCGCGCCCGGCGACCGCGCAATGGGGGCTGTTCCTTCGCAACCACGATGAACTTGATCTCGGTCGCCTGACGGATAAGCAGCGCGACGCGGTATTCGCCGCGTTTGGACCCGAGAAGGGCATGCAGCTTTATGACAGGGGCATTCGCCGGCGCCTGGCACCCATGCTCGGCGGCGACCGTCGCAGGATCGAGTTGGCCTACAGCCTGCTGTTCTCGCTGCCCGGAACGCCGGTCATCCGCTACGGCGATGAAATCGGCATGGGCGATGATTTGTGCCTGCCGGAGCGCAATTGCGCGCGCACCCCGATGCAATGGTCGAGGGAACCGGAAGGCGGTTTCACCAAAAGCGCGAAGCCCGTTTCGCCCGTTATCAAAGACGGCCCCTACGGCTTCGAACATATCAACGTCGCCGTCCAGCGGCGCGACCCCAATTCGCTCTTGAACTGGACCGAGCGGATGATCCGGATGCGCAAGGAGGCTCCCGAGATCGGTTGGGGCGATTTCTCAGCGGTCGACACAGGTGACGACGGCGTCCTGGCGCTGCGTTATGACTGGCGCGGCAATTCGGTGCTGATCCTGCACAACCTGCATCCGCACCCGATGGAAGTGACCTTCGATCCTAATGTTGGTGAACTCGGGCGATCGCTGATCGATATTGCCGATGGGGCAAGTAGCGAAGCCGACGACAAGGGGCGCCATACGGTCATGCTCGATGCCTATGGCTACCGCTGGTATCGGGTCGGCGGCCTCGACTATCTCCTCAGGCGGAAGGATATTTAATCTTGCTTTCCCTCACTGGAATTCGAAAATCTGCCGGAAGACTCCCGGCGCAATGATCGACAGCGGATTGATCTGCAGGTTCGGCTGGTCGAACTTGCCGGTGAGCTTGAAGGTGATGCCGATCAGACCGCGGTCGCTGCCATTTCCGAGGATGACGCCGATCAGAGGCAGTTCGGCAAAGAGGCGATTGAGGCCGTAGGCCGGCATGAAGGTGCCGGTCATATCCATATTGCCTCGGCGGTCGCGGACCACGCCCTGGAAGGTCGCGCCGATCTGGTCGCCGCGCAGCACGCCGTTCTCGATACCGACCATGCCGTTGCGCGAGACGATGCGGGCAAAGCCGCGCTGGAAGCGTTGCGACGAGGTATCGATGTCGCGTTTGACCGCCTCATTGAGGCTGCGCTGCTCGTTGCCGACAGGTGTTGAGACGATGGAACGCAGGCGCTGTTCGTTGACGATCGAGAAGCGGCGCACATCGAGCGAGCCGTCCCATCCGCCCTGCGGCGAAAGCCGGATCGCCAGGTTGAGCAGGCCGCCCTGCATGTGCTGATAGAGATCGGCAAAACGTGACACCGCACCGGCATCGCCGCTGGTGATATTGATGACACCGCCGTCCTTCATCTGGCTGACAACGGCCTCGCCGCTGTCCGTGATGCCGGAAAAATTCAGCGTCTGCAGCTTGTCGCCGCGCAGCGACACCTGCGCCTGGAAATTGCCGACCTTCTCATCGTTGAAGCCGACGACATTTTTCAGTCTGGCGCGCACCGACACGCCGGTGTTGTCGTTGTCGCCGTCCTCGCCGCCCTCCGAGCCCGATTTCAATCGCGCGATGACCGGCCGCGCATCGGCGCTGTCGCCCGAAACGGAGACGTCGAAATTACCCTTGCTGCGCTTGACCGACAGAGCGAAATCGTCGAGCGAGGAGAGCCGAACGCTGTCGAAATCCGCGGAGAGAAGGCCGGCCTTACCGACAACAAGCGATCCGCTGGCACCGAAGCCGTCGCCCTTCAGCCGGAAATTCTTGATCTCAGTATTCTCGGGCGGGCCGGACATCTCGAATTCCGCGGAGGCGGCAATGCCGCTGCCTTTCGACCAGCCGATCCACGGCAGGTCGAGCATCGATTTGGTGAGGTCGAGCTGAACGTCTTGCCGGTCGTCGTCGATCCGCGTCATCACCATCTTCAGGTTGCCCCTGACGATATCGGAAAGCCCGGGCATCACCTTGCTGCGCTGCTCATCAGAGAGCGTGGCCGTGATCACGCGCTGCCGCTCAACGCCGGACGACGCCTCGACCGGCTCGGTCAGGTCGATGTCGGCGGGAATGCCGTCGATCTCACCCTTGGCGTCGAGCGTAATCTGCTTCGGATCGCCATTCAGCATGCCGCTGACATTGCTGATCGTGCGGCCGGAAAACGGCTTGGCAAGATCGACGTCAGCGAGCTTCATGGCGGCCTTCCACTCAGCCGGCGGCGGGTTTTGTGACGACAGCAGTCCGAAATGCGCCTTCACATTCGCGTCGATGTGCCCCTTGAAATCGTCGGGCGTAAAGCCGGCGCGCTGCAGCACCCGGATCGGCTTGTAGGTCAGGAGCTCGCCTATGGCGTCCGCCGCACCCGACACCGCCAGGTCGATATCGGCCATGAGCGGTTTGTCGTAGGCGGACGGTATGACGAACGTTCCCTGCCCGAGGTCGACTGACCGGCCGGAGGGGAAATAGGACACGCCGCTCTTGATCGAAATCGTTGCAACGGGACCGGTCAGGTCGAAATGCGCCGCCGTATCGCGGACCGGCGGAATGTCGCCGGCAACGTTCATCCGCGCGCCGGCAATATCGAAGCCGATGCGGATCTGACTGGCATCGAGCTTCAATCCTTTGCCGCCGGCTGCCTCGTCGAGCCGACCGAAGGGGATGAAGACGGAGATGGCGGCGTCAGTGACGGTGCCGCCAAAGAGATTGCCGTGAACCCATGTGCGCACCTTCGGCGCCATCCAGAACGGCCACAGCTGCTTGATCGCCGTCGTCTGCAGCTCTCTGGATTGGCCGGCAAAGCTGATTTCCGGCGATTTGTCGCCGAGCCTGACGTGCAACGCCCCGTAAAGCGCGCCGAGCGGGCTGGAGACGGTCATGTTGGGAAACAGGAATTCCCGGCCGGCGACCAGATAGCGTCCGGTCGCCTGGATGTCGAAGGCAACAGGCTGTTCGCCGGAACTGCTCGGGGCGGCGGTGCCGCCGCTGACCAGCAGATCGATACCGAAGCCCTTGCCGGCTTTAGGATCGAGTTTGTCGAGATCGATCAGCGCGCCGTTAAGGGGCAGTATGGTCGCGCCAAACCGGGCGTTCGACCGAGCGATCTCCAGCGTCTGCTTGGCGAAATCGTAGGTGAGATTGATTTGCCCGCCCGACAGTTCCTGCGGATCGCCGTCCGCATAGATCAGACCAGGATCGACGTCGATCGTCGCCGCGAGCGCCGGCTCGACGCTATCGCGCGCCCTGGTCGCCGACACGGTCAGATCGGCAAAGGCACTGAGCCCCTGCCGTATCGCACCCTGATCGTTGCGTTTCAGCGCAAACGGCGTCAGGTTCGCATGCGTGAGCGTCGCCATCACCTTCGACACCTGGCCGTCTTCCTTCTCGGCCAGCACGTCGAGTTCCGCCACCTCGCCGTTAAGCGCCACCTCGCCTCTCAACTGCAGCGAGGATGGCCCGGCATGAGCGAACACCAGATTGTCGACGACGAGCGACAGCGGGCCATTCGCCGTATCGGCAAGCTTGATGTCAATGCCGGAGATGCGCACGGAATTCGTCGAGCCGCGCGTCACGATGCTGTCGAACATGTCGAGTTGCTCGAAGATCGTCTCCATCGTCGCCGGCATGGCGTCGATGCGCAGATCGTCAAGCTTGACCGGGTTGCCGGAGGGCAGAAGCGCGGTGTCGAGCGCGATATCCTCCGCTTCGATATCCGCGACGGCGATACGGCCGCGGAAAAGCTGCAGCGGATCGAGGCCCAGGCGCACCGAACCCGTCGTCGACAGGTGCTGGCCGCTTTTCTGGTCGATCATGTTGACGTTGCGCGCTTCCAGCGCCAGCCGGAAGTCGGAGGTGAAACGGATAACGGTGGAGCCGACTTCGGCGCGGTAACGCGGTCCCGCCACGCCATCAAGCGCCGCCTGCGCCTGCTGAGACAGCGGCTTGTCGAACATGCCGCTTTCGATGGTGAACACGATGGCAGCAATGATGAGGAGAATCAGTGCGAGAAAAACTGACGTCAGCTTCGCCGTCCGGCGCATCGGCGAACGCGGCGGCGGGCAATGAACGATGATCGGATCCTCGGCCTGAGCGGACGGCAAGCGGTCCAGCGCAACGATATCCTTCTTGCGAAACGTGACCTTTTCGCCGCGGATGGCTGACATGCGCCTTCGGGCTCTCCCATAAATCGAAGAATTGAACCCGGCCATGCTGGACGGGTTTCCGTCCACTATATAATTCGGGGACGGAGAGTGTCATCCATAAACCCGGCAAAAGAAAGGTTTTCCCAATGGCGGTTCCCGGCATCGGTGCCCTGGCCCCCGACTTCAATCTCCCCCGCGATGGCGGCGGCCGTGTGTCGCTTTCGGATTTTCACGGCAGGCCGCTCGTTATCTTCTTCTACCCCAAGGACGACACGACGGGCTGCACGGCCGAATCGCTGGCTTTCACAGCGCTGGCGCCGGAGTTTGAAGCAGCAGGTGCTGCCGTTGTCGGCATGTCGCCCGATTCGGCAGCCTGCCATGACAAGTTCATCAAAAAGCATCGTCTTTCGGTCGCGCTCGCCTCGGATGAGGACAAGACGACGCTGCAGGCCTATGGCGTCTGGAAGGAAAAGAGCATGTACGGCCGCAACTTCATGGGCGTCGAACGCACGACTTTCCTTATCCGCCAGGATGGCACGATCGCGACAATCTGGCAGAAGGTGAAAGTACAGGGCCATGCCGAGACCGTCCTCGAGGCCGTCAGGAATCTGGCCGCGTGACCGGTGATCTCGCGATAAGCTCGCTGCGCGGCGGCGCTATCGACGCCATCCGCTCGGCCGACCTCGACCGCAAGACCGCCCTTGCGCAGGAAAGCGCCACCCGCTGGTTCGCCCGCCGGGTGTCGCTGCGATCACCGCTCGACGGAGCCCTGCCGGAGAGGCCTGGCCGGCCCGAGAAACCGGTGCTGACACCGCCGACCCACGTGGAGAAACGCTCGCTGCACACGCTGAAAGGCCGCATTGCCCTCCTCCATGCCATCGCCCATATCGAGCTCAACGCCGTCGATCTCGCGCTCGATATCGTCGCGCGATTCGCGACTGAGCCGGTGCCGAATTCCTTCTTCGACGGCTGGATGCAGGTCGCCTTCGAGGAGGCGAAGCATTTCCGCATGGTGCGCGCCCGCCTCAACGATCTCGGCGCCGATTACGGCGATCTTCCCGCCCATGACGGGCTGTGGCAGGCGGCCCATTCGACACGCAACGACCTGACGGCAAGGCTCGCCGTCGTGCCACTGATTCTCGAAGCCCGCGGTCTCGACGTCACGCCATCGCTGCAGGCGAAGATGCGTGAGACCGGCGATCTCGAAAGCGCTGCGGTGCTTGATGTCATCTACAACGACGAGAAAGGTCACGTCGCCGTCGGCGCCAAATGGTTTCGCTTCCTCTGTGCGCGGGAGAAGCGCGATCCGGCGAAGGCCTTTCAGGAACTGGTGCGCGCCAATTTCCGCGGGCCGCTGAAGCCGCCTTTCAACGATCTCGCCCGCGCCGAGGCCGGGCTGACGCCATCCTTCTACCGCTCCCTGGCATCGATCAGCCATGCGTGAGAACATTCCGGTGAGGACGCTGTAGCACCTGGAATTGATGCACCATTTCGACCCGCATAACGGCAGAGTAAGCGTTCATTAACCATAAACGTGTCTAATTTTCCGAAAGAGGCGTGGAGCATCAATCGGGAGAGCCTGCGTGAACGGCGGACATCAGCACCGGGTATTCGGCAGGCGGGCGCAGGAGCATATTCTCATCCTGGCAAGCGGTGACAAGGTCCGCCACATGACGGTCCGGCCGTGGATGGCCGCCCTCGCATTCTGCTTCGTCGGCGTCTTTTCCATCGGCTATCTCCTGGCGACCTCTTATCTCGTGCTGCGCGACGACCTGATCGGCGCCACCATGGCGCGCCAGGCCCGCATGCAGCACGACTATGAGGACCGCATCGCCGCCCTTCGCGCCCAGGTCGATCGCATCACCTCCCGCCAGCTTCTCGATCAGCAGGTGGTGGAAGACAAGGTCGACAAGCTGATGGAGCAGCAGATGGCGCTCACCTCTCGCCACGGCAAGCTCGACAACCTGCTCGACCGTGCCGAAAGCTCCGGGCTCACGGACAAGGACAGCGCGCCGTCTTCGCCTGCGCAATCCTATGCCCCCGCCATCAAGGACAAGCGCGCTTCGCTCGGCGAAAGCGGCATCGGGGCGATCGAGAAACAGCTGGCAGGCGGCGCACCAGCCGACGCCACTCCCGACAATACGACCCTCGCCTACGTCCCGGCCACCGAGACGGTCGGCGACCGCGCCGACCGCATCTTCTCCAAGGTGACGCTGTCGCTGAAGGATGTCGAACAGGACCAGCGCAACCGCGTCGAGCAGCTGACGAGCGACGCCGGCAACGCTGCCAACGCCATCGAGAGCGTGCTGACCCGGTTCAAGATCGCCATGCCCGAGACCGCTGCCAAGCAGGACTTGGATGACAGCGCCGTCGGCGGCCCCTATGTCGAGCCGGAGAGCAATGACGATTTCAACAATTCGCTGATCGCTCTCGACGGCGCACTGACACGGCTCGAAGCTGTACGCAGCACCGCCGAATCCCTGCCCTTCCGCAACCCCGCCGTCGGCAAGGAAATGACCAGCCCCTTCGGCAACCGCCGGGACCCTTTCCTCGGCCGCCTGGCGCTGCATTCCGGCATAGACTTCCGCTTTTCGCCGGGCGAAAAGATCCGCCCGACGGCGCCGGGCAAGGTGATATCAGCCGGCTGGACAGGCGGTTACGGAAATATGGTCGAGATCGATCACGGCAACGGCATCTCGACGCGTTACGGCCACATGTCCCAGGTCCTGGTCACGGCCGGCGATACTGTCGACCGCAACGACGTCATCGGCCTTGCCGGCAGCACCGGCCGCTCGACTGGCACGCATTTGCATTATGAAGTGCGCCAGAACGGCCATGCGGTCGATCCAGTATATTTCATGAATGCAGGCCTTAAACTCGCCACCTATATCAAGTAATACCCGCCTGGTAACCAAAGCTTCACTCTGCACGGGGTGCGGCCTCTGTATTTCTTGACTTGCCGGCCATTCGGGGCTATGTCGCGCTGCATTGCGGCATGCAATCCCGCCGACTCGTTCAGAGCTCGGCCGAACCGGAACGGAAACTGTTTTCCCTTTGACGACATTCGCTGACCTTGGCTTGAGCCAAAAAGTGCTATCCGCTGTCACAGACGCGGGCTATACGATCCCCACACCTATCCAGGCGGGGGCTATTCCCTTTGCGCTCGAGCGTCGCGACATTTGCGGCATCGCGCAGACGGGCACCGGCAAAACGGCATCTTTTGTCCTGCCGATGCTGTCGCTTCTTGAAAAGGGCCGCGCCCGCGCCCGCATGCCCCGCACGCTGATCCTCGAGCCGACGCGCGAACTCGCCGCCCAGGTTGCCGAGAATTTCGAGAAATACGGCAAGAACCACCGCCTCAACGTCGCCCTCCTGATCGGCGGCGTTTCCTTCGAGGACCAGGATCGCAAGCTCGAGCGCGGCGCCGACGTTCTGATCTGCACGCCCGGCCGCCTGCTCGACCATTTCGAGCGCGGCAAGCTCTTGATGAGCGGCGTCGAAATCCTCGTCATCGACGAAGCCGACCGCATGCTCGACATGGGCTTCATTCCCGATATCGAGCGCATCGCCAAGCTCATCCCCTTCACCCGCCAGACGCTGTTCTTCTCGGCGACCATGCCGCCGGAGATCCAGAAGCTGGCCGACCGGTTCCTGCAGAACCCGGAGCGCATCGAAGTGGCAAAGCCCGCTTCGGCCGCAAAGACCGTGACGCAGCGCTTCGTCGCCTCGCACAGCAAGGATTACGAGAAACGCGCGATTCTGCGTGAACTCGTCCGTGCACAGACTGAGCTCAAGAACGCCATCATCTTCTGCAACCGCAAGAAGGATGTCGCCGATCTCTTCCGTTCGCTCGAACGCCACGGCTTCAACGTCGGGGCGTTGCATGGCGACATGGACCAGCGTTCCCGCACGACGATGCTGCAGAATTTCCGTGACGGCAACCTCCAGCTGTTGGTGGCCTCCGACGTTGCCGCCCGCGGTCTCGACATTCCCGATGTCAGCCATGTCTTCAATTTCGACGTGCCGATCCACTCCGAGGACTATGTCCACCGGATCGGCCGCACCGGCCGCGCTGGCCGCTCCGGTGCCGCCTTCACTCTCGTCACCAAGCGCGACACGAAATTCGTCGACGCGATCGAGAAGCTGATCGGCGAAAATGTCGAATGGTTGAATGGCGACCTGAACTCGCTGCCACCGGCGGAAGAAGGCAAGGACAGCGACCGTCCGCGCCGCAACGGACGCGAACGTGGCGACAAGGATCGCGGGCGCGGACGCGGCAGGCACAGTGCTGCGAGTCATAAATCTGATAACGACATACAGGATAGTGACGTCCAAGTGATCGCAGCAGCACCAGCAAAGGCCGAAGTCGTGAAGAACGAGCGCAAAGCAGAGCAGAAGCCGCAAAACAATGCGCGCAACAATCGGCCCTATCCGGCAAATGACGACAGCCGCGATCGCCGCCGTCATCGCGATCACGACGACGGGCCGACCCCGGTCGGTTTCGGCGACGATATCCCCGCCTTCATGCTGATCGCCGGCAGCGCCAAGGTCTGAGCATCCCATGGGTAGGCCTGGCGTCGACTTCCCGGGCCTTGGGGTAGGTTTGGTGATTCTGCGCCAGGGCAGGATCCTTCTCTATAGGCGCATACGCCCGCCTGAAGCCGGCTACTGGAACATCGTCGGCGGCAAGGTCGATCACATGGAGCCGGCTGAAGAAGCTGCGCGCCGCGAGGCCGAAGAAGAAACCGGCCTCACGATCGGCGGGATTGAGCGCATCGGCATGACCGAACAAATCATCGATGCCGACCGCCAGCACTGGATCTCCATCCTGTATCTCGCGCGCGACGTCGATGGCGAGCCGCAATTGACCGAGCCGGACAAGCTTTCGGATTTCGGCTGGTTTCCCTTGACTGATTTGCCCGAGCCGCTGTCAGCCTTCACCAAGGCGGCGATCGCTGCCTTGCCGCCAGGCTTGAGCTTTCCGGGTTAGATTGAAGCATTCTGCCGGAGCACGGAAAAGCTTGTCTTATGATTTCCACGCTTCTTGTTGAGATAAAGAAGCGCCGGAGAGGACGGCCATCCTTCTCCGGCGATGGGGGACGGATCGTGAAATGGCAGGTCGACGTTCTTGCGAATGCCGGGCCGA
>NZ_JABDWI010000023.1:0-42304 GCF_019685235.1 Rhizobium sp. NLR8a
GAGATCTCGTCGAACGGGTTCATCGACATCTTCACATTGGCAAGCTCGACACCCGTGCCATCCGGCTTCACCCGGATCTTCACGTTGTAGTCGACAACCCGTTTGACGGGCACGAGAATCTTCATGGGGTCCTTCCTTCAGGGAAAACTGGCTTCAGAGACTTTTCTAGAAAATGCGCGCTCAGGCGCTGCTCCGATTGTCGAATGGCGACATGGATACGCGTTTTTCCTCCAATTTCAACGCTCGCATGACGCAGGCAGGCGATTTGACGGGCAATATATGGACGTTTACGTTCACGTCAATATCGCTATGAGCGCCGACCCCAGGGGAAGCGCTGCCCTATCCCGCCCCCCGTTCCGGCGGCGATGCTCGGAACGGCGCCGGGACTGTTTCTCACGGCCCGAGGTGTGACGATCTCCCGGTCGAAGAGCGGCACGCCGGACCGGCGCAAGACGAGGATTAAAATACCTCCGGCAATGATGCCGCCGACATGCGCGCCCCAGGAAACATCGCTTTCGGGTGTGATCGCCAGCATGACGAACTGCTGCCCGATCCACAAAAGCAGCGGCACGAAAGCCGGCAGGGGCAACGGCACACGGAAGAAGACCAGCACCCAAACCCTGACGCGCGGATGCAGCATGACATAGGCGGCAACCACGCCGGAGATCGCTCCCGATGCGCCGACCAGCGGCGCTTGCGACGTCATGCTGAACAGGCCGTGGCAGAGCGCGCCGGCGGCTGCGCAGGCGAGGTAGAACATCAGGAAGCGCAGATGCCCCATCGCATCCTCGACATTGTCGCCGAAGACCCAGAGGAAGATCATGTTACCGGCGAGATGCCAGAAGCCGGCGTGGACGAAGGCATAGGTGAGATAAGTCAGCGGTTCCGGCACGATTTCGAGCCCCGGCGCCAGCACCGCATCGCCGAAGACGATGGCCGGGATGTAACCGAGCCCGACTGTTGTCGCCTGGGCTGCCTGCTCGCTCTCCAGGCTGGTGAATAGCCAGATTGCGACATTCAGCGCGATCAGCGAGAGGGTCACCCACTGGACCTTGATATATTTCAGCGTATTGGCGTCGTGAAGTGGTATGAACATAAAGGCCCCCCGGCGATCGTCGTCGCGGCGAACCTATCTGTTTTTTCCGGGAACCCAAAGCACATCTGCTTGGCCCCGGTCATTTGCATGGCGCGCAGCGACGAAGAGGAAATCCGAGAGCCGGTTGACGTATTTCCTCGCCGACTCGCTGACGATTTCGCCGTCGGTGTGGGCAAGCGCCACCATCAGACGTTCGGCGCGCCGGGCAATCGTACGGGCAAGGTGCAGATATGCGGCAGCGGGGCTGCCGCCCGGCAGGATGAAGGATTTCAGCGGCTCGAGACCGGCGTTCAACTGATCGATATCGCTCTCGACGCGGGCGACCTGAGTCTCGATGATCCGCAGTGGTTCGTAGGCCGGCGTCTCACCGATATCCGGTGTGGCGAGATCCGCGCCGAGATCGAAGAGATCGTTCTGGATCGACATCAGCATGGCGTCGAGTTCGGGCAAGCCTGATGTGTGCAGCCGCGCCAGGCCGATCGCGGAATTGGCCTCGTCGATCGTGCCATAGGCTTCGACCCGCAGATCGTCCTTTGTCCGACGCGGGCCGGACACCAACCCGGTCGTGCCGTCATCGCCGGTTTTGGTGTAGATCTTGTTGAGTTTTACCATGTCGCACCGCCTAGCGGGAGGATTGTCGTTCCACCCCGACCTCCGTCATGCTCGGGCTTGACCCGAGCATCCAGATCGCATCGATCAGAGGCCGTGGCATAGATCCTCGGCTCAATGCCGAGGATGACGGAGAATGGAGTTGGCCCTTTCGCCAAACTTGATGCTGCGTGAAGAGACACCCCATCCGGGATCACGTCTCCTTGGTCATTCCTACTCCTCATCACACCAACCACTCCATAGTTTCCGTCAGCTCGGACGGCCGCCGCCGGTCAGCCAGAGCGTGATCATAATCAGGACGACGGCGATTGCCTGCAGCAGGACGCGAAGCTGCATCAGCTTGTTGGAAAGGTTGGCATCACCGCCCTTCATCATGTTGAAGAGGCCGCGGATCAGCACGAGGGCGACGATGCCCATGACGATGATCGCAAGGATATAGGTGGCCGTGGACATGGTATTCAGCTTTCTCGGTCAATCGGTCCAGCGCATCAGATTGTAGAAGAGGTCTGCCGGAAGCAGTCGCTTCAGGAGCATGCCCTGTTTAGCCGGAGTCGTTACAGGATAATGTGGCTTTGGTCTTTTCGAGTTCAATGCTTGTTTCAATACGGAGTAGACCGCGTCGGGGCCAAGTTTGTGGCGGTTGACCGGCCCCGATCCGTCGAGCCTCGCCAACTGTCTGGCATAATCTGCTGCGTGCGGCGAATTCTCGAGATCGATGTTTTCCCTGATCTTTGCGAGCGCGTTGGCGGTGAAACGCGTGGCGATCGGCCCAGGCTCGATCAGGCTCACATGGATGCCGCTGCCGTAAAGCTCCATACGCAGGGTGATGCTGAGCCCCTCGAGCGCAAATTTCGAGGCGGTATAGGCACCGCGATAGCGATAGGGGACCAGGCCGAGAATGGAGGAGCATTGCACGATCCGTCCGTGACCATGTTTGCGCATCGAGGGGATGAGCTGCCGCGTCAATTCGTGCCAGCCGAAGAAGTTCGCTTCGAACTGTGCGCGCAGCGCCGCCGTCGACAGATCCTCGACGGCGCCAGGCTGGCCGTAGGCACCATTGTTGAAGAGCGCGTCGATGCGGCCGCCGCTGCGGCCGAGGGCCGCGCCGACGAAGTCGGAAATCGTCTCGGCCCTGGCATAATCCATCACGAAGGCCTCGATGCCGTCGGCTTCCAGTGCCGGCAGATCATCCGCATTGCGCACCGTCGCAAAGACACGCCAGCCATCGGCCTTCAGCGCCCGGGCGCAGTAAGCGCCGATGCCGGAGGAACAGCCGGTGACGACGATTGTGCGCTGTTCCGCCATGGAATGATTCCTGTACAAAATGAGACTCGTTTCCCATATTCGGCCAGAGGATACAATCTGGAAGCCGGGGACGGAATGCGGAAGGTGCTGCGCACGATCTACGACGTGGTCTACGACGCGATCTGTCACATGGTCGAGGATGACGGATTTGCAATGGCGAGCCACGTGGCGCTGTCGAGCCTGCTTGCGGTTTTTCCCTTCCTGATCTTCGGCACGGCGCTTGCAAGCTTCCTCGGCGCCGATCAGTTTTCCTCCACCGCCATCCATCTGATCTTCGACACCTGGCCGGAAGCGATCGCCAAGCCGCTCGCCGACCAGGTGCTGCAGGTCCTGACCATTCAGCGCGGCGGGCTGCTGACGGTCTCGGTGCTGGCGGCTGCCTATTTCGCCTCGAACGGCGTCGAAGCGCTGCGCATCTCGCTCAACCGTGCCTATCGGGTGCAGGAAACGCGGCCGTGGTATTTCACCCGCCTCGCCAGCCTCGGCTATGTGCTGATTGCCGTCATCATCTTCGCGGCGATCAGCATTCTGCTGGTGGCCGTGCCATTGGCTCTCGACTATGCCAGGAAATGGCTTCCGCTGTTTGCCGATACGCTCGACATCGTCTTCAGCTGGCGCATCTACGGCACGCTTGTCGTGCTCACCGTCGGGCTGCTCGTCATGCATCTGTGGCTGCCGGCCGGTAAGCGGCGGGTGTTCGACGTCATTCCCGGCGTGCTGCTGACGCTGCTTCTGTGGCTCGCCGGCGCGCTGGTCTTTGCCTATTATCTTGCGACCTTCGCCAATTATACGGCGACCTATGCCGGTCTCGCCTCGGTGATGATCGTGCTGATCTTCCTCTACATGGTCGGCGTCATCTTCATCATCGGCGCAGAGATCAACGCGGCGCTGATCAAGTTCCGCGTCTTCCGGATGTTCTCGCACACGCTTTCGATCGTCGGCAGAGAGCGTGCCGAACGGCGGTCAGAGCCCGACAAGGCGGCGAATATCGGCCCCTGACATGCCCTGGGCACGCAATTCGGCAAGGCCGCTGTCACCTTCGCTTTTCGAAAGCTTGCGGCCATCGGCGTCGAGGATGAGACGATGATGGTGATAGAGAGGCTGGGGCAGGCCGAGCAGCACCTGCAGCAGCCGGTGGACCGACGTGGCGTGGAAGAGGTCGAGCCCACGCACGACATGGGTGACGCCCTGCAGCGCATCGTCGACGACCACCGAAAGATGATAGCTCGAGGGTGCATCCGAGCGAGACAGGATGACGTCTCCCCAGACCTCGGGTTCGGCGGCGATCTCGCCCGTCCTGCCGTCGCCGGTTTCGGTCCAGAACAGCAGTTCGCCGATCAGGTCGAGCGCCTTGCGCATATCGAGCCGCCAGGCATGTTTTTTCCCGGAGGCAAGAATATCCCGCCATTCGGCCTCGAGCCGCTCGCGATCAATCGGCGGGTAATGTGGCGTGCCATCGGGGTCGCGCGGCCAGGATTGGCCCGTTGCCTCGTAGGCGGAGACACGTGCCTTCACCTCGCCGCGCGTCAGGAAGGCGGGGTAGACCAGGCCGCGCTCGATCAATGCGTGGAGCGCCGCCTGATATTCCGGGAAATGTTCCGACTGCCGCCGCACCGGGCTTTCCCAATCGATAGCAAGCCAGTCGAGGTCCCTCAGGATGCCGGCCTCAAATTCGGGGGTGCAGCGCGCCTGGTCGATATCCTCAATGCGCAGCAGCAGGCGGCCATTTTCGGCTTCGGCCATGTCGCGGTTCAAAAAGGCCGACAGCGCATGGCCGAGATGCAGCGGTCCGTTCGGACTCGGCGCAAAACGAAAGACAGGCTTTTGACGCTCGCTCGTGGTCATGCTTTCTTCTGCCACGGATTTTGGTTTCGAACCACTGGGAGGACGCGTGCAGATCATCCGTAACGACGATGACGTCAGGCTGGGGCTCGAAGCATTGCTGCGCCTCGACCCTCGCCTTGCACCAATCGCGGCGGATGCAGGGCCTGTCCCATTGCGGTTGCGTGAACCCGGCTTTGCCGGCCTTGCCCATATCATCGTCTCGCAAATGGTCTCGCGCGCCAGCGCCGAGGCGATCTGGCGGCGGATGCTGCCGGCGGACGGGCCGTTGACGGCCGAAGGCTACGTGCTGCTTGCGCCGGAAGCATGGCGGGAATTCGGCCTGTCGCGCGCCAAGGCCGACACGCTGTCGCGGATTGCTGAAGCGGTTGTCTCCGACCGCCTCGATCTTTCCGGCCTCTGCCTGAAACCGCCGGACGAAGCGCTTGGTGAACTCACCGCCTTAAAGGGCGTCGGTCCGTGGACGGCGGAGGTCTATCTGATGTTCTGCGGCGGCCATGCCGATGTCTTTCCAGCCGGCGATGTGGCGCTGCAGAATGCCGTCGGTACCGCGCTTGGACTTGCGGCGCGGCCGCAAGCCAAGGCGCTTGCCAGGCTCTCGCAAGTCTGGTCGCCATGGCGCTCGGTGGCGGCGCGGCTTTTCTGGGCCTATTACGCCACGAAAATGCGGCGCGACATGCTGCCGATCGGCTGATCGGCAACACTCTTCAAATTGCCTTTATCCTCTGAATTTATTGGACTTCACAATCCTGTAACAACCGGCCTAATATACAGATGCAGATGCCGAATCGATCAGGAGAGTCCCTTGACGATTGCAGTCTCCCCGCAGGCCCTGCCGGCGCTCGTCCTGAACGCTGACTACCGGCCGCTGAGTTATTATCCCTTGTCGCTCTGGTCCTGGCAGGACGCGATCAAGGCGGTCTTTCTCGACCGTGTGAACATCATCGCGGAATATGAACATTCGGTTTCCTCACCGAGCTTTTCGATGCGGCTTCCGAGTGTCGTGTGCCTGAAGACTTACGTTCAGCCATCGCGCAATCCGGCTTTCACCCGGTTCAACGTCTTCCTGCGCGACCGGTTCGAGTGCCAGTATTGCGGCTCTCATGACGATCTGACGTTCGACCACGTCATCCCGCGTGCCCATGGCGGCGAGACGACCTGGGAGAATGTCGTGGCAGCCTGCTCGCCCTGCAATCTGCGCAAGGGCAGCAAGCTTCCGAAGCAGGCGGGCATGTTCCCGGCGCAAAAGCCCTACCAGCCGACGGTGCAGGATCTGCACAATAACGGCCGGCTGTTTCCGCCCAACTATCTGCATGAAAGCTGGCTCGACTATCTCTACTGGGATACCGAACTGCAGCCCTGATCGGCTCGCCTCACGCAGATTTGCGGACGCCGACGAAGGCGAAAGCTGCCAGCAGAATACCGGCTATCACGTTCCAACCTGCAAAAGACAGGCCAAGCACCCGCAGCGCTGCATCGGTGCAGGATGGACCTTTGATCGTATTGAGCTCGGTCAGCAGATCGCCGGCATTGCTCGTCATGCTGTTTGCGGTCGTCGAGCAGGTCGCCGGCCCCGGCCAGAAATGCCATTCCACGCCGGCGTGATAGACGCCCATGCCGGCCGTCACCAGCATCAGGATGCCGGCCGCAAGCAGCATTGCCCGGGAAATCCAGTTCGGCAGACCGGCAAGCTCGCATATGGCGGCGAGAATGGCGATCGGGATGGCATAATAATAGGGCTGGCGCTGCAAGAGGCAGAGTGCGCAGGGAATATAGCCGCCGATATATTGGAAGCCGAGCGCGGCGCCGACCACCGCCGCCATGCCGATAGCGAGCAATATCGAATAGGTAAAGCCGGGGCGGACGAGCGGCGAAGAGATGGCAGTCATGGCGGAACTCCGCAAGATGGGCCTAGTGAGCGAAAGAGCGGTAGCCGACATATAGCACGATCACGGCCCCGGCACCGATGCCGACGATCTGGCCGAGGCGCTTTTCGATGAAATGCCGGATCGGCTCGCCGTAGCGGCGCAGCAGCCAGGCGAGGAACAGGAAACGCGCGCCGCGCGCAACGATCGCCGAAACGATGAAAAGACCGAGATTGACGTGGATGACGCCGGACAGGATGGTCACGATCTTGATCGGCGGCAGATGTGCGAGACCTGATGTGACGAGCAGCAACAGGATCCACTCGTAGGTGACATAGGCCTTCATCTGCTCAAAGGCATCGAGCTTGCCGTAGAATGCGAGAACCGGCCGCGCCACCGTCTCGTAGGCGTAAAAGCCGAGCGCCCAACCGGCGATGCCGCCGAGCACGGAGGCGACGGTCGCGATCAGCGCATAGCGATAGGAGCGTTCCGGCTTGGCAAGCGCCATCGGCAGAAACAGCACATCGGCGGGGACGAGAAAGACGGAGCTTTCGACGAAGGCGATGACGGCGAGCCAGACTTCGGCCGATTTGCGCGAGGCCAGAGACATGGTCCAGTCGTAAAGTCTGCGAAGCATTCCATTCCTTTCCTATTGCGGTGCAAAAAGCTTTAGGGGTCGTATGCGGCGCTGTAAATGCTCGCCCGTGTCCTTCGTGCCACCGTCGTCTAAAAATTTTGTGATGCGGAGGCGTCGCCGCCTCTCCCAAGATTTCATGGGATTGCGAATCGGCCATTCTAGGGCAAGGTTTACGTGGTCGACGTGCAGGGTGGCATGAGAATGTTCAAAGTGATTGAAGGCGGCCTTGGGCGGGCCGTGCAGATGAATGACCGGGCCGAAGCGGGTTCGGGACCGAGCCGGGAAGATGTGCGCCGGGAAGCGAACCGGCGGCTCAAGGAAAGTGGTTATCACCCGTCCCGCATTCGGGAATTTGCCACCGGCGTGCCGATGCTGGCCTCCCTGAGATACCTGTCGATGCAGATCGATTTCGCGGCCGAGACCTTGTCGCGGCTCGACCCGATCCCGGACGATTTCCGCTCTGACGGCTATTGGCCGGCGGGCTGAGACGATCGCCGCGTCAGGATAGATCCATCGACTTTTCCCATTGCTGACGCAGGACGTTCATTTCGGTGCGTTTTTGCGCCATTTCGCTGACGACGGCGCGCAAGTTGGGATGATGCGACATGAACATATTGAAATCGCGCCGCTCGAGCACCTCGAACTGACAGAAGTCGACGGCGATGACGTCTGCCGTGCGCCTTCCGCCGCTCAGCAACGCCATTTCCCCGAAGAAGGCGCCCGGTTCCAGGCGGATCGCACCGCTGGCGAGACGTACTTCGACCGCGCCTGAGGAGATGAAATACATGCTGTCGCCGCGATCGCCGCGACGGATGACGCGTTCGCCTGGTGGAGCCGACTTCGCCTTGAAGAGCAGCAGCAGCTCTTCCTGCGCATCTTCCCCGACCTGAGAGAACAGCGGAAAGGTTTCGATCAGCTGCTGCATCTTCAACTGATGCTGGCGTTCTCGTTCCTCGCCGAGCGCCCTGATTTTTTCCAGTTCTTTGCCGAGCGTCTTCTGCCTCTTTCTGCCGAAATTTTCGAAGAGCGAGGGCCATTGCGCATGGATATGTTTCTTCAGGCCCTCGGTTGCGATGATCACGATCGGGTTGAGTGTGATCGACAGGATCGCTGCGGCAAGGATCAGATCCTGGCCTTCATGCGGCAGAAGCCCGAGCGAGACGCCGAGGCCGGCAAGGATGAAGGAAAATTCGCCGATCTGGGCAAGGCCGCCGGCCAAGGTCAGCCCCATGCCGATCGGATATCGCAGCATCATGACGATGGCGAAGGTGATGACGGCCTTGCCGAGAATGACGAGCGCCAGGGCGCCGATCACGGCCAACGGTTGGCGAACCAGGATCGAGGGGTCGAAGAGCATGCCGACCGAGACGAAGAACAGCACGGAGAAGGCGTTCTGCAAGGGCAGTGAATCGGCCGCTGCTCTGTGGCTGAGCTGGGATTCGCTCATGACGACGCCGGCGAAAAAGGCGCCGAGTGCAAAGGAGACACCGAAAATCGCCGCCGAGCCGAAAGCGATGCCGAGCGCGATTGCCAGCACCGTCAGCGTGAAGAGTTCGCGCGAGCCGGTGCGGGCGATCATCGTCAGCAGCCAGGGCACGATACGGGGGCCGAGGAAGATTGCCATCGCGGCGAAGGCCAGCACCTTGAACAAGGTCAGTCCGATCGTCAACACCAGCGGCAGCTCACCGAGGCCGTGATTCGTATCAACGGCGTGGCCGCCGAGAAGCTCTGCCAGCGCCGGCAGCAGCACCAGCGCCAGCACCATCACCAGATCCTCGACAATCAGCCAGCCGACGGCCACGCGCCCGCTCGGCGCATTGACGAGATTGCGCTCCTCCAGCGCCTTCAGGAGTACGACCGTACTCGCTACCGAGAGGCTGAGCCCGAACACGACGCCGGCGCCGAGGCTCCAGCCCCAGAGCGTGCAGAGGCCGATACCCAGCAGAGTGGCCAGAATAATTCGGCCGATCGCGCCCGGCACGGCGATCCCGCGTACGGCAAGCAGGTCGGAAGCGGAAAAATGCAGGCCGACGCCGAACATCAGCAGGATGACACCCATTTCGGCAAGCTGGCCGGCAAGGGCGGTATCGGCGACGAAACCTGGTGTGAGTGGCCCGATCAGGATGCCGGCCATCAGATAGCCAACGAGCGGCGGCAGTCGCAGCCGGTCGGCGCCATAACCGAGGACCGCCGCGAAAACAAAACTGACGGCGACCGTCGCGATGAGTCCCACTTCCTGATGCACGTCTGCCCTCGCCTGATGGTAACGGCGCCACCTTGGACGAAGCGCAAGCAAAATTAAATAGTTGATTTGCGTTTTGCGGCTGCTCTCGGAAGCGTCGGCTTGGTCACGAACAATAAATTCCGCGTCCACTCCAGAATGACAGGTTTGCCGCCTATGTCGGAACCACTTCCCTTTTGCTTCGTTGGCCCTTTAGACAAGGAGAAACGACATGCGAAAGATCATTCTGAACTGTGCCGTGACGGCCCTTGCCGCCTGCTCGTTTGCAGCGCCTGTTCTCGCCGACAGCGTCTATGTCAGGGAGCGTTCGTATGACGATGACTATCGTTACGAGCGGGAGCGGCCCGGCATCACCATCAGTGAGCGCGGCGTCACTCTCGGCGCTGTGCGCGAACGTGAGCACCGCCGCTACCGACATGATGGCTGCGAAACCAGGAGCGTCACCCGTCAGACCGATGAAGGCGAAGTAACCCGGACGGTTAGGCGCTGCTATTGACGAAGATTCGCGACAAAGACGAAGCCCGGCTCCCGCAAGCCGGGTTTTCGCGTTTCGAATGGCACGCACGCGCAATACGGTGGTGGAAGTGATCAGGCGGTGTTATGGGCACCCTTTCGTTCGAAGCGCATTTTCGGCGCACAGAACCCCGCACAGGAATTTTTCAGTATGATTGAGCTTACCCCATCCCAGATCGTCGCACTTAAACTCGCCAAGGCCGGAGATCTCTATCCTCAGCCGGCAAATAAATGGACGCATCAGAACGCGACGGTGACCTACGCAAAGACCGACCGCTGGAAAGAGCGGCCGCAGAAGGTGAAATCGGTCACGGCTAAGACGCTGGGCGAGTTGAGAGAGCCGGGCTTCCTCGAGCGGCGGCATCTCGACGATGACGCATCAAAAGATGTCTACGGCATCACGATGGCCGGCAAGATGTGGCTGCTGAAGAACAAGTAGTTTCGGGCAGATGTGAATTCGTTCCGTGCTTCCGCGTCAGCTTGATGATGCGGAGGCGTGACACGATTGTATTCGGGATAATGGTGCCGCTAAGCGGAGCATAATCGAACCAGTCCGCCTTCGTTCCTGACGGAACTGCGGCGCGGCTGCATCCGCCTCAATGCTCTCTTCGGCTCGCCGACCGAAGCTCACAGAGCGGAGGCTGGTGCCCCATGCCGGGGTCGAACCAGCACTTCTTTCGAAACTCGATTTTGAGTCGAGCGCGTCTACCAATTCCGCCAATGGGGCAACGGATACGGACGGGCGGCTGTCTAACATGCGAGCGCCCGCGCGCGCAAGACGGGCCGGCGAAGTTATCGCAATGAAGCGTTGGAAGATCCGGCCTGGTCTCGAGGCCGGATCCTGTTTCATATCAGTGGGCGGCGGCAGGGGCCGGGTTGGTCAGGCCGGACTTCTTCAGTGTGATCGCCAGGATCGAAGCCAAGAGGCAGAAGGCGCCGGCGACGAAGAAGGCGGGCAGGTAGCTCGACAGCTCCGTGCGCGACAGGCCGGCGCCATAGGCGGCGGTGGCGGCGCCCAGCTGATGGCCGGCAAAGACCCAGCCGAAGACGAGGCCGGCCTTTTCGCGGCCGAAGCGGTCGGCGGCAATCTTGACGGTCGGCGGCACGGTGGCGATCCAGTCGAGACCGTAGAAGATCGCGAAGATCGAGAGGCCATAGAAGCTGAAATCGCTGAAGGGCAGGTAGAGCAGCGAGAGACCGCGTAGGCCGTAATACCAGAACAGCAGCCAACGATTATCGAAGCGGTCGGAGAGCCAGCCGGAGCCGATGGTGCCGAAGAAATCGAAGATGCCCATGACGGCAAGCACGCTGGCGGCTGCCACCGGCACGATGCCGAAATCGCCGCAGAGGGTGACGAAATGGGTCTGGATCAGGCCGTTGGTGCTGAGGCCGCAGATGAAGAAGGTCGCAAACAGGATCCAGAAGGTCGAGGTCGTCGATATTTCGCGGAGCGTGGTGATCGGCGTCATCAGCGCAGCGCCGAGCGTCGTGCGGGCCGGCGCTGGCGCGACATGGGCTTCTCCCAGCGACGGCAGGTTCACGTCCGACGGGCGGTCACGCATGAAGAGAAGGACGAGAAGCGCGGCAACCATGATCATGGCGCAGACGAAGAACACGGTGGCACGCCAGCCGTAGCGTTCGGTGAGTTCCGCCATCAGCGGCAGGAAGACGAGCTGGCCGGTTGCCGAACTCGCCGAGAGCATGCCGACGACAAGGCCGCGGTGCTTGACAAACCAGCGCGTCGAAACCGTTGCCGCCAGCACCATGGCCGTCAGGCCGGTGCCGAAGCCGACGACGATGCCCCACAGCGCCAGCAGATGCCAAAGCCTGGTCATGAACAGCGAACCGATGAAGCCCGCGCCAATCAGCGCCAGTGCAAAGACGATGACCTTTCGCACGCCGAAATAATTCATGAAGGCGGCGGCGAACGGACCCATGAAACCGAAAAGGATCAAGCGGATCGCCAGAGCGGAGGAAATCTGCGACGTTTCCCAGCCGAACTCATCCTGGAGCGGCTTGATGAGGACGCCGGGGGCGCCCATGGCGCCTGCCGTCACCAGCATGGTCAGGAAGGTCGCGGCAACGACGACCCAACCGTAGTGAATGTTGCGCCGCGCAAGGGAGGAGGCAAGAACTGCTGAAACCATGAGGGGATTCCATTCGAATTCAGGTGGAGAAGATACAGAGCCGATTTACATGATGATCATCATATTTCTTGCTTATTGATGATGGACATCATATATTTTGTCAAGCGACGATTTCTGGAGATGAAGATGCGGGTCAGCCGCGAAAAATTTGCCGA
The DNA here is from genome assembly GCF_019685235.1 of Rhizobium sp. NLR8a. Taxonomy (NCBI): domain Bacteria; kingdom Pseudomonadati; phylum Pseudomonadota; class Alphaproteobacteria; order Hyphomicrobiales; family Rhizobiaceae; genus Rhizobium; species Rhizobium sp. NLR8a. The sequence goes on from NZ_JABDWI010000023.1 coordinate 12,412, forward strand.
GAACCGCGAGAAGATACTCAGTGTTGCCGGCGTGCTCTTTCGCGAGAACGGTTTCGACGGCGTCGGTGTCGTCGATATCATGAAGGCGGCGGGGCTGACGCATGGCGGCTTCTACGGCCACTTCAGTTCGAAGGACGAGTTGGCGCTTGAGGTCAGCCGCAAGCTGATCGACAAGGTCGAGAGGCGCTGGAAGGAACATATTGCCGAGTCTCCCCACCGGCCGCTGCAGGCACTTCTCGACCATTATATTCACTGGCGCACGGTTGACGATCCGGGCGGCAGCTGTGTTTTCGCGACTTTGATTCAGGAGGTGAGCCGCAGCCACGGCGCGATGCGCGCCGTCTTCAGCGACGGGCTGTCCGTATTGGTCGACACACTTGCCGATATCGTTCCCGGAAAGACCGACGACGAGCGCCGCGCCAATGCAGCGACGACGCTCTCATCGATGATGGGGGCCGTTATTCTCGCCCGCGCCGTCGAGGACAGGGCGCTTGCCGAGCAGTTTCTGGTGACGATGCGTCGGCAGCTCGATCCCGCCGGCGGTTACTTGAAGCCGGCGACGGCGTGCGGGACATAGGGGGCTTCCAGGGCCGCGATTTCCTCGGCGGTGAGTTTGACCGAGAGCGAGGCAACGGCATCGGTCAGGTGGTTCGGTTTGGATGCGCCGATGATCGGCGCGGTCACCACGCTCTTCTGCAGGATCCAGGCGGTGGCGACCTGGGCGCGGGAGATGCTGCGGGCTCTGGCGATTTCGGCGACGGCATCGACGATCTTGCGGTCGGCATCGATGGACTGCGTGTAGAGCGTCTTGCCGAATTCGTCGGTTTCGCTACGCGCCGTCGTCTCGTCCCAGTCGCGGGTCAGACGGCCGCGGGCCAGCGGGCTCCAGGGAATGACGGCGATCTTCTGGTCTGCGCAGAAGGGCAGCATTTCGCGCTCTTCCTCGCGGTAGAGCAGGTTCAGGTGGTCCTGCATGCTGACGAACTCGGTCCAGCCGTTCAGCCGGGAGACGTAGAGCGCCTTGGTGAATTGCCAGGCATACATGGATGAGGCGCCGATATAACGTGCCTTGCCCGATTTGACGACGTCATGCAGCGCTTCCAGCGTTTCCTCGATCGGCGTCGTATAGTCGAAACGATGAATCTGGTAGAGATCGACATAGTCGGTGCCGAGGCGCCGCAGGCTATTGTCGATCTCGTCGAAGATCGCTTTGCGCGACAGACCGGCACCGTTCGGGCCCGGCCGCATGCGGTTGAACACCTTGGTCGCAAGCACGATGTCTTCGCGCTTGGCGAAGTCTTTGATGGCACGGCCGACGATCTCCTCCGAAGAGCCGTTGGAATAGGTGTTGGCGGTGTCGAGGAAATTGATTCCGAGGTCGATCGCCTGCTTGATTATCGTCCGGCTTTCCTCTTCCCGCAGGCTCCAGGCATGATTGCCGCGGCCGGGATCACCGAAGGTCATGCAGCCGAGGCAGACTTTCGAAACTTCGAGCCCGGTCTTTCCGAATTTGACGTATTCCATGAAACGCTCCAAGACTTGAGATAACCCCGCGCGGCGTTTCATGATCTAGTGCGCAACTGCGAAAGTCGCAGGGGCTGAATGAACAATCTGCGGACTACGCATACAATGGTGTGTGATCGGCTCGTTTTTCTCTGCAGCTTGCGTATCCGCGCCGCACGGTGTTAGCTGCCGCAGCATTCACCGGAACTCGACTATGCGACTGCCGTCCCTTGATCGTTATGACGATCTCTGCCGTGATTTTTCCTGGCGGATTCCGGAGGATTTCAATATCGGCCGCGCCGTCAGCGACGAATGGGCGGTGCGAGATCCGGGACGCGTCTGTCTGGAGCATTTCAGCCCGGACGGCGACGATCTTTCGCTGACCTATGGTGAACTTTCCGCGGCCTCTTCGATGTTCGCCAATGCGCTGGCATCGCTCGGCATCAAGCGTGGCGATCGCGTCGCTCTGCTGGTGCCCCAGTCCTTCGAGACCGTGATTGCGCACGTCGCAATCTATAAGATGGGCGCGATCGCCCTGCCGCTGGCGCTGCTGTTCGGCGTCGAGGCGCTTGAATATCGGCTCAGAATCTCAGGCGCGGCGGCAATTATCACCAATGATTTCGGCCTTGATCGGGTCCGGCAAATCCGCGATCGCCTGCCGGAACTGCGACATGTGATCAGTGTCAGCGGCGCTCGCGACGCCCTCTCCTTTGCCGATCTGACCGCCTCGCATGCGCCGGTCTTCGAGGGAGAGAAGACAACACCCGACGATCCGGCGCTGATGATCTTCACCTCGGGCACGACAGGGCCGCCCAAGGGCGCATTGCATGGCCACCGTGTTCTGCCCGGGCATATTCCCGGCATGCAGTTCGCCCATGAAGGGTTTCCCAAGGCGGGCGACAAGGTCTGGACCCCGTCCGACTGGGCCTGGGCCGGCGGTCTTCTCAACGCGTTGCTGCCGAGCCTTCTGCTCGGCGTTCCCGTCGTCTCGTCGCCGGCGCAGAAATTCGATGCCAACACGGCCTATCGGATCATGGCGGAGATGAAGGTGCGCAATGCCTTCATCCCGCCGACGGCGCTGCGGCTGATGCGGTCGGTTTCCGATCCGCGGTCGAAATATGATCTGGTGTTGCGCACCATCGGCTCGGCGGGAGAAGCGCTCGGCCGCGAGACCTATGACTGGGCGCGGCGCACGCTCGACATCACCGTCAACGAATTCTACGGCCAGACGGAATGCAATTTCGTGCTGTCGTCGAGTGCTGCCTTTGGCGTCACCAAGGCGGGCGCCATCGGACGCGCGGTGCCCGGCCATCGCGTCGCGATCGTCAGCGAGGCCGGTGACGAACTGCCGGCGGGCGAATCCGGTCAGATCGCCATCGCGAGTCCCGATCCCGTGATGTTCCTCGGCTATTGGAACGATGCGGCGGCGACCGCGCGAAAATTTCTTCACGGCTGGCTGCTTACCGGTGACATCGGCCGGCAGGACGAAGACGGCTACGTCACCTTTGAAGGCCGTGACGACGACGTCATCACCTCGTCCGGGTATCGCATCGGCCCGGCCGAGATCGAGGATTGCCTGATCGGCCATCCCGCCGTGCAGCTTGCCGCGGCCGTCGGCAAACCCGATGCGGTGCGCACCGAGATCGTCAAGGCCTACATCGTGCTATCACCCGGTCATTCGCCGAGCGAGTCGCTGGCCGCCGAAATCAGGGAATGGGTGAAGATGCGGCTTTCGATGCACGAATATCCGCGCGAGGTGGAATTCGTCGAGTCATTGCCGCTGACGACAACCGGCAAGGTCATCCGCCGGCTGCTGCGAGAGAAAGCTGCGGCTGAGGGCTGAGCGCCGCCCGGAGATGCTTTAGCCTCGGCCGGTGAGCGACATGATCTTCTCGCGCAGCATCTTCGCCATGTTGCGCGTGCTGCGGTACATGTGGAGCTGGGCGGCGGCCTGGCGCATGTCGCGGTCGCCGTTCTGGGTCAGGCCGATGACCAAAGTTCCCATCTCCTCGCGCTCCTGCCACAAGCGACTCATGATCGGATGGTCGGAGACGGCACAGGAATCGGAGCGCACGATATTGGCGTCATCGAGATGCCATTCCGTGAGTTCGCTCATCAAGAGCTTGCCCGGCGAATAGCGGGCATAGTTCTCATCATAGGCGGTCTTCCAGGTATAGGCCTCGCCGCCCATCATCAACACCACGATGGCAGCGATCGCTTTGCCGTTGAGATCGATCGTGTGGATACGCACGGCGTCGACGGCGGCAAGGTTCGACACGGCCTCGCGCGCGAATGCGGTATGGTAGCGATCGGTGACGAGAGCGCTTCGCCGTTTGCCCTTCCAGCCGCCAGCCTCCATCGCCAAGAATTCCTCGAAACGGACGTGGACGTCGCGCGGCTGGCGGGCGACGGCATAGACCGCCGTTCCCTGTTCCTCCAGCAGGCGCCACTGGCGGCGCATCTCACGCATGTGCGACGAGGAGATGGTTTTGCCGAGATAGGCGGGCGCCTCTTCCTCACTCTGCAGCATCGGGCGCTGATAGGGATTGGTCACGGTGAGCGGAAGGTTGCGGCCGAGCGCCACGGCCTTGAGCATGCGCACGAAAATGCCGTTCAATCTCAGGTCCGGCAAGACCAGTGTGCTCGGCAGGTTGAGATCGGGAGCGATCAGCCCTTCGAAGAAATTGTCGAGGGTTTCGGCCGCATCTTCGCTGTCGACGAGCGGTGTGCCGAGCGGACCGAAGCTGTTCGACCAGCCGCGGATGATCGAGGGGCCGACGGCAAAGCCCGGTCTGTCGACCGAAAACGGCAGGAGGAAGCGCATGCGGCTGCGGCCGGCGCTGTAATCGCGGATCAGGGCGAAATTTACTTGCCGGTCTTCGATCCGCGGCATGGCGGGCGCAAGGAAGCGGCCGGAGAAAAAGACGTTCGGTTCCATCGCTCGGTTGGAAAGGAAGTCGAGCTCGTCCTGAAGTTCGTAGCCGAGCTTGCCGGGATAGAGGCAGAGCTCGCGCCCCGGCCGGCCGATCTCGGCGCGGGCCTCGGCCTGCGGCGCTTCAAAATGCAGCGCCGCGAGCTCATGGATCATGCGGTTGCTGATGCTGTCGGTGCTTTCGGTGACGGGTGGTAGGCGCACCATCTATCGAACTCTCATTTCTGGCGTTGCGGCGGAGGGGCTGGCGAAGGCGAAGAGGACGATGCCGAGCGTGCGGCGCACGGCGACATGCAGGAGGATAGCCTCGACTGCCATGGCCGAGGCGGTGGCGACGGCGGTGCCTTCGATGCCGTAGTGCGGGATCAAAGCAAGGTTGAGGCTGACATTGGCGGCCAATGCGCCGGCATAGAGAGCCACACAGAGGTTCTGCTTGCCCGCCATCATCAGCAGCGTTTCGGCCGGGCCGACCAGTGACTTGGCAAGGATGCCGGCGAGCAGGATCGCCATGACAAGATAACCTGACGTGAAGGCGCCGCCGAACAGCGACAGCAGCAGGTGGCCGGCCGCGAGCACGACGAGGCCGACTCCGAACGCCGGCCAGAAGGTCCAGCGGGCGGCGTCGGCGGCGGCCGCCGCCAGTTGAGCGTGGTCGCCTTCGGCAATAATCGAGGAAAAGCGCGGGCCGGAAGCGGCCTTGACGGAGAAATTGATGAAATGCACCAGCGCCATGGTCTTGGCGGCGGCGAAATAGATAGCGACGTCGTGCGGTTCAAGGAAAATGCCGACGACGACGACATCTGAATTGGTGAGCAGGAAACTCACGCCTTCGATCAGGAAGATCGGGAAGGCTACACTGAGCCAGGCGAGGAAATCGATCTTGCGCGGACCTTCGTCATAGTGCCGGCGAAGACGATAGAGTGTCGCGCCATATTGGCCAAGCGCGGTGACGAAGGTGGCGGCAAGCGCCGCCTGCATGGCCGTGACGGCCGTATGCTCTGCGCCCATCGCAATCGCGATCAGCATGAAGGCGATGATGAGGACCGGCCGGACGATATAGACCGGGCTCAGCGCCATCACCGGCCAATGGTTCGCCCGCGACGTGCCTTCCAGAATATCGCCAAGCGCGATCATCGGCATGGCAAGCAGGCCGAGGAAGATCGGGATGACGTAATAGGCTTCGATCCTATCGCCGAAGAAATGCAGCCCGATCATGCCGGCGGCGAGCATCACTGTGCCGGAAAGCATCGCAAAGATGCGTGCCGTGCCGGTCAGGCCGCGGATTTCGTCGAAGGCGCCCGCCGCCTTGTACTGCGGCAGAAAGCGGACGATCGCGGTGTGGAAGCCAAGGCAGGAGAGATCGCCGAAGACGACGATCAGCACCCAGACGAAAACGAAGATGCCATATTCATATTCGCCCATCAGCCGTGCGAGCACGATCTGGGAGATAAAGGCGAGCGCGGCGCTGAGGATACGGATCGAGAAGGCCGTCAGCGCCATCCGCCGGGCGGCCGCTTTTTCGCCGCCTTCGGTGAGCATGGCGGCAAACATGCGCAGCGTGCGGCCGCCGATCGGGCGCAGGCCCGCGGGCAGCAGTTTCTCCGCTGTTTCTATGACCGCCATGATGAACACGCAAAACTCTAAAGGTCAGGCAAATCGCCCCCGAAGTCTTGACAGAACAGGGTTAAGAAACGGTTCCGGATCGGGCTGCCATCAAGCTATGAAGATCGGGTTCTCGGCGCTGCCGCAGAAAAGAAAAATGCCGCCCGAAGGCGGCATTCCAGCTTTTCGCGATTTGCCTCAGACCTGCTCGAAGGCACCGTGGCAATGCTTGTATTTCTTGCCGGAACCGCAAGGGCAGGCCTCGTTGCGCCCGACCTTGCCCCAGGTGGCGGGGTCGTCCGGATTGCGGTTCTCGGGTGAGACGATGACTTCAGAGGCCTGGTAGATCGGGGCGAAATCGTCCTCTCCGGTCGTCGGATCGAGATGATGGGCCTGCATCAGCGGCGGTTCCGGCTCAGCGGGCGCCTGCTGCACCAGCTCGACGCGCATCAGCTGGGCGGTGACCGCCTCGCGCAGATTATTGAGGAGGCCGGTGAAGAGTTCGAAGGCTTCGGACTTGTATTCCTGCAGCGGATCGCGCTGGGCATAGCCGCGGAAACCGATGACGGAGCGTAGATGGTCGAGGTTGACGATGTGCTCGCGCCAGAGATGATCGAGCGTCTGCATGACGATCGAGCGTTCGACATAATGCATGATGTCGTCGCCGAAGCGCTCGGCCTTTTCGGTAAAGGCGGCATTGGCGGCTTGCGTCAGGCGCTCGCGAATGTCGTCCTCGCCGATGCCTTCTTCCTTGAACCACTCCTCGATCGGCAGATCGAGGTTCAGGATATTGGCAACGCCGGCCTTCAGGCCGACGGCATCCCACTGTTCGGCATAGGCGCGCTCGGGGATATGCTTCTCAACCAGATCCTCTATCACTTCGCGGCGCATGTCGGAGACGGTCTCGGAAATATTGGTCGATTCCATCAGTTCGAGGCGCTGCTCGAAGATCACCTTGCGCTGATCGTTGAGAACGTCGTCATACTTCAGCAAATTCTTGCGGATATCGAAGTTGCGGGCTTCGACCTTCTTCTGCGCGCGCTCGAGCGCCTTGTTGATCCACGGGTGGACGATCGCCTCGCCTTCCTTGAGGCCGAGCTTGGTCAGCATGCTGTCCATGCGATCGGAGCCGAAGATGCGCATCAGATCGTCCTGGAGCGAAAGGTAGAATTTCGAGCGGCCGGGGTCGCCCTGACGGCCAGAGCGGCCGCGCAGCTGGTTGTCGATGCGACGGCTCTCGTGGCGTTCGGTGGCGATGACGTAGAGACCGCCGGCGGCGAGCGCCTTCTGCTTGAGCTCCTTGATCTCCTCGACGATCGCCTGGATCCTGGCGTCGCGCTCCGGACCGGCTTCGAGTTCGCCGAGCTCGCGCTCGATGCGCATATCCAGGTTGCCGCCGAGCTGAATGTCGGTGCCGCGGCCGGCCATGTTGGTGGCGATCGTAACGGCGCCCGGCACGCCGGCCTGGGCGACGATATAGGCTTCCTGCTCGTGATAGCGGGCGTTCAGCACCTGGAAATTGTCGAAGCCCTGCTTGCGCATGCGCTCGGCGAGCAGCTCCGACTTCTCGATCGAGGTCGTACCGACGAGCACCGGCTGGCCGCGCTTGTGGGCATCGAGGATTTCGTCGATGATCGCCTTGAACTTCTCGTCGAAGGTCCGATAGACCTCGTCGTCCTCATCGATACGCTTGATCGGCAGGTTGGTCGGGACTTCGATAACGTCAAGATTGTAGATATTGCCGAATTCCTCCGCTTCCGTCTGCGCCGTGCCGGTCATGCCGGCGAGCTTGTCGTACATGCGGAAGTAGTTCTGGAAAGTGATCGATGCCAACGTCTGGTTTTCCGGCTGGATCTGCACCTTTTCCTTGGCTTCGAGTGCCTGGTGCTGGCCTTCCGAATAACGCCGGCCCGGCATCATGCGGCCGGTGAATTCATCGATGATGACGACTTCGTCGTTGCGGACGATATAGTCCTTGTCGCGCTGGAAGAGCTTGTGGGCCTTCAGCGCATTGTTGATGTGGTGGACGATTGCGACGTTCTCGATGTCGTAGAGCGCGTTACCCTTCAAGAGGCCGGCCTGACGCAGCAGGTTTTCCAGCTTCTCGGTGCCCTCTTCGGAGAAGTTGGCGGAACGCTGCTTCTCGTCGATCTCGTAATCGCTGGGCGCGAGCAGCGGAATGAAGGCGTCGATCGTATTGTAGAGTTCCGAGCGGTCGTCGAGCGGACCGGAGATGATCAGCGGCGTGCGCGCTTCGTCGACGAGGATTGAGTCGACTTCGTCGACGATCGCGAAATTGTGGCCGCGCTGGACCATCTGGTTCTTCTCGTACTTCATGTTATCGCGCAGATAATCGAAGCCGAGCTCGTTGTTGGTGGCATAGGTGATGTCGCAGGCATAAGCCGCGCGGCGCTCCTCGTCGGAAAGGCCATGAACGATGACGCCTGTGGTCATGCCGAGGAAGCCGTAGACACGGCCCATGGTCGCGGCATCGCGCTGGGCGAGATAATCGTTGACGGTGACAACGTGCACGCCCTTGCCGGAAAGCGCGTTCAGATAGACCGGCAGGGTGGCGACGAGGGTCTTGCCTTCGCCGGTCTTCATCTCGGCGATCGCATTCGAATGCAGGATCATGCCGCCGATCAGCTGTACGTCAAAAGGTCGCAGGCCGAGAACGCGGCGTGACGCCTCGCGCACGACGGCAAAGGCGGGAATCAGAATGTCGTCGAGCGTCTTGCCCTCGGCGAGAAGAGCGCGGAATTCGACGGTCTTTGCCGCGAGCTGCTCGTCCGTCAGCGCCTTCGTCTTCTCTTCGATGGAGTTGATCGCGGCGACGTTCGGCTGGTAGGACCGCACGCGGCGATCATTGGACGACCCAAATAACTTGCGGGCTATACCGCCAAAGCTGACCATGTGACTGGTCCTTTCTCAATATTCATCCGCGACGTTTCTTGTCCGCGGCCCAGCCGAAAATCAGGCGCACGCCTTGAAACGCCCGGAAACTGTTCTGGACGCGAGGTTGCGTGACAGATAAGAGGGGGGTCGAATGATGTCAACGGATTTGGCGGATACAGAAAGGCCACAATCCGGTGTTGATGGCTATTTTGAGCTGGAACAGGCGATGCTGAAGCCGGCGATGTAACTGTGAAGGGTTATTTGATGTTGAGCACCAATAAATTCGCCGTGCTGGCGTTTGCAACTTTTGTTGCATTCCAGGCTCCGGCCCATGCAGAGGACGCTGTTGTCGCCAAGGTCGGCAATCTGGAGATCCACCAGTCTGAGCTCGATCTCGCCGTCGCCAACCTCGATCCGCAGCTGGCGCAGCTTCCGGACGACCAGAAGAAGGTCGCAGCCCTGTCCGCCGCCATCGATGTGAAGCTGCTTGCGGCCGGCGCGACGACGGAGAAGCTCGACCAGACCGACGAATTCAAGAAGCGCATGCAGTACCTCGCTGATCGCGAGCTTCACAATGCCTATTTCAAGAAGCACGTCGTCGACACCGTAACCCCTGACGAAATCAAGGCTCGTTACGACAAGGAAGTCGCAGCCCTGCCGAAGCAGGAGGAAGTCCACGCCCGCCACATCCTGGTCAAGACCGAGGACGAAGCCAAGGACATCATCAAGCAGCTCGACGCCGGCAAGGATTTCGCCGAACTCGCCAAGGAAAAATCCACTGATCCGAACAAGTCGGAAGGCGGCGATCTCGGCTATTTCTCGCGCGGCCGTATGGTGAAGGAATTCGAGGACGCGGCCTTCGCGCTCGAGAAGGGCGCCTATTCGAAAACGCCCGTCAAGACCGATTTCGGCTATCATGTCATCAAGGTCGAGGACAAACGTGACGCTCCGCCGCCGCCTTTCGACCAGGTGCAGGACCAGGTTCGTCAGCTCGTCATGCGCGACAAGTATCTTGCCCTCCTCAATGAGGCCAAGTCGTCTGCCAAGATCGAAATTTCGGACGAGACGCTGCGCAAGGGTTACGACGAGGCCAACAAGCAGCCGGAGCCGGGCAGCGAGCCCGCCCAGCCGGCGCCGAAGCAGTAATATTCGCATCAGGGCCCGGTTCTTCCGGGCCCTTCCTTATCGTTGTTGTCGCATTTCCGGACGGCGAGCCGGTTCGTTCAGTCGCCGGGGAATGCCCATTGGCAGGTTTCATCATGTCCGGTTCCGTTTCGCCGCTCGCCCCGAAATCCTTCGTTCCGATGCCTTCGCTGCGCGGCGTGCGCATGGCGACGGCGTCGGCCGGCATCAAGTACAAGAACCGCACCGACGTGCTGATGATGGTCTTCGATAAACCGGCATCGGTCGCGGGCGTCTTCACCCGTTCCAAATGCCCCTCCGCGCCAGTCGATTTCTGCCGCGCGAACCTGCCGCACGGCACTGCGCGCGCCGTCGTCGTCAATTCAGGCAACGCCAATGCCTTTACCGGCATGAAAGGCCGCCAGGCGACCGCGCTGACGGCGAAGTCGGCTGCGGCGGCCGTCGGCTGCCGCGAAAACGAGATCTATCTGGCATCGACCGGCGTCATCGGCGAGCCGCTCGATGCCACCAAATTCGCCGGCGTCCTTGACAGGATGCAGGCCGAGGCGACCGGCGATTTCTGGTTCGAAGCCGCCAAGGCGATCATGACGACCGATACCTATCCCAAGGTTTCGACCCGCAGCGCCGAGATCGGCGGCGTGGCCGTGACGATCAACGGCATTGCCAAAGGCGCCGGCATGATTGCGCCCGACATGGCGACCATGCTCTCCTTCGTCGTCACTGATGCCGATATCGCGTCCGAAGCGCTGCAGGCGCTTCTGTCCGACGGCGTCGGACCGACCTTCAATTCCATGACCGTCGACAGCGACACGTCCACCTCCGATACGCTGATGCTGTTTGCGACGGGGGCTGCGGCTGCGGACGGCCAGCCCCGCATCGAACGCGCCGACGATCCGCGCCTTGCCGCTTTCCGGGCCGCCCTCAACGAAGTGCTGAAGGACTTGTCGCTGCAGGTGGTGCGCGACGGCGAAGGCGCCACCAAGATGCTCGAAATCACCGTAACGGGCGCCGAGAGCGATGCCGCCGCCAAGCGCATCGCACTGTCGATCGCCAATTCGCCGCTGGTCAAGACGGCGGCCGCCGGCGAAGACGCCAATTGGGGCCGTATCGTCATGGCTGTCGGCAAATCCGGGGAGATGGCGGATCGCGACCGGCTCGCCATCTGGTTCGGGGATATCAGGGTCGCCGTCAACGGCGAGCGGGACCCGGATTATTCCGAGGCAGCCGCCTCAAACGTGATGAAAGCGCAGGATATCCCCGTTAAAGTCGATATCGGCCTCGGCACGGGGTCGGCAACCGTCTGGACCTGCGACCTCACCAAAGAATATGTTGCAATCAATGGCGACTATCGGAGCTGATCGTCCATTGGTCCAGGCATCCATATCTTCAAAGAATCTGCCGTTGGTCCGCAGGCTGGAGGCCGTCGGCTTTCGCGCCTGGCCGGCGGCGTCCGTGCAATATGACGGCAGCTGGCAGGTGCGGCTGACGGCGGGCCACCCGTCTAACCGGCTGAATTCCATCGTGCCGCTCGACCCCTCGGACCATCGCGATGTCGAGATCCGTCTGGAAAAGGCGAGCCGGAAGTTCGAGGCCTATGGTCGCGCCGCCGTGGTCCGCCAGACGCCGCTCGCCTCGCCGGTGCTGATCGAGCTTCTCAGCGCCCAGAAGTGGACACGGTTCGACGAGACCGTGGTGATGACCTGCGATCTCGCCGGGGCCGAGTTGCCGGATACGCTCGATCATCTGCCGACCCATGATGTCGGCCGTTTCGTCGATGCCAACCTGGCGGTCGACAGGGCGCCGCTGAGCCTGAAGCCGGCGCTTGCCGAAATCATTTCGGCGATCAAGCCGCCGTCGGGTCTGTTCATGATCGAGAACGCCGTGGAGGGACCGCTCGCGACCGTGCTCTGCGTCCAGGACAACGATCTTGCCGGCATCATGTCGCTTTCAGTTTGCGAAACCAGGCGGCGCGAGGGACTCGGCACTGAAATCTTGACCTCGGCATTGCGCTGGGCGCGGATGCGCAGCGCCCGCTCGGCCTGGCTGCAGGTCAGGCTTTCCAATCGCCCGGCCATCGCGCTCTACGAGCGCCTCGGTTTTCGCGACGCCTATCATTATTGCTATTGGCAGCGAGAGTCGCGATGAGCGAGGCTGGCCGAAAAATATTGCTGGTCGCCGCCTGTGCGCTGATCGATGCCGACGGGCGTATCCTATTGGCACAGCGTCCGGAGGGAAAGTCATTGGCGGGGCTCTGGGAGTTTCCCGGAGGGAAAGTCGAGCCCGGCGAGACTCCGGAGGAGACGCTGGTGCGCGAGCTCGAGGAAGAGCTTGGTATCAAGACTAAGATCGCCTGCCTGGCGCCGCTCACCTTTGCCAGCCATTCCTACGAGACGTTCCACCTGTTGATGCCGCTCTATATCTGCCGGCGCTATGAGGGGATTGCTGAGGGCCGTGAGGGGCAGGCTTTGAAATGGGTGCGTGCGCAGGCGCTGCGCGACTACCCCATGCCGCCCGCCGACGAGCCGCTTATCCCGATGCTGCAGGATTTTCTTTAAAGCGAGTCCCGTTGAATTTGATCGGTGCGATGCGCTTTGGATTTTATCCATTGCATATCGTCATCCTGGAACCGCTGCACGCTTCCAAGCAACATGCATTAGCATTAGCTGATTATTATTGCGCCGCGGCGTTTTCGGCTGTGGATATTAATGGATCGTTTAACACCTTCTGCCAAAGATCGGCCTCAATCAAGCATCTGGCGTGCGTGTATTAAAAGGCTTGACGTCATGGACGATGATTTCTGGAAAGCTGTCCGGGAAAAGGAACGGGCTTCGTCTGCCTCGCGCAGGACGGGGGCGCTCAATATCGCCCTTCTGTTCGGCACGGCTGTGGTCGCGCTGACGCTGATTCTGACACCCATGCTTGCGGATTCCTCGAAGAAAAGCGTCTTTGCCAGCGCACCGGTCGATTTCGACACAATCACGACCGGATCGATTCCGAAGAACGAAAGCGGCAAGCACTATACGATTCGTCGTAGCGTCCTTCAGGATACGCCCGGCTCGGTCTGCGTCGTCCAAGGCTACGGCGTCGGCGCCGGTTGCTGAAGCCGGTTGCTTGGAATGGCGGTCATCGCCCGGTGGTCGTGGAGTTGATGGTTGCAGGCGGTTCACGCAGAAGGTTGGGTAATGCGTCTTTGGAAAGCATTTCTTGCAGATGACACAGGCGCGACGGCGGTCGAATACGGCCTGATCGCCGCCATCATTTGCACAGCACTTGTCTCGGGTCTCGGCATCTTCACCGGCAGCCTGCAGAACGTCTTCAACGTGGTCACCAACAATATCACCGTCAATTGACGAAGCTGTCGACGATCACTGCCTGAGCTTGTGTTCGTCCACTTTCAGAGCGTCGGCAAGACGTGCTTTGGCCGAGCCCGGCTGGAGCGGTTTCTGCTGGCTCTCGTGCGGAGCCCATCCGGAGACATAGATGATCGAGAATGTCGCGCGAATGCGTCCGTCGGGATCGGAATAGCGCTCGGCGTAGATCTCGGCGGCGCGCAGGAAGAAGGCGCGCGTCAGCGGCATGCGACTGCGGGCTGCAAGCGGATTGTTCATGCCCATCGCCCTGAGATCGCGCATCAGCGGGAAGAGCGAGTCATATCGGACCGTATAGTTCTCAGCGTCGATCACCGGAAGGGTGAAGCCGGCGCGCTGCATCAGACTGCCGATATCGCGCACATCGGCGAAAGGGATGACGCGCGGGCTTGCGCCGCCCGTCATCTCGACCTCCGCTGCCAAGAATACGTCGCGCAGTTCCTGCAGCGTGCCGGCGCCGGGAATGGCCGCCAGGAACAGGCCGTCCGGCTTCAGGGCACGACGAATCTGGACGAAAACGCCGGGCGTATCGTTGGTCAGATGAAGGTTGAGCGGCGCGAGGATGAGATTGACCGATTGCGGCGCAAGCGGCACCTCCTCGAGCGTCGCCTCGACAAAAGTTTCGCCCGGGCCCGCATAGGCCTTCTCGCTCTCGACGCGGATCATCGTGCCGATCTTGCCCGTCGCCATTGCCGCGCGGGCGGGTGCACCGGTCGTGCCATGCAATTCAACGGCGGTTTCGAAGCGCCGCTCGACGACATCAAGTCTCTCCGCCATTTCCTCCGCCGCGATGTCGAGCAGGAAAGCGGCTTTCAGGTCGTTGTTAACAAGCGCGCGATGGCGATGTGCGGCGATCAGGGCTCTGTCGAAGATCGTTTCCATGGGGATGTCCATAGTCCCGGCTCGCTGCAGCGGCAAGGCGATTTTCCTTTCGAAGAGAACAGGCTAGTCTCGACCCTATGAAACGGATCCATTCCGAATGGCCGACAGATTTGCTCCGGGCGCATCTCCTGCGACCGTTTTCGGCGCTTGCCGATTTTCTCTATCCGCCCGCATGTTCCGTCTGCGGCATTTCGACCGGCGGCCATCGCGGACTGTGTGCGAAATGTTGGTCCGGCATCCGCTTTATCGAGCGGCCCTATTGCGAAGTGCTCGGCATTCCCTTCTCGCATGATCTCGGCGCCGGCATCCTCAGCGCCGAGGCGATCGCCAATCCGCCGCCTTTCGACCGGTTGCGGTCAGCGGCGACACATGACCACGCCGTCCGAGATCTCGTTCACGGATTGAAATATCGCGATCGCACCGATCTGGCGCCGATGATGGCCGGCTGGATGCTGCGTGCCTCCGACGGCGCGGTAGAAAGCTGCGATGCGCTGATCCCGGTGCCGTTGCACCGCACCCGTATGCTGGCCCGTAAGTTCAACCAGGCTGCCGAACTTGCCCGCCATGTGGCGAGCCTATCGGGCAAACCGCTGCTTGCCGCAACGCTCATCCGCGTCAAGCGCACCAGTCAGCAGGTCGGCCTCGGCGCCAAGGCGCGCGAGGACAATGTCAGAGGTGCTTTCGCGATTGCCAAAGGCTGCGAGAACGACGTCTTCGGCAAGCGTATTGTGCTTGTCGATGATGTCTACACGACAGGCGCGACAGTCGCCGCCGCCTGCCGGACGCTGCGGAAGGCGGGTGCGGCCGAGATAACGGTTTTGACCTTTGCAAGGGCTCTCTCCGAGCCTATATGACAGAAAATACCCGGCATCCGTCTGGAGATATCATGGTACCCGTCACGATCTATACACGGCAGTTCTGCGGCTATTGCAGCCGCGCCAAGTCCCTTCTCGAACATAAGGGTGTCGACTATGTCGAGCACGACGCGACCTATTCGCCGGATCTTCGCCAGGAGATGATCGGCAAGGCGAACGGGCGCACGACGTTCCCGCAGATCTTCATCGGCGCCGAACATGTCGGTGGCTGCGACGACCTCTTCGCACTTGACCGGGCCGGCAAGCTCGATCCGATGCTGGCGGCTTGAGGAAGAACCGATGAGCTTCAAGGCCGCCGCCGTTCAGATGTGCTCCGGGGTCGATCCGGTGAGGAACGCTGCAGCGATGGCGCGGCTGGTGCGCGAGGCTGCGGCCCGAGGCGCCACCTATGTGCAGACGCCGGAAATGACCGGCATGCTGCAGCGTGACCGCGCGGCGGCACGCGCCGTGCTTGCCGACGAGACGCGCGATATTATCGTCAAAACGGGCTCCGAGCTTGCCAGCGAACTCGGCATCTACATGCATGTCGGCTCCACCGCAATCGCGCTTACCGATGGCAAGATCGCCAATCGCGGCTTCCTCTTCGGTCCTGACGGGCGGATTCTCAATCGCTACGACAAGATCCATATGTTCGACGTCGATCTCGACAATGGTGAGAGCTGGCGCGAAAGCGCGTTCTATACCGCCGGCTCGGAAGCCCGCGTTCTGTCGCTGCCCTTTGCGGAAATGGGTTTTGCTATCTGCTACGACGTCCGCTTCCCCGCACTTTTCCGCGCTCAGGCCGTTGCCGGCGCCGAGGTAATGACGGTTCCTGCCGTGTTCACCAAGCAGACCGGCGAGGCGCATTGGGAAATCCTGCTGAGAGCGCGGGCGATCGAGAATGGCGTTTTCGTCGTTGCTGCGGCGCAGGCCGGCCGGCACGAGGATGGGCGGCACGAGGACGGCCGGGAGACCTTCGGCCACTCGATGATCATTGATCCCTGGGGGACGGTGCTGGCCTCGGGCGGCGCAACCGGCGAGGCGGTCATCGTCGCCGAGATCGATCCAGGCGCGGTCAAGGCCGCCCATGACAAGATCCCGAACTTGAGGAATGGCCGGGAATTCTCTGTCGAGAAGATCGCGGGGGCAGTCGCAGGAGGCGTCGCCGCTTGATCCGTTATTCCCTTACCTGTGACAATGCCCATGAATTCGAAGGCTGGTTTTCAGAAAGCGCCGATTTCGACCGTCAGGTCGCGAGCGGGTTCCTGACCTGCCCAGTCTGCCATTCTGCCGCCGTTTCCAAGCTCCTGATGGCGCCTTCGGTGTCGACCGCGCGCAAGAAGGATGAGAGGCAGACGCTGGCGATGGACGCCATGCGCCGGGAGGCCTTGGAAAAGCTGAAAGAGGCGGTCGCGGCTGTCAAGGCCAATTCCGAAGATGTCGGCGCGAAGTTCCCCGAGGAAGCCCGCAAGATCCACTATGGCGAGGCGGATGCTCGCGGCATCATCGGTCAGGCGACGGTCGACGAGGCACAGGCACTTGTGGAGGAGGGCATCGAGATCGCCGCCATTCCGGTGCTGCCTGAGGACGTAAATTGAAACAAAGTCAGGACACCTGGTCTTCTTGAATGTTGGCGGGAGCGGCCGCTGACATGTAAACGGCGTATTGCCTGCGGGAACTATGCGGGCCGCTTCGCCAGCAACATATAGTTCACATCCATATCTTTGGACAGGTTCCACTGGTTGGACAGCGGATTGAAGAAGACGCCGGTGCGGTCGGTAATCTCAAGGCCGCTTGCCGTGAGCGGCTTTTCCAGCTCTTCCGGGCGCACGAGCTTCTCATATTGATGGGTGCCACGCGGCAGCCAGCGCAGGATGTTTTCGGCGGCGAAGATGGCAAGTGCTGCTGCCTTCATCGTGCGGTTGATGGTGGCGACGAAGATCAGGCCGCCGGGGCGGACCATCTTTGCGCAGGTCGTCATGAAGAGTTCGACGTCGGCGACGTGTTCGACCACTTCCATGTTCAAGACGATATCGAAAGTCTCGCCGGCGTCGGCAAGTTCCTCGGCGGTGATGGCGCGATAGTCGACCGAAACCCCGGAAGCCTTCGCGTGGGTCGAGGCGATGCCGATATTCTTCTCGGAAGGATCGGCGCCGACGACGGAGGCACCCATGCGGGCGACCGGTTCGGACAGTAGACCGCCGCCGCAGCCGATATCGAGCGCACGCAGGCCTTCGAGCGGGCGGGCGCTTTTCGGATCACGGCCGAAATTCTCGCAGGCCTTGTCTCTTATGTAGGCGAGGCGGACGGGGTTGAATTTGTGCAGCGGCTTGAACTTGCCGGTCGGGCTCCACCATTCCGTCGCCATCGCCGAGAAGCGGTCCACTTCGCCCTGGTCGATCGTGCTCCTGGCGCCTTCCGTCATCGTCCTCTCCTTCGTTCGTGAAATGTGAAGTCGGACGATCGGGGGCATAAGTCAAGGGGCGGAGATCAGGAGGCAGACAGGCGCGGGACCGCACGGCAATTGCTTTTATCGCGCGCGCTTGCCTCACCCCGCCAAACTCGCTAAGAGACGCCGCAACTTGAGGCCTCTGGGGGCCTGGCTTTTGGAGCGGTTCCAGAATCTGGGATCTGGCTCTCTCGCTAACCGGTCACCCCTGGGTCTCGTTATGCCGGGTCCGATTTTCCGCTTCCCGGCGCCAGACGTGGTAGAGGCATATGGCACGCATCGTAATGAAATTCGGCGGCACGTCCGTCGCTGACCTGGATCGCATCAAGAACGTTGCCCGCCACGTGAAACGCGAAGTCGATGCCGGCCACGAGGTCGCAGTGGTGGTCTCGGCCATGTCCGGCAAGACCAATGAGCTGGTCGGCTGGGTGCAGGGCATGCCGAAGGTGATCGGCGCCAATTCTCCCTTTTACGATGCGCGCGAATACGACGCGGTGGTCGCTTCCGGCGAGCAGGTAACGTCTGGGCTGCTTGCGATCGCATTGCAGGCGATGGATATCAATGCGCGCTCCTGGCAGGGGTGGCAGATCCCGATCCGAACCGATAATGCGCATGGCGCGGCCCGGATTCTGGAAATCGACGGCTCCGACATCATCAAGCGGATGGGCGAGGGACAGGTCGCCGTCATCGCCGGCTTCCAGGGATTGGGGCCTGACAACCGCCTCGCCACTCTCGGGCGCGGCGGGTCGGACACGTCAGCCGTCGCCATTGCCGCGGCTGTCAAAGCGGATCGCTGCGATATCTATACCGATGTCGACGGGGTCTACACGACCGATCCGCGTATCGTGCCGCAGGCGCGCAGGCTAAAGAAGATCGCCTTCGAGGAAATGCTTGAGATGGCCTCGCTCGGCGCCAAGGTGCTGCAGGTGCGTTCGGTCGAGCTTGCCATGGTGCACAAGGTGCGTACCTTCGTGCGCTCGTCTTTCGAAGATCCCGATGCTCCGGGCATGGGCGATCTGTTGAACCCGCCCGGAACGCTGATTTGTGACGAGGATGAAATCGTGGAACAGGAAGTAGTCACCGGCATCGCCTATGCCAAGGATGAGGCTCAGATCTCGCTTCGCCGTCTTGCCGACCGGCCGGGCGTCTCCGCCGCGATCTTCGGGCCGCTTGCCGAATCTCATATCAATGTCGACATGATCGTCCAGAATATTTCCGAGGACGGATCGAAGACCGACATGACCTTCACCGTGCCGTCAGGTGACGTCGAGAAGGCGATCAAGGTGCTCGGCGACCACAAGGAGAAGATCGGCTACGATGTCGTGCAGAACGAATCGGGGCTGGTGAAAGTCTCGGTCATCGGCATCGGCATGCGCAGCCATGCGGGCGTCGCTGCCACCGCGTTTCGCGCTCTTGCCGAAAAAGGCATCAACATTAAGGCGATCACCACCTCCGAGATCAAGATTTCCATCCTGATAGACGGTCCCTATGCAGAACTCGCTGTCAGGACTTTGCATTCCTGCTACGGTCTGGATAAGAATTGATTCCCAGTGGGCGGCCTGCCCCTTCAGGTTGAGGAGACGAGGGCCAGCCTGCCGGGACTGAGTGCGTTGTTTCGGGAGCTTGAGACGCCATGAGAGACCTTTCCGGCGGTCCGCGCGTGCTGCTCAGGCGGCTGCGCGAGTTGATGGCAGAGCCGCTGGAGCCGCAGGATCGCCTCGACCGGATCGTCCGCCAGATTGCCAGCAACATGGTGGCGGAAGTCTGCTCCGTCTATGTGCTGCGCGCCGACGGCGTGCTCGAACTCTACGCGACCGAAGGCCTCAACCGCGAGGCGGTGCACCTGGCGCAGCTGAAGATGGGGCAGGGCCTCGTCGGCACGATCGCGGCCTCGGCGCAGCCGCTGAACCTTTCCGACGCGCAGTCGCATCCGGCTTTCCGCTACCTGCCGGAGACGGGCGAAGAAATCTACCATTCCTTCCTCGGTGTGCCGATCCTGAGAACCGGGCGCTCGCTCGGTGTTCTCGTCGTCCAGAACAAGGCGAGCCGCAACTATCGCGACGAGGAAGTGGAAGCACTCGAAACGACGGCGATGGTGCTTGCCGAGATGATCGCCACCGGCGAGCTCAAGAAGATCACCAAACCGGGCCTTGAACTCGACCTGACGCGTTCGGTGACGATTGACGGCGACACCTATAATGACGGCATCGGCCTCGGCTATGTCGTCTTGCACGAGCCGCGTATCGTCGTCACCAACCTGCTGAACGAGGATGCGGAGAAGGAAATCCGCCGGCTGGCGGAGGCCATGGGGTCGCTGCGGATCTCGATCGACGACATGCTGTCTCGCCGCGACGTGTCGATGGAAGGCGAGCATCGCGAGGTGCTCGAAACCTATCGCATGTTCGCGCACGACCAGGGCTGGGTGCGCAAGCTCGAGGAAGCGATCCGCAACGGCCTGACGGCGGAAGCGGCGGTCGAAAAGGTGCAGAGCGACACCAAGGCGCGAATGATGCGGCTGACCGACCCTTATCTGCGCGAACGCATGCATGATTTCGAAGATCTGGCGAACCGGCTGCTCAGGCAGTTGACGGGTTATACCGGGCGCACGACCGCCGAAGGTTTCCCCAATGATGCGGTCATCCTGGCGCGCGCCATGGGGGCGGCCGAGCTGCTCGATTACCCTCGCGCCAATGTCCGTGGACTGGTGCTGGAAGAAGGGGCGGTGACGAGCCATGTGGTGATCGTCGCCCGCGCCATGGGCATTCCCGTCATCGGCCAGGCAGCGGGTGTTGTCGCGCTCGCCGAGAATGGCGATGCCGTGATCATCGACGCCGACGAAGGGCATGTGCACCTCCGGCCGATGGCCGATCACCGGCGCTCCTACGAGGAAAAGGTGCGTTTTCGGGCGCGGCGGCAGGAGCAGTTCCGGGCGCTGCGCGCCATCGAGCCGGTCACCAAGGATGGCCAGCGGATTTCGCTGATGATGAATGCCGGCCTGTTGGTCGACTTGCCGCAGCTCTCGGAATCGGGTGCGGAGGGCATCGGTCTCTTCCGCACCGAGCTGCAGTTCATGATCGCCTCGACCATGCCGAAGGCGGAAGAGCAGGAGCAGTTCTACCGCAATGTGATCAAACAGGCGGCGGGCCGCGTCGTCACCTTCCGCACGCTCGATATCGGCGGCGACAAGGTGGTGCCTTATTTCCGAGGCCACGAGGAGGAAAATCCCGCACTCGGCTGGCGCGCCATCCGGCTGTCGCTCGACCGGCCGGGATTGTTGCGCACCCAGCTGCGCGCCATGCTGAAGGCATCGGCCGGCACCGAGCTGAAGCTGATGGTGCCGATGGTGACCGAGGTTTCCGAGCTGAAGATGGTGCGCGAACTCCTGCAGAAGGAAGTACAGCATCTGTCGCGCTTCGGGCACGGGTTGCCGCGCAAGCTGCAATTCGGAGCGATGCTGGAGGTGCCCGCGCTGCTCTGGCAGCTCGACGAGCTGATGGAGGCGGTCGATTTCGTGTCGGTCGGTTCCAACGACCTTTTCCAGTTTGCCATGGCGGTCGATCGTGGCAATGCGCGGGTGTCTGATCGCTTCGACCCACTCGGCAAGCCGTTTTTGCGGATCCTGCGCGATGTCGTGCGCGGGGCGGATCGGAACAAGACGCCGGTGACGCTTTGCGGCGAACTTGCCGGCAAGCCGCTTTCGGCAATGGCGCTTCTCGGCATCGGCTTTCGGTCGATCTCGATGTCGCCGGCCTCGATCGGCCCGGTGAAGGCGATGCTGCTCGGGCTTGATGTCGGGGCCCTGGCAAAGGTGATGGACGAAGTGCTGGACGATCATCGCAGCACGGTGCCGATGCGCGAGGTGCTTGCCCGCTTCGCCGAGAGCCACAATATTCCCCTTTAGAGAAATACAAGAAGAATCGGAGTGCAGGGTGGCGAAGCTTCCCGTTGAAAAAATGCGCGAGCTTGAACGCCGTTTCGGCGAGATCGAGGCGCGCATGTCGGCCGGGCCGGCCGCCGATGTCTATGTGAAGCTCGCATCCGAATATTCCGAGCTGCAGCCGGTCGTGACGAAGATCCGCGCCTATGAGAAGGCTGGCGCCGAGCTTGCCGATCTCGAAACGCTGCTCGAGGATAAATCGGTCGATCGCGAGATGCGCGATCTTGCCGAACTCGAATTGCCCGAAGTGAAAGCGCGGATCGAGGCGCTGGAGCAGGAAATGCAGATCCTGCTTCTGCCGAAGGACGCAGCCGACGAAAAAAGCGCGATCCTGGAAATCCGCGCGGGCACCGGCGGCTCGGAAGCTGCCCTTTTTGCCGGTGATCTTTTCCGGATGTACGAGCGTTTCGCGTCGGAAAAGGGCTGGAAGGTAGAGGTGCTCTCGGCAAGCGAGGGTGAAGCCGGCGGCTACAAGGAAATCATCGCGACGATCACAGGCCGAGGGGTCTTCGCCAAGTTGAAGTTCGAATCCGGCGTGCACCGGGTGCAGCGCGTACCGGAGACCGAAGCAGGCGGGCGCATCCATACTTCGGCCGCGACGGTGGCGGTGCTGCCGGAAGCCGAGGAGATCGATATCGACATCCGGCCGGAAGACATCCGCATCGATACGATGCGCTCTTCGGGCGCAGGCGGCCAACACGTCAATACGACGGATTCGGCGGTGCGCATCACCCATCTGCCGACCGGCATCGTCGTCACCAGCTCGGAAAAATCACAGCATCAGAACCGCGCCAAGGCGATGCAGGTCTTGCGCTCCAGGCTTTACGATGCCGAGCGGCAGCGGGCCGATAGCGAGCGCTCGGCCGATCGCAAGAGCCAAGTTGGCTCCGGCGATCGATCGGAACGCATCCGTACCTACAATTTCCCCCAGGGGCGCGTCACGGACCATCGCATCAATCTGACGCTTTACAAGCTCGACCGGATGATGGAAGGCGAGATCGAAGAGGTCGTCGACGCGCTGATGGCCGATTATCAGGCAAGCCAGCTGGCGCAGCTCGGCGAACAACTATGAGTGCTACGGTCGCCGATATGCTTGCCGAAGCGCGCCGTCGTTTCACAAAGGCGGGCATTGTCGATCCGGTGACTGATGCGCGGCTGCTTGTCGCTGGCCTTTTGAAACTGTCGTCGACGGAGCTTTTGACGCGGTCGACTGAGAGGCTTTCTTCCGATCAGGCGGAGACAATTTCGAGGGCCATGGAACGCCGGCTCGGCCATGAGCCGGTGCATCGTATTCTAGGCGCGCGGGAATTTTATGGCCTGCCGCTTGGCTTGTCGGCGGAAACTTTGGAGCCGCGTCCGGATACGGAAATCCTGGTCGATACGGTGCTTCCTTATCTGAAGGATCTTGCAAAGCCGCAACGCCATCTCCATATTCTTGATATCGGAACCGGGAGTGGAGCGATATGCCTCGCGCTCTTGAGCGAATGTCCCGAGGCGTCAGGTATCGGCAGCGACATATCGGCTGATGCACTTAGGACGGCGAAGTCAAATGCAGAAAGAAACGGGTTGCAGGATCGTTTTCAGGCCGTGCAGTCGAAATGGTTCGAGAACATCCAGGGCTCATTTCACGCGATTGTCTCAAATCCGCCCTATATTGCCTCCAGTGTCATTCACGATCTCGCTCCCGAAGTGACGAAATTTGATCCGGTTGCAGCGCTGGATGGCGGCCCGGATGGGCTTGACGCTTACAAAGCCATAGCCAAGGATGCGGCAAGGTTCATGAGGCCCGACGGGGTTCTCGGACTGGAAATCGGCTACGATCAGCGAAACGATGTGACGGCGCTCTTCGAAGCGAAAGGTTTCAGGTGCCTCAAATCTGTGAAGGATTATGGTCAGAACGACAGGGCGCTCGTTTTCGCGCTCGCGTAAAAGCGATAATTGCGGCACCGGGGCGGACATTATTGCTATTGCGAAGAAAAGGCTTGGATTTCCGAGGGAAGCAATATAGGTTGCGGGCACGTGTTGGGCAGATAGGAATGAACGAGATTCGTTCGGTACTTGGTTTGCCTCGGGGGTCCGCTCTTTTAAACGAGAGTTTCAACGGTTAAACACGACCCAACGCGTGAATCAGTCAAACTGACTTGAGAACCAAGCGGCAGGTTGGCGCAAAGGCGCAGTATGCTCGCGGCACAAAGGTCCTGACCCGGTTTTCCGGTCATGGCGGTTGGTGCCATGTATCCATCACAAACAGAGAATTCAGGTGAACGATCTATGAGGCCAGGACAGCAAAACAAGCGCGGTCGAGGGCGTGGTAACAACAATAACAATGGCGGCGGCGGCGGAAATAACAATAACAACAATTTCAACCGCAAGGGCGGCAACCCGCTGACCCGGACCTATGACAGCTCCGGCCCCGATGTGAAGATTCGCGGTACTGCACAGCATATCGCCGAGAAATATGCGCAGCTTGCCCGTGATGCCCAGAGCTCCGGCGACCGTGTGATAGCCGAGAATTATCTTCAGCACGCCGAACATTACAATCGGATCATCGCCAGCGCTCAGGCGCAGATGCAGGAGCGGTTCCAGCGCGACGATCGCAGCGACTACAATGACCGCGACGCGGCGGATCGCGACAGCGACGACATCGATACCAGCGACAATGATGGCGACGATGTCGTCGTCGTCCAGCCGCCGCAGAGCAGGCAGCATCAACCGCAGGCACAGCCAAAGCCAGCGCCGGCACCCGTTGCGGCGCCTGCCCCGGCACCCCAGCCCGAAATCATCGACGGAACCGGCCCGCAGCCGGAGATCGAAGGCATTCCCGCCGAGGTCGCCATGGACGAGGAAGGCTCTGCCGGCCAGTCACGCGAACGCCAGCCCCGTCGTCGCAGCCCCGGCAATCGTCCCCGTCGCCCGCGTCGGGGCGCAGACGGCGATGCAGCCTCCGAAGGCGAGGGGGCTTCCGCCGAGGCGCCGGTTCTGGCGGACGCCGCATCGGAATAAGGATCTGGCCGCTCCCTTCGGAGAGAGCCGGGTGCTCTGCCATCTGTTCGGATTTCCTTGGAAATCCCCGGCCTTCGTGCCGGGGATTTTCGTCTTACGGGGTCTTTAAACTCCCGGAACAGCGTACCATATTCTCCTCGACTGCTTCGCCCAAATCCCAGACGGGCCAAGCGCGGCCTGCCTTTTCAGGGGGTCGATCTCAATCATCGGTCTGCGCCTCGTAAGGGCAGGGCGATCAATGGAGGTAGAATATGAATATCGAGAAATATTCCGAGCGGGTGCGCGGTTTCATCCAGTCGGCCCAGACCTATGCGCTGGCGCAGGGTCATCAGCAATTTTCACCCGAACATGTGCTCAAAGTTCTGCTCGATGACGATCAGGGCATGGCGGCCTCGCTGATCGAGCGTGCCGGCGGCGATGCCAAGGCTGCTCGCCTTGCCAATGACGCGGTTCTTGCCAAGTTGCCGAAGATATCAGGCGGCAACGGCAACATCTATCTGGCGCAGCCGCTCGCCAAGGTGCTTTCGACCGCCGAGGAGGTGGCCAAGAAAGCCGGCGATAGTTTTGTCACGGTCGAACGTCTGCTGCAGGCGCTGGCGATCGAATCCTCGGCTTCGACCTATTCGACGCTGAAGAATGCGGGCGTGACAGCCCAAGGCCTAAACCAGGTCATCAACGATATCCGCAAGGGCCGGACGGCGGATTCCGCCAGTGCCGAGCAGGGCTTCGATTCACTGAAGAAATTCGCCCGCGACCTCACTGGCGAAGCCCGCGAGGGCAAGCTCGATCCGGTGATCGGCCGCGACGACGAGATCCGCCGCACCATCCAGGTCCTGTCGCGCCGCACCAAGAATAATCCGGTGCTGATCGGCGAGCCGGGCGTCGGCAAGACGGCGATCGTCGAAGGTCTGGCGCTGCGCATTGTCAATGGCGACGTGCCGGAATCGCTCAAGGACAAGAAGCTGATGGCGCTCGACATGGGCGCCCTGATTGCCGGCGCGAAATACCGCGGCGAATTCGAAGAGCGGCTGAAAGCGGTCCTCAATGAGGTCCAGGCGGAAAACGGCGAGATCATCCTGTTCATTGACGAGATGCACACGCTGGTCGGCGCCGGCAAGGCGGACGGAGCGATGGATGCCTCCAATCTTTTAAAGCCTGCCCTTGCCCGTGGCGAACTGCATTGCGTCGGCGCAACCACGCTCGACGAATATCGCAAACATGTCGAGAAGGATCCGGCGCTTGCCCGCCGCTTCCAGCCCGTTGTCGTCGACGAACCGACGGTCGAAGATACGATCTCGATCCTGCGCGGACTCAAGGAAAAATACGAGCAGCATCACAAGGTTCGCATCGCCGATGCGGCGCTGGTTGCGGCCGCGACGCTGTCCAACCGCTATATCACGGATCGCTTCCTGCCCGACAAGGCGATCGATCTGATGGATGAGGCCGCCGCGCGACTGCGCATGCAGGTGGATTCCAAGCCGGAAGAGCTCGATGAACTCGACCGCCGGATCATTCAGATGAAGATCGAGCGCGAGGCGCTGAAGAAGGAAACCGACGTTGCTTCCGCCGACCGGCTGAAGCGGCTGGAGACTGAACTCACCGCGCTTGAAGAGGAGGCCGATGCGCTGACGGCCCGCTGGCAGGCGGAAAAGCAGAAGCTCGGCCTTGCCGCCGATCTCAAGAAGCAGCTCGACGACGCCCGCAACGAACTGGCGATTGCCCAGCGCAAGGGTGAATTCCAGCGCGCCGGCGAGCTCACCTACGGCGTCATTCCCGATCTCGAAAAGCAGCTGGTCGAAGCCGAGAAGCAGGACGGCGAGCGCGGCGCGATGGTGCAGGAGGTGGTCAGCCCCGACAATATCGCCCATGTCGTTTCCCGCTGGACCGGCATTCCGGTCGACAAGATGCTGGAGGGGGAACGCGACAAGCTGCTTCGGATGGAAGACGAGCTGGCGAGATCGGTGATCGGCCAGGGCGATGCGGTTCAGGCCGTGTCGCGCGCCGTCCGCCGCGCCCGCGCCGGCCTGCAAGATCCGAACCGGCCGATCGGCTCGTTCATCTTCCTCGGCCCGACCGGCGTCGGCAAGACGGAGCTTACCAAGGCGCTCGCCCGCTTCCTCTTTGATGACGAAACGGCGATGGTGCGCATGGACATGTCGGAATATATGGAAAAACACTCCGTCGCCCGGCTGATCGGTGCACCTCCCGGCTATGTCGGCTATGACGAAGGCGGGGCGTTGACGGAAGCCGTGCGTCGTAGGCCCTATCAGGTCGTGCTGTTCGACGAGATCGAAAAGGCGCATCCCGACGTCTTCAACATCCTGCTGCAGGTGCTTGACGATGGGCGGCTGACGGACGGTCAGGGGCGGACGGTCGACTTCCGCAACACGATGATCATCATGACCTCGAACCTCGGGGCCGAATATCTGACCCAGCTCAGGGACGGCGACGATAGCGATACGGTTCGCGAGCAGGTGATGGACGTCGTGCGTGGGCATTTCCGGCCGGAATTCCTGAACCGCATCGATGAGATCATCCTCTTCCATCGTTTGAAGCGTGAAGAGATGGGTGCGATCGTCGACATTCAGTTGAAGCGGCTGGTGGCCTTGCTCTCCGAACGCAAGATCGTCATCGATCTCGACGAGGAAGCCCGGCACTGGCTGGCGAACAAGGGTTACGACCCGATTTACGGCGCAAGGCCGCTGAAGCGGGTGATCCAGAAGTTCGTGCAGGACCCGCTGGCCGAGCAGATCCTGTCGGGTCAGGTGCCGGACGGATCGACTGTCAAGGTGACGAACGGTTCGGACCGGTTGCAGTTCACAACGCGGCAGACGGTAAGCCAAGCGGCTTAAATTGGTTACAGGGAAATAAAATGGCGGCTTTGGCCGCCATTTTCGTCTTGAGATTACTTGCTCGCCACCTGATCCGGCGTCTGGTTGTTCAGCAGCGTATCGATACGCTTTCGCTCGTCTTCGAATTTCGCCAGCGGCTCGCCCTGCAGCGATTTGCCGCCCGGCAGGCGGATGCGCAGCGGATCTACCTTGGTGCCGTTGACGATCAGCTCGTAATGCAGGTGCGGGCCAGTGGATTCACCCGTCGTGCCGACCCAGCCGATCACCTGGCCCTGACGTATTTTCGCGCCGGGAACGACGCCTTTGGCGATGGCGCTCTGGTGATTGTAGGAGGATTCATAGCCGTTGGCATGGCGGATGATCGTCTGGTTGCCGTAGCCGCCGGAATCCCAGCCGGCTTTTTCGACCGTGCCGTTGCCGGCGGCGATGATCGCTGTGCCACGCGGTGCCGCCCAATCGACGCCGGTATGCATTCGGGCGAAACCGAGGATCGGGTGGCGGCGCATGCCGAAGCCCGATTTGAAAATGCCGTTCGGAACCGGATTGCGCAGCAGGAACTGGCGGATGCTCTTGCCGTTCTCGTCGAAATAATCGACCGTACCGTCGTCGGGATCCTGGAAACGATAGAAGCGCGTCTGCGTATCGCCGAAACGGGCGTTGACGTAGAGCAGTTCGGAATCCTCGGTCGCCTGGCCGGTGCTGTCGGCGACGGAGAAGAAGGCTTCCAGCTTATCGGTCGGTCTCAGCTGCGCCTGGAAATCGACATTGCTTGCGAGCAGCTTGATGATCAGCGCGGTCATGTCCTTGGTCATGCCATAGGAAAGGGCGGCACGATAGATGCCGTCATAGACGCGCGGCAGGTTCTGTCCGGGCGGCGGAGCGAAGGTATTGTCATCGAAGGCCGTGGCGATCGCATCCAGCATCGGCGGCTCGCTACCGGGCACATACTTGCCCTTGTCGTCGAGAGCCACGGTGACGAGATGGCGCGTGCCGCGGTAGACGCTAGCCCGGATGATCTTTGCCTGTTCGCCCTTCTGGATGATGCCGATGCGCAGCACGTCACCCTTTTCGAGATCGCTGGCGCCGAGTTGCTGCGAGATATAGTTGGCAATGCCATCGGCATATTGCTGTGGGTAGCCTGAATCCGTCAGCGCCTTGGCGATCGGTGTATCCGCGCGCACCGGAAGGACGTCGTCGGCGAATTCTTCGGTCTGCGGCGTGATTGATTCCGGCGCAGAGACCGTCATGTTCTGCTCGAGCACGCGGGCGGACAGGCCCGCGGTCAGATCGACATCGGTTTCCTCGTTGGAGAAACGACGTGGATCGACGTAGTAGAGGGCCGCGAGCTGCGTATTGCCGTCGGTCAGCACGGAGCCGTTGGAGCGGACGTTTTCCTCTACCTCCTCGAGCGACAGGCCAGAGGCCATTTTCATACCGGTCTTGGCGGTCGGGAAGGGAACGGTCTTCAGGCTGACTTCGGATTCAACGTCGGAGCCATAGAGTGCGCCGGTGCGGCTCTGCGGAGCGGGCTGCGGTTCGTCGGCGGAAAATATCGCCAGGGGATCGAAATCGGGGTAGTCCTCTGTCGTCACATGGTTGGCGGCCAGCGTCATCTTCACATGGGCGAAGGGCTGGCGGCGCACGACTTCCTTCTCGCCGTCATGGACGACGGTCGATACTTCCATGATCGCCCGATCCGAAGGTTTCGCGGCGATCGCAGGAGCGATCAGCCGGCCGCCGCGGACCACGGTCGTGTCTACATGGGCCTCTGCGGCAGCACTCGCATAGGCCTCTGCAGGGATCGCCAGCTGCTGACGGCCATCAAGTGCGGCAAATAGCGCGACGCCCATCAGAACAGACGACGTGATACCGGTGAGGAACGTGCCCGAGAGCCAGCGCAGGGAAACTTCGCGCTTGTCCGGCGCACGCCTGCCGTCGGCCAGAAGCGGAGGCTCGTTGCCCAACGAGCGGATCATCATTTTCTCCGTCATCATGGCAGTTGGGTCCGCGTCCTTACATTTGACGTCTCTGGGAGCATGTCTCGGCCATCCTGGCTGGGGCAAAAGATGTGCATATTTTGGGCACTGAAGTCAAATCGTGCACTGGAAAGGCAGCCTACCGGCGTTTGCCTGTGTGAATCATGTGTCCGTAAAGACCAGCAGATTGTGATCATGTCGGGGCGCGAGAGACGAAAGAGCGCTCTTTCCACGAAAAGTCGACGAATGTTTACTTCTCCGGCTCGGTGGAGGCGGCTCAGAACCCGGGAAATGATCGCACTGACAGGCTCAACAGAAACTTCGCCTGAAAAAACAATGACTTGAAAGAAAAATGATTTTTTTCGAAAAGGGCAGTTGACTTAGAAAAGGGGAAGGTTCTATAAGCCCACTCACTGAACGAGGGCGGCGGCGCTGCTGGCGACGAAGTCTTTCGTTCTAAAGAAACTCAAGCGGATTGGCGATTGCTGGTTTGTGTT